>CAZMUM010000014.1:0-107063 GCA_964569385.1 uncultured Acidimicrobiales bacterium
TCTGTTGACATGAACATCTCCTATCCGAAATGTCCGCCCAACAGGGGGACCCCCAAGGATCGTTGCTGTGACCCCAATCCTCGACACTGGTTCGAGGGTTTCTGCAACCTGTGTCGAGGATCGTTGCTGTGACCCCAATCCTCGACACTGGTTCGGGGGTGGTGTTGGGCGGGTGCGTGGGAGAGGCCCAGGGGTTAGATGAAGGGCCAGGTTTTGCGGCGGAACTGGGGTTTGCTGCTGTTGCGATTGTTGGTGGTGGCCCATTTGCGGCGCCACGGAGCGGCGTCGGGGCCTCGCAGGCTTGGTGTGATGCCGGCGTGGGCGCGACGGCGGGCGACGAACCAGTCGGTTTGGTTCTCGTCGGCCAAGGCCGCGACGGCAGCTTCGATACGTTGGGTAAAGCTGGTGTTGGTGTCGTTTTCGCCGAAGTCGAGCGGGGTACCGAAGTTGACGGTGACTTTGGCCCGCGTTGGCCAGTTCTGAGCTTTGGGCATGAGCGAGCCGGTGCCATCGATGTGCACCGGAACAACAGGAGCGCCCGATTGTTTGGCGAGGAACGCAGCACCAGGTTTGAAGTCGCTACCCCACCCGTCGACCGATCGACCGCCCTCTGGGTAGATAACCATCGACCAATCGCGTTTTAGTAGCTTGATGGGCTCAGCGATGGTCTTGCGGCTCACGCTGGTGCGTTCGATTGGTACCGCGCCCACGAACAACGCCGACAGCCTCGACGTGATTTTGGTGGTGAAGAAGTAGTCGGCGGCCCCAGCGATGAAGAGTTTGTTGCGCCACGGTTTTGGTAGCGCTGTCATCAACACCACTGTGTCGGCATGGCTGTTGTGGTTGGCCGCGAAGATTGCACCGCCCTTGCCGAGTGGTTTCAGTCGGTCGGCGTTGCGAACCTCGGTGGAGGCGTAGAAGTCGGTGATCGGTTGCCAGACCAGGTTTAGGAAAGCGCGACGTACTAGCCGCGGCCCAGGTTCGCGGGCCCACTCGGTGTCGTAGTTGCCGCCGATGTCTGATGGTGCTGCCGCCACGCCGCGTGGTGTGGGCGCTGACCGAATCGGAAACTGAGATTTAGCCATGGCCTGGCGCGGCAACGACGAGAACCTGCGGCCACTTCGCCACAGATGGCGAATCGCCTTGGTCTGGTTGAGGTCGGCCATTGGTACGTCAGGCTCCGTCAGACCACGTCGGCCATGAGTAGGGGCGGGTTGTGAACGTGGGTGAGTGATGGCTGGCGGCCAACGGTGTCCGAGGCCATTTCGAGAGCATCGTTCATCGTCGATGCAGGGCGGAACCCAAGTCGTCTCACCGCGGCGTTGTCGCCACCAATGATGATGACCTGACTGAGGTGCTGCATGGCGTGGGCGCACCAATACCACATGTAGAACGGGTGAACTCCGTGGTACGCGTAGCTGGTGCGGTACAGATGTTTGTACCACTCGTCTTCGGCGTAGCGCTTCTCGTACTTGGCTTCGATGACCTCAGGGTCGGTCGAATCGGCCAACACCTCTTCGAAGAAATCGATGTAGCTCGGATGGTGAACGGGGTGGAACTCCCAAGGCGTTGGGTGGCTGATGATGACCACGCCGTCCTTGCGTACGAGCGGCTTGCCTTTGTACAGGTTGAAGAAGTAGCCAAGCCCGAGACACGCCACGAGCACAGGGTTCATCACCGAGTTGACGTTGTACGGGCCCACATAAGGGAGGCCCATGGTGAGGATGTCGGTTTGGCCTTCCACCCGCACGAGCTGCTGTTTGTAAACGTTTTCGATGGTTACTTCGTGGACAGGTTCGACTTCGCCGGCCTGGATTGAGGTCAGGCCGTAGGGGGATCGAATTCCGTGGAGGATCTTGCGGGCCATCGAGTTTGGCATGTGGTCGAGGCCGACCTTGGTGCCCATGAGCATGGCCCGGTCTTTGACCGTCATTTCCCATTCGCGCTTCTGGAGGAACTCGAATGGCGATGGGAAGGTGTCGGTGTTGAGGGTGGTCTCGATCTGGAACACGTTGAGGTGCTCCTGGATAACTCGGCCAAGGCGCCAGTTGCGAGTGTGCAGCTCGGAGTTCTTGTTGTCCATGAACGACTTTGAGTTGCGCATGGTCTTGACGTTGTGGTGATGCCGAATGCCCTGGTAACCCGACAGCCCAGTGGCCACGCTCTTGTGGCCGCCATCGAGTGACACCAGGTTGATGTTCACGTAGATGACCAGGTCGCTCTCGATGGCACGTGTCGAGATCTGTACCTCTTCGCCGTGTTTGGTCGTGTCGAGGATCATCAGACCGTCTGGGTCTTCGGCGTCGAAGTTGTACAGCAGGCCATAGGGAGCGAAGGCGTCGTAGACGCGGTCGCCGACGGCGTGGCGGAGTTCTGCTTCGGTCATCCGCCGGTGCAACGCCAAAGCAGCGATTATGTGAATGTCGTCGACGCCGGCCGCGGCGGCCAGGTCGAGAACTTGTTCGATGATCCGGCCACGAATGTCTGGTGCCTGCATGGGTGGCAATGGCAACGAGATGTCGTCGAAGGCAATGGTGAGCTTCATGCCTGCGAATAGCAACTCTGGCAGTGGCGCCTTGTCGCCCATGGGGTTTAGCAGCGCATTGTGGATGGCGCCTTCGACGTCTTGGATGGGTTCGAGCGGTTCGTTCGGATAGACGACCCGGCTGCCAACGGGCAGTTTGTTGAACTTGAACTGTTCACCGTGGTGAAACAGGATTGGGGGAGTGGTGCGCTCGACTTCGAGGACCAATCCAGGACGAGAACTCATCGGCGGGCTCCAGCGAGAAGTGACGAACGGTCAAGGGTGCGTTGTAGGCGGGCTTTGGGCCCAATGGGCAGTAGCGGTCGGGGACCGCCTGGCGACTTCGACCAGCTTTCGGTGAGCCAACCTCGTTTGTCGGCAATTGTGGATAGTCGAGATTCGGGGTTGACGGCGACGGGGAAGCCAACGGCTTCGAGCATTGGTAGGTCCGACGCCGAGTCGGCGTAGGCGACGCCTTCGTCTGGGTCGAGGCCGTGGCTGTTGGCCCAGTCGAGCATGACTTGGGCCCGTACCTCACCCGTTGGCGGCACCGACAACATCTCGCCGGTGTACTTGCCGCCTCTGACGCTCATCTCGGCGGCGATAATGTCGTCGAACAGTGGTCTCAGAGGTTGCACTGCGAGGTCGAGGGCGCCGGTGATGAGCACGGTCCGATGGCCGGCGGCGCGGTGTTGACGCACTCGACGCATCGCGGCCGGGAACGACTTCTTGACGATGAGTTCGCTGAGCAGCTCGAGGGCATCAGCGTCGAGTTGTTCTACCGGTGCGCCTTTGTAGCGCCGGTAGAAGTGACGTAAGAAATCGGTGCGATCGTGACGGTCGCGGGTCCACAAGCCGGGTGCCTCGGCCAAGGTGCGGGCCGCGAATCTCACGCGGTCGCCGAGGTCGAGGTGACGAGTGGCTAGCCAGGCGTAGCTCTCGACAACATTGGACGCTATGAGGGTGTTTTCGAGATCGAAGGCGGCAAACGAGCGACGCTCGTCGAGAACTTGGGTCCGAAGTCGTTCGGCTCGTGACGGGCCGGTGCGGCGGCTTGGTGTCATCTTGACCCTGGCCAGAACCACAACGGTAGGAAGGTGAATCTTGGTGATGTAGTGGTGCCAGTCGATGGCGCGGGGGTCAAAACCGAACTCGGCTTGATCTTCGGGGTCGAGTGAATCCCACATGGCCAGGGTTCGATCGACTTGGTATAGGGCTTCGCAGCGGCCGTAGGCCCCATAGATCTGTACGTAACCATGGGCCTGGTCGAGAATGCGTCGTTGTTCTTGCAGCTTCTCGGCGAGACCAGTTTTGGCGCCGCGAATCGGTAACCCGTTGACGGTCTTTTCGAGCACATCCATGGCTTTTTGGAGGCGTTCGAGTTTTTCTTCGAGACCGGTGGCGCCGGTGAATGTCCATTCCTCGACAGCGATGGGGTTGCCCTTGGAATCATAGATGGGGTTGTCGGTGAACCATTCGAAACAGGTTTCGGTGAGCATTTTGTAGAGCAGCGGGTTGACCGAGCCAGACGCCATCTGGAAGATCTCGGGTTTGCTCGCCGGTCCGTTGGCGGCTGCCGCGCATAGGGCAGCAGCTACCATGTCGACTGGGATTACGTCGACCACACCTTCTGGGTACCCGGGAAACTGGTTGAGTTCGCCCTTGCCGAAGCTGATGATGAGTGGTTCGGCCATACGGAAGCCACGAATCCAACCTGGGTACGGTTCGCTCCACGCCGATTCGATGATCGACGGCCGCAAAACTGTCAGCGGCACCTCATCGTGCAACTCGAGCAGAGCCTGTTCGCCCAGTGCTTTTGAGTAGGTGTAGACGTCTGGCCAGCCAAGCGACGTGGCCCGGCTGCGGCCGGCGTCGACCATCTTCTTGTTGACCCAGGCAGCGCGTCGCTGTTCGGTTTTGGCGCTCAGCAACGGGATGCCAGCCGCGCCCAGTTCTTCGCGGGCTTCTTTGCCGAAACCTTTGAGCATGTGCGGCGTACGGCTTTCGGCGTCGTAGTCGTCACGAGCTCGGCGGGCCGCATCGACTTCGGCTCGCCAGTCGACTTCGATGTGGAAAGGGGTCTCGACCAAGAACTCTTCGGCGGCTCGGCCTCGTCGGTTGCCAGCGACGTAACACGTGGATACCGCAATGAAGTGAGGCGTAATGTTGGCCTCTTGGATGACCTGAAGGATGCGGTTGGGGCCAAGCAGGTTGATCTCGACTGAGGTGTCGAGTGGGTTGTCGAACGACACTGTTGCCGCCGAGTGGATGACGGTGTCAACCGAGCAGAATATGGCGCGGTCTGGGTCGCTGAGGCCAAGTCCGTCGATGCCGACATCGCCCTCCACCACGGTGATGCGGCTGGCGCAGTAGTCGTCGAACCCAGGTCCGAGTTGTTCGCGTAGTCGGTCGAAAGCGTCGTTTTTTAGGATCTCGCGTTCGACCCGTCGCTGTACGGTGCCGCGGCGAGGTGGCCGTACGAGCAGCACGAGGTCGGCTTCTGGTACAGAACGGAGCAGCCTCTCGACCAGGGCGGTTCCGAGGAAGCCGGTGCTGCCAGTAATGGCGATGCGTTTTCCAGCGAGGACGTCTGCTATCACAGCCACAAGTTTTACCACGCCCCTTACCAAATGGTAAGGGGCAATGTAGGTTCTTGATCATGCCCACCGAGCAGCCGCATGCGTCGATACAGCTTGGGTCGACGCAAGACCGTGTGCTCGACGCGGCCCTCGACGCGTTCGGCACCCGCGGATATGCCGCTACTTCGCTCGACGACCTCGCCAACGACGTTGGGTTAACCAAGCAGGCGATCCTGTATCACTTCAGTTCGAAGGACGGCTTGCTTGGCGCAGTAATCACCCGGACGGCGAGCGAGCTGGTGGCCGTATTTGACCACGATGTCGACCACTCGACTATCGGGTTCGCCCGGATCGAATCAGTAGTGAGGGTGACCTTCAGGTTGGCGGCCACTCGCCCCGAGGTGTTGGGCCTGTTACGCCAGGTGTCGCGCCTCGGCGAGCCCCACGCAACAGCATTGGCAACCGGGTTGGGAACCATGCTGGAGCGGGCTAGGGGTTTCTTAGAACGAGAGATGGATGCAGGTCGTCTACGCCGCCACGAACCTCGCCTGCTGATGCTGAGTGCCTATTCGGCCATCATCGGAGTGGCCACCGAGCCAGAGGTGATGCGAGCCATGGGAGTTGAGCCGAGCCTTCGCTCGCTAATCGAGGCCCGCACCGAGCTGACCTCATTCTTGCGCGACGCGCTGGTGCCAGCCGGGCGACCGAGTCTTGGTTATCCTCCGTAGCCGAAGCCTCGCATCATAGCCGTCAGGCGCAGGGCAGTAGAATCGGTGGAAGGAAGCTGAATCATCGGTACCGGGTGGTGAATCACCGTCGGGCTTGGCTGGCAGCTCCGACTTGGAACCCAGTCCCGCGCCCGGTGGCGATGACTCCGAGGGTGCACCGTTTAGTGCTGTTGGTATGGCCGAGCGGCGCAGACAGCAGCGCACCGGGGGAAAGTCGCGGCGGCGTGGTCGGCGCCGGCGCATCTTGTACGTGCTCGCGGTCGTTTGGGCCATTGCGTGCAGGGTTCGCCACCATCGACACTGACACCTTGCGTCCTGTCGTAGACGACTTCGACAATGTTGTTCGGCGGCTGGACGATCCGTGGGTTCGACCGGTGCGCCTTGTGCCGTGGGTCGGTCGGCAGATCAACACCGTCCACGGCATGGCCGAGGCTGGTAGCACTGCGGTGGGTGCTGGCATCACCGCTTTGGACGCAGTCGATGCCGCTTCGCTTGACGAACCCGCGGCCGCGCTAGTGGTGGCGGCCGATGCTCTGACGGTGGCAGTAGAAGACCTTGGCGGTATCGACCTGCCATCGGGCCGCTGGCTGATCGGCCCGGTCGCCGATGCCAGGCTCGAGTTGTTGGACGGTCTGAACGAAATCGGAGCACAGCTTGGTCGCTACGAGGCCCTGGCCAACGGCTTGAGCCGGCTCTCCAGCAGCGAGTCGACGTACCTTGTGGCCGCTGCGAACACGTCCGAGATGGGCTCGGCATCGGGAATGTTGCTGCAACTGGGCACTATGCAACTCGACGCTGGTTCGGTGGTCGTGTCTGACTTCGTGTCGGTTGGCCAACTTGGCCGACCCTCTGGAGTCGAGATCTCCGACTCGACCAGACTTCTCTGGGCCACCACCGACCCTGGTCACCTTTGGCAATACACCTCACACCTCAGTTCTCGGGGGTCAGAGGTGGCAAGAATCGCAGCCGATATGTGGGAGGCTGATCAGGGCACCGTCTTGGACGGCGTGCTGATTATCGACCCCGTTGCCATGCAGGGGCTGTTGGAAGCTTCTGGTGTTGAAAGCATCGAAGTTGGCGATGACACACTCGCCACCGATGCGATTGCCGACTTCTTTGCTCTGGACCAATACGCGCTGTTCGACAGCATCAGCGACGAACGTCGCTCGACAATTGCTCCGGTAGCGTCTGCTGCACTTCTGGCTCTGTTCCAGGGCGACAGCGACCCGAGGACGCTGGTATCGGGGTTGTACGAGGCGTTCGACAGTAGGCATCTGATGTTGTGGAGTCGCGACGAGGCGCTGCAAGAGCGGTGGCTTGTGGCCGGGGCCGCAGGCGACCCCGCAGCTAATGCGGTGAAGGTTGCGATCGCCAACGTTGGCGGCAACAAGCTCGATCAATTCCTTGAGATCGACGTTGAGGTCGAGGTCTTGGGTGAGCAGGAACTTCGCCTGAATATCTCGGTGCTAAACGCTGCTCCTTTCGATGCAGTGTCCTACGTTCTTGGCGGGGCCAGACCCGCGTTCTATTCAGGGCATCTTGTCGTGAACGTCCCAGCGACGGCACCCTCTGTGACGTCCACCGGCACCACCGAGCTAAACGCGTCGGCTAACGACGGTCTCACCCACTCGTTCATTCACATTGTGCAACTCGAGCGAGGTGAGGAGGCCTTCTTCACGTTCGACATTGTTCTGCCGCAATCGATGACTGAGGTGGTCATCGAGCCAAGCGGCCGCTGGCCTGGCATCAACTGGGTGGTCGACGGTGAGGCGAGGCGTGACACCCGTTCGATCGTGGAGCTCCGGTCGAACTAGTCGCGGTGTGGCAACCCGCTAGGTGAGTTTCCTTGCCATTGCGCCAGCCGATCTGAGGGCCGTGCCGTCGGCACCGTCGGTTCGCATTCGCCTGGTCGGGCCAGCTGCGGCTTCGGTGAGCATCTGTATCAACAACGTCGCAAACGGAACTCCATCATGGGCCCAAAAGTACCAACTGAGCGACCCCGGGATCGTGTTGATCTCATTCACATAGAGAGTGTCACCGTGCCTCAAGAAGTCGATCCGGGCCACGGAGCGCACTAGGGCAAGCTCGATAACCCGACTGGCAATAGTGCGGAGTTCGCCCTCGACGTCTGAGCCCAATTCGGCTGGCATTTCTCTGGCCGCGCTGGCCATCCCCTGGTCGCCGCCTTCGAGGTACTTCTCGACGTAGCTGTAGATGCGCCCGCTATCGCCACGCAGGGGTCGCTCGATGGTCGAAAGCTCGACGGTTGGGCAGGTCTTGACGCTGACGTTTAGATCTTCGGCGCCGTCGAGATACGCCTGGACTATGGCGCCTTCTCGAAGTAACGGTTGTGACGTAGCTAAAGCCTTAGCGGTTGCCAGGTCGGCCACAACTTCGATACCGATCGAACTTCCACCAAAACGCGGCTTGACGATTAGCGGTCCGCCGATATCGAGTACGAGGTCGGCGGTCAGGGCCCATGTGGGCAGAGTTGGCAAACCTGCCGCGGTCATGGTGCCGGCGAAGGCCAGCTTGTCCATACCCAACGCAGCCCCTGCCATCGACGGGCCCGTGTACCGAAGCGCAGCTAGGTCGAACAGTGCCTGCAACGATCCGTCTTCGCCTGGTCCGCCGTGGCAACAGTTCACGATGGCGTTCACTTCGAGAGGGGTGCGTTTTCCGCGCCGACCTTGGCGCCAGAACCCACCTTCACTTCCGGTTAGAAGGACGAGCGCCTCGGCAGTGCGCGGGAGTCCTTCAGCGAAATCTGAAGCCTCGGTCGCTGTAGGCACTTCGAACCAATCGCCGGTCTTCGACCAGTAGATCGCCACCGGCGATTCGCCAGCCGCGGCGAGCGCATGAACGGCTTGAAGCCCGGTCAATATCGAGATGTCGTGTTCGGGAGAAGGTCCGCCGAAGCAGACACCGGGAGAACTCATGGCGTCATGTTGCCGCACTCTTCGACAACAGTCGTGTCATCGCCCCAAAATCGTCAACCAGTGTCGAGGATCGTGGTTCTTACCCCAATCCTCGACACTGGTTCGATTGGGCGGGGCGGACAGGAGTCGGACGCTTACGCGTAGTGGTCGGGGAGGTCGTTCTCGTAGAGGACGGCGTCGCCGGGTTCGAGGGTTGCCCTTACCCATTCGACGGCTTCGTTTCTGGTTGACACGAGATGGACGGCGGCCGGGCCGCCTTCGGTGCCGCTCCTCAGTGCGGCCCGATTGGTGTGGCCGACAATGACTACGTCGTCGACGGCGTGGGCCGCGGCGGCGCCGAGTTTGGCGTTCTCGGCGTGCTGAATGGGGCCGAGTTCGACCATTCCAGGCGTGACCAGAACCCTGCGCTTAGCGGTAAGGTCGCTCAACGCGGCGAGCGCCGATGCCGCTCCGGCGGGGTTGGAGTTGTAGGTGTCGTCGATAATGGTGACACCTGTGGGCGACGTCGATACCTCTTGGCGGTGGTCGGCTCCGGGTAGATCCACGAGTCGTTGGCGAATGATCGCGTCTGGTACGTCGAGCGCCACCGCAATTCCGATCGCTACCGCCACGTTCTCGGCGATCGCGCCCGCAGCGATCTGTGCTTCTGAAGTGTTCCCGCCGATACCAAGCCGCACAGTCCTGACATCTATGGCCTCGACAACAACATCGGCTCCGGCGTCAGGGTCAGTTGAACAACGGATCACCCGCATGCCGGTTTGACTGAGTTGGTCGGCCAGGTCCAACAAGCCGTAGGCATCTATGTTCAGTACGCCGATGTTTGCGTTGTCGAAGATCTCGGCTTTTGAGGCCACAACTGTGTTGAGGTCGCCAAACCTCTCGAGGTGTACTGGCCCGATGTTGCACAATGCCGCCACGTCGGGTTTGACCCATGCACATAGCTTGCTGATCTCGCCAGGTCCGTAGCAGCCCATTTCGGCTACGAATATCTCGGTGTCAGGTGCGAGGTGTTCGTTGACGGCTCGACTTAACCCGCCGGTGTTGTTGAAGCTTGCGGGGCTGGCGACGATCGATCTGGTCGAGCTGGCGAGGTGGCGGACATAACCCTTGATGGTGGTCTTGCCGTACGAGCCCGTGATTGCAACCCTTGTGGGCGCCACCTTGTCCAGTCGGACCTTGGCTTGGTGTACGAACTTCGCTGCGGCCCGATTTTCGAGCGGAGCGTTGATGGCCAGAGCTAAGTCAAGGGTGATTGGAAGTACCAGAGCGGTGAGGGCCGCCGTTGCCGCGCCATACCCTACGAGCACGCCAGCCGTCACCATGGCTACACAAATCAGCATGTGGGTCGCCGTCAAGGCCTTCAACCGCCGCGTCCAGGCCAGCTGCGAAGTTCGGCCGCGCATCGAGAGCCCGAGAGGCCCGAGGGCGACGGCTTCAATGGCAAGCACCGCGGCCCAGCCGAAGAACACGGCCACGGCGGTGGCTCCGATGGCTAACACCACGAGCGCCTGGTTTCGAACGTGTAGCCGCCACCATCTGACCGCAAATGTGGTGACGGTGCCGGGCAAGTAGTGCTCGCGCTGGGCCACTCTTAGCCAGCGAGCCTCGGCTAGTGGTGCCGCGGCAATAAGAAGCAGGACGATAATGACCGTCATTTCGGGCGCGCCTCGAGTTGTCTGTCGATCGCGGCGCGAACGAGGTCTGGCCGCGAGATTGGCAGGAAGTGGTCGAGCTGCGGCTCGATCGTAAGGGTTGCATTCGACAGCAGTGCTTCGGCGCGCCTCGCCACTTCGATCGGGGCTGCGGTGTCAGCTTCGCCCCACAACAACTCAACTGGGCAGTCAATGTCGCTGAGCTGGTCTTCGTAGGATTCGTTGACGGCCCTGACCATGATGTCGCGCATGACTCCAGTTGCGGCGCGGTAGTCGGCGCTCCCGTGCTTTTCTCGGAGGCGATCAACTCGGGCCTCGCCAATGAGCCCGATTTTGTTCAGTTTTTTCGCTAGCCGAAAGACGACGGGAGATTTGTGAGCCCCGTCTTGGCGCAGAAGTAGGGGAACACCGATCAGAACGAGGCCAACCACCGACGCTGGTTGCTGTTGAGCCAGGTGGACTGCAACCCTGCCGCCGAAGCTGTGACCGACTATCACGACGGGTAAGTCCATCTCGTCGAGAACGGCGCCTACGGATCTGGCGTAGTCGGCTGACCCCCATGCCGATTCTGGTGGCGGTGTTGCGCCGAACCCGGGTAGATCGATGGCCACGCCATTGAGGCCATCAAGGGACCCATCGAAGTCGGTGTGGCTTCGATCCCAGCCGTGAAGAGCGAGCACAACTGGTGGTTCGTCACCATGTCGGCGCCCGAATATGTTCCCGCTGGCGAGGACCGAAAGTGTCATCGCTCAGGACCCTTAGGCGTTGAATAGATTGGAGTCACGACGCTCCACAATAGAGCTGTGCGACGGTTTCGCCCGGACGCTTAGAAATGTGTGCTTACAGAATTGGCCATTCCTTTCACTACGTGGGCCTGCTCTCACGAAATGTAGCGGAACTGTAACTGAGAGTGCTGTGTTCGCGACTATGTTGAGTGGCGCGTGGTCACGGAACGTGGTGCGGGCAATCGCAGATCAGAAAGTGTGCTGCAACTATGCGACCCATGAGTAACAAAGCGAAAGCTCGTGTTACCGACGTTCCCGTTTTTTCGGCCCTTGAGTCTGCGGACCGCCGTTGGCTTCGAAAGACAGCGCGCTCGATGAGTTACCCAATCGGGGCCACCATTCAGGAAGCGGGCAACATCGATCGGCGGTTCTTCGTTCTGGTCGATGGCATGGTCCGTCTCGACGATGGCATTCGTGCCCGTGACTTTGGGCCAGGGGTTGCCTTTGGCGACGCCAGGAGTTCTGGCGAAGAACTTCCGGTTACGGCTACGGCCCTCAGCGATGTGCGTACTTTCGTAGTGCCCTCGCTGGCCATGGCATGGCTGGCCCAGCACTATCCACACATTGCTGTGTGGCTCCAGAAACACCCCAACGAGGTTCCACTCGCAGGTTGAAAGCGGCGCTGTCTACGACGTCGGCAGTTGATCGGGCATTAGCGGGCTACGACTCACTCGGTATCGAGCCAGAACCTTGTCGTCGCATGATCGGCACAAGTAGACGGTCTGGGTAGCAACAATCGAAAGTTGGGTGCCACGACTCTTCTCGACGATGGCTTTGACTGCTGGCTCCATGTCTTTGCCGTTGCATCGGTCGCACCTTGGGTCGAGGTCGCGTTGCCAACTGCTATTGCAGACGTGGCACAAGATCTCGATGCCATCGTCGGTCGAGGTGCCCGTTAACTCCTCGGTCTCGCCGCACTTGGGGCACTCGACGTCGCTCATAGGTAACAGAGTATTGGTCTTGGCGAAGTCGCTGGTGTGGTGTCGGTATTGCGTCGACCGCGGCTACCGTTTGTAGGTCCAGCGGAGAGAGCCTTGAACCGTCCAGATCGACTCGACACAAACGTCGACCACTACCAGGTTCTTGGCGTGTCGCGTGCCGATGGCACAGCGTCGATTCGAAAGGCGTACCTTGAGCTCGCCCGCCAGCATCATCCCGATCGGCAGCGTCTGCGGGGTGGTGCGGGTTCGGCGGGCGTTCGTGTCCTTATGCACGAGGTAAACGAGGCTTGGCGCGTTCTTGGCAACGCCGAGTTGAGAAGGCGCTACGACGGGGCTCGTCGTGAGTCAGTGCAGAGTTCGGATCGCGTAGCTGCGGTTTCGACCACGTTTCGGCCGGTGTCGAGTCAAAACACCTCGTTCAAGGTTGGCTCTCGTGGTGTAGCCGCCGCGGTTCAATATGGCCCCTGGGCCATTGGTTTGGTCGTCTTGATAGCGGTGTTTGTGTTCACTGCCTACGCGGCGACATCTGGCGATGAGCCCGGCGCAGTCCAGCTCGATCGTTGGGTGGTCGAAGGTGAGTGCATAACTTTGTTCGGGCCTGGCAACTTCGCCCAAGCAGCGTGTGACGGGCCAAACGATGGGGTTGTCGTCGAGTTGCGGTCCGATGAAGCCTGCCGCCGGACTGACGCCAGGGCGTTTGAGCCCCGCGCCCGGGCCGTAGTCATCTGCCTTGTCGATTCGGCGGAGGCCGCCGGCTGAAACAGGTCGAGAGAACCCGACCCGTGCCACCGACCCGACTCGACCCGAGCCGCCCGATCGGTAGTCTTGGTTCATATGGACGATGCAGTAAGTGATGGACTGGTCCGACAGCCGATGCACACCGATGCTCGAATATTTGTTGCTGGTCACCGGGGCCTCGTGGGTGCCGCGGTCATCAAACGACTACTCGATGCCGGGTATCGAAACGTGATAACAGCTACCCGCGATCAACTCGACCTTCGCGACCAAATGGCGGTCAATTATTGGTTCAAGGCGAACCGACCCGACTATGTGTTTCTAGTGGCGGGAACTGTTGGCGGTATCTACGCAAACAGCACTCGGCCAGCCGAGTTCATCTACGACAATCTGATGATTCATGCCACCGTGGTTCATTCGGCATGGATGCACGACGTAACGAAGCTTCTGTATCTCGGTTCGTCTTGTATCTACCCGCGCGATGTTGCTCAGCCGATGTCTGAAGATGCCCTGCTAACTGGGCCCCTCGAGCCCACCAACGAGCCATACGCCATAGCCAAGATCGCCGGAATCAAACTGTGCGAGTCTTATCGCCGCCAGTACGGGGCCTCATTCATCTCGGCGATGCCAACTAACCTTTATGGACCTAACGACAACTTCGATGCCGAGGGTGGCCATGTCGTGCCCATGTTGCTGCGACGGTTTCACGAGGCCAAGGTGGCTGGCGAGGGCGCTGTATCGGTGTGGGGCACTGGTTCGCCAATGCGCGAGCTGATGCACGTCGAAGATCTCGCCGATGCGTGTCTTTTTCTGATGGAGAACTACGACGGGCAGCAGCATGTCAACGTCGGGACTGGGATCGACGTAACGATTCGGGAGTTAGCCGAGACCATCCGCGAGGTTGTCCACCCCGGCGCCGCGCTCGAATGGGACACGACCAAGCCCGATGGTGCGCCTCGCAAGCTCCTAGACGTATCGAAGATCCAGGCGCTTGGTTGGCGCCATTCGGTCGACCTTCGTGATGGTATTGCCGAGACCTACGAGTGGTTCTTGAGCCAAGGCTTCGACACTCTCAGGGGAGTGTCGGTATAACCGCCCCAACAACATAACCTATATGCAATAGCCTCATAACGTCTATAGTATGGAAGTATGGTTGATGTAGGAGTGAGAGATAGCTTTCAGAGGATTCTCGGAACCAATGGGTTTCCTTATGCCGACTCGATCGAACCCGCAGAACTCGTGCGGTCATTGCGTCACGCTGCCGGCCTTTCGCAAAGGGATTTGGCTGCCCTTCTTGGTACCTCACAACCCGCAGTGTCGCGTTGGGAGCAGGGTCACGACGAGCCACGGCTCTCAACGCTGAACGCCGTGGCGCACGCGTGCGGTCGACGCCTTGTGATCTCTGTTGCCGATGAAGAGAAAGTGGTCGACGGAGTCGATCGGGCCCAGATTCTTGCCCATTTGGCGATGTCGCCTGATGAGCGCATCCATGCGGTAGCCAATGTGAGTCGTTTTCGAGCTTCGATAGAGTTGGCGTAGTGGCAGTTCCGTTCGACCCCCCTGCTCTCATGGTCGAGTTGGCAAGATTCGACGTCGATTATGTCCTGGTCGGAGATTTGGCAGCGGTCGTTCACGGATCGCCTACCACCACGAACGACGCCGATATTGTGCCGGCAAATGACCGTGCAAACCTAGAGCGTTTGTCCCAGGTTTTGCACGAACTCAACGCTCGGATCCGCGATATCGCTACACCGGACGGCATCCCCTTTGGCCCACACCCTGCATTGCTCGCAAGCATGCAGATTCTTAACTTGCAGACCAAACACGGCGATCTGGACCTCACGTTTGCACCCGCCGCGCTACACGACTACGAGGCCCTGCTGGCCGCTAGCCAGTTGTTCACGATCGCTGGAGTCGAGGTTCGAGTGGCCTCCCTTGACGATGTGATTCGGTCGAAGCTGGCATCTGGGCGACCTAAGGACCTCGCTGTGTTGCCGACGTTGAGGGCCCTTCAAGAGTTGAAGCGTTCAGAATCGGACGTCGAATAGTCGTATTCGACGTGCCTGGCGTCGCTGCTTCACCGCTGGACCAGACTTGGTCGTAGCCTTGGCCTGGTGAATGCACCTGAGATTGTGTCCGAGGCACAACGCCGTCGGACCTTTGCCATCATCAGTCACCCGGACGCGGGCAAAACGACGCTGACAGAGAAGTTCCTTCTATACGGCGGTGCGATTGCCGAGGCTGGTTCGGTCAAGGCCAGGCAAGGTAGGCGTTCGGCCACGTCCGACTGGATGGAGCTCGAACAAAAGCGCGGCATATCTATCACTTCGACCGCACTTCAGTTCGAGTACCGCGATTGTGTTCTGAATCTTCTCGACACTCCTGGTCACCGCGACTTCTCCGAGGACACCTACCGGGTTTTGGCTGCCACTGATGCTGCGATAATGGTGCTCGATGCGGCAAAGGGTATAGAGCCCCAGACGCTCAAGTTGTTCGAAGTTTGCCGTCAGCGCAATGTGCCGCTGCTTACCTTCATCAACAAGTACGACCGGCCCGGTGTTGCTCCCCTCGAACTGATCGACCAGATCGAGGCGCAACTGTCTTTGTCGTGCACGCCGGTAACTTGGCCGGTGGGCGAGCCTGGGTATTTCAGTGGGGTAGTTGATCGGTCGACCAACCAGTTCGTTCGGTTTGACCGAACATCGCGTGGTTCGACTGAGGCCCCCGAAGAAATCACTGCGATCGAAGATGTCGACACCGCTGGGCTCGAAGGGTGGGATGCCTGTAAAGAGGAACTCGAGTTGCTCGATGCCACCGGGGCCGATGTCGATCTTGAGACCTTTAGGGCGGGCGAATCCACCCCAGTGTTTTTCGGGTCGGCGCTGACCAACTTTGGTGTTCGGTTGCTGCTCGATGCCATTGTCGATCTGGCTCCCAGCCCATCTCCACGCGTCGATGTGAAGGACGAACCGCGACCCATCGACGCTCCGTTTTCGGCTTTTGCGTTCAAGGTCCAGGCCAATATGGACCCTTCGCATCGCGACCGCTTGGCTGTTGTACGCGTCTGCTCTGGTCGGTTCGAACGGGGGATGACCGTTACTCACGGTCGAACTGGCAAACCCTTCGCCACCAAGTATGCCCATACGTTGTTCGGCAACGACCGCGAGACCGTCGACCTCGCCTATCCGGGCGACGTTGTTGGGTTGGTTAACGCCACTGAGGTTCGGGTTGGTGACACCTTGTATGAGGGAGCTGGCGTCGAGTTCCCTGGTATTCCTTCATTCGCTCCCGAGTTGTTCCGGAAGATCCGCACCACCGATACTGGGCGTTTCAAGCAGTTCCGTAAGGGCCTAAGACAACTCGACGAAGAGGGCGTGGTTCAGGTTCTGCGTGATGAATACACTGGCGACGTCGAACCGGTTCTGGCTGCTGTTGGCCAGCTTCAGTTTGAAGTGGCGGTGCATCGGCTCGAGAACGAATTCGGCGCACCAGTCGCTCTGTCGCCTGCCCCTTATCAAGTAGCTCGTCGCACAAACGCCGAGAGTGCCGACGAGATTCGCAGGCTCCCAGGGGCCGCAGTAATGGAACGGGCCGACGGCGCGTTGTTGGCTCTGTTCGAGAACCCTTACTACCTACAACGCATCGAGGCCGAACGCGACCACCTGATGCTCGGACCTGTACTGGTCGAATAGTCGTGAGCGGAGTCTGCCCCTTGCCTCAGTGGCGTAGAGCGCTGCCTTAACACGGCAGAAATTCGACGTCGACGCGCCGAGTCCCACGATACCGAGCTTGCGGCGCCGAGTGGGACCTGATCGCTGCGGAAGCCTGGCTGCCAGCTCGTTGATCAGGGAGTCGATACTTACTCCCTCGACGCGAAGACCCTCTTCAGGGCCAGGTGTGCACGGTGGGCGATGCGGGCCCCAACGCTGTGCTGAGAGTCGAGAGGTCGTTGGGGTCGCCGGTGAGAGGATGTCGTGTCCGAGATGTACGGCGGTGATCACTACGTGGGCGTCGACGACGTCTGATGTTCTGGTTCGAGCGAGTAGCTGGCCCACGGGGCGGTCAGGAACGCGTGGGCGCTTCGCTCCTCTCGGTCAATGGAGATGAGGAACCCGGCGTCGAGAATCACAGGCCGTATCGTTCGCCCATGGTCGCGACGTCTTCCTCGTCGATCGAGAGTCGGGGTTCAGGTGCGTTCGAACGTGAGCACCCCGATCGGCGCCGAGATAACAAGCCGGTCGTCTACCACCCGAGCCGACGTAGCCGATTCGAGCGCTCTGTGAAACAACCCAACGAAGGCAACGATGTCGGGGCACAGGATCAGCGTCCCGGACGCCAGCAGGCGTTCTTCGTCGTAGTGATACCGAAATCCGTTGCACCCGTCGGATCCGGCCCAGCCAAGAATGCCTTCGAAGCTTGGGGCCACAGTGTCAAGCAAATTATCGGAAACGCCGTATTGCTCGAGCTCTGGCTCGCTGGAAGGTCGGGGGCCGCGGATGTGAAGTGCGACGACTCGTGTTCCCGCGTTGCCAAAGGTCGACTGCACTAGTTGCCAAGTGCCATCGAGATCTGATCGCACTCGCACCATGAGGGGAATAGTCGACGTTGGCGGAGTCGCCTCGTCAGCAGGGTTCTGGTCGGGAAGCGTCGAGGACGAATCCGACAGTGCGGTGGGTCTCTGGGTCGCTTCGACTGCAGTTTTACAAACCGCAATCGAGGGATACATATGGCGATATGTAGCGCAATACGCGCTTATAAACGAACGAACGAACGCAGACAGTGGTCGTTGAGTTGTTTGTATGCCATACTGAGTGATCGTCGGTGTCGACTGTTGTGTTCAGCAGTGGTACCGGCGGGTCGTCTAGTGACATGCGGGAGTGGCGATGGTTGCCACAGACAATCGAACCGAGGCCGGGCCCTACCCGAAGTCTCATGGGGCGATGCGCCACCCGACGAGGGCATCATCGGTGTTGCTACTGGGCTTCGACTTGGCGGTGTTCGCTACGTCTTTCGTCGTATTCGGGTGGAGTCTCATCCGCGGCGTGCCCTTCACGGTCACTGTTCTTGGCATCTTGATGATGCGGGGCCACTACCGCACCCGCATGGCCCGCGATGTCAGCGAAGATGTCAGCATCATTGTCGGTGCGATTGCTTCGGCGATCTTGGTTGTCGCAATCGGTGTAACGATCTTTGGCATCGAAGAACCGGAGTTTGCAACGGTCGTTTCGCTGTCGTTCGGGCTGTTGCTTCTGCTGATGGCATCGAGAACCATTGCCTTCAAGGTTCTGCGGAGGCTCCGAACCAAGGGCTGGTTCAGGTCAAGCGCGCTTGTCGTGGGTACAGATCTGGTTGCTAGGGAGATCGCGATCGAGTTCTCTCATCGCCGCGACTACGGTGTCGATGTCATCGGGTTTGTAGCCAGAGACGAATTGCGCAGCGACGTCCTTCTGCCCGGTCCTATTCTCGGAAACCTGTCGGATCTTGCCGATCTCTCGCGCCTCACCGGGTCCGATCGCCTAATCGTGACGATGTCGAACAACGATGGTGGCGACGTGGTGAGTGCCCTTCGTTCTTTGCCCACCCCAGGCACCAGCATCTTCGTGATGCCTCACCTGTTCGAGCTCGGTGTCGGCGTCGACACAATGACGCCAGAGCGCGCCCGCGGTTACGCGCTGGTGCGTCTTGGCCGGTCGGCCCACCCCGTCATCGGTGTGCGCTGCAAGCGACTGTTCGATCTCGTTAGCTCTGTCGTCGCCATCGTTCTGCTTTCCCCTCTTCTTATTGGGGCTGCCATCGCGGTAAAGCTGTCGAGCCCCGGTCCCGTGTTGTTCAAACAGGACCGCATTGGTCGGTACGCGGCCCCGTTTGAGTTGCTGAAGTTCCGTTCTATGCGATCTAACGACGACAGCGCACATGCGTGGACGCCGTCGGCGTCTTCGGCTGACATCACGACGGTGGGGCGGTTCCTTCGCTGGAGCAGCATCGACGAGCTACCTCAGCTGATCAACATCATGCGCGGCGACATGTCGGTGGTGGGCCCACGCCCTGAGCGACCGGTATTCGTCGACGAGTTCACTAAGTCGTTGCCCGGTTACCGGCATCGACATCGCTTGCCAGTCGGACTGACCGGGCTGGCACAAGTTAGGGGCCTCCGAGGTGGCGATACCCCGATGGAGGAGCGAGTCAAATTCGACAACCTCTATATCGATCAGTGGTCATTCTTCGGGGACCTTCGCATAGTTTTCCGAACGATTTGGTCGATCGTGCAACAGACTTCGTACGCCGAGGCCGAGATCGACATGGCTCGGATGCTTGCCGAGGCAGAGTCGACCGACCAGCTCGTCATCGATTTGGTGGCTGAAGAACACCGACTTGAGCTGGCCCGAGCCCGCGACTCGGGGACAACACGGCGTCTCGGCGATGCCGGGCCGAAGCTGAAGATCGTGCACGTCACCGAGACGTTGGTTAGCGGTGTTTTAGAGGTTGTGTCGTCACTTGCGCAGATCCATACCGCTGATGGACACGACGTCACAGTTATCGGCTCCGAACTTCGCACTAACACGCCCGACGATTGGCGAACCAAGTTCGATCACTGCAACCGGGTTGAGGTCATGCGTCTGCGCCATAACCCTGGACCGTGGGACTTGGTCAGCGTGTCGAAACTACGGCGGCTACTTCGAGACATTCGACCCGATGTGGTGCACCTGCACGCATCCAAGGCCGGCGCAATTGGCCGTGTGGCCGCGCTTGGGCTTGGCATCAAGGTCCTCTACCAGCCCCACGGGGCTATTGCTCTCGCCAACGGCGCGCGCGCCACGGTGTTTCGCGCTCTTGAAAGTGGGCTTTCAAGACTGCCAGGTCAGCTTGTAGCCTGCTCTGAGTCTGAACGCAAAGTGTTGGTTGCCACGTCTCGTCAAAGCAATGTTGCGACAGTCCCAAACGGAATACCGTTGCATAAACCGCGGAGCGTCGACCGAATGCGCTCCGACCCGTATCGGTCTGTGGTCGTGACGTGCGGGCGGATTTGCGACCAGAAGAACCCCGAGTTGTTTGCCCAGATCGCGCGAATCGTGGGCGATGAGGCAGATTTCCTGTGGGTCGGTGATGGCGACGAAAACATGACGACAGTTCTCATGGAAGCGGGCGTCAAGGTAACTGGTTGGGCTAGCCACGATCGGGCTCTCGAGTCGATGAGAGCTTCGGATGTGTACCTTCAAACCTCGCGTTACGAAGGGATGCCGATCTCGGTTTTAGAGGCCATGGCTCTAGAGCTTCCGGTGGTAGCCACTGACATTTCGGGCAACCACGACGTGGTTACTCATGGCGTAACTGGGTTCCTTGGCATCACCTCGCAAGCGCTTGTTTCGTCGCTGCGGGACGTGCTCGGCGACGCCAAGCTCGCATCTCGCATGGGTCAGCGCGGCAGGACCAGGGTCGAGTACAAGTTCTCGGCCTGCTCAATGGCCGAATCGTTCTTGGGGCTCTACGACTCAGACCCGTCGACGTCACCTGTGGTTAGTCCAGTCAACGTCGTCGAGCGAGCGGCAGTGTAGTGCCGAGACGGCTAGGGTGTACACGGCCCAGGGCGATTGGCTCAGTTGGTTAGAGCGCTGCCTTCACACGGCAGAGGTCACAAGTTCGAATCTTGTATCGCCCACCACAATAACACCTGGTCAGACGGTATTTGCGAGATGCGATATGCGACCGACGCACATCCCATCCCGCCCCCTCGTATCCGCCTGGTACGGCGCAGCAGGTTGGCGACGTAGGCTGGTTGTTGAGTGCGCTAGTTTGCTGGCAATTGCGGCGCTATCGAAGGGGATCAACCTAATGAACCGCCAAGAGTTCGGTAGCTTGATGAAGCGACCGCTGACACAGTTCGCGGCCGTAATTGTGCTTGGCCTATTTGTCGTTGGTGGGGGAGCTATTTGGGCATCGCAACGAGCTGGGCACCGTGAGGCCCTGAACGAGGCTCGATCTCTTACCGAGCAGTCCGCCCGCAGTTTGATCCTGCCGAACCTCAACCAGGCTGTCCTCGATGGCGACGCGGATGCACTTGACGTGCTCGACAGCGCGATTCGCGATCACCTTCTCGGCGACCGCGTGCTGCGCGTGAAGCTTTGGCTTGCCGACGGCACTGTGGTTTACTCCGATGCAGATGAGCTCATTGGCGAGCAGTACGAAGTTGCCCCCGATCGACTGACCGCCGTCGAGAGAGCTGTAACAGTCGCCGACCTTGGCGATCTTGACGGTCGCGAGAGCAGATTCGACATTGCCCTTGGTCCGCTGCTTGAGGTTTACCTTCCGATCGAAGGGCCAAACGGTGAACGCATGCTGTTCGAGGCCTACTTCGACGCCAACTCTATAAACAGGTCGGCTAGCCGGATTCGTTCAACGGTTGTGCCGATTACGCTCGTGAGCTTGTTCCTGATGGGGGCTTTGACGCTTGCGATGGCGCGGCGGTTGAGTAAGCGTATGGATCGCGTTCGTGCCGAAAGGGAGTCTCTCCAGGCGAGGGCCATCGATGCGTCGGCCTACGAAAGGCGACGTATCGCTGCTGATCTCCACGACGGAGTGATCCAAGACCTTGCGGGCACAGCGATGCTGCTGAGTTCGGCGGAGTCTGCAACCGACGGCAACCCGGTGCTGAGTGCTCGGTTGGCTGCAACGTCCGATGCGCTGCGCCACTCGCTGACGTCGCTCAGGGGTTTGGCAATTGAGATTCACCCTCCGAATCTTGCGGCGATGGATTTCACGTTGGCACTCGAGGGACTGCTCGAACAGACCCGGCTTCGTTACGGAGTTGAGACAACTCTCGAACAGAACTCCCAAATCAGCATTGACGACACCGACCACAAGCGCCTCGTCTACCGATTTGTGCTCGAAGGACTTCGCAACGTTGCAAAACACGCCAAAGCCACTTCCGTCGAACTTACTGTTCGTGGCGATATCGAAGATCGTGTGCTTGTCACCCTGGCCGACGACGGCGACGGATTCGACGGCGACGGATTCGACGCCGATGAGGTCAGCGACGAGGGCGGCATGGGCCTCACACTGTTGCGCGAACTCGCACAGGAGCTGAATGCCGAGGTTTCCATCTGTGGGCACAACGATGCCGGGGGGACAACCCTGTCTCTGGAGATACCCGTGTGATTCGGATCGTGATCGCCGATGACCACCATCTCGTGCGCTCGGGCCTGGAAGCGCTGCTCAGCGATGCACCCGATATGACGCTGGTGGCCGTTGCCGAAGACGGGGACCAGGCCGTTCTGCTCGCGAACGAGCACTCGCCAGACGTGATGCTGATGGACCTCAACATGGGATCCACGAGCGGCATCGACGCGGCCAGGGAGATCCTTGAATCCCAGCCCGAAATCGCGATCGTGGCCCTCACTGCACATCGAGAGGGACACGACGTGCTTGCGAGTTTCGACGCGGGGATGATCGGCTACGTAGTCAAGGACGCTCCGCCGGCCGACATCTTGAGGGCAGTCCGCGAGGCTGCGGTTGGGGCATCGTTTCTAGATAGCAAAGCAGCCAGGACTCTCGTCGATGCCCGCGACGGAGCGCCGACGCTGACCGATCGGGAACGAGATGTCTTACGACTCGTTGCCCTAGGTCTGACGAATCGTCAGATGGCTGTTCGTCTCGGAATCGCCGAAAAGACCGTAAAAGCCCACCTCACGGGCGCTTACGCTCGGATCGGGGTCTCAGATCGGACCGCCGCCGCCATCTGGGCAAGGGACAATTTGTCGCACCGCGGAAAAACCTGATTGCTTCCGAAATAGCCTCTGACCAGGCCTTTTGTGACGATCGAAGCTCGGGCTTGGTGGTCCTAGGACCAATGTCTCTCTAGCAACCGGGACCACTACCGGAGCAGAGTTGAAACGTCCCGATTGGGATGAGTTGTTTCAACGCACCCGGACGTTTCCATGAGCCGCAAGTTTCTCCTCTACAGCCACGACACGTACGGCCTCGGTCACCTGCGCCGGAACACGACAATCGCGGCCGCGCTCACTGCAGAAGGAAACGACGCCGAAGTTCTTCTCATATCAGGATCGCCCCGGTCGGCTTCGTTTCCCCTGCCCCCGCGCACTGATGTCGTTCAGCTTCCGTCGGTGACGAAGAGTTCGGAGGGGCGCTACGTGCCGCGCCGACTTACCGGCGACATCACAAGTGTCGTTGAGCTGCGAGCCGCCGTAATCGACTCGGCCGTCGCCGCGTACCGCCCCGATGTCATGCTTGTTGACCACTCTCCGGCGGGGGTCAATGGTGAGCTTCGCCCCTGTCTTGATCGGATCAGCGCTGACCCGGGTCGTCCACGACTCGTGCTTGGCCTTCGAGACATCATCGACGAAGCGGCCAAAGTTGCTGCGCAATGGTCAAGTGAAGGGCTCTGGGATGTGCTCGACGAATACGACGAAATCGTCGTTTACGGAGACCCAGCCGTGTGCTCGACGGCGACCGAACTCCGCCTGGCGGAGCGCTGCTCCGCACCGGTGACCCATGTTGGGTACACCGCCCCACAATGCGAACCCAATCGGCGACCCACGGACCGCGGGGCCAGTACCCCACTCGTCGTGGTTACTGTCGGCGGGGGCGGTGACGGCTTTGTTTTGTGTGCTCGTTATCTCGAGTTCGTCGCTCACTGGAACTCACCAACGTTTCGGTCGGTGGTCGTCACCGGACCGTTGATGTCATCTCGTCGGCGCCGAGAGTTACGCTGCATGGCCGCGAGAATCCGTGCCGACGTCGAGATCGTAGAGCTCGAGCCTGACCTTCGGGGCCTGCTTGGTGAAGCATCCGCCGTGGTGTCCATGGCCGGATACAACACAGCTGTCGAGCTGCTAGCTCTCGGTACGCCAAGTTTGCTCGTCCCGAGGAGCTTTCCTCGACGGGAACAGTTGTTGCGTGCACAGCGGCTCGCCGACGTTTCTCACATGGACTGGTGTCCGCTCGACGAGCTTTCGACTGAACGGCTGGCGAGGTTCGTTTCGGGAGCTTCCACTGCTCCCCGACGGTGTACGAACCTCGACCTCAACGGCGCAGTCAACGTTGCCAACCGGCTGTTGGCCGCTGTTCCCGTCGCGAAAGTTCCGCGCACCGAACTTCTAGTAACTCAAGGAGCAGCCCATGTCTGAGAATGTTTCAGTGGGTTACATCCTGAAGCAGTACCCGCGACTTTCCGAGACGTTCATCCTGCATGAGCTCTTGGCGTTGCAGGCTGCTGGAGTCGTCAGCTCTGTCTACTCGTTACGTCCTGCCAACGAGGGCCGATTCCACGCCGCGTTGGCCGACTATCACGGGCCAGTCAGCTACCCGCGCTCTCTCGGAAAGGCGTCTGCCGCCGGTGCATTTGCCGCGCTCGCCCATCTCGACTTCGAGCGATACGGCGAGGCAATGGAGATGCTCGACCAGGTGCCGACATCTCGGCGAGCCGATCTGCTTGTTCAGGCAATCGAGATCTCCGACTCGGCTCTGGCGACTGGAGTCACGCACTTTCATGCCCACTTCTTAACCATCGCCTCACATGTCGCTTACCTCGCTCACATTCTGACGGGGCTTCCGTTCTCGGTGACGGCTCATGCAAAGGACATCTATCGCCACACCGTCGACTGGGATCTCGCCAACACGATCAGCGCCGCGGCCGACACGATTGTGACAGTCTGCGACGCCAATCGGCGCCACCTCCAATCCAAGCTCGGCGCCGACGCCAGGATCGAGCGAATATACAACGGCCTTGTCGATCCAGTGATGCCGGCAGATCTTTCGCAGCGCGACCCGAGCGTCATTCTCGCAATCGGACGACTCGTCGAGAAGAAGGGCTTCGATGTGCTGCTCGACGCGATGACCCAGATGGACGACCAAACCGTGCGGTGTGTCGTTCTGGGGGATGGCGATGAGTTGGAGTCCTTGAGGCTCCAGTCGGTGAAGCTTGGAATCTCCGATCGAGTCGAGTTCACAGGAGCGGTAAGCCAATCGGAAGTCGGTCGATGGCTCAGGAGGGCCACTGTGCTTGCGGCACCCTGTTTGGTTGGTTCGGACGGCAATCAGGACGCCTTGCCGACGGTCTTGCTCGAAGCCCTCGCTGCCGGACTGCCATCGGTTTCGACTCCAGTCGCAGGCATCCCTGAGATCATCACCGATGGAATTCAAGGACTGATTGTTCCGAGCGACGACCCCTCTTCGCTGGCCGGCGCGCTAAGTCGGATCATGAACGACCCCAACCTGTGGACCAAGATGGCTACAGCGGGGCCCGTCAGGCTCGCGGAGCGGTTCGATCGGGCATCCACTATTTCGGAACTGATCGATGTGTTCGCAAGCCGAAGGCCCGCAACGATATGAAACGGCTGCTTCGAATTGCCCAGGTTTGCGCTGACCGAGGGATCGCCCCCGGCGGCACAAAGGGCGCGTCCAGGCATCTCGCGGGTGTAGCTGCGGGGCTCGCTCGTCTGGGCCACACCGTGACAACCTTCACCTCTCGCGAGGCGGTAGGAGATCACCCGGCACGCTGTTGTTCGCTCGAATCCCTGGATCATGTCGAGAGCATCGATGTCGTGTACGAGCGGTACTCCTTGTCGAGCGGCGCGGGTCTGCGCAATGCCCGCAGGCTTGGTGTTCCGTTTGTGCTCGAGGTCAACTCGCCCCTTGTCGCCGAAGCCAGAAAACACCGTCCCGGTACGGTGGCCGACGGCGCGGACGAGGCCGAGTTGGAGAGCATCCGCGGTGCGGATCTCGTAGTAGTCGTGTCGCGCACCTTGGCCAAGATGGTGCGGTCATACCGGACTGGGCCAACCCAGATCATAGGCAACGGGTTCGAAGAGGCCTGGTTCCCCGAACCCGCCAACACCGGAGCGCAGCTCAACCCGACCCTGGTGTTTCTCGGCCATCCGAAACCGTGGCATGGCGCCGATCGCATTCCCGGCATTCTGGTGGAGCTTGCCAACATAGGTCACCGCCCCAGCTTGATGCTGGTCGGCGGTGGCTCTGGTGTCGACTCCCTCGGGGTGTTCGCCCTCCCTGGGGGCGTCGATGCCAAGCTCAGCGTTACAGGATCGGTGCCGCCAGATGAAGCGAGCCGTCTTGTTTCGAAGGCGACGATTGGGATCGCCCCTTATCCGACCCATCCAGACTTTTACTTCTGCCCGCTCAAGATCGTTGACTACCTGGCTGCGGGGCTGCCTGTCGTGACCACCGATCAGGGCGACCTGTCAGAACTTGTCGGAGATGCCGGCGTGGTCGTTCGCGACCCCGACGATGACAAGGCCTTCGCTGCCGCGATCGCAGACCTGCTGGACAACCCGACCACACGAGTGGAAATGGGCGCCGCAGGGAGGCGCCGTGCCTTTGATTCCATGACCTGGGACCATGTCGCCAAAAAGACCGAAGGAGCAATTCACCTTGCGGCGGCGAGGCTGTGATGCGCACCACCATGCGGGTTCGCTCCGGCGCAGCCAACAGAAACGGTGAGACTGCGCGAGCCTTCCGCGCCTTCAAACCCGCGCTTGCCGGACAGGTTCCGCGAATGTTCGCCGCACTCGGATTCGCTATGGCCCTGACTGCGCTCGAGCTTCTTCGTCCGTGGCCCATCAAATGGGTAATCGACGCGTTGACGGGCACCGCAATTCCATCAGATCGACTGCTGATCGGGTTTGCTGTTCTCGCCTTTGCCGTGCCCGCCGGCATTGGGCTTGTAAACGAACAGCTTCAGATTGCGGTCGCCAAAGTCAGCCGCAAGGCGACCGTGCGAATCCGCAGTGACGTATTCGAACACCTTCACCGCATTGAACTCAATGAACACAAGACACGCCACAGCGGCGATCTCTTGATGCGGCTCATGGGCGATGTAAACATGGTCAGGGACTTGCTGTTCCCATCCTGGATCACCATCGTGACCCGCGTATCGATCCTTGTTGGAGCGGTCGTGATCTTCGTCATGGTCGACTGGCGGCTGTTCCTAATCGCTCTGATACCGCTGCCTCTGCTGTCAATACGGGTCGGGCGCACATCCAAGAAAGTCAAGAAGGCGGCAGGCAAACAGAGACGTAAGGAGGGGAGTATCGCGGCAACGGCTGCCGAGGCGCTGCGATGCATTGACCTAACAAAGGCCTTTGGCGCCGAGAAGCGCGCTACTGCCAGCTTCACCCGCGACGCCAGAGGTGCCGAGCGGGCAACAATGGCGGCAACCCGCCACGCCGCCGAGATGTC
Organism: uncultured Acidimicrobiales bacterium; assembly: GCA_964569385.1. Taxonomy (GTDB): domain Bacteria; phylum Actinomycetota; class Acidimicrobiia; order Acidimicrobiales; family Poriferisodalaceae; genus JAADHX01. The sequence continues at coordinate 27,092 of CAZMUM010000014.1, forward strand.
AAGAACAACTGAGGTCCTGACCGGCCTAGGTGTTGGACTAGTGCTCGCGTTCGGCGCGCTTCGCGTCCGAAACGGATTTCTCACTCCAGGCGAGCTTCTCGTCTCGATGAGCTACACGCGGATGATGTACAAACCAATCCGCAAGCTGACCGCTGAGGCGGCGCGGCTGGCGAAAGCGACCGCTTGTTCGCTGCGGGTACTGGACATTTTGGAGATTCCTGTCGAGCCAGCCAAAGAAGGCGCCAAAGCCCCTCCATTCGTCGGCGCTATTCGCCTAAACGATGTGCATCATGTTTACCCTGACGGTCGCCGTTCGTTGAAGGGGCTGTCCGTCGCTATCCCGTCGGGTGCCTTCGTCGTGGTCGCAGGAGACAACGGTTCTGGAAAGTCCACTCTCATAGCGTTGTTACTGCGTCTCTATCGGCCGAGCTCGGGCCGGATCACTATTGATGGCCTTGATATCGAGACTTTGCGACTCGACACTTACCGCCGCCAGATTGCCTACGTCCCGCAAGAGCTGTCACTGTTCAGCGGAACGATACGGGAGAACATCGCGTTCGGAAGGCCAGACGCCACCGATGCTGAGATCGAGGCTGCCGCGGCCCTTGCGGCCTTCGACGAGGTCGTGCTTACGTTGCCGGACCGATACGAGACTGTCCTCGAAGAGGCAGGGCGATCGCTGTCAGGTGGTCAAGCCAGACGGCTGATGCTTGCTCGCGCCGCCCTACGTGGAGCGCCAATCGTCCTGCTCGATGAACCACTTGCTGGGCTGGATCCTGAGGCCAAGCAGGGTGTGATCACCGCCATTCAGAATATGGCCAACGGTTGCACCATGCTCGTTGTGTCTCATGAAGACGCTGAGGAGCTCGGGGCTACGCATCGAATTCATCTCGAAGATGGCCGCTTGGTGGTCCCGGATCACCTGAGGTCGGCATGACTGTCATCCCAGAGCAACTCGCCGAGTTGATCGAGCCGGACCAGCTGACGAATCGGTTGCGACAGCATGGGCTCGAGATCGATGAGGCGCGCCGCACCTACATTCGGTACAAGCCTGACGCTGGGGCTGTGATCGCGGTCGAGTTGGTTTCCGGCTCGGTCGTGCATCGTGGTTACTTGCGTTACTCGCTCGATCCGAGCCGGGTCAGTCGAGTACTGGCCAAGGCAATGACGATGAAACCGACCCCGACATCACTCGGTGCCGGCGTTCGTTCGCTGGATGAGAACTGCGTTCTGTTCCTCTTCCCCAACGACTACAGGATTCGTCGATTGCGTTGGGTTACCTCCGGGCGCAAGTTTCGTCATGTCGTATCAGCTGCGTTTCCTGAAGATGGTCCTTACGGTGGCCGCAGAAGCACAATCGAGATCATGCGATACAAACCCGAACGGCGGGTGGTTGGGATAGCGAATCTTGAACAATGGGCTGTTGGCGAGCCAACGAGGTCCGTCTTCTATCGGCTCCTGGCAGACCCGGAGGCTTCGACTGTCGCGAGAACGAACTCAGCGGCGCGAGCCGTTGGGCTTCCGGTGGCCGAACCTCTCGGAGTGTTCGAAGATGGCAGGCTCCACATCGAAGAAGCCATTCCCGGCGAGCCTCTCATCGACTGCGTAGATGCTTTGCCAGAGGCCGAAGGCGTCGCCCTGATGCTGCACGGCATTGCCAAGATGGATGCGCCGTTCCTGGGTCGGGTCACGGCCGACGACGACGTTTCTCATACGGCCCAGGTGCTTCGGTCACTTCTTGTGTTTCATCCGAACCTCGAAACCCGCCTGACAACATTGTTGGCGCAACTACGACTGCGGGCACCCGAGACGAACACGGCCACCGTCATTCACGGCGATCTACATCTGAATCAGTTCATGCTCGAAGCCGGCAAGCTTTGGCTGGTTGACTGGGAACGAGCGTCGTACGGTCATCCGTACAGCGATCTCGGCCGCCTCTTGGCCCATCCGCTGTCGTTGGCGGTCCGCCGTCCAGAACTTCGGACTGGCGAACTACTCGTATTCGTCGCCGATGTCGTAGAGCAGTATCGGCGGCTATCTCCCGCTCTGAGTGGCGACCTTGACTTCTACGTCGTTGCCGGTCTCCTGGATCAAGCCTTGCTCGTCTCGCGCCATCTGGAGGCAGAGTGGCAGGCACGCAGTCGCCGAATTCTCGACATTGCGGCGGCCGTACTCGCCGTCGGCGCCCAACAGGTTGTCGCAGACAGCGAAGATCTGAAAATTAGGGATGGACTATGAAACTTGCAGTCATCGGTGCTGGTTATGTCGGACTCACGACAGCTGTCGCATTCGCCTCGACAGGCCATGATGTGGTCGGCATCGACATCGATCAGAGTCGTGTCGACCTATTGAACTCCGGTGTGTCACCCATCGTGGAGGAGGGCATGAGCACCTACCTCGGCACGGGACTGTCAAGTGGCCACCTGCGGTTCGAAAGCGAGATTTCGGCGGTGGCCGATGCGGAGTTCATTTTCCTGTGTCTGCCCACGCCAACTACACCGAGCGGCCATCCTGATTTGACTTTCATCGAGAAGGCTTGCGCGTCAATCCGCGAAGTTGCGGCTGCCGGGGCCATCGTCATCACGAAGTCAACTGTGCCAGTTGGCACTCATCGGACCGTGACCACTTGGCTCGACCGGCCTGATATGGCCGTCGTCGCCAATCCTGAGTTTCTTCGTGAAGGAACCGCGCTGGCTGATTTCCTCGATCCCGACCGAGTGGTCATCGGCGCTACCGAACGACGAGCAGCAGAGAGAGTGGCCGATCTCTATCGTGGCTTCACCGACAGCATCGTTGTGGTCGGCCCGACCGAGGCCGAGTTGATCAAGTACGCGGCTAACGCCTTTCTCGCGACGCGGCTTTCCTTTGTCAACGAGATCGCCCGCATTTGCGCCGCTTTCCAGGCCGACCCGACGGCCGTGTTGGAGGGGCTCGGGGCCGACCACCGTGTTGGACCTCACTTCCTCCAGCCCGGCCCGGGATGGGGTGGCTCTTGTTTCCCGAAGGACACGATCGCGCTGCGGCGCCTAGCGATTGACGCCGCAATCGACGTGCCGGTGATCAGTGGCGCAATTGAGTCGAACGAGCGCCAGATCGACCACATTGCCAAAACAATCGCATCGATGGTGCCTGCGTGCGGACCAGCCCAAATCGCTGTCTGGGGGCTGGCTTTCAAGGCTGGAACCGATGACACCCGCTGCTCACCGGCTATGACCATCGCCGCTCGTCTCGCCGCCGCAGGTCATCGTGTCAACACGTTCGACCCTGCAACCGATTCGACTCCCGCGGGCACAACAGCGGCAAGCGACATGTTGGAAGCTACCCGCGGTGCCCACGTACTGGTTGTGTTAACCGAGTGGGACGACTTCGCGAAAGCCGACATGGTCGAGGTCGCCTCGCTGATGTCGGGCAGCCTGGTGTACGACGCGCGCATGATTCTCGACAGGTCCGAAGTCGAAGCCGCTGGTCTCCAGTACTACAGCCTTGCGCGGCAACCGGCGCTCGCGTTCTCGTCGTGAACGCCTCGCCGATTCCGCCGTGGTTGGCAAAGTGGCCGACGACCTACCTCTGTCGGCGCGGACCGTGGACTGTTCGAAACGACGATGCGTGGGGAGCCCTCATCCCCGAAACCGGAGAGGTGTCGGTCGTCGATCCGGCGGCTGACCCAGCCCTCCCGGGATTGGAGCGCGCCCTCACCCTCGGTCGACTCGTCTCATATCGCATTGGTCGGCGCGCCGTGGTTGCGACCGCTGACTCCTTCATCAAGGTCGTCAGACCAAAACGGGTCGAGCGGGTCGTGGAAAACCATGAGTTAGCGAGACGTCTCGCCACGTGCGCTGTTCCGACGGTCCTTGGCCACGAGGCCGATGGCCGCATCACAGTGTGTGCGATAACTGGTGACTCGCTGCACCGCAAGCTGCGCCATGGATGTTTGGGCTCTCTCTGTCAGGACCCGGGATGCCTGAACCCTGACGATCTTGCACGCGTGGCCGATGCGGTTGCTGCGCTCCACGGCGCCTCACCTCCCGCAGAGCTGGGAGATCACACCGATCCAGGTGATTGGATTGACGTAGTCGAACGGTTCCCCGAGGGAGGTGCAGGGTTCCTTCGAGCCATTCACGACTGCATTCCGAAGGTACCAGCGGGCCGAACTCACCTCGTGCACGGCGACCTTCACGACAAGAACTTGATATTCGCGAGTAGCGAAGTGGCGCTCATCGATCTCGATGGCGTTTCGGCAGGTGTCGCTGAGGTCGATGTCGGAAACCTTACCGCTCACATTGTGCTCCGGGCCTTGCAGGCAGGCTTTGGCGAAGCTGTGGGACGGAGTCAGGTCTTGGAGTTCCTGGAGGCTTATCGCCGCCGCCGGCCTCTGGACCAAGCAGTCGTCGCGACTGCACAACGCCAGACCTGGCTTCGTCTCAGCGGTTTGTACCAGTTCCGACAAACCAGTCGCCACCTCGCACCGGTCCTGGCGCAGCTGGCCGCCACGCAGGACGCTTCGAAAGTAGTGACAGTCCCGCGATAGTGCCGGGGGGTAACGGGTCTGGGTCGATAGGTGCGCTGGATCGCTCCTCTAGAATGACCGGCGTGAAAGTGCTGTTTCTCGGAAAGAGCCGATATCGGACTCGGCCGGACTTTCAAGGTCTTGTTCGACGCGGCGCCGAACTGGGCCACCAGATCACCCTCGTCGACCGCGATGAGTTCTTGGGTCAAGCCATGAGTGAGTTCGACCTGGTGTTCGCCAAGAGTCACTACAAAGACGACGCCGTCCGGTCGCATCTTGAAGACGGGAGCGTGCCCGTAGTAAATGCTCTGGCGGCCACGGCGGTCTGCGAGTCGAGGCGCCAGATCGCAACTCGACTCAGGGACGCAGCCGTGCCTACCCCCGGATTTCTCTCGATGGACGACTCGACGATGGGAGCTGGAGTTCGGTGCATCGCGAAACCTGACCGCGGTGGCGACCATCGGCTCGAGATCCTGGATTCCTCACCGGTGAGCCCCGACCCCAACGTCTTTTACCAGCAGTGGCTCCCGGCCTCCACGGTTTGGAAGGTGTACACCGTCGGAACCCGACACTGGCAAGTCGAGTTGACCTACTCGTCGACGGTAGCGCTCGCCGATCCGAAGCGCAGCCAACCCCGGCCCGCCGGCGAACGGCTTGTTCGAGCCGCCAACGCGGTGGCTTCAACCCTGGGCTTAGCTGTTTTCAACACCGACTTCATCGACAACAACGGCCGCCTCTACGCGATAGACGTGAACCCCTTCCCAGGACTTTCCGGGCTCCCAGGGGCGGCTGAGGCGCTATGGTCACTCGCAGAGGCGACGGCCCGAAGGTGAGCCAAGCCACTCCGCGCCGGTACCTGCGGTCTCACTCCTCGCACGCTGCCTAAACGAGGTCGTCCCGGACTCCGGCGGCTGCATCCCAAATCACTGATGCGGCGTTTGACGAGCTTGAGCAGTGGAGGTTGCGGCCGCTCGACTCCAGGCAACGGTTGCCAGCGTCGAGGACTATGACCTGCACCGTCAATCCCTTGTCACAGGGGTTGTCGACGGTCGATGCCTCTACGGGGTTCACAAGGTGTGGTATCAGGTCAGCGATGAACGGGCCCGTGGAGCTGGTTCATGTCAATTCCGTACTGAAAACGGTCCTGTAATGCCAGGGTCGGATCAAAAGAGGTTGCCGTGACATCTCGACGAACGCTTCGAGAAATCGGTCTGGACCAGAATGGCTATGTCTCGACACAAGATGCAGTTGCTGAGTGGAACACTCTCACCGACGAACTGCAGCTCACGTGACACGGCAAGCCCCAACAAATCAATGTTGCTGTACTCGGTGTGATGCTCGCCGACTCAGGTGCCGGGATCATTAGAGGTGCAACCAACTTGGAGCTGCGGATCGGGACCGAACAGACCCGAGTGCCGTCGGATCTCGACACCGTTCGACGCTCGACGATTTCCGAGCGGATCTGGAAGAGACACTGGCCTCGGGGTGGGTAGGCTTCACTGGGCGGCTGGTGGACAAGGGCCCAATCAACGCGCCGCTACCTGACGCGTATCGACCACATGTCTTCCACGCGAAGCTCGACTATTGCGGCAAGCCCTTTGGAACCGTCGAGGTCGAGGTCGCTGCCGATGAGATCGGTGCCTTCGACGACATGGAGACCGTCGAACCAGACGCCGCAACGTTGCGCAGGCTCGACGTGATCGGGCTTTCTGCCCCTGGGCAGCTGCCGGTGCTGTCGCTCCGGCACCAGAGGGGGACCGGGTGAGATGAGAATCTTGCCTTCGATCCGCAGGGACATGATTCCAGTTCCGAAAACATCAGTGCTCCAGTTCCGCAAGTAACGATGCTCCAGTTCCGCAAGTTATGGTACTGTTGGTTCCATGAGTGCACCCCTCAATCGTGTCGTTTCCCGGCGTTTGGTCAAGTTGGTTTTGGAGCGGTTCCGTGAAGAGTCAGTGTTGTTGCTTCAGGGTCCGCGCTCGGTGGGAAAGTCCACGCTACTGCAGGAAGTTGCGTCTCTGATCGGTGCTGACGTCGTCGATCTCGATGACGTTGCCACTCGTGACGCGGTGGCGGCCGATCCGGCGCTGTTTGTGGGTGGACCGGACCCGGTGTGTATCGATGAGTATCAACACGTGCCGTTGGTGCTCGACGCGATAAAGGCCGAGCTGAACCGTGACGGGCGGCCGGGTCGGTTTATCCTTACCGGATCGGCGAGGCATGAATCGTTGCCAGCTGCGGCGCAGGCGTTGACTGGTCGGCTGCATCGCGTGCCGGTGTACCCGTTCTCGCAGGGCGAGTTGGGCGGGGTCACAGAGTGTTTCGTTTCACAGGTGCTCGACGGAAATGTCGAACGCCTTGTCAGTGCGAGCAGTGTCACGAGTCGCGACGAATACATCGACCGAGTGGTTGCCGGAGGGTTCCCGATCCCGCTATCGCGCCCGACGACCACGGGAAGAACGCGATGGTTTGACGACTATGTGCGGCTCACGCTTGAAAGAGATGTTCGTGAACTGGCCCGTATCGAACAAGCCTCGGTGATGCCGCGACTATTGGCACGCCTGGCCGGTCAGACCGCGCAGGTTCTGAACCTCTCACGAGCCGCGCAAGACTTGAAGATCAGTGAGCGAACTGCCGAGAATTATCTGCGACTTCTCGAAGCAGTGTTCCTCGTGCACCGGCTTCCGGCGTGGGGGACGACACTCACCTCTCGGAGTAGCTCTCGTCCGAAGATCCATGTAGTCGATTCTGGCATCGCGGCGCGGCTCCTTCGACTGAGCGCAGACAGGCTCGCGAGTCGGGATCCGTCAGCGCTTACCGAGTTCGGTCACCTGTTGGAGACGTTCGTAGTTGGTGAAATCCTCAAGCAAGTCTCGTGGCTCGATGGAGTCTCCGGGGTGGGGCACTGGCGCACGCGAGATGGTGATGAAGTCGACGTTGTGTTGGACTTAGACGACGGTGGCGTGGTTGCCTTTGAGGTGAAGGCCGCGCAGCGGGTGGGAACGAAAGAGCTTGGTCCGCTGCGAAAGCTCCGCGACGCGCTCGGCCCAGCCTTTCGCGCCGGTATCGCACTCCACCTCGGCGAACTGTCCTACACCGCTGAGGACCGGATCTACGTCGTGCCCGTCGATCGGATCTGGTCGCCATGACTCTGCCGGTCATCTCATCTTCTCGGCGCGCCGATTCATGTCCTGCCCTCGATCTGGGGTAGGACGCTAGAGGGCGGCGATCGCGGCCGGCGCCCAGGTTGGCCATCTCGGTGCGTAGTCGCGGTACCTGTGCGGAACGAAGCGATTTCGTTTGGTCCGCCGTCGGTCGAGTTGTCGTAGAAGGTGGTTCTCCAACATGTAGGGACGACCCCTGCGACGAGGGACCAGATTCGTTTGTAGCGGGCGGCGAGCTTGGATATTGGGACGGCGTGGCCTCCTGCCTGGACGCGAGCGGCGACCCGCGGGCCGCTCAGTTCGAGGGGGATCATGATGATGTGCAATGCGACGTCGTATCCGCACGCGGTTGCGGTGTGGATTAGATCGGCCTTGCTTGGGTGCGAGAACACGGTTTCGGTGCAGAAGTCGAGCCGGGCATCGAGCAGGGCTGTCCCTGTCTTGGCGGCGATCGAGGCGGCTTCATAGGCACGCTCGACTTCGTCGCCGGGGAATCGTTGGGTGGCGATCCGGCCGGCGTTGACGAACGGAAGTCCGGGGCGGTCCGGTTCGATGGTTCGTTCGAAGAACGTGGTCTTGCCGGCTCCGTTGGGCCCGGCGACGAGGTCGAGGCGGCTCACAGAAGCCGAGTCGTACCATCTGGGCTGATCTCGATAAGTGCTCCGTCGCCATCGAGGGAAACCGTTCGCTTTCCTTCAGCCCTGGCAGCGCGCCCGAACCGGGCTGAAGCAGACCGTTCAGACATACCGGCGTCGATGAGAGCGTGGGCGATTTGTCTATCGGGGTCGGTCAGCTCGCCAAACTGGGCCCGCCCGGCCGCGACCTCGCGAACCTTCCGGTGAGCGAGGGTCCCCGAGCGCTCCACCTGCATACCGATCCGGACCCAATGATTGGTCTGTTCTGCAGCCGATCGGTGATCTTGGGCCGCGACCGCTGCTGCGGTTTCGAATATGTCGGTTGTCACTCTGGTCGGTGTGGAGGGATTGCTCTTCGACATGTCGTTCCCCATCCTCGTCCTCTGTAGTGGTTTGCTTCACTTGTAGCAAACTGCGACAGGCTTGCAGCCCGGCGAGGTCATGGGGCGGGCGCTCGTTGACGGCGTCCCAGATGGCGCGACTTTCCGCGTTGAGCGCGAATTCGGTCCGGTCAGCGAGCACTCGGCGCGCCGCCTCGGTCAGGTTGGCCAAAACAAAACTGCTGAGGTTTTGTCTGCTGCAGCGACAGCGCGATCGATCAAGCGCGGTGTCAAATTCACGCACCCACGACCAGGGTGCAGGGCTCATTTCGGCTGTTTTCCTACGGTTGACGGGCTTACGGCCGATTGGTGGCCACTTTTGCGACGAATTAAGGTCAAAAACTTTCACTTTGCGGGCTTAGGGGTCATTAGCATACGGATGTGGCGCGTTCTGCTCGTGTGAAGTGGCCGACAGGTCCACGGACTGTGTTCTTCGATGACGTCGCTGGCGCCACGACCTTGTCGAATGCGGTAACCGACGGCCGTATCCGTCGATTGGCTCCAAAGATCTATACGGCTGATCTGGCGAGTGCGCCTGAGACAATTGTTCTGGCGAACCCGTGGCGGATCTTGGCGAGATTGCTACCTGGGGCGGTGATCGTGGACCGTTCGGCCGCGGACGGCGGCAGAATCTCAGATGGGGTGCTGTTTGTCGCGGCGAAATCGCCGCGAAAGAGAATCCCACTTCCCGGCTTGGAAATTCGTATCCGCCCTGGTGAGTTGTTCTCCGAGCCGGTGGCGGACTCGGTGTGGTCTGAGGGTCTGCATATGTCGAGCGCGGCCCGGACGCTGCTCGACAACCTCGCGTCGTCGCGGGGCCGTCGTGGGTATGTGCCGCGGACGTTGTCGCGTGCCGAGCTCGAGGACTGGCTGGCCGGCAAGGCTATCGCCTGGGGTCCTGAGCGGACTGAACGGCTACGGATCGACTGCCATGAGTTGGCCACGGCGCGCCCTGATGATCATGATCTGGTGTTGGTGGATGCGCTGTTCGACCAACTGCAAGGTATTGAACCGCCGCGGCGAGACGCGGGGGCAATGTTCAAGGCATTCACGTTGGGCTCGGCGTGGGACGAACGGAGGCTTGTGCTCTTCGAAGCCGCCATACGGTCTCTCAACGATCTGCCGGCCGGTATGCCGCGGCATCTCCCAGCCGAGGTCGCACTGGGCGAGTTGCCGTTCTATGAGAGCTACTTCTCGAACTACATCGAGGGGACCGAGTTCACGATCGAGGAGGCGCGGACCATCATCGAGACGCAGATGCCTCCGGCGGATCGACCCGCGGACGGCCACGATATTCTCGGCACCTATCATTGCGTCGTCGATCCCGTTGGGCGAGCGGCGATCTCAGCCGATACCGATGAGTTCATTGGCTATTTGCGGGCGCGGCATCACACGATTCTCGCGGGGCGCCCGGACAAGTTGCCTGGAGAGTGGAAGACCAAGCCCAATCAGGTCGGGTCGTATCACTTCGTCGTTCCCGAGTTGGTAGAGGGCACGCTTCGCAAAGGAATTGGATCGTTGGATCGTTTGGCGCCTGGCATCGCTCGGGCGCTGTACGTGATGCTGGTCGTTTCCGAGGTTCATCCATTCACCGATGGCAACGGTCGTGTAGCGAGGCTGATGATGAACGCGGAGCTCTCAGCGGTTGGCGACGCGAGGATTGTAATCCCGAACGTGTATCGCAACGAGTACATTTCGAGCTTGCGTCGCGTGTCAACCTCGAACGGAGACCTCGCTGGTTTCCTGAGGGTCATGGAACATGCGTGGCGATGGACCGCAGCCATGCCGTGGATCAATCGCGCAGCTACAGAGGGCCAACTTGATGCAACGAACGCATTGTTCGATTCGACCGATGCGGCGAATTCAAACCTTCGCTTGTTGTTGCCCTGACGGCAAGTGCACCTGAGCACGGCACTGTTGCGTCATGGCTGCCGGCCGAATTCCCGCTTACCGGGTGACTCCAAACGCACGCACTAACAATATGTTCTCGTGACTCTCAGTCAACGTCCGCAGACGAAATGGACCGTTCAACGGTCACGGTCAGCCACGAATTGGCCTAATGCAACAGTGGCGTTTCGGATGCTTCTTTGTGTCGCCGCTGGCGGAAACCGGTATCCGGTAGACGAAGCAGACTCAGTAGCGCAGCGGCGATTCGTTCGAACACGCTTGCCGGGCCTCACCCGATCCGTCGATGTAACGGTGCGGTGCCCTGAGGGGATGGGTGGTCAGCTCGCTTCGAGGTGGTGCCGAAGCGCTTCCCGGATGACTTCGGAGACGGTAACGCCATCGTCTTCGGCGCGCTGCGCGAGTCGTTCTTTGAGGTCGGGGTCCAGGCGGACGGACTCGACTGTTGAAGGTTCGGCACCGAGCCTCGGTCTGCCGCGTTTGCCTCGGCGGGCGGCGATCTCTTTGGTGTCGTAGCCGGCATCGGCTTCCGCTGCCAGTTTGTCGATGAGTTCGCCGTCGATGAGGCGGCCCGATTTGGTGTGTCCGTAAGTTCGCTTCGTCATGGGTCGAGGAGCTTTCGGTAGATGGACCGGAGGCGCATGGTCGAGTGGCTAGCGACGGGCCCGTCCTACCGCCTCGTCGTCCCGCGGTTGGAAAACGAATCCGCTGCCGGTGATGAAGACGTCTGGATCTCGAAGCGGCGCGACTTCTGCGCCAATTTGCGGTGTTCTCGCCGGGTCGATTTCGTCGGTGAGTGAGATCGAATTGCCGTCGGCGGATCCACTGAATTCTTGTGGTTCTGGCTATGGGGACCGGGCTGGTTCCAGCGGCGGCGATGAGTGCGTCTCTGAAGGGTGCGGGACTAGGCACGTGCAATCCTGCTGATTGGCGGGCGATCTCGGCGTTGACTGGCAGAAGGCGGTCGTTGAAGGCGGAGTTGACGCTGGAATCTAGCCAGGTTCGCAGGATGGTTCCCTAAATCGGTCTGGACCAGAATGGCTATGTCTCGACACAAGATGCAGTCGAGGCCAAGGTGCCTGTTGTGGAGCTCCGGAAGTTGGCGCACCGTGGAGGTCTTTCTCGCATCGGGCGCGGCCTGTATCGCTTCGATGACGTTCCGGCGACTCCACAGGATCAATACACAGAGGCTGTTCTCTGGGCGGGTCGGGATGCTGTCCTCGCGGCTGATGCCGTTTTGGCGCTTCACCTTCTGGCTCAGGCCAATCCCACGACGCTTCGCGTTTATACCCCGCATCGTCCCGGTTACGCGAGGCCGCACATGCTGCACGCGCCGAAGGACTCCTCACCGCTTCTGAGTGGAACACTCTCACCGACGAGCTGCAGCTCACCTGACACGGCAAGCCCCAAGAAATCAATGTTGCTGTACTCGGTGTGATGCTCGCCGACTCAGGTGCCGGGATCATTAGAGGTGCAACCAACTTGGAGCTGCGGATCGGGACCGAACAGACCCGAGTGTCGTCGGATCTCGACATCGTTCGACGTTCGACGATTTCCGAGCGGGCCTGGAAGCCTGATGTCTGAGCATGGACAAGAAGGCAATGCTTGCCTGAGATGCATCAGACGCCGACGGGACGCTCGCTGAAGTGGCACACGCACAGCGTGTCAACGGCCAGTTGTTTCTGCGCGCTGGCGGCCAGTAGAACTGCGCGGTGGTGGCCAGATGTTTCGCGCGGTGGTGGCCAACCGAACCGTGCGGTGGGGTTTGGTTAGTCCAGGGGTGTGACTCCTTTGCCGGCGGCGGCTTGGGTGAGCCGGATGCTGTCTCCGGTGGTGAGCACGAGGTGGGCGTGGTGCATGAGTCGGTCGACGGTGGCGTTGGCGATGGTTTTGGGCATCAGTTCGTCGAACCCGGCGGGGTGCAGGTTTGAGCTGAGCGCTATTGAGCGTTTCTCGTATGCGGCGTCGACAACTCGGTAGAGGGCTTCGGCGGTCTCGCCATTCGACCGGGTGGTTGCTGGAGGGTTCCCGATCCCGCTATCGCGCCCGACGACCACGGGAAGAGCCCGATGGTTTGACGACTATGTGCGGCTGACAGTTGAAAGTGACGAAATCTCCTCGTCGGTGAGCATCGGAGTGAGGCGTTGTACCCACCGGTAGATGGTGACGTGGTCAACTTCGATCCCTCGCTCTGCCGGGAGTTCTTCGACGTCGCGACAAGAGAGGCCGTAGCGGAGGTACCAGTGGACAGCGAGCAGGATCACCTCAGGCGGATAGCAGCGATACCGGAAGTTGGTGAAAAGGTTCTGGCCGCCTTGCGGCTAGATTGCTTGGATATGGGGCGGCTGGGGGGTGTGGGCTGCTAGCGCCGCGATGTCGTTGGGGTCCGAGGTGATGATCGCGCCTCCGGTGGCCACTACGACGACGTGGGCGTCGACTACGTCTGATGTTCTGGCTGCAGCCAGGAGTGAGCCAACGGTGTGGGCGTCTGAGGTCTGGAAAGGAACGAGCTGGCAGCCGCGGAGGAAGCGTCGCAGTTGGGCTTGGCGACCTGAGCGACTCACTTGTGCGAGGACTGGTGAGGTGACGATGGGGAGGATTCCCATCTCGAGGCGGATCTTGTGATCGGCCCAGATTCTGCGATCGCTGCGGTCGATGGCTACTAGAACGCCAGCGTCGTATACGACGTTCATGAGGCAGTGTCGAGAACGCGGCTGCGGGCGGCCGTCAGCTCGGTTTCGCTGAGTGCGCCGTGCTCGCGTTCCCATTCGGCTACCGCCGTCAAGCCGTCCGCGATGAGCAGTGCACGACGGGCTGCGTCGGTTATCCAGGCCGAGACGCTCATACCCGCTGCGTTGGCGGCTTCGACCACACCGGCATGTACCTCTGGGTCCATCGTGATGGCGAGCTTCGGCGACGGGTTTCCTCTAGGCATACAACGAACTATACCACTAGAGTATGATGGCTTGCAAGGTGCGTCGCTGATCAGGCGGCGTTTTGGTCAGCCGCCCACGTCGTGGCCGAGGTAACGACTTCGGACAGCGCTGTTGTTGAGGACGGATTCGGGTGTTCCGGTCGCGACCGCAATTCCGGCGTCGAAGTAGTAGAGGCGGTCGCAAAGTTCTGACATGAGAGCCACGTCGTGCTCGACAATGAGCACGCCCGCATTGAGCAACGATCTGGTGGTAAGAACCGCCTCGACGTACGCGGACTTTTGCGCCAAAGATAGGCCAGCGGTTGGCTCATCGAGTAACAGAATCTGCGAGCCAAGAACGAGAGTCCGGGCCAGGTCGACGTGGCGCTGGCCGATCACGTCGATCTGGGCGAAAGACCGGTGCGCAAGATCTGCTATTCCGAGGGCTTCCAGTGCGCCTGTTGGAGTGTGACCGCTGGAGTTCGACGAGTGCGCGGCCAGCGACAACCACTCGCTGGTTGTGAGGATGGAGCGCGTTGCCTGAGACTGAAATGTGCGGCCGAGTCCTTGCGCGTGGCGAGCAGCCGCCGAGGTGCCATCGAGCAACGCCCCATTGAGCTGGACTGACCCTGTCGACGGGACGAACCCGCTAATGGCGTTGAGCAAGGTGGTCTTTCCCGCGCCGTTGGTACCGATGATTCCGACGACTTCGTTTCGTCCTACGTGAACGCTCACGGACTTAACTGCGGTGAAGTCGCCGAAGCTGACAGACAGGTTCGATGCATCAAGTAGCACTGGTGAGCGTTCGAGCCGGGCAAACGCGCGCTTCGGCTCATCGTTCGATGACAGCGTTGCCCGTCTACCGGTTGTGATGCCGAGCGGCGGGGCTGACGTCTCGTCCTTGGTGTCCGGCGCACCGCCCTTGCGCTGGCGAAGGCCAACTGTCGCCAGACCTTGTGGCCGATACAGCAGCACCAACAGTAGGCCGATGTCGCTGGTGACGAACCGAATCCAGTCGTTCTCCCAGGCCGCCGACAGGCCCCGCACCCAGAGTGCTCCGAGTATTGGGCCGGCAATGTGGCCAAGGCCGCCGATCACCGTTGCGGCTACAACACTTATCGACGCTCGGGTTCCGAACATTGTGGTGGGAGCGAGACTGGGTTGGGCCGTAGCGAAAAGCACACCAGCCAACGATGCAATTGCCCCCGAGAGGCCAAAGGCGTGAAGCTGTGATCGGCGTGGTGAGTATCCGCAGCTAGCTAAGAGTTGTGGGTTCTCGCTGCTCGCGATGATGGCGTTTCCGAGCGGGCGCCCACGAACCGCCCGCAAGGTCAGCAGAACCCCACCCACGCACGCCGCGACGAGCCAGAAGTAGACCCTCCGTGACGCTCCGAAGTCGATCTCGAGCCAGAGCCAATCAAGCACTGGGGCCGCGGGCGCTGCCGTCGACCGCGATCCGTTTGAGAAGAAGTCCAGCCCGAACATCCAGCTAGAGCCAGCCACGGAGAACGCGAGTGTGGCAACGGCCAGGAGCCGCCTTTGGTAGCGGCTGGCAACGAGGCTGAGCAACAGCGCCAGTGATGTTCCTGCCGCTATGGCCAGGCCGGCGGCGACGGCCCATGGCAGTTCGAATGATGCGGTGCCGGACACGCCGAACGGCAGCGATAGCGGATGGCCATTGGTGAGCGCCGCGGTCGTCATGGCGCCGACACCGACCAGAGTGAACTGCGCAAAGGACAGATAGCCACCCCAGCCCGTCAACACCGTCACTGATGCGGCCGCCATTGCAAACACGGCAACGTTTGTTGCGGTCAACATGGTGCTTGGTGCCGAGAAGGCGAGTGGGAACACGACGACCAGAGCAATCGTCGCCGCGGCGAGGGCGAGCTCGTGAAGTCGGTTCGTGGCGGTTCGGCCCGAGAGCAATCCGACGCGTCGGCCCACACCCCAAGACGTAAACTGTTCAGATCGACCAGCCTTGTTGACTGCGATGGCGGCGACAATGGCTACGAACAGCAAGGCATCGACGGCCCCTTGCGATGAGACATTGGCTCGGAGTACTTCCTCGGCCAAGCCAAGACCAACGGACAAGGCCACGACGGCGCGCAGTGATCTATCGCCGACGAACGAGGTGATGGCAAAGGCGCGTACTAGCAGCGGTGGGCCGATGCCAAGAGAGGCAACCTGGGCCGCGCTCGTATTGTCGAGCGGAGCCGCCACAACCATGGTTACTGCCGCTAGCCCTCCAGCGAAGGCCCACACTGTCCCACGGATCAGGTTGACTCTTAGGCCAAGTTGTGCGGCGGTGTCTGGGTCCGAGGCGACGGCTCGAATGTACAGACCTAGTGGCGTTTGGGTGATCACTAGGCCCACAGCAAGCAGGACAATCGGAAGAATAGTAAGCACCGCGACATCGCGACCAAGAATCACAAGCCCATCGCCGAGCGCCCACCTCATGTCGAAGGCTGCTGCGAGTGGCCCGGGAGTCGTGATCGTTGGCAGTTGGAGCCTGAGAGCCGCCAACGCCGTTCCAATTCCGATGGTTGCAACCAGCAGCGTTACCTCGCTGCTCTCGGAGAATCTGCGCAGAATCGTGGCCTGGGTAAGGGCTCCCACGCCAGCGCCACCAGCGACGGCGATGACGGCTGCCACGAACCAAGGCAGTCCCGCGTTGACGTGAAGGATAGCGAAAACGACGAGCGAGAACGCCCCAACTTCGCCATGAGCGAAGTTGAATACCCGACTCGACCGGTACACCAGCACGAACCCTATGGCGAACGCCGCATACACGACGCCTGTTACCAGCCCGTTGAGTACGTCCTGTTGATCGAATAGGAGGCCGAGTGAGTTGGTCATTTGAGGCTCGGCGTGGTGCCCGCTCGGTGGCCAACGGTCTCCAAGCTCACGGCTGTGGTCCCTACGAGGTCGGCGCGGACGCGGTGATGATGAAGATGGTCACGAACAACAGCGCGCAGCCATATATTGCAGGAGTCTGTAGTCGATGACGATTGATCGAGTTCACCTCGTCAACCGAGGCCGACGATTCGATGATGTGATTGATAGCGATCCCGAGTTTCAAACCCGCAAAGCCGGTGACTGCAGTCGCGATTGCACGGGTTAGCGCTGTTTGGGGATCTGTAGTCATGTACGGCAGAAGCGACTGGAGAACCCAAGGCTCCATTGCTGCGGTCGTGATTCCTAGAACCAACGCCGTAACCCAGGTTGGTGGAGTGGTCGCCCTGATTCGCAGCGACACAGCGTTGATAATGTCGATAGAAGTCAGCAGAGCGAGGAGCATCCAGATCGTAGGGAGCGAACTCCAGGTTCCACTGAACGCAAGATCTAGCCCGTATCGAATTGACAGTAGAATCAGCCCAGTTAGCGTCGCCGATCCGACAACATGGGTGACGCGAAGGGCGGTGCTGCCGTACAGCCCGGCCAACGCGCCGAGAAACGCCGCTAGCAACCACTCGGGCCGAGCTTCGATGCTCTGTAGAGCGGCCGGCCGGACTAAGGCAACATGCCACTGAATCGTAAGGATGAAGTTGCTCACAAGTAGAGCGCTCGCAAGAGTTGACACCACGACGAGGTGGCGCCACCCGAGGTTGGAAAGGAACCGCCATGGGGTCCAGTCGAGGTCGCCCACTAGTGACTTCTGGTAACCGATCGCGACAACGGCCATCAGAAAATGAAGAAACACAGTCATCACATGTGGCAGCGACCAGACCTGAATGTCTGTGCCATATATCGCGTGCCAGATTGGATCGCCGATGATTGCGTACACGGTGTAAATCCCGAGCAGGACAGATGTTCCGAGTAGTCGATTCGAGCGAAAGCGTTGCTGCATGGTGCCTGGCGTCGTGATGATCTCTATCCAGCTCCAAAGACCCACGAGCCCAAGAACGGCAAGACCGAAGTAGATCAGCAAATGAGGCCTCCAAAAGAAGTCCTCCCCGAAAGGTGCGTTGTACTTTGAATGCCACGACGCGTCCCAGGCCCCTCCAACCGCTGTAGCGATGGTGGCAAGCGTCAGTAGATCGGCCAAGGTCTCTCGCTTGGAGCGCCGCATCACGGTCATTGTCGGCGCCTCATCGGCAATCTCTCGCACCAGCAGATGCCAGGCCGTCACGCAAAAGGCGCTAGCGAGAACTCCTAAGACTAGGCAACCTGCGATAAACCGAGGGAGCTCATCATCAGGAGGTAGACCTCCAACACCGACGAGCGCGCCAATCGCGAGGAACACAAGTGTCGAGATTTCCGCCGTTGCACGGAGTACTGGTCGTCTCGCTGTCAAGTTCATGTTCCGCTGGCCTATCCAAGACTCGATATAGCTCCTAGCAGTGGTTGTTCAGACTAGTACGCGGCGATGGCGGCCAATAATGTGTGCGATCGATTGACCAGGTACGTCGTCGAAGTGAAGACGACGTACCTGGTCATGTCCGGCTAGAATCTTCGGATCGGGCGATTGGCTCAGTTGGTTAGAGCACTGCCTCCACACGGCAGAGGTCACAAGTTCGAAATCTGTATCGCCCACGAGATTCATGAGGAGCAGTTCGATGGTGGCGTCGCGGAGATCCAGGTCGAGTCTTGCGATCGGCTGCGTTGTCTCGGTGCTGTTTCTTGTTTCGTGCTCGGGGGAAGGCGATCCATCTACTGACGGAGTTCAGACCACCACCTCAGCAGCTGCTACCGGGACCTCTCCGGTTGCAACCACCACTGCTATCGAGGATGCCGTCCCCGATACAACGGAACCGGCTCCAGATACGGCTACCTCCCAACCGGAGGGATCAGTTGAGTCGCTGTTCGCTGACTTTCAAGCGCGATTCGACCGCTCGGACCCGTTCCAGAGTCTCGACGTGTTTTGTCGGCCTGATGGCGCCCCTTTGTCGGCCGATGCGGTTGAGGTCGTCAACATTCGCACACGGCTTGAACAACTGGAGCCACTTGGTTTTGCCGTTGAGATCGGCGACACCGCCAATCAGGTGCAGGTGTTCATCGACTTCATCAACGAGAAGTGTGGTGGTGTTAACGGACGACTGCTCAACCTTTCAACTGTTGAGGTCGATGCGTTTAGCCTCACTGAAGACATCGACGTGCTGCGCAATATCGCCTGCGTTGAAGCAACCGAAGATCGGCAAGCCGATGTTGTGATTAACACTTCGGCTTTCACAGGGCCTGGCGTGCTCTGCATCACAGAAGGGCACGGCGTGCCATTCGTAAATGCCGATGTACATCCTGTGGCGTTATTCGACCGGAGCGGGGGGCTGTTGTTCTCGCTGTCGCCGTCTCTTGAGTCGTCGTTGTCTCGTATGGCCGAGTTCGCTGTCGACACGGGGCGACTAGAGGGAAAGACTGCGGCTGTGGTCTTGGCCGATGTCCCAGGTGAGGAAGCTGCAGTCCGAGCGGCCTTAGTCGAGCGGCTCGAGCAGGCCGGTGTCGAGGTGGCGGTTGTCGGATTGGCCGGCTGTAATGGAGGCCTGTCGTGCACGGCTGGCCTCGACGACATCGTTGCCAAAATGAGGCGGGACGGCGTCGACGTCGTGTTTCCGGTACTTAATATCTTGTCGTTGCCAGCATTGGTTTCGGAGATGGCTGTACAAGGCTACGAACCTGGCGATGTTGTGTTCATCAACTCCGACGTAAACGCCCAAGCCACCGACCTCGTATCGAGCAAGGTCGTTGCTTTCGGGGGCGAGGCGGCAGGCAAACTCTACGATGGCGCTGTTGTGGTCGACGACTCGACACCAGCCTTGTTCAGAGATCCGTCAGCTGTCGAGTCGCCGTTCAACAGTATGTGCGTAAGCACCTACGAGTCGGCTTCTGGTGCGGTGCTCGACCCTAGAAATTTCGATTCGGCCGAATATGGGTCTGTGATCTACGCATGCGCTGTCGTTCGAATCATTGCTAGGGCCGTGTCGGGCGCTGGTGCGTCGCCCGACGCAGAGACGATTGCGCGTGCAATCGAGAACCTCGGACCGGTCGACACCCAAGACATGGTTCCGGCATCGTTCGCTCCAGGCAAGTTCGAGGCCCCCGACGTTGTTCAGTCGTTCTTATGGACATGGCCCTGCGCCGTCCAGGGCACCGGATTTGGCGAGGAAAATACCTGTTTCGTGGAGGACGAAGGTAGTTCCTACGCGGCCACACGATAGGGGACGTACGTAGCGGGCGTTTTGTTGCTCGCGCGTCATCAGAAGGGGGACATCGGGCCATTCGTCACCTAGTATCGGCCAACATGAATTCGATGGCGTGGACGATCGCTCGAAAGCGTTGGTGGATTCTGGTTGTCTTCGCGGTGGGTGGTGTGGTTGCCGGGTATTTTCTCGATGGCTCCATTGAGCGCCAGCACGAGGCCTCCGTTTCGCTTCTTCCGAAAATCCCGGGTCTGGCAACACTTCAGGTGCTTGACGTCAGCCTGAACGGCGACGACCTGTTAGCGGAACTCGATTCGGTAGTCAGATCTGTCGCCCCTGACGGCGAGTTGTCATTCGAGATTGATATCCCGACCATGCTGCTCGTGGTCCGAGCTCCTATTGCCCAAGAAGTTCGCCAGGCTGCCGACCTCGTAGGTGCCGCCGCTACCGAAGCCCTGACCACTGCTGCACGTTCCGAACCCGAGGCCGATGTGCAGGCGTTAGAACTTCGGATCGCTGAGTTCGATTCTGATATCGCAGCGGCGTCGTCGCGGGTTGAAGACCTGTTGCAGGTGAAAGTTGGCGCCGATGCAGCCAAAGCCATCAACCCCACTGAGGAACTGCTTGCCAGGGCCTTGCAGCTAGACGATGAACTTGCTCAAGCGCGGCGAGGGCGCGACATTCTCGTTTCGAACTCCGGGTCTCTAAGGCTCGACCTTGAACGATCTCGGACGAGACTCGCTGAGTTCGATCCGCCCGTAACGCTGGCAGCAAGTGCTGACACCGCGTCTCAGGTTGGCTACTCGCGTGCAGCTTTGCTCTACATGGGTCTTGTGGTTGGCGCCGCGCTGGGTGCTGCGTTCATCTATTTGGAAGACCTTCTTCGAGGCAAGTTTCACTCCGAACATCAGCTAGAGCGCATGCTTGAGCTCCACATCGTGGCTCGTGCCGTCAGCAGTACAGGTCGTGTGTTCCTCATCGACGATTTATTTTCTGGCGGTGATCTGACCGTTGGCGTCGTTGCTCCAGCCGACGCCTCGGCCGACGTTGCGGCGGTAGCGACCGCGCTCGAAGAGTTGGCGGGTGAAGGACATGGCCACGCTACCTTCCGCGGCATTCGAATCTCAGCTGCCGACAGAGTGAGCGGTGACTTCGATCGCTTACTTCTGACGGTTCGACCGACAAGAACTCGGCGTAGGGCGGCAACGCGAGCTGCAACGAATGCCAGGAGAACAGGCATCCCAATCAGTGGGATAGTCATCCAGCATGAGTAAGAGAGCAGCCTCGATAAGTATCGTGCTGTTCCTAATCGGCGGGTTCGTCCGGTTCAAAGCATTTGGGATCGACCCGCCACTGCCAGTTCCGGCCCGGCTAGCCAACATCGTGGAGGACTCACCGATCCCCGATCGATTCAGTGTGGGATTACTCCCAATTCGTCTGGCCCTGATGATGCCGATGGTGCTGAGCCCATGGTTCATTCGGCCACGTTCTTGGCTCAGACTATTCACGGTTTCACCTCTCGGTTGGTACGGCGCACTCCTAGTTTGGGCAGTGATCACGCTTCCTTTCTCACTCAGCCCTCGCGACGTGGCGATTAGTACATTCATCCTGATTTCGGTTTCCGCCTTCGTTGTTTGGTACGTAGATGCGTTTGGCTGGATCCCATTTGTTAGGGTTATCTCTGCAACCATTGGCTCGATTGCCGTAGTGAGTGTGATCTGGGGGCTAGCCGTGCCTGGCGAGGCGATATCGGCAGGCCGTTTGACTGGAATCGCGCTCGTTTCCACACACCTGGGCGAGGCGTCTGGCCTTGTCATCGTTCTGCTGCTCGCGCATCGGGGCGCAGTATTCACGCCCAGAGTGACGGTCCTTCTGGTCGCGTTCAGTGCCATTTGTGTAGTCTGGACACAGACACGGGGTGCGATGGGGGCACTGGCGATTGCTGGTGTCTGGTGGTTGTTCCAACCTGGCCGACTCGCGACTGTGGGACTCGTGTTCGCTGTCTTTCTCGTGACGCCAATCCTGATCTTAAGTTCGGCGCTCGATGCTCCCGTCCGAGCTGTAGCGCGAGATGGAGAGAGTGTTGAGCTGTCAGGTCGTTTGACACTGTGGCAGTTGGCAGTCGATGACGCAGAGGATCTGGCTCTCACCGGTACGGGGTATGGGCTGACATTCGGGGGGCAATCAGACTATTTGGGCGCCAAGACGTCGGCTGGTCAGATCTCGGCACCACTCACCTACATGCACAACCTTCTCGTCGGTGCGTTTACGATCTACGGTGCAGTTGGATTGTTTCTGATCCTGCTGATGTTTGCTAGGTCGGCAGCACCGCGCCACTCCAGTTTGGGGGTCAACAGAGGCACAATTCTGCTTTACTTGGTTGCGACGGGGATCTCGGAAGCCGTCGTTTTAGACGCGCCCATTCGCGCGTCATCGATGGTGATGGTGGGCCTACTTGCATCTCTGGCTGTCGAATCTGAATCGCCGCACCTCGGACGGAACGTTGCCATTGTCCAGCAACGCTGCGATTTGGTCGGTCGCCACGCGGACCGGTTCCGACACCGACCCTGAGGACCATGAGCACCCAAACGATTGGTTGTCGGTCAGGCTGTGGCCTCGTGCGGCTGATCCGATGACGGCCTGTGCGGACTTCGTTTCAATTGCGATCGAGGCCGGACCAATCTGGAAACCGATGCACCTATAGCCGCGTTCGAAGGATACGGTTGAGAGGTTGTGGCTGGCTGAGCGCCTTTCGAAGCCGGAATAGCGATACATTCAGGAAGCTCACTTTCCGGCGCCGACGAAGACATACTCCTATCGGCGGTTTCGTCCTGCCTAGCTGATGCATGAAGTTGAGGTTCGAATCCCGTGCTTTTCGACATTGACCAGCGACAACGGACCCTTGATCTGCTTCTTGTCGGAGTCGCGGTGGTCCCGTTGAGCTTTCTGGGCGCGCTGATTGCGATCGCGATAAAGATGACGTCGCCAGGTCCGGTGCTTTTTCGCCAGCGAAGAGTCGGCCGCGACGGTGAGCGCTTTGTTCTGTTGAAGTTTCGCTCCATGACGGACGGAGAAAACCCGCTGATTCCTGACGATGCACGTATTACGGGTGTTGGCCGCGTGCTCCGTTCCCTAGGCCTCGATGAACTCCCGCAGGTAATCAATGTTGCCAAGGGACAGATGAGCTTTGTTGGACCTCGGCCGATGCTTGAGTTTCAAGCCGAACGTTGTTCGGGTCGGCAATGTCGGCGATTCGATGTTCGCCCGGGCCTTACCGGCCTGGCCCAGATTAGTGGCCGGAATGGGCTGACCTGGCCTGAGCGCATTGAGATAGATCTCGAATACATTGCCACCCGTACCACCAGAACAGATCTGGCGGTGATCATCAAGACTCCAGTTGCGCTGTTATCGCAGTCTGGTGTTGAGGGCCACCAGGCGATGGACCCGTTCGTTCGCGAGGCGCCCGATGCGTGACATCGTCATCGTTGGCGCCGGCGGGCATGGACGAGAAACGCTCGATGTCATCGAGTCAATGAATCGGGAGAAATCGGTATGGCGCTTTCTTGGCTTTGTCGATGATGACCCCGCGCCGACATTTGTAGCTGAGGATCTATTGCTCGGACCGATCAGCGCGATGCGTGATATCGATGCGTCGTACGTGATTGCCATCGGTTCGCCCGCAGTTCGGGCTAAGGTCGAACTTGTTATCTCGACATGGAGGCAACCAGCCGCGAGGCTCGTTCACGCGTCCGCCACCATCGGGCACGTTGTACAGATCGGCGACGGCGTAATCGTCGCCGCTGGAGCCAGAGTTACGACCAATGTTTCGCTGGGGCACCATGTGCACGTCAACGTAAATGCGGTCGTATCACACGACTGCATCGTCGGTTCGCATACCTCTGTGTCTCCAGGCGCGCACTTGAATGGTGCTGTTGTTGTTGGTGAGCGCGTGCTGATCGGCGCCGGAGCTATTGTGTTACCACAAGTCCGAATTGGTGATGGCGCTACCGTCGGGGCCGGTGCAGTCGTTACTGAAGATGTGGCTGACGGGCGTACAGTTGTAGGGCTTCCGGCGAAATGAAACGAGAACGTACGAATGGCAGATACCACACTTGACTGGAGTGCTGACTGTGTTTGGGAAACCCATTCCCTCCAAGGTCGTGTTTGCGAGACTGAATCTGTGCCACCATCATCGCAAGGTGCTAACCCGGCAAACCACTCATCTCAACGCCCTCATGATGCGTGGCATGTCTGCGACTTCAGTGTCGCGAGGTTGGCGCGCTCCTATCCCGGTAGGGCCCGTTGACAGTGGACGTGTCCACTGCGGGCAGATGACGCCGGGAGGGATACAGTTCTATGACTGGTCCGCGCTGTTTGGCCAGATGTTCCAAGTAGCCGCAGCGAATTCCGACAGCGGCATCCAAGCTGATGAAAGAACTTGAGTTGATTGCACCGGCGAGCCCTCGCATTGCAGCAGTGGGAGTGGGGTACTGGGGCAAGAATATCGCCCGCAACCTCGCACAGATCGGGGCGCTGTCCACGGTCGTTGACGAGAACGATGAGGTCGCCCAGTCTGTCGCAAACGAACACAGGGTAAGTGCCTCTACGCTCACTTCCGTCTTGGCCGACCCTTCTATCGACGGTCTGGCGATCGCCGTACCAGCCGAGGCGCACTTCTCTGTAGCGATGGCTGGGCTCTTGGCCGGGAAGCACGTCTTCATCGAGAAACCCATCGCTCTCCAGGTCTCGGATGCAGAGAGTCTTACGGCGCTCGCAGAAGAGCGAGGGCTTACGTTGATGGTTGGGCACCTCCTTCAATATCACAATGCGTATCTAACTCTCAAAGAACTCGTCAGCGCCGGTCGCCTAGGTCGGATGCAGTACATCTACTCCAACAGACTGAACTTTGGGAAGATTAGGCGCGAGGAAGACATCCTGTGGAGCTTTGCCCCTCACGACATTTCAATGATTGTGGGCCTGGTCGGCGAGCCGATCGCGGTCGAAGCCGTGGCTGCGAGCTACCTCGACCGGCACATCGCCGACGTCACCACCACACACCTTGAGTTCGAGGGCGGCGTCCGAGGACATATCTTCGTATCGTGGCTTCATCCCTACAAGGAGCAGAAGCTCGTCGTTGTAGGAGAGCGGGCCATGGCCGTGTTTGACGATAGTGAACCATGGGCCGACAAACTTCGCGTATATGACCATGTCGTGGATTGGCACCATCAGGTGCCCGTGGCCAACCGGGCTGACGCCGTTTCAATCGGCCTAACTGAGTCCGAGCCGCTTCGCGACGAAATGACCCACTTCGTGGAGTGCATCGCGACAGGGTCGACTCCTCGCACGGACGGACGTGAGGCTACTGCGGTCTTGCGAGTTCTGAGCGCGGCCTCCATCGCGATCGAGCCGAAGGAGGTTGACTCCCCTCAACACCCAGATGCTCCGTTTGTGCATCCGTCGTCTGAGGTTGACAACGGAGCCACACTTGGCCCAAGAACGAAGGTCTGGCACTACTCACACGTTCTTTCCGAAACGATGATAGGAGCCGATTGTTCGTTCGGTCAGAACACCATGGTCGGCCCTCGCGTTACGGTCGGGGACCGCTGCCGCGTTCAAAACGGGGTCAGCGTGTTTGAGGGCGTGACGCTGGCCGACGACGTCTTCTGCGGGCCCGGCATGGTCTTTACCAACGTTACGAAACCGCGAGCATTTATCGATCAGAAGGACCACTTCGCGACTACGCATGTGGGACGCGGAGCTACCATCGGCGCGAACGCCACGATCGTGTGTGGAAATGACATCGGTGAGTACGCTTTGGTCGGCGCCGGTGCTGTTGTCACGACAGACGTTCCTGCGCACGCACTAATGCTTGGCGTGCCTGCGCGGCAGGCCGGATGGGTCAGTCACGGCGGCGAGGTTCTGGGGGCCGATCTGGTGTGTCCGGAGAGCAGCGTGCGCTACGAGGTTCGAGACGCGTGTCTCAGAACAGTGGAAGAGGACTGATGACAATGAAGGTGCCTTTGACAGACCTGCAGGCTCACCGGCGCATCATTGGAGACGACATCGATGCGCGGGTCCTGGCGGTCATCAACTCTGGACGCTGGATAATGGGTCCGGAAATTGAATCTCTCGAGGCCGAGTTGAGTGCGTTCTGTGGCAGCCGTAACGTCATCTCTTGCTCGAATGGCACGGACGCACTTGTAATGGGACTGTTGGCTCTTGGCGTACTCCCTGGAGACGCCGTCGTGTGCCCGACGTTCACGTTCGCGGCTACAGCTGAAGCCATCTCGTTCATCGGAGCTGTCCCGTTGTTCGCAGACATTGAGGAGCGCGGTTTCAACTTATGCGCGGACTCTCTTGAGGACGCTATCGCCGCGGGCGCAGATGCTGGTCTGAACGTGGTTGGGGTGATACCAGTCGACCTGTTCGGCATCGCCGCGAGCTACGCCGCGATCAAGCGCATCGCCGCGTCTCACGGTATGTGGGTGTTGGCAGATGCCGCTCAATCATTCGGCTGTGAGACCGACGACGGTGCTGTCGGGTCGCTAGCAGCGATATCCACTACGAGTTTCTTCCCCGCCAAACCTCTCGGATGTTACGGCGATGGCGGCGCCGTGTTCACCAACGATGACGAGCTGGCTTCCGTTTTGGCCAGTTTGCGGGTGCATGGCCAGGGAACACACAAGTATGACAACGAGCGGGTGGGGCTCAATGCGCGCCTAGATGCAATTCAGGCAGCCGTTGTGTCGGAAAAGCTCTCGATCTTCAGGGACGAACTCACCGCTCGGCGATACGTGGCGGACCGATACTCGGAGTTGCTCGGCGGATTGGTGGCGGTTCCGATGGTGCCACAAGGCGTTGTTCCAGCCTGGGCTCAGTACACGATCCGTGTTCGTGATCGCGACGCAGTCCAACGCAGCTTGGCGAATGACGGAGTGGGCACTGCGGTATATTACTCGCTACCGTTGCACCGCCAGACGGCCTATCAATGCGGCGCTGGTGCCCAGCTGGTGGAGTGCAGCAGGTCAGAGATCGCGGCTACCGAGGTGCTTAGCATCCCGATGCATGCCTATATGTCTGATGACGACATCGAGCTGGTTGCGAGAGCTCTTGCCTCGGCAACCGCTGACGCGTGACTGTGTTTGCTGCTGTGCGGTCGCGTCTCTAGCGTGACAGCTAAGACAGGGATCTCCCGCTTCGCTGGCCGAAGAATTTTGCTTGTTCACTACGGCGAAGATATCCCTCTTGACGATGGCTATCGGCCCTTGCGAGTCGGTCGACTAGCGCGTGATCTCATCGACGCCGGCGCGGACGTTACCCGCTACTGCCCGACGTTCTCGGCGTTGAGCAGACGTCAGCGGCCTATGGCTTCGTCGGGGTCGTCTTCTCACGAAGGTGTCGTTATCTTGATCCCGACTCGTGCGTATCGGTCGTCGCGCGGTTACGAGCGCCTTGGGTTCATCTCAGACTTCGCTAAGGGAGTTGGGCGTGCTGCGCGGTGCGACGATCAGTTCGATCTGGCTATCGTCGGCTACCCCCCGCCCGGTGTGGCTGGTACTTTGCGGCGTTCGGTCGGTGGGTCGCTACCAATCCTCGCCGACATTCGTGACTTGTGGCCGGACGCCCTCGCTCCATCGGGTAACCGTCTTGTAACAGTCGCGGCGGCTACTGTCGGCAAGTTCCTGTCACAGGAACTTCGGGCCACAAGGGGAGTTGTCGCGGCGTCGGAGATGATGCTAGGTCGGGCTCCGCGCTCCAAACGTCGAAGAGTCATACCAATCGGGATTGCAGCGGCCTCAGCCCTCGAAGTTCCTCTTGGCACCCAGGGCTCGATGCGTGTGGTGTTCGTGGGGACCTTCAGCCAGCTCTTCGATATTGGCTCAATGCTTGAGGGGTGGTCACGTTTTGTCGAGTCGACCCACCGCACCGGTGACGCCCCGGTCCTCGAACTCGCCGGTCATGGCGAGAATGCTGAGGCGATCCAATGCGCCGCCCAAAAAATTCGTGGCGTGCATGTAGCTGGTCGGGTGCCTTCTACGGATGTCCCGGCACTGCTTGCGTCGGCTGACGTCGGCGTTGCGCCAACCCGAAAAGGTCAGGGGACGACGGTCTCGAACAAGATCTCCGAGTATTTCGGCGCTGGTCTGTTCGTGTTGCACTCACTAGAACCTGCAGTTGGTGCTGGCATCAGTCGCTTAGGACTTGGTCGTCATGTTTCTTGGAGTCCGGCCGAGTGGAAGCGAGCGTTCGCAGCGGCTGATCGCGGGTTGAAGCACATCCGGTCGACGCGCTTGATTCGCCAGGAGCGTGCGAATTCCGAGTTCGGGCCTCAGGTTGTCAGAGAGCAGTGGTTCAGTGAGATCGACGCCGCGCTGGAATCTGGGCAGACACCGCGATTTCGCAGGACCTGACCGGGGACTGCACAGCAGGTGGCACTCTCGTTCACGGTGTCGTCGAATCGATGTTCCCCGATCGAGATTTTGGCTTCGAACGCAGAGTCGAAGGGCTCCTGCACAGTCGCTAGTCGAACAATCTGGTTCGGCTTGCTCAAACCTCGACCTCGAATTCTCGCATCCATTGATCGAGGGAGTATGCGCGGAAGAGTTGTCGGAGGGCGTTGGAATCCTTGGCCGCGGTTCGGTCTCGCAGTGCGACGGCAAGCACCGTGGGCTCCAGCACCGCCCCGGCAGCGAAGTCGCTCGAGCGGAAATGGTTCTGGAAGAACGGGTACAGCTCGCCAGTCATCCACTTTGTGAGTGGCGTGTTGAAGCCGAGCTTAGTTCTTCTGTCCAGGATGGAATCGGGCACGCGGCCTCGCAACGCCACGCGAAGTACGTCCTTGGTCCTGCCGCCTCGCATCTTGAGCTCATCCGGAAGGCTCACCAAGTACTCGACGAGACGGTGATCTAGGAATGGTACGCGCGCCTCGATCGAGTGGGCCATCGAGTTCCGGTCTTCGTACCGCAGGAGTGCTGGAATACTCAGACTCGTCAGGTCGGCCACCTGACGGTGCGCGATTCCTCCAACTCCTGAGGTTGTGAGCCCCAGCCGTGCTTGTGCAGCATCCCAATCTGGCCTGAACTGTTGGTTGAGTGACTCGGCCAGCGACCACGTTCGAAATCGAAATGCGTTCGGTAAGTAGCGTATGCCTTGACTGATGCGCCACTGGGCAGGGTCGCCGCTACGAACTAGCCCTGCGGCCTCACGGATTGTGTCCAGCGCCCTGTACTGGCGCGCTAGTGATTGCAGATAGAAAAAATAATACTTGCGATAGCCACAAAGGACCTCATCCCCTCCCTGCCCGTCAAGCAATACCTTTACTCCGTTTCGGCGTGCGTCGGCCATAACCGACCATTGCGCGTAGATGCCGGTGCTGAGATACGGCTCCTCTTGGTGCCATGCTATGTTCGCGTGTTCTGCTACGAAGCCTGCAGGTGTAGGTAGTACCGAGTGTCCAGTAGCGCCTACAGCTGAGTTAAGGATCGCAGCGTATTCGCGCTCATCGTGCTCAGGTTGATCGGAGTTTGAGGTAAAGGTGGACATTGGCGTGTTGACTAGGCTGCTAGCGATCGCCACCACAGACGAGGAGTCGAGGCCGCCCGATAGGCTTGATCCAACAACGACATCGCTACGCATTCGGAGCGCTACCGATGATTCAAAGAGCTGCGCGAACTCGGAAGCGGCTTCGTGGATGTCGGTTGTACCAGGCTTGTCGACGGCTGAGGCTAAGTCCCAGAAGGTCGACTCTTGTAGTCGACTTGGGTTGTCGAGATCGATAGTCGCGAATGTGCCAGGAGTTAAGGCCGTGACTCCCTCGAACATAGTCTGCTCGTCTGAATTCACATGAGACCATCGCAGGAACTGAGCCGCAGCTTCGCGGTTAAGGCGTGGCCTGACGAGTCCGGAGGCGAGAATACCCTTTATCTCCGAAGCGAAAACAAGCCCGTCAGCGGTGCGGGCTACGTGTAGAGGCTTGATCCCCAGGCGGTCCCGCGACAGCACGACTCGCCGACGGTCCAGGTCCCACAGCGCCATAGCCCACATGCCATTGAAGCGGGCGAAGCAGTCGGTACCCCATTCTTCGTACGCTGCGAGTACGACCTCCGAATCTGTACCGGTCCTAAACTCATAACCACACTTCTGGAGCTCAAGACGTAGTTCGATGTAGTTGTAGATCTCGCCATTGTGTGCGAGCCAGAGGCGTCCACTCGGAGTGGCCATTGGCTGAAGGCCCGCGTCGGTGGTGTCGAGGATTGCTAGCCGAAGATGCCCGATCGCGATCTGGCCTTGGCAGTCGACTCTCGCTAGGTTTTGGGTCCAAGCAGCGTGTCGACCGTGACCTATGAGAAACGCCCGACCGTCAGGGCCTCGGTGAGATTGGGCGTCGAGCATGGCCTCTATGGCTTCGAGGGGTCCAAATTGCCCACGAATGAGGCCCGCAATTCCGCACATGTAGAGTCCTCAGATGCCACGGGAGACAGGGCCAAGCGACGCTAGCCCGCACAGCGGCTTTGTTTGGCCTGAAGAGTCTATATGTCCAAGCCCTGGCTGGGCGCCGTGGGCATCCGTCAGGTTCGATGGTGGGCCGTTGGACCGGCATCACGGTCACCGGGGTTGGGTTCTGGATATCAGCGTGCCGGAACCCGCCCGACACGATTACATCGGTTGTGATCAACATCGCCGCCTCACAAGTCTCGGAGCCGTCAGCGGCAGCGTCAACGTCATCGACTACCCGCACCTGCAGGTCGGAGAGGTCACGGGCCAGCAAGCGTCGCTTTGGTGCCGGTGACGACTCGCCGCGACGCTGACGGTTTCGGTTCCAAACGAGCCGACTCTGCGACCACCACCCGTCCGTTCGTGCACACGGCGATACCTACGCGTCGAGACCTCGGCCTACATGCGGTCCCTCGCCACCTGGATCAACGGATCCATGGCAGCCTACGGCTCGAACGTCTCTAGCTCTGGCTCAGCGGAACCGTCCGTTGCTGCCACTCGGGGCCGCCGGCTGTCCGGGACCATGACCGTTGCCACATGCGCAGCATCAAGGACCACCTCCGGCGGTCCACAGGAGGGCTCTTCCACGGACGCGGCCCATCAGCGACGCGAATTCGGGCACGACACAAGACCATGAACAATCGGGCTAGCCTTAACCCGTGACCAGCGAGCATGAACCAAGATCTGCGGCGACCACTTGTGCACGCAGCCCAGGAGACGGGCATGTGCTCAGCCATGATGTTGATCAAAGAAAAACACCATGAGGCCCCTCACAAGATGATGCTGGTTCAAACGAGTCGCCTCTCTGGCGACCCCGTGAGCGGAACATGACTGTCGGTTTGCCATCTCTCGGCACTGCCCACCCATGACCGACCGACGACGGCAGCGAGTAGCCCACCTGACATCGGTTCATCCGGTTGGAGATACCCGCATCCTCCATCGTGAATGCGCCGCCCTCGCATCGGCTGGCCTCGACGTGACGCTGGTCGCGTGTGGTGAGCCGGTTTCTGAGATACCTCCTGGGGTTACTCTCGATCTGGTCAGCCCGTCGCGTGGCCGGTTACGACGAGTTCTGTTCGGCTCATCACGCGTTGGGTGGCGGGCGTACCGAGGAGGAGCGGGCCTAGTTCACCTTCACGATCCTGAATTGATCTGGGTAGGAATTCTGTTGAAGTTGGCTGGCAGAAAAGTTGTGTTCGACTCACATGAAGACTTGCGTCGAGACGTCCTCGATAAGGACTGGGTGCCCCGACCACTACGTCGGACGGTTGGCTCGATTCTGTGCTTTTTCGCGCGGGTCGCCGGCAAGACATTCGATCTGATCGTGGTCGCGTCGCCTGAATTCGCCGAGCCGTTCGGAACAGGGGAGACCATTCTCGTCCGAAACTATGAGAACGCTGACCGGTTTCCGTCTACCAGAGCGCTGGCGAGCCCGGCGAGGATATTGTACGTAGGCTCAGTGACCAAGAGTCGTGGAGCCTTGGAGATGGCCGCAGCGGCTGCGACCTTCGCGAGTCCAGACACCGGATCGGTCTTCGTCGTCGTCGGCGAAGTTTCGCCGACCCTGCGTGAGGAGATGGATCGTGTTGCGGGAGATGCGCGGGTCGAATACCTAGGACGCGTTTCGCGCGACGGTGTTACCGAGCAGATCAATCGCGCTTCTGTCGGGCTCTCGCTTCTGCACCCGACGCCCCAATATAAGATCGCTATTCCAACCAAGATTATCGAATATGCAGCAGGCGGTGTGCCATCGCTGGTGTCGAATTTTGGTTGGGCTCGCCGGACGATCGACAAGTTGGAGTGCGGCGTGACGGTAGACCCGTTGGACCCAGTAGCGATAGCTCGCGCCGTGCAGGAGATGCTGGATGATCCGGCCGCCGCGAATGAAATGGGTGCCCGAGGTCGCCAGGCTGTGATCGACCACATGAACTGGGATCAGGAGGCTGATAAGTTGCTAGCGGCCTACCGAGCAGTTCTCACGTGAGACGTTGGTGGGTTCGTCGATGCTCAAAGGCGAACACCTAAACGAATGCGTAGGGGGCCGATATTGCGCTCTGTTGCTTCGGTAGCGAGTGTCTCGCCGCCGCTACTCAGGCGAGTATCCGCCGTAGTCCTCGGAACCTCCGTGGGGCAACTCGTTCTTGTTGCGTCGACACCCGTCGTGGCGCGGCTTTACACACCTGTTGAGATAGGTGGTTTGGCGACTTTCGTCGCAATCATCGCGACATTGGCTGGCGGCGCTACGTTAAAATTTCCACTGGCCATCCCGCTACCAGCGCACGATCGTGACGCTCGTGCGCTTGCTGTGCTTTCACTATGGCTGTGCGTCGGAGCTGGGTCGGCCGTGGCGGCAGTTTGGATGGTGAACGGCGCGAGGTTCGCCGAGTGGTTGCAGGCGCCGGAGTTCGCCCGGCTTGGCTGGCAAGTAGGCCTTGGTGTCACCGTACTGGGCGCACTTGAGACGTCACACTATCTCGCGGTACGTGCTGAAGACTTCAATGGCATTGGGGTGAGCCGCTCGGTGGAGGGCGTATCGAAGGCTTCTGGCCAGGTCGGATTTGGCTCCGTAGGGCTCGGAGTGGGCGGCTTGATCCTTGCGGATGTTGCTAGCAGAATCCTGGCTGCGATCTACCTTTTTCAGCGCCTCAAGTCTCATGGGGCGGGGTATCTTCGATCAACCCTCGCTGACGTTCTCGCCAACGCTCGCCGGTACAGGTCTTTCGCAGCGTTCGGCGCACTCGCAGGTGTTCTGAATGTCGCCAGCCGACAGTCTCCCGTGATACTGCTTGCCGCTACATATGGCGCGGGTGCTGCCGGTACGTTTGCCCTGGCGCAGCGCTTTGTCGCTATGCCCGCCACGTTGTTGTCGCAAGCGATTAGCCAGGTCGCGTTGGGTGAACTCACCAGACGACTGCGCGCAGGTAAGCAGATTCGCGTGAGCGCGTACTGGCGAGGTATCGCTGTGTTGACATCGGTGGCCGTCCCGGTTTTCCTGTTCATTGGTTTGGCTGGTCCCTCGGTAATTTCCGTGCTCCTGGGACCGGCCTGGGATGGTACCGGGTCGGTAGTGAGGGCGTTGTCGGTTTCCTTCGCGCTCCAGTTTGCGGTCGTGCCGATGGGTCAAACTCTGGTTGCACTCGAGCGGCAGGGCCTTCAACTGATGTGGGACGCCATGCGTCTGATACTTGCCGTTGTCTCGATCGCTGTCGGTTACAACGCTGGATGGAGCCTGACGCAGACCGTTCTTGGCCTGTCGGTAGTGTCTGCCTTCGGCTACGTTGTTCTCGCGTTCCTTGGACACCTAGCGGTTAGAGCGGCACGACCCTCAGTTGGGTGAGATATCCAGGCCCAGGCTCCGAACTATCACTCGTCCTAATCACTCATCCGGGCTGCGGAAGTTCGATCCTGCCGATGCGGCACGGTTTGAGCGTGCGCGACTTGAGGACCGAGCCCTCGCGACGGGAATGTGCGGACGGGGGAGCCGCTGACACCCAGGCGATAGTCTTGACTACGATGACGACGCGAACTCGGGGTAGGTCTATGGCAGTGGGTCATGGATGGCCTCGCCGCGTTGGCCACCTGCGAGAGCCTGTAGAGATGGCGGCCCTCGCGCTCTTCGCACACGCAGGAACTCTGAAGGCCTTGGCGATTGTTGATCGGCTGCCAATCGATCTGACGGTTGCTTCCGGTGCTGTGGTGTTGGTCTCAATGCTGGCGCGAGTTGCCTCCGGGAAGCGGCTGCCCGTGAAGCTAGGTGTCGTGGTTCTCTTCTTCGTCATCTTGGCTCCTTCGGTCGTGGATTTGGCGCCGTCGGATTATGCGAGCGAGAAGGCGTTCAACCTTTTTACACTGACGGTGCTGGTTGCGATAGCTCCCGGGGTGTTGGTTGCGTCACAGCGAAGCGCCGACTTGCTCCTCACCAGCTTGGCCTTTTTGGGGTCATTCGTTGCTGCCGTTGCTCTTGTTATCGACCATCGCACTGAGTTTACTAATCGGCTTGTTCTCGGGGCCGACGGATCTGCACCAATCGCGCTCGGACGGCTCGCCGGGTTAGCCGCGGTGGTGTTGCTCGCAAAGGCTCTGTACGGGTATCGCTTCCGGCGCACAGCGGCTGCACTGGCTGCGGTCTCCGCTGTCACGGTCGTGTTAACCCTGTCCCAGGGTCCGCTTATTGCGACTGCGATAGGAGGCGCGGTTGTATTGTTCGGGGGCAGGCGTCACAGAAACGTGCTGTCATTCAGGGTTGTTGTGGGCTTGGCCGTCACCGGGATGGCGGCGACCACGGCCGTGTCGTTACTCTCCGCCCAGCAGGGGAGGGCACTGTCTGCAGTAGGGACATCGGAGACTGCGCGGCTCGAAATGTGGGAGTTGGTGGTCGGCGAGCGTGGCTCGCTCTTCTTAGGTCACGGATTTGGCTCGTTTTCGACAAACGGTGAATTTGTAGCCAACTACCCACACAATCTGTTCCTAGAGGTACTGTACGAGTCCGGCGGTTTTGCGGCGGCAGGTGCAGTCGCGCTCGTCGTGGCCGGTCTTGTTGCCGCCCGCTCAGCGAGTCGGCGCGGTCTGGTCGGTGTGACGGTCGCCGGCGTCCTCGTCGCGACTTTGATCAACGCTATGGTGTCAGGAGACCTCAATGACAACCGGCCGTTGTTCATGATGATCAGCGCAGCTTTGACCCTGAGCAGGATAGGACTCGTCGAACGGCGAGAGTCGCGAGCCGCGCCAACTGAGCCGCCGACGCCCTCGGTTGTAAGTGGACTCAGAAAGTGACGGCGTCGACTAGCTGCAGCCCATAGATTGACCACTCAATGTAGGGCTGACACACTCTAGGTGAGCCTATTGATTCTAGCGACAGGTTACTCTGTGCGCTACTAGCGTTGGAGCGAGTTGTGGAAAACACAATCGAAGGAGCAACTGCTGACGTCGCTGGCCTGCATCGGAAGATCCTGCTCTCGCCGCCCGATGTTGGCGAAAGGGAAAAGCAAGCGCTAGTTGCAGCATTCGATAGCGGTTGGATTGCGCCAGCTGGGCCATCACTCTCAGCGTTCGAAACAGAGATGTCTAGATTTCTCGACGCCGAGTCGTGCGTTGCCCTCAGCTCTGGCTCGGCGGCACTTGAGCTTGGATTGCTGGTTACCGGCGTCGAACCTGGCGACGAAGTGGTCGTGCCAACCTCCACTTTCGCTGCGACCGCATTCGCCGTCAAACACGTAGGAGCGATCCCAGTGTTCTGCGATGTCGACCCAGACACGTGGTGTCTCGATCTAGGCTTGTTCGAGAATTTCTTAGCTGATCGAGCAGCTATCGGGTCGCTACCGGCCGCCGTGATGCCCGTTGATCTGTACGGGCAGATGCCTGATTACGAGCTGTTGGAGCGGATCTGCGAGCGGTTCGGCGTTCGCATCGTCGAAGATGCTGCGGAGTCGCTCGGTTCGTCACAGGGACAACGGATGGCTGGAACATTCGGCGATGTAGGCGTGTTGAGCTTCAACGGGAACAAAATCATCACCACAAGCGGTGGAGGAATGCTCATCGGCTCGATCGAGGTGGTTCAGCGAGCGCGTCACCTTTCGACGCAGGCTCGAATGGGATCTTTGCACTACGAACACGAAGAGGTCGGGTTCAACTATCGAATGTCGAATCTTCTTGCTGCTCTGGGAGCGGCTCAGCTCGAAGGTCTTCCACCGAAAATTCGTCGGCGCCAGCAGATTCGAGACACCTATGAATCGTCGTTACCTGAGATGACCTGGCAAGGTTCGACGGCTCACGATGTTCCGAACTCGTGGCTATCCGTTGGCCTATTCAACGATGGACGGGTGCCTAGTGAAGTGTGCGCCTCTCTGGCATTGGATCACATTGAAGCCCGACCATTTTGGAAGCCAATGCATCTACAGCCGGTTTTCGCTGGTGCCCAATGTGTGGGCGGCTCTGTTGCCGAGGATCTATTCAAG
Organism: uncultured Acidimicrobiales bacterium; assembly: GCA_964569385.1. Classification (GTDB taxonomy): domain Bacteria; phylum Actinomycetota; class Acidimicrobiia; order Acidimicrobiales; family Poriferisodalaceae; genus JAADHX01. Next base: position 63,179 of record CAZMUM010000014.1, read on the forward strand.
CGGGGCATCGCATTGCCGTCGGGTAGTTCGCTGTCTGAGGTGGACCAAGAGCGAGTCCTTTGCTCACTTCGAGCTACCGAAACTGTGCGCAGCTTGATGTGATGGAACAGATTGTGAGCTTAGATCTGGTTCGCTCTTACCGCGGGGTTGATCAGGCTTGTGCGAACGATCTCGATGACTTCTGTCGACAACTACTTCCTGCAGCGTATTGTCGTGGACGCTAGTGACTCTCTGCGGAGTAGCCTCGACTCACCTTCGTGAGGCAGGAGTCACGCAGCACCAACGCCACGTGAGATGATAGGCAGAGACTCAACCCAGCAGGGCGGGTGGAGACATAGATGCACGATGACAATGACGGCGAATCGGTGTGCAGATCTGCCGAGGTGGAGCTGCAAACCTCGGCTAAGTATATTCGAGAGAACAGCAAGAATCCGCTGGCCCGCGTAGCATTTGCTCACCCAGCGATTTCTTTGCTTCTGGCTGATTCAGTCGCCTGGCTCGTTGCCTTTGTGATATCCAACTTGCTCAGATTTGACTTCGACAGCTCCAAAGTCAGTTGGCTCGGTGTAGTGGTTTTTGCCGGTCTCGGATCGGGAGCTCAGGCAGCTATTGGCTATGTCACCGGGTCACTCAGGGGACGTTACCGAATAGCTTCGTTTGAAGAAATCACCCGGTTGACTCTAACCACCGGTTACGTCGCGTTGCTGTTGTTCGGGTTCGATCTGATTTTGGATAGACGTACTGTGCCCCTTGGTGCAGTTCTTGCAGGTTCGGCTCTGGCGTTGCTGCTCATGCTTCTCGAGCGCGGAGTATGGCGCTGGTTGATTGAGCGGGAACTCAGACCGGCTGGGTCGAGCAAGCCGCTACTCGTGTTCGGCGCTGGCGAGGCTGGAACTCAGATCGTCACCGCCCTCTTGCGCACGCCAGATGCCGAGTTCAGACCGGTCGCGCTTCTTGATGACTATCGACCACGCCGTCAGGTGCGTGGAGTCCCGGTTGTGGGCGGCCGGGGTTCTATCGCACCGGCTGCGAGGCGGTTCGCTGCGAAGGAACTTCTCATTGCGGTGCCGAGCGCTTCGCAGGAGCTACTGCGGGAGATTGCCGCTGAAGCGACCGACGCCGGACTGAGGTTGATGATTCTTCCGCGTGTTGATCAGCTCGCCGATGGAGTCTCGATCCGCGACATTCGCGAATTGACGGAAGCGGACCTGCTTCAACGTGGAGAAATTGACATCGACCTCGACGCGATTTCGGGATATTTGTCAGATCGTGTGGTGCTGGTCACTGGGGCTGGAGGCTCAATCGGCTCCGAGCTTTGTCGCCAGCTCAGCAGATACGAGACTCGCCGGCTGGTGATGCTGGATCGCGATGAGAACGGGCTTCATGCGATGCAGCTCAGCATCGATGGACGGGGTCTGCTCGATGGAAGCGACCTCGTGGTAGCCGACATACGCGACGACGACCGAATCAGAGAAGTCTTCGACGAGGTCGAGCCAGACGTTGTTTTCCACGCGGCGGCGCTCAAACACTTACCACTGCTCGAGATGCATCCGGAGGAAGCCTACAAATCCAACGTTCTAGGCACGCTAAATGTGCTCAATGCAGCTGCGGGTTCGGGGGTACGTCGATTCGTGAATATTTCTTCGGATAAGGCAGCTGACCCGTCAAGCGTTCTTGGCCGAACAAAGCGGGCAGCAGAGCGCCTCACGTGTTACGTAGCTGGCGTTTCGGGGGAGAGTTACATATCGGTTCGCTTCGGAAATGTGCTCGGATCCTCTGGTTCGGTTGTTCCGACGTTCCGTCGTCAGATCGAAAATGGTGGTCCGGTTACGGTGACGGACCCCGAAGCGACTCGATTCTTCATGACGATTCCGGAAGCTGTCCAGCTGGTGATACAAGCGGGCGCGATTGGAGCTGCGGGTGAGGTGGCGGTTCTCGACATGGGGGAGCCTGTCAAGATTCTCGACATGGCTCGCCGGCTGATAGCGACCGCTGACGCCAAGATTGAGATTGTGTTTTCCGGTCTTCGTCCTGGTGAGAAGCTCCACGAGGTGCTGTTTTCTGAAACTGAGGATCTGAGAGACTCCTCGCACCCACTGATCAAATCCGCCGACGTGAGGGCCCTTGACCCGGATGACCTGTCGCTATCGGCGATAACTAGCGAGCACGGGGGCCCGCATAGCTAGAATGTCAACCTCGATTCACGGCGCTCACTAGTGCTTTCATTGAGGCGGTGACGATGTTGTGGTGCACGCCAGCGCCCCACACTACGTCTCCCACTTCGTTCTCGATCTCTACGAAGGCCGCCGCCGAAGCATCGGCTGAGGTTCCGATGGCGTGTTCGCTGTAGTCGACGAGAGTGCAGCGAACTCCACACTCCTTCTCAAGCGCGTATTTGAACGCCGATAGGGGCCCGTTGCCCACTGCCTTGATGACCCTCTCAACACCGTCCAGCATGACCGTCGCTTCGACCTCGCATTCTTCTGACACGTTCGAGTCGTAGTTCGACCTGTGGGCCACGTAAGCAAGGGGCCTGGTGGTGTTGAGGTAGGTCTCTTCGAACGTCTTGTAGATCGACTCTGGTAAGACTTCGCCGCCATCGTCGGCAATGCTCTGAATCACCCGCGAGAACTCGATTTGGAGCCGCCGGGGTAAATCGATGCCGTAGTCGTTCTTGAGTACATAGGCGACACCACCCTTGCCACTCTGAGAATTTACCCGAATGACGTCTTGATAGGTGCGCCCCACGTGGGCAGGATCGATTGGCAGGTACGGGACAGCCCACTCGTCGTACTCGTCGTCGAGGGCCTCGAAGCCTTTCTTGATGGCGTCTTGGTGGCTTCCGCTGAAGGCGGTGTAGACGAGATCGCCCGCATATGGGTGGCGGGGGTGAACCGGCAGTTGGTTGCAATGCTCGGTGATTCGGCGGGCATGGTCGATCTGGCCGAAGTCGATCATTGGGTCGACGCCCTGGCTGAACAGGTTGAGCCCGAGGGTGACCAGGTCGACGTTGCCGGTTCGTTCGCCGTTGCCGAACAGGGTACCCTCGATACGGTCGGCGCCAGCCATCACACCCAGCTCGGCCGCAGCTACAGCGGTGCCACGGTCGTTATGAGGATGCAGAGAAAGGATGACAGCATCGCGACCGGCGATGTTTCGGTGGAAGTACTCGATCATGTCGGCGTACAGGTTTGGCGTCGACATTTCTACCGTCGCGGGCAAGTTGAGAATGCAAGGATCATCTGGTGTGTTGGCAAAGACCGTCATGACCTTCTGGCACACTTCGATGGCATAGTCGATTTCGGTCCCGGTGAAGCTCTCGGGTGAATACTCGAAACGAATGTTGCTATTGGTCGCGACCTCGCGTAAACGCTGGCAGGTCTCCGCGCCCTTAACGGCGATATCGGCGATTCCAGCCATATCTTGTCTGAAGACAACCTCGCGTTGAAGCGTTGAGGTCGAGTTGTACAGATGCATGATGGCGTTGTCGGCACCCACGATGCTCTCGAAACTGCGCTCGATGAGTTCATCGCGCGCCTGGGTGAGTACCTGGATCGTGACGTCGTCAGGGATGAGATCTTCCTCGATCAGTTGGCGAATGAAATCGAAATCAGGCTGCGAAGCGGCCGGGAAACCCACCTCGATTTCCTTGAAGCCCATTTGGACCAACAGTTCGAACATTTGACGTTTGCGAGGCACATCCATAGGGTCGATGAGTGCCTGGTTGCCGTCACGGAGATCGACCGAACACCAAAGGGGAGCTTTGGCTATGCGAGTGTCTGGCCAGGTGCGGTCGGTGAGCTCCGGGGCGTACGGGTACGGCCGGTACTTCTCGAACGGCATTGCGCTCGAACGTTGTGGGTTCTGCATGACGATTCTCTTTGGTTTTGTTGGGTGATGGGCGAGTCGAATTGGGTCCGAAAACTGAAAGAACCCCCCGGCCCAAGGGCACAGGAGGTTCGGCAGCTACCGTAATGTGGGCAGCTGCCTACATGAGAAGAAGGAGTCCGGTACAGCTCGCCATGTCGTGAACGTTACGGGATGTTCGCCATGGAAGCAACCGAACTAGTACAGTCATGGTTCAGCTTTCTCTGCTCATGACGCGCGTGCTGATTGGAACATGGTGGCCGAAGACCATTTTATGAATGAAGACGAACTGATCACCCGGAGAGCTGTTCGCGCCCTGAAACGGGCAGCTCCGTTCGCTTTTTTGGCTGCCAGCCTTGCATTCGCTGCCGCGTTCCTGCTGGGTGGCGAGAGCGACCCTGTATTCAAGAGTGAAGGCGCCATTGAGCTGACAGATGACAGAGCAGCGGGTATCAGCTCGTCGCGGTCTCGAACCGATGCTCTTCAAGAGATTGATGGCCGGGTTCAACGCATCGAAGGAGCCGCATTCTTCGCAGAAGTACTAGCGGTGCTAGACGCGGGCCAAGCCACGCAACTGCTCGATATCAATGCGACGGCAAATGAATCCACACCGGTGATCAAGGTTTCGGCCACGGCTTCTACGCCTTCGGCAGCCGCTGCTGGGGTAGACGCCGCTATTACAGTTTTCATAGCGGACCGTGATGCTGAACTGAACGACAGGCTTGAAGCCGAACTGGCGTCGCTTCGACGTCAGCGTGAAAATCAGCTTTTGGATATCCAGGCGTTGAGCGTCGAAATCGAGTCGATCCGAGATGCCGGCACTCAGTCCGAGATATCCATTCTCGAGAATCGCACGGCTTCTTCGCTCGCTCGCCTCGCCGACTACGACACCGCCATACAAGAACGCGAGTTCCTAGCCGACAGTGCTAACGGGCAAGTGCGAGTCATCAACCAGGCCAGTGATCCATCCGACGTGGCCACCAATCCGATCGCTCGGCCGCTGCAGTTGGCGGTTTTGGTTCTAGTTCTTGCGCTGATTGGTGCGGTGTTGTTCAACAGGCTCCGGGGCCGGCTGCATCTGCTTGATGAAGTACGTGCCGTTGCCGGGCCCGATGTTCCAATCCTCGCCACCGTGCCCAAGTTCCGTAAGAAGTTCCGAAAAGGCGCTGCCGCCGTGGTTGTCGGTCGACGTAACGCCAGGCGAGAGGCCGAAGCCTTTCGTTATCTGCGTACCTCGATTGAGGTTGCCACCGACAACGAGATTCCGCTAGTGGTGGCCTTCACTAGTTCTAGCGCCAACGAAGGCAAGTCGGTCACTGCTGCCAACTATGCGCTGGCCACGGCTCGAGCCGATCGCACCGTCGCAATCTTGGACGGCGACCTACTCAACTCATCGGTCGCTGACCTGTTCGAAGCCGAAGGCGAGAACGCGTTTCTGGCTCTGATGAACGGCGAGGTCGACGCATCGACTGAGAACTGGCACCGGATATCAACCAGCGGTGCGCCGGTCGACCTGATGGTAAGTCGAAAGATGGCGCTATCGGGCGGCCGCCAAGAACTGCCAACCATTGCTGTCGAGCGAAGCCTCGAGAAACTTGTCCAGGTCTATGACACTGTGGTCCTAGATTGTCCGCCGGTACTCGCAGTAAGCGATGCCATGGTTCTAACCCGTGCCGCCGATGTGGCTGTCATGGTCGTAAGAATGGGAAAGACGACTCGGCGTGATCTTGACAAGGCGCTCACCCAGTTGGAGCAGAACAAGATCGATATCGCCGGCATCGTCATCACCCACTCGACCGACGAAAGCGAGTCCTATTACGGATACGGCTATGCGTACGGCGGTCGCGACGACTAGTAGCTCGCCAGGCTTAGCTCCGGCCAAACAGAGTTTCATCTCCCTATCAAGTAAAATGAACTATCAGTGCTGGTCCTCACAACCATTCGGATTAGCTGATCGTCAAGCCCATGCATCGATCATTAGCTTCGTGTGTCCATGCGAGACAATGCTGTCCTCGACCGACTTTGAGACGGCGCAGTGAACCACGGCATCGATACTGGTACTGAGTACGGACTCGAGATGGTCGCGATCGCGCACATCGGCCTCAACAAACTCAATGTTGCGGTCCGCGAGTGAGTTGATGCGATCCACTACTTGGCCACTTGAGTGACAGAGGTAGTCGAGCAGAAGTATCTCGTGGCCAGCTTCGCTGAGGGCTACGGCTACGTGACTGCCGACGTACTCGGTTCCACTTTCATCTTGCTCGAAGCGCTTCGGCAAGGGGGTATGGCTGTGGTACGTACGACATTGTTGCAGCCCTCGGCGCCACCCTCCGCTTCCCCTCTCGCCCAAGCCCACCGGTAGCATCGCCGATGTGATCAACGGGAACACAACTCACCCAATCTATTAAGGCTAGATGGTTTGCCTTGATTTGGCTACCGTGCTAGCCTTACAGTATGAAGAAGCGGGACCTTATCAAAGCGTTGGGAGCGATCGCCAAGGCCGCCGACATTGAGCTTTCCTTCGTCCGAGAGGGCAGAAGTCACGAGATCTGGAACCTTGGCGGAGAGCGACTGGTAATCCCCCGCCACCGAGACATCAACCAACGAACCGCAGAAGACATAATCAACAAGGCCAAGGAGGTAACCCATGATGACAACTGAAACCGACTCCCATGGCTACCGGGTTGAAGCGGAACGCTCCGGCGACTGGTGGGCTATCACAGTGCCGTTGCTGAGCGGATTGTTCTCCCAAGCCAAACGCCTAGACCAGGTCGAAGCGACCGCTCGTGAAGCAATCGCCATGATGCTCGACATTGACGAATCCAATGTCGGACCCATCGAGATCGACGTGACACCGCCCGACGCCGTCGTTGACCTCATGGCGGCACTCAAACAATCAGTCGCTACCGCAAGTAAAGCAACCGCTGATGCTGCTGACGCTCGTCGCGAAGCAGCACAGATATTGCGCGACGAAGGCCTCCCCATACGCGACGTGGGTGAGCTACTCGGAGTGTCACACCAACGAGTGAGCCAGATCCTCGCAAGCTGACACCCTCGGGAGTATCTGGCTGCTACCCGAACCCGTCGGGGTTCGACGACCGCCAAGCCCATGCATCGAGACACATCGCGTCGATGTCGCGCGATGCCGACCAGCCAAGAAGAGCCTTGGCAAGGCTGGCATCGGCGCAACTGACAGCCGCGTCGCCCTGACGCCTCGGCCCAACCACAAACGGGACAGGCCGGCCCGATGCCGCTGAGACGGCCCGGATCACTTCGCGAACGCTGTAGCTGGTGCCTGTGCCGAGATTGATGGCGTGGTGTCCCTGAAGCTGGGATAAGCGTTGGATCGCCGCTACGTGCCCGTCGGCGAGGTCGCACACATGGATGTAGTCACGGGTACAGGTGCCATCTGAAGTTGGCCAATCGTCTCCGAATATCTGCACGGCGTCTGCGGCTCCGAGCGCGACGTCGAGCACGCGGGGCATCAGATTCGTTGGAGACGTACTGGGGTCCTCGCCGAGTCGAGCGGAGGGGTGTGCGCCTACCGGGTTGAAGTAGCGTAACGAGATGAGCGACCAGTTGTCATCGCTGCGTGCGACGTCTGCCATGATCTCTTCGATCATCAGTTTTGTCCGACCATAAGGATTTATCGGACCGATAGGCGCTTCCTCGTCGACGGGCATTGGAGCATCGGGGTGATAAATGGTCGCTGATGAAGAAAACACCATCTTCTTTACGCCTGAGACCTTCATTGCGCTTAGAAGGTTTAGTGTTCCCGAGATGTTGGTCTCGTAGTAGCCGACCGGTGAGATGATGCTCTCCTCGACCGACTTCAGTGCCGCACAGTGAACCACGGCATCGATACCTGAACTGAATACAGCTCCGAGATGGTCACGATCGCGCACATCGGCCTCAACGAACTCAACGTTGCGGTCCACGAGTGAGTTGATGCGATCGACCACACGATTGCTTGAGTGGCAGAGGTTGTCGAGCAGTACGATTTCGTGGCCAGCTTCGCTGAGGGCTACTGCCACATGACTGCCGACGTACCCGGTTCCACCTGTGACCAGCACCCGCATTCGTCAGTCAGTCCACTCAGGGTCGAACGGTGCCTCGCCGGTGTCGATGTAGCGGGTATGTGTCAACACGTTTGCGTCTCGAATGAGGTGGAGCTGATAGCCGCGCGGGTCGCGGACAATCCGCGGCTTGGCGGCTGCTTCAAGGTCTAGGGCGACATGGTAAGTAGTCGCGGGGCACACCGAAGTTGTAACGCCGGCGAACGTCGTGACAATTGGACGGTGTAGATGGCCGCACAGGATCCTGAGGATCTTCGCCTGCGATTGGATGATTACGTCGGCGAGTTCGTCGCGGCCCTGTGCTCCGTCGGCATCCATCCAGTCGATGCCCGATGCGAACGGCGGGTGATGCATGGCCAGAACTACCGGGCTGTTAGCTGCCGCCAGAGCGGCCTCGAGCCAAGCGTGGCGATCGTCGTCGAACAAAGGTCCGTGGTGCCCAGGGTTTGTCGTATCGAGCCCTATCAACGTGATTCCACCGAGCTCGACTACCCAGCTGGCGTGTTCGGCGTCGGACCACGGTGTGTCTGGAAACGTGGCCCGCATGAGGTCGCGGTCGTCGTGGTTGCCAACCATGGCAAGGAAAGGAGCATCGAGCGGCGCCAAGATGTCGGCGAGCTCTTCGTATTGACGCTGCCGCCCCCAACAAGTCAGATCGCCACTGCCAAGCACGACCTTGGGTTGGACAGCTTCGGCGTTCAGCGACTCGACCACCAGACCCAGCATGGCGTTGTTGTCGACGAACTCGACCTCGTCGGGTTCCAAAACGTGAGGGTCTGACAGCTGGGCGATGAGCAGATCAGATGACATCGACGACGGCCTTGGTGTCGCGACGTGACGACGATTCTGTGCCTAGTCCTTGCTGTAGCACCTCGTGAACGTCGATCGATTCGGGGCTATTCACATTGTGCCACTTACCGTTGCGATCGAGCTGCCAACGTTTGATGTCGTTGCGAAGATATAGATCGAAGATCTGGTCGAGCCTGGCGATGTCGTGAGACGCGGTGATCGGCACCAGGGCCTCGACTCGTCCGTCGAGGTTGCGTTGCATCATGTCGGCCGAACCTATCAAGTAACGCATACCTCTCTGGCTGGTGCCGAAGCGGAACACCCGGCTATGTTCAAGATAGCGACCGACCACGCTGATGACCGCGATGTTGTCAGAGACTCCAGGCACACCAGGCAACAAACAACAAATTCCGCGGATGATCAGCTCGACCTTGGTGCCTCGCTGGCTCGCTGAACACAGCGCGGCGATGATCTCAGGATCAACGAGGCTGTTCATTTTGAACACGATGTGGCCATCGTCGAAGTACGACTCGATGTCGATCAGTTCGAGGATCGACGCCCTCACGCTGTGCGGCGCCACCACCAACCGTCGATAGCTATGCTCGGCGCTGTATCCGGTGAGAGTGTTGAACAGTTCGGTGAGATCGGCGCCAGTGTCCGGATCGGCGGTGAACAGGCCCATGTCCTCGTAGATACGGGCGGTATCGGCGTTGTAGTTACCAGTACCGATGTGACCGTAACGACGAATCTCGTCGCCTTCTTGGCGAACTACGAGCGCGGTTTTGGAGTGAGTCTTGAGCCCAACCAACCCGTGGGCTACGTGAACGCCGGCACGTTCGAGGCGTCTGGCCCATTCGATGTTGGCCAATTCGTCGAAGCGAGCCTTGATCTCTACCAGGACGGCCACCTCTTTGCCAGCTTCGGCGGCCTCGATCAGAGATCGGACAATTGAGGAGTCCTCGGCGGTGCGGTACATAGTCATCTTGATGGCAAGCACGCCATCGTCGCGAGCGGCCTTGGCGATGAAATCCTCGACCGAAGACGCGAACGATTCGTACGGGTGATGCACCAGAACATCGTGGTCGCGGAGCATGGCAAAGATCGACCGGCCCGCGGCACGAGCGCGGAGAAATGACGGCGGAATCTGCGGTGTGTACGGCTCGTGTTTCAGCTTGGGCCGATCAAGGTCGACCAGCGCCCACAACGCCGTCATGTCGAGTGGACCCCGAACGAGGTAGATCTCGTTGGGGCTGAGGTCAAGTTCTCTCGTCAGAAGCTCGAGCGCTTCGGTGTCGATGTGTTCTTCGACTTCGAGCCTTACCGGTTCGCCAAGACGTCGACGGGCGAGCTGACTCTCGATCTCTTCTAGGAGGTCGTCGGTAGAGTCGTCGTTTATCGACAGGTCGGCGTCGCGGGTGACCCGAAAGGCGAAGTGGCTGGCAACTTCTAAGCCCGGAAACAACGTACCGAGATGGGCGGCGATGACATCTTCGAGAGCGATAAATCGCTCGCCACCGGGTAGGGCAACAAGTCGGTCGAGGTTTGATGGCACCTTGACCCGAGCGAACTGGAGGGCTCCGCCATCAGGGTGACGCAAGAACACCGCGAGATTGAGCGAGCGGTCCGAGATATAGGGAAACGGATGAGCCGAATCGACCGCGAGTGGGGTTAACACCGGAAACATCTGGACTCGGTATAGATCTGTCAGATAGGCCACATCGTCATCGTCTAGTTCGTCCCACGCCGAGAACTCGATGCCTTCAACGGCCAACGCGGGGACGATCTCGTCCCAAAAGACCGAGACCTGCCTCTGGTGCTGGGAAGTTGCTTCCTCGCGGATCGCCGCCAGCACTTGGCGAGGAGTCATCAGGTCGGGTCCTGGGCGACCAAACCCGGATTCGATCTGGTTGATGATTCCTGCGACCCGTACTTGGAAGAACTCGTCGAGGTTCGAGCTGTGGATGGCCAGAAACTTGGCCCGCTCAAGAAGAGGCGTTGTGGGGTCTTCGGCGATGGCGAGGACGCGCGAATTGAAGTCGAGCCAACTTAATTCTCGATTCAGATACTGGATTTGGTCGCGCATCAAACCTCGTTGGTGAACCTACCGGTATCTAGTCGGCGAGTCGGATCGCCGCGTTACCGCCGTGGCCCAACAACTGAAGCAATCGCTCCTTGGGCGGCGAGAGCCGAGCTGACGGCAGATCAGTAGTCGGCAGCGATCACGACTGCGGGTTTAGATACACAATCGTGCGGCCGTGGGTCCAACCGATCGACACGATGTCGAGGTCGCCGTCGTTGTCGATGTCGACGAGTTGGGTGCCGTCGTGGTGCTCATCGCCGACGAAGATCTGGCCTTCGACCCACGTGACGTTGTCGCCCGCGTTCTCGAACAGCAGCAGCGACATTGCGGCGGTGTCGGTAGTCGAGTGCTCGCCGACGACAATGTCGAAGTCGCCATCGTTGTCGATGTCGGCAACGTCAAGCGACAACCCCATTGTCAGAGTGCCCACCACATGTTCGGTCCAAACGGCGGTTGGGTCGGTGCCCTGTTCGTACCAGGCGACGCGGCCGTTGACCGCGTCTTCGTAGCTGACAACGACATCGAGGTCGCCGTCGCCGTCCATATCGACTAATACGTTGCGATCAGGCTCGCCGGTGGCGGACTCGTGAAGGGTGAACACAGCTCCTTCATTGGTGTCGTTGCGAATCCAACGGGTACCCATCATGACGTCGAGGTCGCCGTCGAGGTCGATGTCGCCCAACGAGATCGCCTCATCCTGGCTCTCTTCGCTCACTAGCCTGAAAACCCAGTTGGAGCTGTCGGCCTCGCCATCAGTGATGGCGTAACCCTGCACGCCGTTGCCGGCTTCGTGCCAGCTGGCGAGAAACAACAGCGGACCATCGTCGCTGAACCGTCCCGCGGCCGCTCCCTGTATGAAGTCGCCCGTGCCTTGCTCGATATTGTCGAAGATGGTGAACGTACCGCCATCGTTTCGGGCCCAAAGCAGCGTCGAGTTGTCTTCTGAACCGACACCGGCCGTGCCTACTATGTCGAGATCGCCGTCTTCGTCGATGTCGAACACCAAGACGGCTTGATTGAACCCATCGCCAATCGGGACGCGTTCCCACGGCCCATCGACCGAGCCAGGATTAACCAACAAGTTGGGACCAGACACAAGGTCTTCGTCACCATCACCATCAAAATCGCCGGGCAGAACGAACAGTGCCCGATCGGGCCTCGCATCGTCGATGACAACCCGTTCCCAGCCGGCGGCTAGAGCCGAAGCCTGATCGTTTTCCCAAATATCGAGCCGTGGTGTGAACCAGTCGAACGGTTTGCCCACGATGTCTATATCGCCGTCGCCGTCGATGTCGGCGAATCGGCTTTCGTGGTTGTCGAGCCCCCTGGCCAACACCTCTGCGGTGAATGTGCCGTCGCCGTTGTTGGTGAACAGCTGAAGCCGCGCATCGTCGTCGGCGTCGAGTCGCATCTCGGCGCTCAGAATGTCGATGTCGCCGTCGCCGTCGGCATCGGCCACGTCGAGTGAGTGGCCCAGCCGCGATGTCTCAAGCAAAACGTTGCGCTCCCAGATCTCGCCGTTCCAGCGGAACCAGGCGAGCTGGCCTACTCCATCGCCGGAGTCGAAGATCAGCTCTGGTGCTCCGCCCGGTACCAGCTGAGCCATCTTGGCCCGACCGCCAGACAGATCTTCGGCGATTGTGACCGTGTCGAACTCGCCTGCACCGTTGTTCAAAAGCAGTCGTCCGCCAGCCAGCAGATCGATGTCGCCGTCGTCATTTACATCGAGCCCATCGAGGCCCTCGTAGCGGTCGTCGACCTCCCACAACACGCGTCGTTCCCACGAGTCGACGGCGGTCGGGTCGGCCGGCAATTCGGCTGCGAACAACGTTGGTGGCTCGGCCTGCTGATTCCAGAAGACAAGCTCGTCGACGCCGTTGCCATCGAGATCGGCCACCAACATGTCGTGATGCTGGGGACCACCCGTATTCTTGATGGTGCGCCGAGTCCAACGGTCGACTTCGAAGTTGGGAGCGGGGTTCTCCCACCACCAAATCTCGTTCGACGAGAAGTCGCCTCCGAACACGATGTCTATATCGCCATCGCCATCGACGTCGTGGGCAACACCGCCGGCCTCGATGCCAAGCTCGTCGGGTTCGATGAGTCGAACAACCCACGAGTCGTCGACCCGCTGAAGCCACTGCACCGCGTTCTGACCTCGGCGACCACCAACGACGATGTCGTCGATGCCATCGCCATCTAAGTCGGCGGTGAGTAACGACGTCTGTTCAGGCACCGGGAATAGGGGAGGTATCTCACGGCTGGCGTTGGTGCGAAGAGTCCACTGCGCCGACAACGCCACCGGTTCGGCGATTAGGCCGGTCGGAGCCTGGGTTGACGATGTGGGCTGAGCTGGATCGGTGGAAGTCGACGAGGCGGTGGAATCGGCGGTGTCGGTGGAGGCGGTGGAATCTGTCGAGTCTGAGCCACCGCCGGGGTCGGTCGTGCTGGTGGCTCCGGGTTGTGTTGTCGTGCCGCTGGAATTTTCTCCAGATGACGTTGCGGTGGCGAGGCCGAACACCGAACCGAGCCCGAGAGCAACAAGCACGGCGATGGGAAACCACCACTTGAGTATCGACATTTTCCATCCTTGAGCGCGAAGGGTTTCTGGCCCGATTGACAGCCTGGCAGGGTTCGGCACGGATGTCGCCGCGCCTGATGATAGCGATTACAGCCGTGATCGAAAAGGGCATGGTGTTGGTGGAGCGAGATGGACGAGAGAGAGGTGCGTGTGTTTTGCCCACCTTGTAGCGACAACGGGGTTTGGTTTCTGGTTTCGGGTCGGATTTGATGACGATAACGGGAGGTTTGTCGGGTTTAGGGGTGGCGATGCGAACGAACGTTTGATAGTGTTGGTGTATGTATTCAACAGGGAATATAACAACTGATAGGCACAGAAACGACGTACAGGTCGGTGGTGACGTTCTGGCCGCTGTTGAGACGCTGCAAACGGCCATTGACAGCCTGCTTGGGTTCGGTTTGTTGCCTGATACTGCTGCCGATGCGAATGTGCTGTTGGAAGCGTTGGGGACGGTGTCGCGGCGGGTTGAAGCTGCCCATGTCGAGTTGATGGACCGTATCGATGTCAAGAACCTGTGGACCACTGACGGGATGTTGTCGGCTAAGACGATGGTCCGCCATCGTGCTGGGGTTTCTTCTGCCGAGGCCGGGGCAAGGTTGAAGGTCGTGAAGCGTTGTAGGCGTATGCCGGTGGTGGAGGCTGCATATCGGGCCGGTGACATTTCGACTTGCAATATGCGTCGTCTGGCTCACGTGTTCTCAAACAAACGGGTCAGGTCCCAGCTGGTCGTTGCCGACGAGATCATGTCGGAACAGGCTGCCGGTCTTTCTGCTTTGGAGTTCAAACTTTGGGTGGGTGATTGGGAGTCGTTGGCTGACGAGGACGGTACTTGCGACACCAACCAGCGTAATCATGAGAAACGTGACGCCCGTATGGTCCAGGACTTCGATAAGGGCTGGACGTTTGAGGCGTGGTGTGCGGCGTTTCAGGGTGCGGAGATGTACAAGATTTGGGCCGAGTTTATTGACGCCGAGTTCAAAACCGATTGGGCTAAAGCCGTCGCAGGGCATGGTGTGGGCAACGTCACCAAAGACATGCTGGAACGTTCTGATGGCAACCGTCGTATGGATGCGTTGCACGAGATCTTTATGAGAGCTGCGTCGACGCCGCCTGGTGGTGTGCGGCCCCAAGTGGTGGTCAACGTGGTCATGGACTTCGAGACTTGGCAACGCGAACTGGTCAAACTCACCAGTTCCGATATCGGCCCACCGGATCCGTTCAGGGCCGGCTACCGGTGTGAGACCTTTGATGGTCAGCCGCTCGACCCCACCGAAACGTTTAACGCCGGTCTCGGCCATCATGTCCGTCGGATTGTGCTCAACGAACGTTCGGTCACTATCGATCACTCCAGGACAGTGCGTCTGTTTGCCGGGCCCGCAGCCAACGCAGTCCGAGTCACCCAAACCCGCTGCTACTGGCCAGGTTGTGAGATACCGATATCGAACTGTCAGATAGACCACCTCAAACCCGACAGGGCTGGCGGAACAACCGACCCGGCCAACGGCGGCGGAGCCTGCGGCAAACACAACCGTTATAAAGAAACCGGCTACACCGTCCACCGCAAACCCGACGGCACCTGGAACGTGATCAGACCCGACGGCCAACTAGTCACCTAAACACGGTGGCCCAAACTGCCAAGTTCCAAACTGCCAAGTTCGGGACGACCGGGAGTTGCCGCCCTCCCTTCTCTAGATCATGGCCTCGATCAGGTAGGGACCGTCGGCGGCCGCGCCGCGGGCGAGAGCGGTGTTGAGATCGTCGGCGGTGGTGACTTGTTCGCCAGGTACGCCAAATCCCTTGGCCAGGCTTACGAAATCGACGGGCGGGTTAGTTAGCGATGTAAGCGACGCCGCCTTTGGCCCTGGCGTTTCGATGCCGGCGCGAAGCAGTTCGACTTCGAGGATGGCATATCGCTGGTTGCTGCAGATGACTACGGTCACATCGAGATTCTCACGGGCCATCGTCCACAGCGACTGGATCGTGTACAGCGATGAGCCGTCGGCTTGAAAGGCGATAACCCGAGCGTCGGGAGCTCCGACCGCCGCGCCAACAGCTAGGGGCAGACCTCCACCGATGGCGCCCCCAGTCGGTCCGAATGATCGGTGCGGTGCTGCCGACCCTTGGTGCCTGCGCAAACCGGCTGCCGACGTGACGCCTTCTTGCACCAAGATCCCGCCCTCCGGAATCGCGGCAATAACGGCCAAACCAAGTGAGTCCACATCGAGCGGACCAGTCGGTGGCGTGGCGCGATCTGCTGAGTTCGCAGGCTGTGCCGGCGCGCCAAGTTCCTGTACGAGCGACCGAAGGACGAGACCAACATCGATCTCTGGTCCGCCGATCGATAGCTGCCTGGCCCCTGAGGGTAGCGACGTGATTGGTGTGTCTGGGTAGCCAAAGAAAGTCACAGGTTCTGGAGTTCCAACCATAACTGCGGTCTGGACATCGCCTAGTACTGCACTGGCCTGCTCAGGGAAGTACGGGATCTCACGGATTCGGTCAACACCGACACCAGCCTCATAGTTCGGAAGCCGGTATGTGAACACCGAACAACCGGTGGCCGACGCTATGGCATTTGCGTTAGCTGCCATGTCGGCTGTCAGCCATGAGCCACCAAGTATGAGGGTTGCGCCGCGTTCACGTAGTGCCGTTGCCGCGATCAGCACGTCATCATCTTTGGGCGGAGCTAACGAGCCAATGTTGGTGGCAACGATCTCGTCAGGAGCTTGATCCCAAGTGACATCGGCGGGAACGACCAACGTTGCTGGCCCCTGAGGTCCGCTCGTTGCGGCCTCGATGGCGGCGGCCATGTCGGTAGCGACATCGTTGGTCGAAACAACATGACGATGCCAACCGGCCCACGTGCCAAGGTTCTCGATCGCCGAAGTAAGCGGGGCGTCAGCGGCGAGATGCCAGGTGGTCTGGTCGCCGACGACGTTGATGATGGGGGAGTGGCCGCGACGCGCATTATGCGCATTGGCCAACGCGTTGGCAAACCCAGGACCCAAGTGGAACAATCCGATCGCGGGCCGGCCCGTGGCCCGCCAGAAACCGTCGGCGGCACCAGACGCAACGCCCTCGAACTGCACAAGCACCGCTCGCATACCAGCAACTCGGTCGAGCGAGGCCACCATCGCTATCTCGGTTGTTCCGGGATTAGCGAAACATGTGTTCACCCCCGCCGCGACGGCGGTCTCGAACATTACATCGGCACCTGTTGGCATCTTGTTCCTGTCCCTTAATTCTGTGTGGCTGGTACGCGTCGTGCGTTGATGGCGCAGTTTGACAGATCTCAGTCGATAGCGAGCCATTGAGCAGGGTCGAGATCCGCGAGCGAGTGAACGTGTTGAAGGCTTCCATCGAAGGTGAGGGCCGTGGTGATTCGGTTCGGAATCGTGATGCAACTCATGCCGGCGGCGAGCGCAGACGACAACCCGGGCGGCGAATCCTCGATGGCCAACGCAAGCGCTGGTTCGACCCCGAGGCCCGCACACGCACGTAGGTATACATCGGGGGCGGGTTTTCCTCGTTGCCCATCGCCAGTAGCGGCCACGGTTTGCATGAAACGACTGAGGTCGAGCCTCTCGAGGTTGCCGTTGACCCACTCCGGGGTGCTGCTCGATGCCACGCCTATCGTTATGCCGGCCGCCGACGCGGCGTCGATCCACTCGGCTATGCCGGGCCGTACCATCTCGGCTGCCATTAGCCGATCGCGGTGAACAAGACGTTCGGCCCGTAGTTGTTCTCTCGTGGTGTTCGGAACTTGGTCGATAACACGACCCAAGAAGTCGTGCTCCTGTTCGTGATCGGCGATACCGATCGTTTCTTGCCACACCTCAAGCGCAATTGGAGCCACTCCGTAATCTTCATAGATCGCATTGGTAGCCATATAGATGGGCCACTCGGTATCGATGATCGTGCCGTCGAAATCGAGAATCAGCGCTTCAGATCGTTGCGTTGTTGCTACTCCCATCGCATCATTGTGGCGTTTACAGATCCGCGAATCCAGCCATGCTGGAGTTTGGGCTACAACAAGTCGACGCTGTCGCCCGTGACCTTGTTGCGAGTGTCGAGAAGCAGGTCTGTTAGTGCGGCGATGTGGGGAAGATCGAACGCTGCGTGATCGGTCAGCAACACAACGGCGTCGGCCTTGTGGATCTCGTCGTCGGATAAGTCGACCAATGTTATTGCCGGATCGAGACGGTAGGCCTCGCTCAGGTGAGGGTCGGCGGCCCGAACCTCGGCGCCCATAGCGAGCAGCCGTTCGGCTACAGCAATTGCCGGCGACTCGCGGGCGTCGCTGGTGTTGGCCTTATAGGTCAGGCCAAGGAGCAACACCCTCGCACCGTTGACAGCCAGAGCCTTGCGGTTCAGAGCTGCGGTGAGCCTGGTAGTTACATAGTCGGGCATGTGCTCGTTGATGTCGTTGGCGAGTTCGACAAATCGGAACGTTCGCCCGAGGGTACGGCGGACCTGCCACGACAGATATGACGGGTCGATTGGTAGGCAATGACCACCAACGCCAGGCCCGGGGGTGAACTTCATGAACCCGAACGGTTTGGTGGCAGCCGCGTCGATAGCTTCCCAAACGTTGATGCCGAGGTCGTGGCCAAACATGGCCAACTCGTTGACGAGGGCGATGTTGACGTGACGAAAGGTGTTCTCGAGCAGTTTGGCCAACTCGGCTTCCTTAGGAGTGCTGACCGCGACCGTGCGTGGGGTGCCGTCGTCTTCGGCATCGAGTATGGCGTCGTAGAACGCTTGCACATGCTCGAGCGACTCGGCGCTGACACCCGATACCACCTTGCGGGTGTTGCGCAGACCGTACGTAGCGTTGCCTGGGTCGATTCGTTCGGGGCTGTAGCCGAGGTGGTAGTCGATTCCAGCACGAAGCCCCGTTGCCTCGTCGAGCTGGGTACCTAACAGATCCTCGGTCGTGCCCGGATAGGTAGTCGATTCAAGAACGACCGTCGCGCCCGCCGTTAAATATGGCGCCAAGGTGCTGGCCGCTGATTCGATGAAAGAAAGATCAGGCAGCGATTCTCGCAGCGGGGTGGGCACGGTAATGACGATGACATCAAACCCGGTCAGGGAGTCGGGGTCACACGACGCAACATAACGACCGCAAGCAATAGCGGCTGCGACCTCATCGTTGCTGATGTCCTCGACAAAAGAGATGCCCTTTTGAAGGCTGTCGACGCGATGCTGATCGACATCGAGACCTACAACGTTGAAGCCCTTCTCGACGGCCAACATGGCGAGCGGCAGCCCGACGTAACCCTGGCCAACGACAACAACCTTCTTCGTATCCACTATTTCATCCCGATCCGTAACTCTGACTATAGGCAAGCCTTAGCGGTACCTATCGGCAGCCAGTGACTTCTGATTCAGCGTTGCGACGACTTCTTCGAACCTGGGGCCGAAACCGGGTCGTGGTGTAACACCGCCATCAGCGTGAGCCCGGCGATCATTGCTGCGAAGGGCAGCGGCCACCAGATGGTGTCCGGCGTCAAACACGCAGTTTTCACTAGCACCCACCCTGGCGAACAACTTTCGCTAACACCGTCGATGGTGGATTCGTGGGGCAGAACGAAAGCCAGCGCACCTCCGAGCGCCAACGTCGCCGCTAGCCACTCGGTGGCCCGTTCACCCCCGCGAGGCGCGATACGCACGACCCGGCCTCGAGGCGTCCAGTACACGACCTGCAACCCGGCCACCACAGCCCCAACGCCAGCGCCGTTCATGGCATATCCGGTCCACGAGTCGACCAAATGAGACCAATCAAAGGTTGCTGTAGCCATACCGCCAAGCACCACGACCACCGGAATACGACCGCCGATGATGTGCCAATCGGGGAGGAGCGAGCCAATTGCCGCGGCCATCATCGCCAGACCAGCGACGAGAAAGATCACCAACCAAATCGCGCCAACGCCCAAGGGCCGCTCGGTGGTGCCTACAGCAACATTGGCCAGATAGTGCCCAGCGAGAGTGAGTGGCAGGGACGCTATTAGGGCTACTAACAGCCCCTGAACTCGCACCAACCACCCGCTCGACATGCCCATGCGGTCGGCAACACGATGGGGAGGGGCCGGAACCCGGCGAGCTGGCATAAAGCGCACCGTAGTGCCTGACCGCGACCCGCGGCAGTCGAACATTGGAGGCATGGCTTCTGCGCTACCGTCTCTGGCGTGTCAGATCCGCTAACAGACACAGGGCGACTCGACTTTATTATCGAAGAAACCCTGGCCGACGGACGCTTCACCGCCGACGAACGACGTCAGGTGATGTCTCGTCTCCTGCCCGCAGACCACCGTGCAGCCCAAGGGCGGTACTACGTGATGTTGCTTCTTTCGGTAACCATCGCCGCCGTTGGACTGATGGCCGACTCGGCCGCGGTTGTGATCGGCGCGATGTTGGTGGCGCCACTGATGACACCGATCATCTCGTTCGCAACCGCTTGCGCGCTCGGGCTTCCTCAACGAATGGCCAGAGCCGGGTTCGTAATCGTAGTGAGCATCGTGGCCTCAATCGCGCTGTCGGTTGCCTTGGCCGCACTGCTTCCCGACTTCGCGCTTAGCAACGAGATCGTGTCTCGCACCAGCCCCGACGTTCGGGACTTCATTGTTGCCGTTGCTGCTGGCGCCGCGGGTGCCTATGCAGTGTCGCGCGAAGACCTTTCGACCTCGCTGCCAGGGGTCGCTGTGGCTGTGGCCTTGGTGCCCCCGTTGGCCACAGCGGGCGTGTTGCTGCAACGCGGCGAGTGGTCGCTTGCCTGGGGCGCAGGGCTGCTGTTCGTGACCAACCTGGTTGCCATCATCGTCGTGTCGATGCTCGTGTTGTTGGTTACGGGTGTGGTGCCGACGCTCCGCCTGATCACGAGGCATCCCGCCGTGTCGACTGTAGTCGCTGGTGTGGTTGTGTTATTCGTTGGAATTTCGATTCCGCTAACAGCAGCATCAGCAACGGCTGTCCGCGAATCGCAGACCCGCAACGAGGTCAGCGACGTGATCGAGACCTGGGTCGGAAGTCGGGACTTAACTATCGACAATTTCAATGTCGATGAGGCAAACGTCACCGTCGACCTCGTCGGTCTCGACGAACCACCACGTGCATTCGAGTTGGCAAACGATCTCGAATCTGTACTCGGCGACGATGCTCAAGTGTCGATCAGTTGGTCGCAACGCTCGACAGGGTTCGCGATCGCCGGCCAAAGCGAGGACGAGTCGTTAACCGCTGTCGAACGGATCGAACCGATTGCGGTTGGTTGGATAACTGAGAACTTCGACGATTCGTACGAACTGCTCGAAGTCAGCGTTTCGGCCAGGCGAATCGTGCTCGAGATCGCCGGACCGTCCGCGCCGCAACCAGACGACCAGCTAGAGGCGGCGATATCGGCTGCCCTCAACGCCAAAGCCGAGGTTTCGGTCCAGTGGGTTCAGCGACTGGGAACGAACGGATCGCTCGATCCCGATGTGATCGCAACCGAGACGGTCGAGGCCTGGATCGGCCCGCGCTCATCGGTCTCGTTGATAGCGGCATCGACAACGACGGGAGTAGTGACAGTCGACCTAGCCGCGATCGAAGATCCGCTCGGGCTGGTTCGGCTCGTTGAAGCACTGGAGACTCGACTGTCGGGACGCAGCGCACTGGTGCGAGTGGCCTACCTCGACCCGGCCGAGTTGACCGACACCCAAACTGAAATGGCGCCAGGCGTCTTTGGCTGACAGTTGCGAGATTGATGAGCTGAGCCACACGTGGTGTAGCTGGACGCATCAAGTTCTAACTGGAAAGGTCGGCTGCGAGCGCGACCTGTTGGATCTCGGTGAGCTCGACCTCGGCCAATAACGCCGGGAAGTCACAACCAATGCTGACCGGAGGGCTCGGGCAGGCGAAGGTCAGGTATTGCACCGCTGAGATACGATCCGTTCCGACCTGCATGGGGTCGTAGGTCGCGTATACCTGCGACCCGTCGGCCAAGCGCATATAGAGCGAGGCTTCGAGCCCAAGCCACGCTGTGAGCTTTGGTTTGCGGTCAGCGGCGTCGGGGATCTCGATGAGTAGGGCGCAGCCGAGCTGGCCCTCGTCGCCAAGCATGGCGTTGTAGGTGTTTATCTCGTCGATGATGGCTGACTCTCGAACTATTTGTTCGGCCCGCATGATCTCTTGGATTTGATATGTGAGGGTCTCGCGGTTTTCGAACAAGAACGTCAGGTTCTCGCCGAGATGAATGCGGCGGTCGGATTTCACGCCGAATATGTGCTCGCGTTGTTCGTCTCGTTTGTCTTCGTAACTTTGATAGTCGACGATGTCGTGGCGCTGAATCAGGCGCGTCATATCTACTGCTTTGCTCGTACTTGATCTGATGGACCGGCTGTGTCGTCTGGATTCGGCTCGGGTGTGATCGCGGTGGGGAAACCATCGGGGCGATAGGCCCTGGCCAGAATCGACATGGGATGCATGGGCCGGCGCCCGGCATGTTGGCCGAATTGGATTGCGGCTAGCGGGCAGTCGGTGGCCCAAATCTCGGCGTCTTCGGCGGCGTTCATGCCATCGAATGCCTTCTTGCCAACTCGGATTGACACTTCGAAACCTTCGGTCTTCATGGCGTAGGTGCCGTCGTGGCCGCAGCATTCCATGGTGGTAGATGGGGTCACGCCAGGGATTCTGCGAATGAGATCGCGGCCCTTGAAACCAACCGCTTGGGCTCTCAGGTGACACGGCGCGTGATAGCTGACGTCGCCGGGCGTCGATTTGAAGTCCTCGTTGAATCGTTCCTCTTTGCGGATCGACCACAAGAATTCGCCAGGATCCATGACACTGGCGGCCACCTTTTTGGCACGTTCGCGGTCGTCGGAGTCGACGAGGGTTGGATACTCCTGGCGCAACATCATCGAACACGTCGGATTGATCACCAGAACCTTTTTGCCAGCATCGACATGGGCCTCGAGTTTGTCGAGGTTTACCTTGGCCTTCTTGCGCATGGTGTCGAGATCGCCGGACTCCCACGCAGGCATTCCGCAACATTGGAAACCGGCTTCACAGGTGACTCCAACGCTGTTGGTTCGCAGTACTTCGACGGTGTCTTGGCCAATCTTGGGCTCGTTGTGCTGCACGTAACACGTCTGGAACAGCACCGCTTCACCGTCTGTTGGATCGTCGTGGATGAGGCCCTCGTTCTTGGCCCACTTCTCGAAGGTGTGACGTGCGAACGGCGGAAGGTCTTTGTCTGGATGAATGCCAAGCACCTTTTCGAGGAACTTGCGATGCAGCTTTGAGCGTGAGTTGAGGGCATTGGCCGCGCCAAGACTGGCGCGGGCCGCGGCGCCAGCCCGGTCTGGGTCGGCCAATACCTTGTCGCGAAATGAAGTGCCATTGGCTTTGGTGCGTTGGGCTTTGTAGCGATGGACGAGATTGGGGAAGTCGAGTTTGTAGTCGTGGCCATCGCGTTCGGTGTACGGGCATTGAACCTCGCACAACTTGCATTGGAAACACTCGTCCATGACTTGTTCGGTTTCGGCATCGGTGATGGACGAAACCTTGCCGTCGTGTCGATCGTCGATGAACGAAAAAAGCGACGGGAACGAGTCGCAGTATTTGAAACACAACCTGCAGCCATGACAGACCTCGAACGTTCGCTCGAGCTCCTTAGCGAGAGCTTCAGAGTCCCAGTACACCGAGTCGGCGGGGTCGTAGGACAACCCGTCGGTTGGCGAGTACGAGATCGGGCGGTTCGAATCTGTCATGGCTGCTAGGTGTTTCTGTCGGTGCGGTGGCTAGCTCAGGAGACGCTGTCGAGCATCTGCTCGAAGCGGCCAGCATGGCTCTTCTCGGCCTTGGCCAACGTCTCGAACCAGTCGGCGATCTCGCCGAAGCCCTCTTCGCGAGCCGTCTTGGCCATACCTGGGTACATCTCGGTGTACTCGTGGGTCTCGCCGGCAACGGCCGACTTGAGGTTGGCAATGGTGTCGCCAATGGGCTCGCCGGTAGCGGGGTCGCCTACAGGCTTGAGGTAGTCGAGGTGCCCGTGAGCATGGCCGGTTTCGCCTTCGGCTGTTTCGCGGAAGTTCCCCGCGACTTCTGGGTAGCCCTCAACATCGGCGACCTTTGCGAAGTAGAGGTAACGACGGTTGGCCTGGGACTCGCCCGCAAAGGCGGCCTTGAGGTTGCCGTGAGTCTCGCTGCCATTGAGTTCCATGGTGTGTCTCCTGGAGTTGTTAGCGCTACTGATGAACGCTGTGTTTGTTGGAATCAGTTCGTTGGAATATGGACCCTAGAGGGTGCCAGAGATGACCCTACCAGGACCTATTTGGACTAGGTCCAAGTTCGGAAGAAACCTAAAACTAGTTCTAACTCAACTACGGATCAGCTAACATTGCATCACATGAAGCCCCGACTACTGGACAGGTTGCGCGATCGCGGATATCGCCTAACGTCGCAGCGGCGGGTTGTGGCTGAGGTTCTAGCCGGTGAAGATGTACACCTGACCGCCGACGAGGTGCACCAAGCGGCGGCAGCGTTGTTGCCAGAGATAAGCAGGGCCACCGTGTACAGCACGCTGAGACAGTTGGTCGACCTAGGCGAACTGAATGAGCTAAACCTCGATGGCCGCTCCAAGCGGTACGACCCCAACGTCGACCCCAAGCACCATCACCTCTTGTGCACCACTTGCGGGTCGGTCTACGACGTCGGTCACCACAGCACGGCTCCTGAGTTGCAGCCCGACGAACTTCGGGGCATGACTGTTGATAGTGCCGACGTTGTTTATCAGGGCACCTGTGCGTGCTGCGTTGCCATAGCCCGAACGACTCGGTGAGCGACTGTTGCACACGAGCGCACGTTTAGGTACGACACCCCCATATCGAAGACGATCCCTGTCTTAGGGCTCCAGCAGTTCGATGGTGATCTCGAAGGTCGTCGAAAAGTCTGAACTGCTAGCGGGCACGGTGAGAACGCCGCCGATGGTTCCGCCTCCGAACACGAGAATCGCCCGACTCGAGACCCCTGGGGCGACTTCGTCGGCGCCGAGCACGGAGGTGACCTCGAACTCAGCGCCGGTGCTCGACCTGTGCACGGCGGCGAAGCCGTTGATGAGTGCGACATCGTTGGCGTGATTGGTGACATCGATCACGACGACAAGCTCGTTGGCAGGGATAGTCAGGTAGGCCGATACCACCGACACCGCCACCGACCCGTCGATCCCTGACCTACCACCGGTTAGGAGCCGGCCTTGCAACGACTGGCCATCGATGTCGAACTCGGTGAGAAGGCCATCGGCTCCGACGGCGAAGTTGCCAAATGTCCGACATTGTCCGCCGGTGGGAGTTGGATCGCACACCACGACCTCGTTCGAAGTCGAATCGTCTACTCGCCCGATGGGTTGTTCGGGCAGAACCGAAAGAGCCGCGACCTGATGCTCGACGTACCTACGCGCCAGCGAATCGGATGCGGTGAGTTCAACAAGACGTCGCGCCGCGGACTCAGAACGGGCCGCCAAGTTCGTGGCGAACTCCGTGGCGATGCCCGGAGGAACCGTGGTGGTCTGATCCGACGGAACAGCCGTTGTCGTCGTGAGGATGCTTGACGGCGGGTTCGAGGTGATGGGCGGATTGGTCACATCGTCGTCCCTGGTGGCAACAACCACGGCAACGACCAACACAACGGCGATGACAACCACAGCGATGAGCGCTACGGGGTTGGATGAGGTGGCTGGCCTGTTAGTCGATGGCACAGTCTGAGACGATACGCGTCTGTAGCCGCCTTGGCGACGCTGGCCGCTACCGTGACGAAATGGCACTCAACGATTACTCGGTCGAATCCTTTTCCGCCGGCGGGATAACCCACGACGTCTATTGGCGCGGTGAGGGGCCAGGCGTTGTGGTCATGGCCGAAATTCCGGGCATCACGCCGAAAGTTATTGAGTTCGCCGATGGGTGTGTCGAGCGCGGGATGACGGTGGCGATGCCCTCGATCTTCGGCACCCCAGGGGCCGAGCCGAGCAACGCTCGGGTGCTGGGCGTGATGGGCCGAGCCTGTATCCGCAAGGAGTTCTCGGCCTTTGCGGCCAAGGCCGACCGGCCCATTACCGACTGGATGAGAGCGGTAGCGGCCGAGTTACACAAACGAGCCGGAGGACCCGGTGTTGGCGCGGTCGGAATGTGTTTCACCGGCGGGTTCGCGTTGGCGATGATGGTCGATGACGTTGTGATTGCGCCCGTCTTGTCGCAGCCATCGATTCCGCTCGGCCCCAAACGCAAGGCCGACCTTGGCCTCTCCGACGAATCGCTGGCGATCGTCAAAGAACGCGTCGATGGCGGATGCCAGGTGCTCGGCCTTCGCTTCACCGGCGATAGCTTCGTGCCAGCCGAACGTTTCGACGAGCTTCGTAAACAACTCGGCGACGGCTTCATCGCAGTCGAGATCGAATCGCCTGACCCCGCATGGGACCTTGGCAAGAAAGCCCACAGCGTCATCACCCAAGAGGTCGATCACTCTCGGCCAGATCACCCGGCCACGTTGGCCTTCGAGCAGGTGCTCGGCTTCTTGCAGGAGAAACTCGGACTAACGAACTAACCCGCCTTCTCGGTGTGGAGACCCTGAAGCGCCGCCCACAGCTCGCCGACACTATCTGCGAGCTGCTCGGGAGTCCCCAGGTTTCCGATAACGAAATGGGCCGCGGCCCTACGCTCATCATCGGTGGCTTGGGCATCCATGCGGGCCAGGGCGTCTTCCTGGGTCATGCCGCGATCGAGCAGTCGACGGAGACGCACGTCGGTCGGCGCCTCGATCACAACCACAACTTCGTAACGATGCCTGTTGTTGTATCCCAAGGTGCTTTCGACAAGCACCGCCATCTCAAGCACAACAATGCTCTCGTCGGGAAACTCATCGACCGTCTTGTCGATCAAATCGTTGATCGCTGGGTGGCTAATTGCTTCGAGATCCTTAAGAGCGCGCTCGTCGTTGAATACGATTCCGGCGAGCGCCTGACGGTCGATGTCGCCGCTGTCGGATCGAACCACATCGCCGAATCTCTCGACCACAGCTTCGATGGCGGTTCCGCCGTGACCGAGTACCTGACGGCCAAGGCCATCAACGTCGACGACCACGGCACCACGGCGCGCCAACGCCGTCGCTGCCGTGCTTTTTCCAGCACCGATTCCACCTGTGAGTCCGACGATAAGCATCGTCCGACCTTATCGGCTCGACGCTGGCTGTTGAACTCGCCGACCTATCCCGACAGAGGCAGCGGTGCGGATCTGTGGTTGGTCAAACCAGGACGAGGTCACCAGTCGAGCTGCCTTGTTCGGTCGAGCTGTCTTGTTCGGTCGACGACAGCGTCATCTTGGCTCGGGCCGCGACGCGGCCGGCCGCGGTATCGAGGTCGGGAACCTCGAGGTCAAGCTCCCCGTCGATCCACCTATACAGCGCCGGACGAAGCCGACCGCTGCCAGCTGCAAGCTCGGCCAACGCGCTGTCGATGAGAAGGTTGACCGCAGCGCAGGTCAGTACTTCGTCGAGGGCAACGATTGCCACCCGCTCGCCACCAAGGACCACCCACACGCCGTCGCCGGCTCGCACGGGAACGTACTGATCGAGGTGGCACACAGTCGCAGCGATTTCGCGGGACTTGGTCTCGATCACGAACAGTCGGCAGCCCGTATCGACGACCAGCTGGACAGACGGTGATGCGAAATCTCGAACGCGACTCTGCACCACATCGGTGGCCATCGTCCGGTCGATGCCCCAAGAAGCGAGGTCGGCGTCGGTGACCCACGAGTCGCCTAGTGACAATGCGGCACAGGTATCAGGCAGCGGAGAAGGGGTCTTGGCTTCGGTCGGAATATCGTCGGCAAACTCGTTGGCGACAACGCGAAGTTCCATCGACGCCAGAGCTGCCGCAAGCGGACCGACCTCAACCGTTGGCTCCGGGACAAGCTCAGTGGGCATCGATGTCGACTGGTCGACTGTCATCGGCGGAGGCTCAGTAAGGTCGAGGACCGGCGAGGTCGGTGACAGGGGACGAAGTTCGAGGGCCCCGGCTAGCGACGACGCTCTCGCGGTGGTGTTCTTCGCCGGTCGTTGCCCCGGTGCCGACACGTCAAGGAAACCCGAGCTGGTGTTCGAGCGTGTTCTGGTGAGGTAGCCCAGAGGCGCGGAGCGGTTATGCACTGCGCCACCACCACCAGCATGGCGGCTCACAACCGAAGCCGAGAACTTGTTGACGACATTGGCCCATTGGTCGTGGGGTTTCTCTGTAACCGCTGAAACAATCGAAGCAATGTCGATATGTTCGCCGTTGGCTTTCACATTGTGACCGTCGTAGAAGGCCTCAAGCCCACCCTGACGCAAGCCATCAACGAGGCGCATAGCCACCCAAGCGCGAGCAGCGTTCGAATCAGATGAAGACGTTGGCATTGCCGTTCTCTCCCCATAGCCGCGAGCAGTAACGCCCGCTATCTACCTAGTTGCAACGTAGGTCGACCGCTAGGTGTTCGGCTTCACTGTTCCGATCACTTCGCGTCCCTGCCGCTTCGTCTTGTGATTACTTCGCGTCCCTGCCGCTTCGTCTTGTGATTACTTCGCGTCCCTGCCGCTTCGTCTTGTGATTACTTCGCGTCCCTGCCGCTTCGTTAGGCCAACTCCGCTGCGGACGACAGGGCCTAGGTGGCCGCGAATCGTTGTAGGAGACTCAAGCTGTTTGGTGCCGTAGCAGCGGCGACACTATTGCTGGTCGGTTGTACCAGCGACGGCTCGGCAGCAGGCCCGAACACTGAGCCAGAAGCAGCCGCCGATATCGAGATAGTAACCACAGTCCTCGGCGCTTCCGAGATTGACCAGGCGGCGGATTCTCAGGGTGCGTTTGCACTCGACGGTCTAGGTCAAACTACCGAATCGACGAATAGAGCACAGACGCCCACGTCGGCCCAGACCAGTACCCCTTCGACCAACCCGACCTCTTCGTCCACGCTGCCTGATCACGTGGCCGGCCCAACGACATTGCCGGCCGCGACCACCACAACGGTCATAACAGTGACAACAACAACCGCAGCGCCAACGGTGCTTCCCCCATGGCGCGTTGGTCTCATTAACACCGAGGGGTCCAGTCAGGGTTCGTTTGAGGGCTACCGGGGTGGTGTCGATCTGTTCTCAGACATCACGTTGCCAATTGTCCACGGCGCCGGAGTTCCGATTCTTGGTGGGTATGTGATCACCTCTGGTGATGCCAACGCGACGAATGCACTGTTTGATGTTGGTGGTCTGCCTGCGGTCTTCGCAGCCATGGCGTCCGCGGCTGTCGCCGGAATAGAAGTCGAGTTGATTTCGCTTCCGTTCGGTACGGTCGACGACATGTAACGACGCTGATCTACTGCTACAGATCGACGACTATGCGGCTGAGCCACTCGTCGCATTCGAGATAGCCGAGGCGCAATTAGTCGAAGCGACTGGTGCTGCGCTGGCCCAGCAGCTCGACTTCGCCAATCTCGTCTTGGGGCAGTCGAACCTGGATCTTGTCGATGACCCAATGGCTCTTCGGGGTTGGGTCACGGGAATACGCGTAGTCGATGTGCTCGACCAGATCGGCCCCGATGTAGCCCAAGCCCGAACCATCGTTGCTCCACATCTGCTGAGTTTTGGACAGTTCGACTGCGGCCAGTCCGAGCTTTCGCTCTGCGCCGCCGACATCATGTTCTTCGACCTGGTCGATGGACAACCCTTCGGCCCTCCGGCGTTGTTCAACGGCATCGCCTGAGGGGGGATCTTTGGGTGGGCATGTCGCACGCCGCCACTGCCTACGTCGGGTGGGTGGCACCGCTCTGCCGTCGTCCGGCCTGTGTCCTGCGACCTCCAAGGTCGCAGGAACAATCTTTGCAAGGGTGTATGGCCCCCAGCACAAAGGTATTGCTGGGGCCGTAGGGGTAAATCACGAATCGATTAATCTCGTTCATTCCACAACGGCTAAGCAGTCTCTCCAATACACCGACCATCGGCTAACGAGAGTGCGAGGCGATTGTCTCGACTACTTCTTGTTCGTCGTCGGTGACGGTGATCAGGTCTAACCAACTCTTGCCAGCACCGACGCTGCGCAAGACGTCAAGAACCGGCACCTTGTGAGTCCAGAACTCGGTGCCGAAGAACACCATTGGGCTCGGGGTACCAACGGTTTGGTAGTGGTTCTGGGTGGCGTCCTGGAACACCTCTTGAACAGTGCCGGCCGATCCGGGCGTAAAGACGATTCCGTGAGTCGCGATGGTGAGCAGCCCATCTTCTCTGACGCTGTTGGCGAAGTACTTAGCTATGTCGGTAGCAAACGCATTCGGAGGCTCGTGGCCGTACAGCCACGTTGGAATACCCAGGCTTCTGGGCGCATCGGGGGTCTGGGGAAACTCAGCCCGCACTCGAAACGCGGCTGCCAGCCACTCCTCGGGAGGCCTGAACCCCGGCGCACTGGCAAGCAACTCGAGGGACTGGTCAAGAGCCTCATCACCATAGGTCGAAAGCCACGGACCAAGATGAGTAGCTTCCATGGCTCCAGGGCCCCCGCCAGAGGCCATCATGTATCCCGACCTCGCCAAGGATCGTGAAATTCTGGCCACTGCGGCAAAACCGGGATCGGTCCTCGCTAGCCCGTGGCCACCCATCACAGCAACGATCCGTTCACCGGCCACGGCATCGTCGAGGGCATCGGTCACCCCATGATCGTGGAGCCTCCGAGCGAGCGTTTCGCGAACGTTGGCATCGGTGGACCGACCAGACTTCAACCAATGTTGGTACACGACCGCATCGAGAGTTGTGGCGTAAGTCGCTGGCTGGTCTGGGTTGAAGCCGTCGTACAATTCATCGACCGAATAGAGCCGACGGCGACCCGTTCGATATGGCACTCCATTCATGGTCGGAAAAACGACGGCTCCGGTCTCGACCGCGTGCACGAGCAATTCAGTGGACATGTGACAACCAATGAACGTCGCGCAGTAGAGGTTCGCGGCCAGTAATGGAGCTGTCATGCCAGTCAGGTCAAGACCCTGAAGCACAACGTTGGCAAACCCCACGCCGTCGTCTAGATGGGTCTGAAGCTCAACGACTGAGTCGATCTCGACGATGTGCAGTGTCACTCCGTCGCACCAAAATCGTCTGACAATGCATCGAGGACGGCCTTACGCTTAGAGGCCGGGCCCTGCCAGTCGAGAACAGAAACAACGGCCGAAA
The DNA here is from genome assembly GCA_964569385.1 of uncultured Acidimicrobiales bacterium. GTDB lineage: Bacteria > Actinomycetota > Acidimicrobiia > Acidimicrobiales > Poriferisodalaceae > JAADHX01. The sequence goes on from CAZMUM010000014.1 coordinate 93,774, forward strand.
CCGGGATCGGTGCATACGAGTGTGGAAAATTCTCGCCAACGCTCTCGGCAAACTCCCATACGAGCTGGCCATCGGGAAGCCGGCTGGGATCGACCTCTAACAACACCAGATCGTCGGCATCAGCGTAATACCGCTCGGTTGTCTCGACCGCTTGGCCACTCGTCGACAGATGAATGAAACCCTCATCGGTCAGCGAACGATGTTCGTAGAAGCCAGCAACTTCGGCCTGTTTCCACTGAGCGAGCGTCGTGATATGGAAGATATGTGACATGGCGGCTCCGAGGACTTTCCGATGGTCGACTAACCGAGGGGCGCGTTATCTGCCACCCTAGAGCCAGTGGATGTTTCGTCTCGGTGTTTCCTAGCTTTAGCTCTGCTTCTTGGCGCCTGTGCTTCAGAACCAGATCAAGCCTCGGCATGTGCCGATCTCGACGAGCTACTGAGTGCAGCAGACCACATCACCGGGTCCGTGGAGTTCCTGGAACCACAAGAACTGTCTGACAATGTCGCGACGGTCATCGACACCGCCGCCAGCCTGACAGGGCGCCTGGTACCTACTCTCTCCGATAGCTCGACGACACAAGAACTCGACGTGGCCCTGCGCGAAGTGGAGATCGACGGTCTGGAGTATCGACGGACACTCGATAACTACGGCTACGACCTTCTCATCGCACAGACAGCCGGCAGCACAGAAGAACAAGAGCGCCTGTACGTGTTTGAGTCAGGAGAATTCCTCGACGCCCGCACGGTTCTGCGCTCGTACCAAGCTAACTCGTGTACCCAAACCCCCGCACCGTCAAGCTAACAAGCCAGCGCCAGCGGTCGTCAGACGAAGTGTGGTTTGTCGGTCGCGCCTGTTCGGATTTGTGCTGATTGCTCTTGGGGCCGTCGGGTTGGCCACAGTTCCGGCCATCGGACAGTCAACAACCGACGCAGACCGGTCTGTTGATTCTCAGACCGCTGTGGGAGTTCGACCCGATGAGGTAGTTGCGGCGCTTCGAAGCGGAGAACGAGCTGCGGCCGAGATAAGAGCTCGGGTTCGGTCGGCCGCCCAGCTGAGGCTCCAAGCTGCTGAAGCCGGCGATGCCGAAGCCCTCGCCAGTGTCTGGGCTGCCGAGGACGAACTGATCGCCACCGCGGCGGCTGTGCAACTAGCGGGCAGCGAACTCGATTCGCTTCAGTTCGAACAACGCGACCTGACCGACGCCCACCGCTATGCCAGAGACCGGCGAGATGACAACCTTGCCGCGCTATATGCGAACGGACCGTTGCGCGGCGGGTTCGACGCTGTCGGTGGCTACGACCTTGTGGAATCGAGAATTCGCGAGTTGATGATCGCCACCGTTTTCGAACGCGACGAAGAGGAACTGTTCGCGGCCTACGCAGCTTCGTTAGCCGCCATCGATCTCACCGCCGATGCCAGCGCGCGCCGCGCCGCAGAACAAACTCTGACCGAACTTCGCGCAACTCAAAGAACCGCCGAATTCGACGCAGGCGAAGCGGCAGCCGAGCTCGCCGAGCTGGCTGCCCTTCCCGCTGACGTGGTGTTTCCGATCGCGGACAACTACAACTTCGTCGACACCTATCTTGCGCCCCGGCCGCCGAGTAACGGTCGGGCTCGCCGCCATCAGGGCACCGACATATTCGCACCCGCAGGAACTCCGCTCATTGCGATGGAGCGGGGCTTCGTAGTACGCATCGGCACGATCCGCTTAGGCGGAAACCGACTCTGGCTCATCGGCGAATCGGGAACCCAGTACTACTACGCCCACCTCGAAGCATTTGCCGATGTTGCCGAGGGCGACTTCGTTGAGGCTGGCACCGTGGTCGGGTTCGTTGGCAACTCTGGCAACGCCATTTCGACCCCGCCGCACCTCCACATTCAGGTGCATCCAGACGCTGGCGCTGCCGTCAACCCCTATCCGCTGCTTCGTCAACTCAAAGACCGTGACGCCGAGCTGATCGCGGCTGGCGCATCACCCGTTGGTCACCCCATTAGTACAGATAGATCAACTAGCACATCAACTGGCGAAGGCTAGGTAGCGGTCCCGTCGTCGCTCGACCTTCAGCGCCAGACCGAACGTTTCGCTCAAAAGATCGTCGTGCATTCCGTCGGTGAGTGGGCCCGAGTACACCGGCACGCCCTCACGGAGCAGAAGCAGTTGGTTAAAGCCAGGGGGAATCTCGTCGGGGTGATGAGTCACCAATACCATCGGAGCCGTATCGCTGCTTCTAGCCAAACCCGACAACGCGGTCACTAACTGTTCGCGCCCGGTCAGGTCGAGGCCAGCAGCAGGCTCATCTAGGACCACCAGTCCAGGCTCGGTCATTAGGGTTCTCGCCAATAGGACTCGCTGCTGCTCGCCCGACGAGAGCGTCTGGATTTGGCGTTCGGCGAAACCTCCCATACCCAGTTGATCCAGGCAACTGACAGCGGCCGCATAGTCAGCGTCGTCGTACCGATGCCACCACGGTTCTAGTGCTGCGTTCTTGGCGGTCACCACAACATCGACGGCTCGAAGTTGAGGACGGAGTTGTTCGCGCAGTGCCGCGCTAGCCAGCCCGATCCGTTTTCGTAGCTCGCGAACATCGGTGTGGCCCCACCGCTCGCCGAGGACCTCGATCGTGCCCGTCGATGGATGTGTTTGTAACGAGAGGGCCCTAACGAGAGAAGTCTTGCCAGAGCCGTTTGGCCCAAGCACGATCCATCGAGACGACGCTTCCACATCGAAGTCCAACGGGCCAAGCACTGTGCGACCGTCGTGCACAACTGACAATCCGCGAAGCGATGCAACAAGAGGCATCGGGCAAGCGTAGGCCCTAGTTGGTGACGCTCGTTTGGCTGCTACTGGGGATCACGAAACCTACGGCTTCGTGGAGCGTCTCATCGTTAAGTATCGTCTCGTCGTCGTCTGGCCACTCGGTGCGCAGCGGTATCGCGATCGCGAACTCGATCTCAGCGTCGATGAGGTCTTGGTCGATGGCCAGACCACCAAGAATGCTGCGCACTCCAAGAGTGATTCGTTCCTCGATGGAACCGTCGAACCCATGTGCGGCCAGATGGCGGATCATGCCCCGCATCACGCTGACAAAGACCTGGACACGCCAAGCCTGTTGGTTCTGAGTTGCGCCCGCACGAGGCGGCAACGACTGCAAATATTTGATGGCGGCCGCGGTCGGAAACTGGCCAGCGTTAACCAGTGAAGCTAAGGAGGTGACCCAAACCCGGTCGACCGACGCCCGCTGCACCAGCACGACAACGGTCGAGGTTGCCCAGCGCTCACCATGCGGCGACTTTGCCGCGATCTCAGCGATCTGGCGGCCGAGAATTAGCGTGTCGACTCTGGCAAGCGTCTGGATCGCAGCTGCCTTGTCGTCGAAATGGTTGTAGAAAGTCCCGAGGGCAACGTCGGCGCGTTCGGTTACGTCGTGCACAATCATATTGTCGACCGCGTTATTCGACAGCTCGTATCGAATGGCCGCAAGTAACGAGACCTGAGTTCGAAGTCTTCTGCGTTGGGATCGATTCATGTTCCTCCTCCACCGGGAATACACAGTTCTACCGCATGGATGGGGAGCAGGACGATGATTCCCCCCGTCATGATTGGGTGGCTGTCCAACTTTGAACAGAGGTTCACGATCGGTGTCCAATGTACGTGCCGACTTGGCCGGCACCGGATTGGTCGACATCGAACTTGTCGTTCGGTGGCATGTGAGATGTCCACGTCGCGAACATCGACGCGTACGTTGCGTTCGCCGCGACAAGTTCGTCGTGAGTTCCCAGTTCGACTAGGCGGCCTTCGACAATCACTCCTATTCGATCGGCTTTCATAGCCGTGGCCAGACGGTGGGCGATGATCACCGCGGTGCGTCCTTCGAGAAGTACGTCTAGTGCCGATTCGACTCGGGCTTCGGATTGAAGATCGAGCGACGACGTCGCCTCATCGAGGACCAGAACTCGAGGCCTGGCCAAGAACGCTCTGGCGAGCGCCAGCAGTTGGCGCTCACCAGACGAAAGGGCTGCGCCTCGTTCGTGGATAGGCGAGTCGATGCCGTCGGGTAGTCGATCGACAAGATCGTCTAGACCTACCAGGCTGACGGCTTCGTCGAGCTCATCGTCGGTTGCGTCTGGTCTTGCAAAGATGAGATTGTCGCGAATCGTGCCGCCGAACAGAAACGGTTCCTGAGGCACGATGCCCAACTGGCTTCGCAACGATCGCTGGCTAACGGTCGCGAGGTCGTGGCCATCGATGAACACCTGGCCCTTGGTCGGATCATAGAACCGAGTCACCAGCTTGGCGATCGTTGATTTCCCCGCACCGGTAGGTCCTACTAGCGCGAAGGTCTCGCCCGCAGCGATGTCGAGCGTCACGTTGCGTAGAACCTCACTGTTTGATTCTTCAGTATTTGATTCTTCAGGAGCCGCGGTGCCGGCGCTCGGGTTGGTCGGTGCCGCGCTGCGGTAGGCAAACGAAACGTCGGCCAGCCGGATTGCCCCTTCGATCGGAGGCAGGATAGCCGCGTCGACGCGTTCGGTGACCCCGGGTTCGGTATCGAGGATGTCGGACAGTTTGCGCATCGCAGCCGTGCCCTGCTGGTAAGTGTTGTAGAGCTGAACCAGCTGCTGGATCGGCGCGAAGAACACCGTCACATATAGGACGAACGCGGCCAACTCGCCAAGCTCAAGGTTTCCGTTTAGAACAGCTCGGCCGCCAACAAGCAACACGATCGCTTGGGCCAAAGCCCCGACAGCCTCCGAAGATGGACCATAAACTGCGCCGATCTTCGCTGTGTATAGGTTGGCGTCGCGGTACGAACCGACAACCCCGCGATGAACTTGGGCGTTGTACCTGCGGCGGTTCATTGCTGTGACCACCCGCACGCCCGCGAGATTCTCCGACAGGTCGGCCAAGACGTTCGCTATTGCGTCGCGCACAGCGTCGTAGCCGCGTTCGGAAGCCGATCGGAACCAAAGAGTGCTGATGGTCAGCGGTGGCACTACTACGAGCAGAACAATTAGCGCCAGTTTCACGTCGTATACGAGAAGCACCGAGGTGACCACAACTAATGTCAGGCCTTGAATCAGCAGGTTGGTGAACCCATCGGTGACGAGCTGGGTGATGGCATCGATGTCGCTCGTCATTCGGCTCAGAAGAACGCCGGCCTTGGATTCGGTGTACCAATCGAGCGACAGACGTTGGAAGTGGCTAAACACCCGCACCCGCAGCCCGTACATGAGTTCTTCGCCAAGCCGCGTTGTCCAAAGGATGCGGGCCCGATTGACGGCTGCGTTCAGTAGAACAAGGGCGAAGAACACCACTACAACCACGACGAGAGTCGACTTGTCGCGCTCGCGGATGCCCCGATCGATGCCAATCTGGGTTAGCGCAGGCCCAGCCTGCATGCTGATGGTCTCGATCACGAGGAGCAGCAGGGCTCCAGCCAGGGCCAACTTTCGACCGGCGAACAACTTCGCGATGGTTAGTGGCCCGGTTGGAACATGCACCGGATCGAACGAGACATCGGGATCTAGATGTTCGGGCTCGCGGTCGAGCACCTTATCTGCCATCTCCTTCAGCTCGGACGGAACGCCAGCAAACGGAAGTCCGGCGGCCGCAGATGTTTGGGTGCTGCCTGGCCCTCCAAACGGTGACCCAGGTGGTGGTCCCATACCCATTACGCCGTACCTCTTTGGGCTGGGCTTTCTTGGGCTGGAGCGTCGGCCGTTGGGCCAGCGTCGAGTATCTCCAAATACCTCGGCTCGGAGGCGACAAGTTCGCCATGGGTACCGTCGGCGATGATGCGACCATCGTCGAGTAGCACGATCCGGTCGGCTAACCCGATAGTTGAAAGACGATGGGCGATGATGATGGTTGTTCGATCCGCCAACAGTTCGTCGAGGGCCTCGTGGATCTCAGCTTCGACCTGTACGTCGATGGAGCTCGTCGCATCATCGAGCACAAGAATCTTCGGGTTAGCCAGAAGTGTTCTGGCGATCGCTATGCGTTGGCGCTGGCCGCCTGACAGGTCGTAGCCGCGTTCGCCGACCACGGTGTCATAGCCGTCAGAGAGGTCGCCGATGAAGCTGTGCGCCCGAGCTGACCGGGCGGCGGTCTCGACGTCGGCGCGACTCGCGGTAGGGATGGCGTAGGCAATGTTGTCGTGGACCGAAGCCGAAAACAAGAACGGCTCATCGGGGACCATGCCCACTGCGTGGCGAAGGCTCGCTCCGGTTAGATCCCGAACGTCGTGCCCGTCTACGTTCACCGAACCCGATTGAAGATCATAGAAACGCAGTAGCAGCCTCGGCAAAGTCGACTTGCCTGAGCCAGTAGACCCGACGATGGCCACCCGCTCGCCTGGCTCGATCAACAAGTTGAGGTTCTTGATCACCGACTCGGTGCGCGTTCCCTGAGTGCCTCCAACCTCCTCGGTTCCGTAAACGAACGTGGCGTCGACGAACTCGACCCGACCCTCAGGATCGACCAGATCGACTGCGCCGGGACGATCGAACAGCGCTATTGGTTCGTCGAGGATCTCATAGATGCGTCCCGCGGATGCCTTGGCCCTCTGCCCCATGATGAGAATCATCCCGAGGAATCGGAACGGGGCCTGGAGCACAACGATGTAGATGTTGAAGGCGACAAGATCGCCAATAGTGAGGTTGCCATCGATGACCTGCAAACCCCCATAGAGCAGGACGAGCGCCAGACCAAGACGAGGCAAATTTTCGATAATCGGGTTGAAGTTCGCTCTGGCCCGATGCAGTTGCAAACTGATCCATTTCAGGCGCAACGACGCCTTTGCCAGGTCCTGAATCTGGCGTTCTTCGGCGGCAAAGGACTTGACCACTCGTACGCCGTTGACGCTTTCATCGACCACCGTCGCTATCTCGGCCTGCCGAGCCTGAATGATCCACGACTGCGGGAAGATCAGGTCGCGGACGTGTTTGCCCATGAAGAAGACTGCAGGCATCGGGGCCAACGCGATCAACGTCAGCAGCACATTGGTGTTGAGCATGATGGCCAGCGCAAAGGCGAAGCTAAGCAACTGCACCGCCATCAATGGCACGAACGCCAAGAACAGTTGGATCGAGCGAATGTCTGAGTTGGCCCGACTGATGATCTGGCCAGACTGCACCCGGTCGAAGAACGCGAACGACTGTCGCGACAGATGATCTTGAAGGATGGTTCGCATTTGGTGCTCGAGCTTGAAGGCGATGGCATACAGCCCGTACCGGTAGACGAATGTGAGCAGGGCTCGGATCACGCCCAGGACTACCAGTGAGATAACGAGTGGTTCGAGGTCGCGAGTGCGGGCATCGAGGGCCTGGTCGATGGCGGCGCGCAAAATCAATGGAATGCTGACGCCAATGAGCATGGCCAAAACGGCCGTGACGATCGAGGCCAGGAGGGGAACCCGATGTGTGCGAAGGAGTGGGGCGAGCCGTCGAATCCAGCCAAGGTCGGTGTCGGCGTCGATCCAGACATCTACCGAGGGTTCGTCGATGTGCGGTGCAAGCGGCTCGTACGGGCTCGAAGTTGTGCCCGCCCGACGGCTGCCACTGCCATCGTCACCGGCATCGCCACTGCTGCTCATGGCGAGTTCTCCGCTCGCCATCCATCTAGTGCTCCAACCCAGGTCGAAAGCGCATCCATGGCGTCGTCTTGTCGGTGATAGTCGGCAATATGTTCGAGCCTGGTCTGGCAAGCTCGAACCCCGGCCTCGAGAACCGACTTGCCTGCGGGGGTCATGACGAGCTGTATCTTGCGTCCATCGTCGGGATCGGGCTTGCGTTCGACCAGACCCCGCTGGGCCAATCCGTCGACCAACGCAGTCAACGATGGTGGCCGCACCTGGGTGCGGTTGGCCAACTGTTTGGCCGCTCCAGGCCTCTCGGCCAAGAAGATGAGTAGGCGTAGCTGAGGCAGGGTTAACTCGACACCGGCCAGCGCCAACTCAAGGTGTCTGGCTAGGCGTGCCGCCGCGAATACCGCGTGTACACCTCGCGACGATTCTTCCGCGCTTGCAGTCGATTCTTCCGCAGCAGACATTTCGTGAGGGTATCGAACAAAATGCCTTGCATGCTCTTCGCTACACTGCTCGACGTATTGGATCGTCAAACTGGCGAGCTTCACCAACTCTTCTGAGGATGCACCATCGACGGCTGGCTCGGACTGCTCGTAGCAGCTGTTCTGATCGTATGCAGCGCCTTTTTTGTTGCTGGTGAGTTTTCGCTGGTTGCGTCAGATACCGCCAAACTCGACGCGACCGACAGCAGGCGATCACGGTTGGTCATCACGCTTCTCAGGCGACTTAGCTTCCACCTGACCGGCGCTCAAATCGGGATAACCGTTTCTGCGTTGCTGCTGGGCTTGGTGGCCGAGGACGCCTTTGGCGAGAGCCTCGCGGCTATTCCAGGCATCAACGAGGGCGGCATCTCGGTGGCTGTTGTTTCGCTGCTGGTGGCAACCATGTTGCACATGGTGCTCGGTGAGTTGGTGCCCAAGAATCTGGCCATCACCAAACCCGAACCGGTCGCCTCGGCGCTTTCTCCAGCGCTAATGGTGTTTGGCACAGTCGCGGCTCCAGCCATCAAGTCGTTCGAGGCCACAGCCAACTGGGTTGTTCGGCGTCTTGGCATAGAACCCTCCGGCAAACTCCAGCGCCTTCGTTCGCTCGACGAACTTGCCTACGTCATTAAGAGCAGCGCGGCTCAGGGGACGCTTGCCGATGGTGAGCGGCTGCGTCTCGAGCGGGTGCTTCGATTCGGCGATCGCGATGTTGCCGATGTGCTCGTTCCGCGAACCGACATGGTGGTTGTAGCCCACGATGCCACCCTCTCTGAGTTGACCGAGTTGTCGTTGACTACGGGCCGATCGCGGTTCCCCGTTGTTGGCAAAAACCTGGACGATCTTCGGGGTGTTGTCGAAGTAACCCAACTGCTGGCTGTGGAACCCGAGCTGCGCTCGACCGTCACCGTTGGTGAGCTGATGGTCGAGGCGCTGATAGTGCCCGAAGGCCGCCCTCTCGACCGGCTGCTGTCGGACTTCACCATTGCGAAATCTCGGTTTGCCGTCGTAGTCGATGAACACGGGGGAGTAGCCGGGCTGATCACTCTCGAAGACCTGCTCGAAGAACTTGTTGGCGAGATCAACGACGAATACGACGAGGACGACGCGGTAACCCACACACAACGCGCCGGTCGCCTGGAGATCGACGGCCGGACCCACATCGACGAAGTCGGCGACCTCATCGGTGCTGAGCTGCCCGACGGGCCATACGAGACAGTGGCCGGGCTGGTGCTAGCCATCGCTGGTCGGGTTCCAGCAGTGGGCGAAATATTCTCCGACGGCACCTGGCAATTCGAGGTGCTCGCCGCCGATCATCGGCGTATCACGCGGGTGGCGGTAACCAGAGTGCGCCCTGGTCGGACAACATGACCGGTCTGACTCTTGTCGTCGCAGTCCTTCTTATTGCTGTCAACGGGTTCTTTGTTGCCCTCGAGTTCGCTGCGCTTGGAGCTAAGAGAAGCGTGATTGACGACCGCGCTACGGCTGGGAGCCGCGCCGCGATCGCGGCCCGGTCGCTTCAGGCCTCGTTGCCGGCAACGCTCGGCGCATCGCAGCTAGGCATAACAGTTTCGAGCTTGGTGTTGGGCAAGCTCGCCGCGCCTGCCGTCGCCGACTATCTCGATGAAGCCTTCGACGTGCTTGGTCTCAGCCAGAACCTGCGCCCCACCCTTGCCTTTGCGGTGGCGCTGACGCTCGTGGCTTTTACCCAGATGCTCTTGGGCGAGATGGTGCCCAAGAACCTTGCGATTGCCAAAGCCGAGAACGCACTCCTTTGGATGGCGGTGCCGATGTGGGCTTTCGTATGGCTCGTCGCGCCGCTCAACAAGTTGCTATTGGCGTTGGCGAACGTTGTTCTGCGCCTACTAAGGGTCAAGCTTCGTAACGAGTTCGACGGAGCGGCTACTAGTGCCGAATTGCTCGCGATGGTGCGGCAATCAGCCGAGGGCGGACTGATCGACGATGACGACCTGAACCTGTTGGGCGCAGCCGTTGTCTTCGGAGAGTTGACCGCACGAAACGTGATGGTGCCGATGAGTGAAGTCGATGCGGTATCGATCTCGGCGTCTGCGGCTGAAGTTGAGCATCAGCTCGTCGCTACGAATCACGCCAGGCTTGTTGTTTACGAAGACACTCCGGCCAACGTCAGAGGGTTCGTTCATGGCAAGGATCTCCTGAGGCTTAGTCCCGCAGCACGCGAGGCTCCCCTGGGGCAACGTGTTGTGCGACCAATGGTTCGAATCCCCGTCGACTCGGCGCTTCCTGATGTGCTTCTGGCTATGCAACGCACCTCGATTCTGCTCGGGCTGGTAGTCGACGGATCGACGGCAGTGGGCGTGGTTACCCTCGACAACGTGTTGAACGAACTCGTATCACCCGCAGCGACCTGATCGACCGCATCGGTGGTTCATGGGTCACTTTGAGTGGCTGCACTACCGCTCCTCGACCGCATTGCGTAGGCTGGTTGTTCGTCATGCGTCGCTGGATTCCCATCTTTGTCCTGGTCGCGGTAGTTGGTTCTATGAGTCCTGCCGCGGCGCAGTCTGAGCTCGACCTCGCGCGCGACCGGGCTGAGGCCGCGGCGGCAGCCGCCGACGATGCCCGCGATGCCGCGGCCGAAGCTCAAGCCCGAGCCGATGCGTTGGCCAAAGGGGTCGAAGACGCCAATCACGCCGCCGAGGACGTCGATGGCGATATTGCTGCGGTGTTAGTGCGTGCCAGGGCCGCCGAACAAGAAGCCGAGGGGCTTCGCGATGTTGTCGGCGAGTTACTGGTGCAGCGTTATGTATTCGGCGAACAACGCGGCACCGATTTTGGCGCGGGAGGGTCATTCGATACCCAGGCCACAGCTGGCGCGCTGGCCCGATTCGCGACGTTGGGCGTTGGTGATGAGCTCGACAGGTACCGCATTGTCACCGATGATCTCGATGCGGCAAACCGCGAGCTGGTTGCTCTGCGGGCCGAACTCGAAACTGCTCTCGACGTGCTTCGGGTTAACGAAACCCAGATGCTCGTCGAACTCACCGAAATCGGCGAGCAACTCCGAATTGCCGACGAACGTGAGGCCGAGTTCCAGGTTGAGGTCGCTCGGCTCGAAGAAGAGGAACGGCAACGAATCGAAGCTGAACGACGACGTCGCGAAGCCGAGCGTCGCCGCCTTGAAGCCGAACGACGAGCCGCGGCCGAAGCAGAGGCGGCTCGACTAGCTGAAGAGCGTCGCATTGTCGAAGAGCAGGCGGCTCTCACATCGACCACGACCTCCACCACAACGACCACCATCGCGCCAACTACGGGCGAAACTGGCGAAACTGGCGAAACCACAGACACAACCACTGGCACCACTGTCGCACCGCCCACCACGATCGCGCCGGTCCTCAGCGGCACAGACGGATTTCTTTGCCCAATCGGAGGACCCACGACGTTCTCCGACACATGGGGAGCGCCGCGCAGCGGTGGGCGGTCTCACAAGGGTGTTGATATGTTCGCCACGAGAGGTACGCCCGTTGTGGCTTCGGTTGGCGGGGAGGTTCGGCAGAGAAACAGCCGTCTCGGCGGGCTGTCGTACTACCTCGATGGCGACGATGGCAACCGCTACTACGGTGCTCACCTCGATTCGTTTGGCGCTAGTGGCAGGGTCGAGGCCGGCACGGTCATCGGCACCGTCGGTAACTCCGGCAATGCTCGCTTTTCGTCGACTCACCTACATTTCGAAGTCATGCCTGGCGGCGGCCGAGCTGTGAATCCAACACCAACGGTCCGTGCTGCCTGTGGCTAGTTGGCTGTGGATAGTTGGCTGATGTGACTCACTTGGACGTCGTTAGCGCTCAGCGGCTGGTCGATGGTGCAAGGCCAGGCGATCACTTAGCTGGGACCGGTCTTACTGGGAGTGAATTTGGCGAGGTGACCGCGGTTCAGAGGTTGTCTGGTGGCGCGTCGAGGTCGACTTGGATTGTCGAGTTGGCAGATTCGACTCGGCTAATCGCTCAGATCGGACAGGAGAAGGCGGCTGGTGTTGAACGCCTCGTCTCGACCGAGGTCGCAGTGCTGAAAGCGGCTTCTGAGGTCGGTGTCCCGGTTCCGGTGGTACACGCATGGGCGGACCACGACGATCACCTCGGCGGCGGTTGGGCGCTCACATCACTCGAACCCGGCGAGGCCTTGGCCAAGCGAATCCTGCGCGACGATGCCTACGAGTCGGCTCGCGGTCGGTTCGCGAACGACTGCGGCCAGGCGCTGGCTCGTTTGCACCGAGTTGACGACCCATCCGTCCTGGCGTTGTTGGATGAGACCGATCAGATCGCCAAGTATCGCGAAGCACTTGATCTGCTTGGGCATCCATCGCCTGCATTCGAGCTCGGTCTTCGCTGGCTCGATGTCAACCGACCTGACCCGGTCGAGTCGGTGTTGGTGCATGGCGACTTTCGGCTTGGCAACCTTCTGATCGATGGCTCCGGTTTAACCGCTGTGCTCGATTGGGAGCTGGCTCATGTCGGCCACCCGATGGAAGATCTCGGTTGGCTTTGCGTGCGGGCGTGGCGCTTCGGTGGCCCTGGTGAGGTCGCTGGTATGGCCGACTTAACCGACTTGGTAGCGAGCTACAACGAAGAGTGCACGGCGCTTGGTGCTCAACCGGTCGCTTCGGTCGAGGCGGTGCGCTGGTGGATTGTGCTCGGCACGTTGAAGTGGGGCGTCATGTGTGTGATGCAGGCTTCGAGGCAACTACTCGAGTTGGGTGGGTCCCATGAGCACGCCGCTATTGGCAGACGTCTAGCCGAGAACGAGTGGGACGTTCTGGAGTTGATCTCGTGAGTTTGCCGTTTCACTCGGAGCAGTCTCCGCACGATCTTCCGACTGCCGAGCAGATGCTTGCCGCTGTTGGCGATTGGTTGTCGAACGACCTGATCCCGACTCTCGACGGGGCTCAGCGATATCACGCCAGAGTCGCGGCAAACATGTTGTCAATCGTCGGACGCGAGCTTCAATTCGGGCACGATCATCGCCGCACACATCTGGCGAGGTTGGCCGAGTTCGGTGTAGCCGACGACGCCGAGTTGGCTACTGCCATCCGGACCGGGCAGATGGATGATCGGCTCGACGAGGTCGCGGTTGCGGTGAAGGCCTGCCTGTTAGACGAACTATCGGTCAATAATCCTGGTTACACCGACGGTTAGCCGAGGTCGAGGGGTGCGATGGCTACGATCGGGTTTGGGGGTGGCAT
>CAZMUM010000015.1:0-27543 GCA_964569385.1 uncultured Acidimicrobiales bacterium
CTTGGCGCGCGCTCGTGCCAGAAACGTATACAAGTCCTCCGTGTTGGCGAAGATGAGGAAAGGCCCCTCGTGTTTTCATCAACTCATGTGCCATAGCGGCATTCTCCCATGCGGAGGCACCTGCGTCCGAACCAAGACCTACCGACGACGATGCGGTTGGTCGCGCTCTGTTGGCCGCTAAGAAGACGCGCACCGTAGTTCTCTCACCGAACGTCGAATCGATCTTGACAATCGGGTGTTCGTACCAATTGGCGATCAACAGGACGAGGTGATCGGCATTCTCCATGAGTTCCCGTTGGCAGCCAATCTCGAAAGCCCCGAGGACGTCACGGTCAGTCGCCCGTCCGACATCCTCTAAGCCCAGGCCGCGGCTGAGTCGGCATCTACCGAGCTGTTTCTCGGGCTCGGAGCGATAGCGCTGTTAGTCGGCGGAGTCGGCATCGTCAACGTAATGGTCATCGCGGCGATTGAGAGACGGGGCGAAATCGGGTTGAGAAGGGCCCTCGGCAGCGTTGCCAGTGTTGCCGTTGGTTCGGCCGTAACTGCCGGATACGCAACCCTCCAGACCTGGCAGATCATCATCCCCCCGACAGCGATCGTGGGCGACCTGACCGCACTCGGAGAAGTCGTCTGCGACGACGTTGTCTACCGAATCCCTGGGCACAGCCGAATCTCGGGCGTGTTCGAGGGCGTCGACGGAATCATCTTTGCGTGCAGTGTTGCTCGACGGAAACGACCTCGAAATCGACATGGCAATGCGGTTCGAGCTCCGAGGCAATCGCATCAGCTCCATCACCGAATACAGTGCCGACCAATACACCACCGACGACCTCTTCGGCGGCAACTAACTACCCTTGATGCATGGCGATCAACTGCACGACGGTCGACTGTGCACACCCGGTTCGGCGGGTCGTGGAGTCAAAGGCCAGGGATGAAAGGGCACTCTTGCTGGTCGGCATCGCGATGCTGCTAGTCCTGATCGGATGTTCGGGAAGCAGATCCGACAGCCAAGCGCTGCCCTCAGACGCTGACGTACCGCGGACAGCTGACAGCTCCCAGACAACAGAGGCCAACTCGCCGGGCGAAACGCCGTTTGCATCAGCACCGAGCAGTACCCGCGCAACCATCGTGGATCCATCGTCGACCACGTCTATCGACTCGACAACCACGACAGTGCAACTCCCGTATGCCGACGAAGGCCAATCGGTCATGTTGTTACACCGAGGCCGAGCCCTCTACCGCACCCGGGAACCTGCTCCATCTTGGCCTGGTCGTTGCGCCGGGAGGCGATGAGGTCGCTTTGGTTCCACCTATGGGGTTCTTCTGGCTTGTTCGTTTGGACGAAGCTGCTACGAGACTGTACGTCGCAGTCCTGAGGCAACACACAGGGTGCGCCCAGGTTCGATCCATAGACGTAACGATGAACGAATCGACCGTTTGGGTCGATCTTAGGGTTGGCCCCTTTGCCGACGGACCAGGCTTTTGTATCCAGCCGGGCGTACTCGCATCGCTGCTTCCCCTTGAGATCCCAGGCGGGATCGGCGACCGTGAAATTGTGAAGGTCGGATGCAAAGAACCCGAGAACGACAGGATCGGTTGCTCGGACCTACAAGGAAACTCCCGGGAGGACCTCCCGTTAGTGAAATCACAACTGATCGACTGCACACCCAGCTATCTCGTACAGAACGTCCACCCGCGTAACCGCGAACGCATCAATTTCTGCGACGACGAACAGCTGGCGGAATCCTTCGCTGGCTACGGCGACCCAGCAATCTGGAGTGAAGCCCTACCAGACGCCAGCGAGCATTGATTGAGCGATAGGCCCCTGCCACTCGACGCGTTCCCGTTGGCGGCCAACGTAGTTGGAGTATACACATATCTGCCGATGTATAGTAAATTAAGTTATACTCTTCGGAAATAGCTATAAACTACAACTTGGGAGCCGTATGGACCCGGTTAGGAACCCATATAGCCCTGGAGCGGGCTCGCGGCCGCCAGCGCTTGCTGGTCGACAGCACGAGGTCGAGACCTTCGAAATAGCCCTACAACGCATGGACCTCGGCAAAAGTACAAAAAGCATGCTGCTCACGGGGTTGCGCGGGGTCGGAAAAACCGTGCTGCTCAACGAGTTTGGGCTGTTGGCAGGCCGACATGGCTGGATTGGCGAATCCCTCGAAGCCAACGACGAGATGAACTTCCCGCAAGCCATGGGAAACCTTGCCAGGAAATCCGTGCTACGGCTGAGCGCCGGGCAGCGCACTGGGGAGCGTTTCAAACGAACTCTGGGCGCCATTCGCTCGTTCCAGATCACTTGGAATATTCCAGAAGGTGGAACCATCGATGTCGAGCCCTTCGCGGGTATAGGTGACTCCGGGGTCCTAGATGCCGATCTAGGCGAAGTCTTGGTAGAACTTGGCGAACTAGCCCGGGAACGGCATCGGGGTGCCCTGTTCACGATCGACGAGATGCAATACCTGTCATCAGAACATCTGGCGGCACTCGTTCAGGCACTTCACTTGGTCGCTCAGCACCGTGTGCCCGTAATGTTCGTAGGTGCCGGCCTGCCGTCGCTCATCGGTCTAATCGGCGAGGCCCGTTCGTACGCCGAACGGCTCTTTGATTTCCCCAACATTGGCGCGCTACCAGACGATGCGGCTGCCGTCGCCCTGGAACTACCTGCCCAAGAGGAGGGAGTCACTTGGGACGGCGAAGCCACCATGCGCGCCGTCGAGCTAACCGAGGGATATCCCTATTTTATTCAAGAGTTCGGTAGGCAAGCCTGGGATGTAGCACCGGGGCCGGGTTCAATCACCATCGAAGACATCGACGCGGCAGCTCCACTAGCCCTCGCCGAGCTCGATTCGGGCTTCTTTCGCGTCCGCGTTGATCGGACAAGCGACACAGAACGAAAGTACATACGAGCAATGGCCCTTCTGGGGAACGGTCCTTACGCATCGGGACGAATCGCGGAATCGCTAGGTAAAACAACGCGCAGCCTGGGACCGGTCCGCGACAGTCTTATCAAGCGAGGTATCTGTTACTCGCCGCGTTGGGGAGAACTGGACTTCACTGTTCCGATGTTCGACCAATTCTTGCGACGAGCGATGCCTGCTGATTCAGCCGGTAGTGGACGCAGCACAAAGACCTAGTCCGTCACCGGCATCTGGTCGCCCAGCGCCGTTTCCCGGTGACAGGAGTGGTTTGTTAGGGCTCGGGCGGGGTTACATAGACTCCGAGATGAACTAGAAGGAAGCCTCGCCATCTCGAGGCAGCTTTGGGGGAGCTCATGGATACCAAAACCGGATTCGACACCGAGGTCGCTCACCAGGCGATCCTGGGGTTGCTCGAACCCGAAGGACTGGCAGCGAGCCCAGAGATCGAATTCTCCGGCGGAGATCCCTGCTTCGATAGTCCGTATCTGTGCGCCGAGGCACCAAGTGCCGTACTCGCAGCAACTGCTGTAGCTGCCAGTGATCTCGCCACGATGCGAAGCCAACAGCGGGTCGGTCATGTTGGAGTCGACACTCGCCTGGCCGAGGCATCTCTGGCCAGCTTCGCCTTCCAGTCGTTCGCGGATCAGGCCAGGTCGCCTCAGGCTCGAATCTCTCCTGAGGACCGCACCGCGACCGCCGGGTTCTTCACCTGCAACGATGGTCGATCTGTCTACATTCACTCCAGTTTTCCCGGCTCAGATCATGCACAAGCAGTCCTTGACCTACTGGGAGTCAGTCCGGAACGCGACGCAGTTACCGCTGCCATTGCCCACCTGTCTGCGCCGCAGCTCGAACAAGATCTGGCCGACGCCGGACTCTGCGGAGCTATGGTGCGAACATCCGATGAGTGGGACGACTCGACTGCCGGTCGTGCCCTCGCGGCCGTTCCCGTCGTCGAAGTCATCAAGATCGGCGACGGCCCGCCACGAGACCTCATCGGAAACTCCAGCGCCGCGGACGCCGCAAGGGCCTTGGCCGGGCTCCGAGTGCTCGACCTCACTCGGGTCTTGGCCGGCCCGACCTGTGCTCGGGCCCTGGGAAGCATGGGCGCGGAAGTTCTCCAGATCCGCGGCGAGGGTTTGCCAAATGTCGAGGCGTTCGTTGCCGATACCGGAATCGGCAAGAAGTCGGCGTATCTAGATCTCAAGGCCGACGGCGACAAGAACGCGCTTCGAGCCCTGGTTCGAAAGGCCAACGTATTCTCTCAGGGCTATCGTTCGGGAGTCATGGACAGATTGGGATTCGGCGTGGACCAAATCGTCGACATGAACCCCGGCATTATTTACGTTTCGATCAACTGTTATGGCCATGAGGGCGACTGGAAACAGCGGCCAGGGTGGGAACAACTGGCCCAGGTCGTCACCGGAATGGCAACCCGCCAGGGCGAATACCTCCGCACGGACGACGCTCCGGTGGTTCCCACGCTTCAGCCCTCGGCCCTCAACGACTACACCACCGGATACCTCGGGGCCCTCGGTGTGGTCTTGGCGAAACGACGTCAACTGAACGAGGGCGGCGCCTACCTGGTCAGGGTTTCACTTTGCCGCACCGCGATGTGGGTGCGAAGTCTTGGCGAACGATCCCAACCGGTCGAGGCCCGCACGCCCGACATAGACGACTTCAAAGCCTGGTGCCAGTCGTTCGACACCTATTGGGGCCCGCTCGATGCTCTACGACCACCAATTAGTCTCGACGGTACGCCGATGCGATGGTTGTCGCCTCCCGTTCCGCTTGGCACAAACGCCCCGAGGTTTAACTAATGCCGATCCTGCTCGACACTCACGTAAGCAACCACCCTGACAAACCGGCCCTCATCGACGACCTCGGCGAAACGACGTGGGAGGAGCTGGCAGATCGCGTAGCCAGGCTTTGCAACGCACTGACCGACGCCGGTCTACGGCCAGGCGACACCATCGCGGTGATGATGGGCAACCGTCGCGAGTTCTTCGAAATGTTCCTGGCCACCGCCCACCTGGGAACTGCCTTGGTTCCTGTCAACTGGCATTGGGTAGCCGACGAAGTTGCCTACCTCCTCGAGGATTCAGGCGCGACGGTTCTGGTCGTCGGTGATCGCTTCGTCGATGTGGCCGAGGCCGCACTCGCCGACCCTCGTTCCGCCAAGATATCGACCGCACTTGTAGTCGGTGGGTACTCGGGCGACCGGTTCGGTTCTTACGAGGAGGCTCTAGCCGCGGCATCGGCTGACAACCTCGACCAGCAACTGCTTGGCGGCCCAATGTTCTACACATCGGGCACGACCGGACGCCCGAAGGGCGTTAGAACCTCGCTACTCCAGAACGAAGCGGTACCGGCTGAGGTCATGCAGTTAGTGGCGGGCAGCATGAGTGACGTTGTTCCGGTCGACGGAACAACGTTGCTGGTGGGCCCCGCCTACCACTCGGCCCAGTGGGCTTACAGCTTCATGCCATTGGTCAATGGATCGACGGTCGTGATGCGCCACAAGTTCGATGCCGCCGAAACCCTCGATCTGATCGACAGGTACAAGGTGACTAACGTGCACCTGGTGCCAACGCAACTCAAGCGCCTACTCGACGTGTCCGACAGCGCCAAGAAGGCCTTCGATGGTTCGACTCTTGTAGCTGTGTGGCATGGCGCTGCTCCGTGTCCACCGCCGTGGAAGCGGGCCATGATCGACTGGTTCGGACCCGTCATCAACGAGTACTACGGCTCCACCGAAGGCGCCATTACCTCCACCATCAACTCAGAGGAGTGGCTTGAGCGGGGCGGCAGCGTCGGTAAACCATCGGCCATGGTCGAAGTGATCGTGGTCGACGATGACGAGAATCGGCTGCCGCAAGGCGAGCCAGGAACGCTCTACTTCCGCAACCTGTTAGGTATGGATTTCGAATACAACAACGATGAAGCCAAGACCGCAGAAGCTCATCTCGAACCAGGAGTATTCACCACCGGCGACATCGGGTACGTCGATGGCGACGGGTACATGTGGTTGTCTGACCGAAAGATCGACATGATCATCTCGGGCGGCGTCAACATCTACCCAGCCGAGATCGAAGCGGTAATTGCCGAACACTCCGCCGTCGCCGACGTCGCAGTGATCGGTGTGCCCAACGACGAGTGGGGCGAAGAAATCAAGGCGCTGATCGAGCCAACCAGCAAGACGGTCGACCAGGACCAACTCCGACGAGACGTACTGGCCGCGTGCGAGGAGAAGTTGGCCCGATACAAACGTCCACGCTCCATCGACTTCGTCGACGAACTACCTCGGACGGGTACCGGGAAGATCCTAAAGCGCCAGCTTCGAGCCCCCTACTGGGCCGATGCCGGCCGCTCTATCTAGTTCCGCTGATCTACAAAGTCTACTCAGGCTCCGATCGGCCAGTTCTCGGTTGTTAGCTCAGACATTGGAAAGTCGTCGATGTTCGCTGTGGCGAGCGCTGCGCCGACACCGACCGCTGCTGCTGCAATTAGGCAGTCGGCTTGGTGCAAAGTGACGCCTCGGCGGGCGAAATCGCGCCGCCAACTACCTGCTTGGACCCCAACGGCAACGCTCAACGGAGCCAGCCGCAGACCGTTGAAGATGCGGCGGGCGGCCGCTTCTTCTTCGGGTCGAAGGCCTCGCCAGATCTCCTCAACCGAGATAACGCACGCCCAAGGTTCGATGCCCGATCGTCTCAAACCGGCCAAGCGGTCCGCGGCCGGACGGCCTCGGAGGGAATCAATGATTACCGTCGAGTCGAGCAGTAGTCGAGGCACTCAACCAACGCGTCGTTGATCAGATCGCCGTTGGTCACGAACCCACTCAGCCGGGTCGTCGTCCCAATCGTGGCCCGTATCGGAGATCTGGCCAAGAGATGCCGAGATCTCATCCCACCGACGCTCGTCCTCAAGACCGCGCGAGATTAGCTCTGCGATGTAGGCGCTGCGTCGCCCGGAACCGGCACGCCGATCAAGCTCTGCGACCAACTCGTCATCTAGAGCGATGTGCAAACGCATGTGTGTACCTTAGCACACAGCATTACGCCCTCAACTTCGGCCGACTAGACCTTCTTGATTCGATCGCCGGGTCGAACAGCGCCTTCCTGGACCACTTTGACGTTGATTCCGCGAAGGTGGGCGCCTGGCCGTTTCTTGGAGTTCACGAATCGGTGGGCATCGAGGCCAAACCGCCGGGTGAACTTGGCACATCCGGCATGAGGCTGTTCTGTTACTTCGATGATCGCCGTGCCTATCGCCAGACGGGTGCCAGCCGGAACGTTCTCATTGCTGATATCGAAGTCGACATACAGCTGATCGCCGGCCAAGTGCCAGCGATCTCGACCCTGGGCCACTAGGTCGGTCACCCGACAGTTCATAACGTTTATCTGCATGTCTGGGTGGGCGGACCCGTCGTCGGTGCGATTGCTCGAACGGCTCTTCCAGTTGTCACCAACAACGCCATCTTCGAAGCTCAGTTCTGCAACTTCTAGAATCTCGCGCTCGTCCTCGGCCGGACGTCGCAGCACCATCTCCAGCACGCCATCGTCGGTCGGTGAGTCCAGAATGTGTTGCAAACCGGTTTCGAGTTGTTCGGTGGTGAGATGCTCCATTGACCCAGTGTGCCCCTAAACGATGCCCATATCCATAGCCAACACGGGCTCACTTCGAGTCGGATTGGTCCGGGCATCTCGTGCGATGATCGTCACCATGACAGACCGAACCACCGACCTCATCATGAACGCGGCCAAACGCGCCGCTAGCTACCTAGTCACCGATGGTGACGAGCCAGCCGCGCCATCACTGGCAGCCATCGCTGCACTCAACGGCTTCGACGATGAACTTTCCGAACACGGAGTTGAGCCCGACGTGGTTCTGGCCCAGCTCGACGAGCTTGGTTCGCCGGCAACAATGCGCTCGACCGCCGGCCGCTACTTTGGTTTCGTCAACGGCGGGATCGAGCCCGCCGGACTGGCGGCGTCGATTCTGACCGCGGCATGGGACCAGAACACGGCTTTGCCGATCATGTCGCCGGTGGCTACTCATCTCGATGAGATCGCAGCGCGTTGGGTTATCGAACTACTCGGCCTCCCCTCCTTGGCCACCGCAACCTTCTGTGGCGGAGCGTCGATCGCCAACATCACTTGTGTTCTGGCGGCTCGCGACACCCTGCTCCACCGAGCTGGATGGAGTGTTGATCAGCAGGGTCTAGCCGGATCGCCCCCGATCAAGGTTGTGCTCGGCGCCGAGGCTCATGTCTCTGCGACCAAAGCTCTACGCGTCGCCGGCATAGGCCAAGACCAGGTCGCGATCGTGCCGACAGACAGTTGTGGCCGCATGGTCGCTTCTGAAGTTCCGCCTCTCGATTCACTCACGCTGCTGTTGCTTCAAGCGGGCAACGTAAACACTGGTCACAGCGACCCATTCGCCGAGATCATTCCAGGCGCCAGCGAGGCTGGTGCTTGGACACACATCGACGGAGCGTTCGGGTTGTGGACCGCCGTCGACCCAGCTCGAATACACCTCACCGCTGGTGCCGAACTAGCTGACAGTTGGGCCACCGATGCCCACAAGTGGCTCAACTCGCCCTACGATTCTGGCGTCGCGATCGTTGCTCGAGACGAAGACTTGCGCCGAGCCATGGCCGTCGACGCGGCCTACGTCACGACCGATTCTGATCGTGCGCTGATGCACCTCGGTTTACAGATGTCACAGCGGGCTAGAGGAGTCGAGACGTGGGCAGTCTTGGCTTCGCTCGGTCGTTCCGGAGTTGCCGAGATTGTCGATCGGACGTGTCGTCTGTGCGACCGTCTCGTTGCGGCTCTCGCTACCGAGGGCGTCGAGGTGCTGGCGCCAGTAGTGATAAACCAGGCACTCGTGAGCTTCGGAGCCGATGCCGTCACTTCTGCTGTGATCGAGGCCGTGCAGGCGGACGGCACCATTTGGGCCGGAGGCACCACCTGGCAGGGCCGGACGGCTTTGCGGCTCAGCGTTAGCAGTACCACCAGCACCGAACGCGATATGGACATCGCCGCCGAAACGATTCTGCGCTGCTGGCGTGCGGTCGCATGATTAGTGCGGTTATGTGGCCGCTTCGCCCCGAATGAAACCCGAGACAGCCCGCGCAATTGGGTCGTAGATGGGCTTATAGAACCTCCCCAACGAGCCGGCCAACCAGAATCGGGCCCTTTCGATCTTCGTCTGCCACTGCCACTCTCCTCCGTTGCTGTCCAACTGACAAAATGTCAGGGTAGACATCGCCAACGGTACACCGGCCGCCTGTTGGCGAGTAGATCGGCACCGATTCTGTGCCACCAGTCAGCCCAAGGGTTGACCTGGCCCGAAGCCCGAATCGATAGCGTCCGAGAATGCGTGGAATACCACCCCGTCCTCATCCCTCAACAGAACAAAGAGATAGCCCACAGTATCTAGAAAGGAAGACGGTTCGATCTGACCTGGGTCGAATCTGTACTCGCCGAAGTCAAGCTTGACCTCGTCGGCTTCGATCGCGCGCCCCGTGACCGTGACGCCTTCGATGTTGAGGGTCACTTCGACGACAGCGGCGCCTTGGCGTTCAACTTGGAAGGTAGCCATACCATCAAATGGCAGTTGAAAACCCATGCCGAAACCGTCGGACCAACTCCGTACCTCGGAGACAAACCAGCCCGCCTGCCCCTCGGTTTGCGAAACGGTGACCTGAAAGATCGGGTCTTCGGCAGAACGGCGAAGGTCGAATGCGATCTGTTGCTGATATGTGGCAAGGCTCTCGGCCTCAACGACAAGCGGATCGGACCATCCAAAGACCGTGACCGCGAACTGCGTAACCAACAGTGTCGGATCGAGACGCCACAACGCTTCGGCGGCAGTATCGTTGCTGACAACTTCGCCGGGCCAGATATTGAGCACGTCGTGGGGGGGCAACGATTGTGGACTGCCACGCACGAGGCTTCCCACGGCATCGACATCGACTCGGCTACACGCCAATTCTCGAATCGAACATTGGAGTAGTGCCGGGTCGCCCGAATCGGCACCGAGAGTGTGGACGTATACCGAAGCGCCGGTTGGGTCCCACGACAGCTCGGTCACGGCACCAAACTGGTCCCCGAGTTCGAACGAGGCGACACCGCTGCTGGTCTCCACAAACACCGTTGCATCGGCGAACCCGAAAGCAGTCTCACCTGTCGAACTTACGGCCGCGCTCCTGACTCCTTTGTCGGGAAGACCCTCGGGCGCGTATGGCTGGATGTCTCGGTCCGCGCCAATGAGCGAGAGCGAGCCATCAGCAATGACGATCAGACTGTCGAGTCCTGGCGCCAGGAACTCAATCGAGCCGATGTCGTAAAGGCGACCCCGGCCGCCAGCAACACTGCGGACCCACCACTTAACGTCGCTTCCCTCACTAACGGCAATGACAGAGGGGAGGCTCGAGGCGCGCATCAGCATGAGCGTACGATCGTGCGGTTCGTCGGAATCGCGATCCGGCAATCTTGGTAGGCGCATGAAGCTGAGATCCGGAACCGAATACGGCTCGGTGGTGATCCGGCCCGTTGGCACATCGACGCTAACCGTCTCTGGTCCGTCGTTTAGCTGGGTCACGTACTCGATGGCTCTTCCACTGGAGGTCCATCTTGGCTTGGGGATAGTTGGCACATCCAGGATGGGTGGCGGCGCGTCGACACCAAGGCGCTGGATCGTGGGTGAGGTTGGATCGCCGCTGAGAACCGTCACTGCGCCATCGACCGACACAAAGGCAGCCAACAGCCGATCATCCACACCATCGACGACCGGAATCGGGCCGTCGAGCCCTGCGACCGTTTCGACGCGTGATGTGGCGCCCGGGCCGAATCCGACCAAGGACGCGATGCCAAGCACGACGACGGCCAGGACCCCAACTCCGGCGGGGGCAACCCAGCGTTTGCGGGTCAGGCCAGACCGGTGAGGAGCCAAGGCGTCAGCGCGCTGCGAAATGGCGGCGCCGGCCCTCGTCGCTTCATCGTTGAAGTTCATGATCGCAATCCACGTTTCTCGACGAGCCTTGCGTGGAGGGTGCTCCTGGCTCGTTGTAGATGTGTCTTCACGGTGGCCTCGCTGACTTCGAGAACAGCGGCAATCTCATGAACCCGAAGGTCGCTCACGTAGTGAAGGCTGACCACTTGGCGCTGGCGTGGGGTTAACCGGCGCACTTCGCTCCAAAACTCGTCGTCGGGGCCATCGAGGGCGGGCGGATCGACCCGACCCTGCGGGCGAAGTCGAAGCATTGCCCTGGCCTCACTAATCCGACGCCGGGTCAACGAAACCGAACGGTTGGCAACCGCTCGGCGTACCCACTCGCCAGGTTTTTCGTATGCCCCGACCACCGACCACCGACGATGGGCCGAAACGAAGGCATCTTGGGCCAGATCCTCGGCGGCTGACCATGATCCGCAGAGTGCGAAAGCCAAGCCAACAACTTGAGAGAACTCGCGGTCATAGAACACCTCGAAGTCCTCCTGCACGGCAGCTCCACCAAGTATTTCGGGTTCCATCGAACTCATTGTCCATCACCAGCCACCTCGTCGCCATAGACGCAACAAAGTGTGGCCTCCTTACTGATCACTCGCACGATCAGCACCGATGGATGACCACGGGGCCAAGAAAGTCTGAAAGGCCGACCAGTTAGTGACTCAACAGTCTATTTGAATGGTTGGTAGGCCGATTGAGTTATTGATACCAGGTTTGCGCAATTTTTCTAACTATTTCTGTTATTTATATGGAATTAGAACGTTTGTTTGATAGTGTTCTGGTTATGCGAACGGTGAGTGTGCGGTTTCATACATCTGATGAACTCATAGCAATGGCCCTTCCGTCTGTTGAGGGTCTGCTATTCGAGGTGCAGTCGATGCGTTCACGTCTTGATGGCCAGGAGGCAACGTTGCATTCGGCTATCGGAGTGTTACAGGGTGCTAACGGTCCACGCCCGCCGAGACCTCGGCCACACCCCGCAGGCGATCCCGATGCCGGGTCTGGGTCTGGGCCCGATGGATCAGACAACGCTGATGCCGGTTCCGGTCCGGGCGATGGCACCGACCCAGACGATCCGAACCCCAACAGCGGTGGTGGTGGGCCTTCTGGTCGGGCCGAACGCGAACGTTTGGCTCGCGCGCAACGGTTGGAAGCCCATCCTGATGTTGCTGCGGCGTTGAATGCTGGTCGTATTAGTACTGAGCAGGCTGACGCGATCATGAAAGCCGGGCTTCCAGCCGACGTAAAGAGCCGATTGTTGGTTGATGCGGTGTGTCAGGCGACTGATGAGACGTTGGCCGCTATCAAGACCGCGATTGTGGCTGCCGACGGCGATGATGCTGAACGAAAGTTTCGTCGCCAACGGAACCGTCGTAAAGGGCTTTGTGGTGTTGATGAACATGGCATGACTTGGATCAACATCAACTTCGATCCGATCATCGGTGCTGCGTTTATGGAAATGTTCGACCGGGAAGTCAGACGACAGTTCCAGATAGACAAACTCGAACCCAACCCGCTGAAGCTCCGTTCGCCATACAAGATCGGGGCCGACGCCTGCACCGTCCTATTCGGACTCTGCCCCGAAAACCTAACCATCCAAGACATCACCAACGACATAAGGGGCCAAGACATCAACTCCGACAATGCCGATCCTGCCAATGCCGGCCCCAACGACGCCAGCTCAAGTCCTTCTGCGGACAGTTCTTCTGTGGCCGGTTCTTCTGTGGTCAAAGCGGACAGTCGAAATGGCAGTGGGTCTGGCCGTGGCGGTGGGCATCGGGTCAACCTCACCATGGACATCTCAACGTTCGGCCACCCGCAAGCTTCGGCCTACACCCAAACCGGGGAACCAATACCAGTATCAATACTGAACAAGATCCTGTGTAACGCCGAAATCCTGCTATGGATAACCGACACCACCAGCCAAAACCCTGGCCGATACCAGCTAGAAACCGCCGAACCGTACGCCACCGAAATCCAGAAACAATGCCTAACCATCCGCGACCGACACTGCGTCTGGAAAGGCTGCAACATGCGAGCCACACGCTGCGACGCCCACCACCTCACCTTCACACGCGAAGGCGGCAAAACCAGCATTACGAACCTGGCATTGCTCTGCCCCACCCACCACACTCGGCTCCACCAAATGGGAGCCCACCTCCACCAAGGCCACCAACCGCACCAATGGGTCTTAGAACACGACCTCACCGGCAACCTGATCGACAAATGGACCAACCCACCCCCACGATCGCCACCCAAACCGCCCACAGCATCGAACGGAACGGCCCGAACAGTCGACACTGAACACGACGCGTCGTGCCCGCCTGCTCCAAGCCGAGTCGACGGCAGCTCCGCCAGATCTGGCGACCGGCCCAAGCCAACCGACCCCAGCGAACCACCCGAACCCGACCGACACGAACCGATCGACCTCCCACCCCGCTGGTAGGTACGAGGCCGGTTTCAGTCGAGAGCGGCGCGGCCGTCAAACCCCTGGCGAGACCCGACCGATTCAAACCCTTCGATGTCTCGCCCCGTTGGTAACCCCCGGGCGCGTTACTACGGCTCAGTCCAAAGTTGATCGCCAGCCGGGCCCAGGCTGAAGACGACCCTTCCCGAGGCGGCTACACCGTGTCGAAGTTCCGCTGATCGAGGGAGTCGGTCCACTCTCGGTGAACGACGAGGCCCGCTGCGACCTGGCCCAACGCGTCGGAACAAGCAGCAGACGCGCCGTTGCCGCCCACGGCAACGAAGAGGCGATCAGCAACTACGGGTTTGATCAACGGCATCTGGTTCGGCGTGCGGGTGATGACACAACGACCGGTGTGCCAATCGAGAACCTCGATTCCCGGAACGATCCGCATGACCGCGCCGCGAAGCGCATCGAGCATCACGTCGCTGTCGCCATGGCCATACCAGTCGCACATCTCGCGAACCGTCGTCAGGAACTGGTCGGCCACCGTATTGGCGCCCATCTTGATGTAGTGATGGCCATCGGGGTACCGAACCGGAGGAACCATATAGATGTCGGCCAAAGTGTCGTCGTCGATGTCGTAGTGAATGACCGGCATCGCCGCGAGGCGTTCGGCCTCGCCGTCCGAAACCCGCCCAAAGACGACGAACTCGGTCTTTAGCGTTAGCGGAAGTGGCTCTGGCAGCAACCCTGGAGCATTGGAAAACGAACCGGCAGCCACAAGCACCCGGTCGGCAGCGAACTGTTGGCCGCCCACAGCAGTAACCACGACCCCATCGGCGCCAACATCACACCGCTGCACCTGCATCGATCGAACTTCGCCGCCGCACCCCTCGCCGATGGCGACCTGAGCCTCAATCAAGGCCCGCGGGTTGATGTGACCGGCTGGGTGTTCCTCCCACACGATCGACGACTTCGGGCCGAAGGTCAGAAAGGGAAACTCTGCGACCCGTTCCTCGTCATCTAGCTCGGTCAAGACGGCACCGAGTTCGACCCGTGAGTGTTCAAGGTTCGCCGGCTCACAGTACGAACTTGAAGCGCCAGCATCTGAGACGAACAGCTCTCCAACTGGCTGATAGAACTCAATCCCGCTGGCCTGTTCGATATTTCGATAATTCTCGATGGACCGGCGGCCGAGTTCGCCCCACACCCTCGTCTTAGCGTGCAGGTGCGTGAGCCTGGCCTGGTCGTAGTGAGCGCCAAAGACACTATCGTGGGCAGCTGGATCGTCAGGTTCATCTGGCCCAATCAACAAGGCGTCAGCTCCTAACTCACAACAATGCTTGAACGCGGCCGAGCCGATCAGCCCTTTACCAATGACGACTACCTCGTAACTGGCAGAGTTGTTCGACATGTCGAAGCCTTTCGGTCTGGCAATAGCCGGGATTCCGAAACTTTAACCGCCACCCCGACATCGGCCATTGCGGTACCGACCACTGTCCGGCCATAGGCTGGCGCCATGCTCACCTGGCACCAGCGGTCAACTGCTTCTTCTCGGCCGAACGCCGCGTGACGGACCTAAAACCAGACAAGGACAGGAGCATCTGGTCGAGTCAGTACCGCGCAGTCACAATCGCGAACATGACCATCATGGCCATAGCCGCGTTCGATGGATTAGCGGTGGTCGCAGCCCTGCCATCGATTGCCGAGGACCTTGGCGACGTAGCTCTATTGCCGTGGGTGGCAACCGCGTACCTAGGTTCTTCGGCCGTTGCGGTCATTGTGGCCGGACCAGTCATCGACGCGGTCGGTGTACGCCGCACGTTCCGAGTGGTCGGAATCTGGTTCCTGGTAACGAGCGCCGCGGTGGCCATAGCTCCCACTATGCCCTTGCTTTTAGCGGCGCGGGTGGCCCAAGGGCTCGGCGGTGGGTTGGTCATCGCGGTTGTACTCGCCGCAATTGGTCTTACCTACCCGGCTTCTATGCGACCAAGAGCCTATGCAGCGAACGCAGCAGTCTGGGGATTCATGGGATTCGGTGGACCGGCCATCTCGGCTGCGTTCCTCGCCGTTTCTGGGTGGCGACTTATCTTCATCGCCCAGCTTCCGATAACCGCTGCCGCCCTGATCTTGGGGTGGAACGCGCTCCCAAGCACACGAGACAAGCCGCAACGAGTCACCTTCGACGGGCGAGGGGTGTTGTTGCTAACCGGCGTTACAGCCACGTCGCTTTTCGGGCTGGCCCAGATTGGCGTCAGGTGGTGGTTGGCTGGAGTCACCGCGGCGCTGACGGCACTCCTACTCTGGGCATACTGGCGCCACAGCGGCAGAAGTGCCAATCCGGTTTTGGCTCGAGTACACCTCACCCGTCACCCACTGTTGTGGGTCCATCTGACTTCAGGTCTGGTGTTGGCGGCTGGCCTTGCCGCCGACAACTACTTGCCGCTGTACGTCCAAGTGTCCCGCGGCAAATCTGCGGGGTTCGCTGCGTTCTCGGTGATGTTTCTGACCATTGGTTGGACTCTGGCATCGTTCGCGTACGCAAGGCTCCTCTCGGACTGGCCTCAGGCCAAAGTGATATCTATGGGAGCAACAATGTTGTTGCCATCGCTCCTGTGGGCTGCGTTGTCAGTTGGATTCGGCGCGCCGCTTTGGTTGATTTTCACAGCTTTCTTCTTTGTCGGATCGTGTATTGGGTTCGTGTCAACCGCAGGCCTGACCCTCATCCAAGCCAGCAGTGCCAGCGACGAAATGGGTCGCGTCAACGCGGCCCACCAGTTCGTGCGAACACTAGCCATCACCTACGGCGTGGCGATGGGCGGCGCAGTTCTGCTATTCGTAGTCGATCTGCGCATCGGCGACGTCGAAATAATCAGAGACGTACTCTCCGGCGAAGATGTCGCTATTGGCCCCGCCACCGGCGACGCCGTGCAGGCCGGCCTCGTCTGGGTGATCGGCACAGCCGGTGTTCTGGCCGCGGCATGCCTCGTTTCGGCTCGGAAGCTACGCGCCACATCACCGTGATTGGCAACTAACCCGAAGTGGGTTATGGGAACGGTAGATTCGAAGCCTGATGTCTAAGAGTCTTGAGTACCTTGACTACGGGGCGAGCCTCACCAGGCCCAACATCGTGGTCGATGGTTCGCCAAACGAGGCGACTGTGTTGGCGCTCACCCATTGGCCCGGCATTGCCCAACCGGACCGAACCTCGGCCGACACCTCCGCCGAGATGGCGTTTCGGTACTTGGATAACTCCCCACCTCATCCCGTGGCCGAGGTAGTGACCAACAACCACTTCGACCAAGACGGACTGGTTGCGATTCACACCCTGATCGAACCCGAACTCTCGTTGGCGCATCGAGAACTGCTGATCGACGCCGCGGGTGCAGGCGACTTTGGCACCTACAGCGATCGTCGGGCGGCTCGCGCGTCGATGGCGTTATCTCGATACGCCGAACGCGAGACAACTTGTGAGTACGACGAGTTCACCGACCAACTCTACTGCGAGACCCTGCCACAGCTGTTGCCAATGCTTCTCGACGGCGAACGGTTCCGGGAGTTATGGGAAGACGAAGACGCCGAACTCACTGCCAGCGAAGATCTACTCGCGAATGGCACGGTCTCGATACACGAACACACGAAAATTGATCTGGCAGTCGTCACCATCCCGGCGAGCCAAAAACGCCACGGCGGTCACCGATTCGGAGGAATGCGCTTCGACGGACTACACCCAATGGCCATCAACAACGCCACCGATCGTTTTCGGCTACTCGTGGTTCACGGACAGAGGTATCAGTACACGGATCGGTACGAAACCTGGGTGCAGTACCGAACGCGCAGACCACTGGCCCGAATCGATCTTCGTCCGATGGCCGAGGAACTAAACGAACTCGAATCGTCAAGTGCCCTCTGGAGCGCCCTGGGCCCTGACGCCCTTACCCCGCAGCTAAGCCACACCGAAGAATCATCGCTCGGAGCCACCGAAGTCGAGCGGGTCATCAGCAAGTTCCTCGACTCGGCACCGTCGGCCTGGAATCCGTACGACTGGCACTGACCGAGACCACAACTTCCACCAACCGAACGGAAATCTCACTATGCCAACCCTTGAAGACGTGCCGAGTTCCTAGACGACGAACACGGGTTAGCCGTAGTGAGCACCACCCAAACCGACGGTCGCGTGCTCTCAAGCGTAGTTAACTGCGGCGTCACGAACCATCCGCTGACAGCGAGACCATGCGTTGCACTCGTCTCTGGTGGCAACGCGGCCAGACTGCGACACATCCGTCGAGGGTCCGAGGTCACCATCGCCATACGTCGCGGCTGGCGCTGGGTCTCGGTCACTGGCGCCAGCAACATCGTCGGGCCGAACAATCCTGCCGAAACGCTCGACGCCGAAGCCATACGAATGCTGTTGCGCCAAGTGTTCCAGGCCGCCGGTGGCACTTACGACGACTGGGACGAATACGACCGAGCCATGAGCGACGACGCTCGAGCTGCGGTGTTTGTCTCCCCCGACCGGATAATCGGAAACCTCTAGGCTGAACTTGCCATGACACTGAACATAGGAGTCAATTCGGTTCCGGTAACCCAAGACCATCAAACTGGGCACGGGAATTGCTCAGCTCGGAGCGAGAACCCCGGCGATGCTGGCTATGTCGGCGATGTCTGTTCAATCGCTATCGGCCGGTCGGTTTCGGCTGGGCCTGGGCACCAGCGGGCCCCAGGTGATCGAAGGATGGCACGGTGTCGAGTTTGCTCGGCCCATTCAGCGCACCCGCGAAACAATCGAGATCATCAAACTAGTCACGCCGGGTGCCCGCCTCGAATATGGCGGTACAGCAACGCGTTTGCCAGGCAAGGCTTCGGCGAAGACATTGCCGAAGTGAACCGGCTGTGGCGGGCCAGTAAACCCCGCTGGTAACACGCCTCACGAACAGCTCGACTGCCTGGCGCAACTCCTCGACATCGCCAAAGAAGTCAATGCGAGAATGCGTGCCGGCGTCGAACTCTTTGCGGCACTGTTTCGACGGTCTTTCAGGGCCAAGGCCCTGGCAACGACCGATTCTCGGTCGGTGGTGGATTGGTCAGTCACAGCTTGATCGGGCTCGTCAGTGACGACCTGATATTCGGTACGGGCGCCGGACCCAAGATCCGAACCACCGCGCCATCTCCCGACATCTCGAAGGTATCGCCGACCAGAGCCAACTCTGCCCGAGTTCACAGGTAGGCCAAGCAGCAGGGCTCGATGGAGGTCGCGCCGAAGAGGAGGCTGGGATCAATTGGCCGCGCCGGTGACGCGGGGGTGACGCGCCCAGTTTTGTACGTTAGGCACGAGCTGGCGCCCAGACGCAACCGCAGACCGGGTCGGCCAATGGGCGTATCAAGCCCACACACAAGACAGGGGACTCATGACCGACTGGACTCCACCAGCACCCGGACCGTGGCAGCAGGACTCTGCGCATACTCCGACCTCTCAATCCGCCAACATGGCCGACATCTATCCGGAGGGGTTCAATCGCGGATTCACCGAGACCTTCGGACGCTACGGAATGCTCCTCGATCGCCTTGCCTTGGCCCAAGTGAACGGCTTCACCTACCACCAACCTCAACCATTCGACATGCCCGGACCGGGCGGCCCCCTCACCGAGCAGCAGATCGGCGCCGAGTTCGGTCGCCGACTCGAGCTCGCGACCAAGGCCTTCGAGACAAAACTCTGGCGCCAGGATCTCGAGCTTTGGGACAATGAGGCAAAGCCGAACTCGATCAAGAAACACCGCTTGTTGGGCGACGTCGACCTCGGTGCGCTCGACGGCCCGCAGCTGGCGCAGCACGTGAGAGCCGTCGCCGCGCACACGCAGGAGATGGTCTACCAACACCACCGGTTCAACATGGCGGCGTTGCTTCCCGTCGGCGACTTTGCGCTTCAAGCCGGCGCGATGACCGGCCGACCCCCCACCGGCATGCTTGCCGCGCTCGACGGTTACTCGCCGGTGTCGGGGATCCTTCCCGAGGACATGCGACCCGCAGTCGACGGGATCCGCGCCAGCGAGGCCGCAACCGAGTTGTGTGCCGGAGGTGGCGATCCGGCCGGGCGGCTGTCGGAGCTCAGAGCACTTGTTCCGGCGGTGGACGACTACGTGAGGTCGGTGGGTTTCCGGCTGGTCGACGGGTTCGATGTCACCAATCCGACTTTGGCCGAATGCCCTGAGTTGATCCTCGGCAAGTTCGCGGCGGCGCTCGGCGCTAAGACAGGCGTGGCCCACGCCAGGGCCGACGCATTCGCCGCGGAGCTACGGGCCGAGGTTCCCGACGAACAACGGGCGACGTTCGATGAGCTCCTGGATGAGGCGCGGGCCGTGTACCGCCTGCGCGATGAGCGAGGCCTCTACTCCGACATGTCCGCCATCGGTTTGGTCCGCTGGGCACTTCTGGAAGTCGGCCGACGCGCCGAATCAGAGGGCCGACTCGCGGATCCTGCACTGGCCCTCGAGGCCGCCATCCACGAGGCCATCGCGATGATCGACGGCGGGGGGCCGTCGGCCGAGGTGCTATCTCAGCGACACACCCGTCGAATGGAACTGACCGAACAGGGAGCACCTCGACATCTGGGCCCGCCGCCTCCGCCGCCACCGTCCCCCGATGATCTGCCGCCGCCTCTTGCCAGGCTCATGTCGGCGATCGGGTTTCTCATCGAGGGCGTTCTTGGGGAGATGGACGAACCAGCCGGCGATGACGGTGTTGTGATCGGTATTCCGGCCAGCGGCGGCACCCAAGAGGGAACCGCGCGGCTGATTCTTTCCACTGAGGATCTCATGGCCTTGCAACCGGGAGAGATCGTGGTGGCTCCCGCGACAGGCGAGGCCTTCAACGCTGTGTTGCATCTGATCGGTGGAATTGTGACAGACCACGGCAGCTTCGCCAGTCATGCGGGAATCCTGGCTCGCGAAATGGGTTTCCCGGCCGTGGTGGGCACAGTCAACGCGACGTCGCGGATCAAGACGGGCGATATCATCCGTCTCGACGGGTCTACCGGTGAGGTGTCCATCATCGGATGACACCCCGAGTCTCGTCGGCGACGGCCCCGCCACTGACGAGACTCGGGGTGATCGGGGTCGCCGCAGCGGCCGGGTTGGTGCCACTCAACTCGACGATGATCGCGGTGGCGCTCCCATCGATAGCAGACGAATTTGATATCTCGGTCGGCAGGGTGAGCATTCTTGTCACGGTGTATCTGATCGCGATGCTCTTGGGGCAGCCACTCTCTGGCCGAATCAGCGACCGAATCGGAGCCCGACGGTCAGTCCGTATTGCCCTGATCGGGTTCGCGGTGCTCTCGATAGTGTGCGCTGTATCGGTCAATTTTGAAATGTTGGTGGCCGCACGGGCCGGCCAGGCCGCGTTCGCCTCGGCTTTGGCCCCGAGCGTCCAGTCACTCTTGACCACCAGCACATCGGCGGCCGAGCGCGGCCAGATGTTCGGGATTCTCGGCTCCGTTCTAGGAATCGGTGCGGCGAGTGGTCCGGTAGTCGGTGGTGGCCTCACCGAGCTTTTCGGATGGCACGCGATTTTTCTTGTGAATCTGCCGGTCGTGGCGGTTGCCTTCCTCGTTTCGATGAGAGTCAGAGCATCAAGTGAGGGTGGCGGCAATCAGTCGAGGCATTCTGAGCAAGGACCATCGGCGGCCCGGATCACCAATCGCGTGTTTGTTGCTTCGTCTTCGGCCCAGGCATTGTCAACGCAGGCTCAGTACACACTGCTCCTGCTGACGCCGATCATCCTCGCCGCGAGGGGTTGGGAGACCGGTTCCATTGGCCTTCTCCTGTCAGCGCTCACCGTTGGCATGATCGCATTCGGGCCGCCAGGCGGACGAATAGGAGATCGGCTCGGGCGTCGTTCCCCTGTGTTCGGCGGACTGGCAATCGCCACTACGTCGATGGTGGTCCTCCTGATCGCAGGCGCGAGCGTGGCTCCCGTGTTGCTCATGCTCGCCCTCTTGGTGTTCGGAATCGGCCTAGGGATCGCCGTCCCCAACATCATGACGGCGGCGTTGGAGTCGGTGCCCGAAACGCAGGTCGGTTCAGCGGCAGGAGTCCTTTCGATGAGCCGCTACCTGGGCAGCATCACCACGAGCTTGGCAGTCACGGCTTTCGTTGCCACCAACGCAGGCGGGTCGAGAATACTCTTCACCATGGCAGTCGCAAGCATGAGCCTTGCCGTGCTGGTCGCCGCCCGGTTGCCGGGTCGAGCAGCCGTGGGCTAGGCCCGCCGTGCGGTCGTCTCGTCAGCCCGAGTGCAGCCCCGACAACGGATGGGATTCCCCACAAGTGTCAATGGCCAGGGGTATGGGTACCGGGCTCACCCGATGGGTCACCCGGAGCGAGTTGCCGCCAGCACCAGAAGTAGTCATTGGGTTACTCGAAGTGGTATTGGCACAACGGTGAGATAATGAGTGTGTGGTTATCCCTTGCGTGGGTGCATCCGCAAGGGTGAACTCTGTCCGTTGCAACTGGAGCTGACTACTTCAACCCAGCAACGGGGCGCGAAGGCTGGCGGTCATGAACAGCGGCAAGAAATGCAGCCGCCTCATCGCCACGGCCGTCGTTGACATAGGCCGCCAGCAGCGTGTTCGTCACCAGATCGCGTTGGGCTCGGCTACCGCCGATTCGAACGACCTCGCCCATCATTGGCTCAAGAAGGTCGATCGCCTCTCCCCAAGCCTCGCGACCAAACGCATCGTAGGCCCGCGTTAGCTCCGCCGCTGTGGTGCCGGCCGGCAACCGACCAGCTTCGCCGAGTTCGCTTAGCTCGGCAATGCACGCTTGCATCTTGTCGGTCTCGCCGAGGGCGGCGTTGACCAAGCCCACATGAGCATCGACGAACACAATCGGTCGACGAAAGAACTCGCCCCTTGCTTCGCTCAGTCGATTCCAAGTCTCGATGTCGCGAGGCGCTCCGGCCAGTTCCGAGCGCCAAAAGAAAGAAACAGAGTCAGAAAACGCGTTGATTGCCGGTCCTGAGGTGACACCAGGGAAACACTCGCCAAGCACAATTTGTCGCGCCCGTTCTAGGTCTCCGTCGGTCATCACGGCCAGCGCAAAGTGCCAGGAGAGATGGCAGTGCAGGAGGCTGTCTCTGTCTAGCTCCGGCATCCACCCAATAAGAAACTCCAAAGCAGCTGCGTCGGCACCCGCTTCGTACAGCGCATGAGCGAGGGTGTGCGCAGCGTTGGGATTGGCTCGAAATTGTGCGAGCGATCGTTCTGCGAGAGCGCGGCCCTCAACCCAATCTCCTGTCTCGGTCAACGCAAATGCATGGACAGTCTGAAACCACCAATCGTCGTCGTAGTGCGTAGCTACGGAGTCGAGCAAAGCCAGTAGCTCGCGTTCTCGATCGACGCGTCCGCTGAACCCGATCGAACCAAAGACGCCACACGACGGAGCGAGGGCCAGAGCATCCCTCGGGTATTCGGCTGCGTGTTCGTGCGTGAGCTTGAGTGCCTCGGGAACCTTGCCGTTGACCATCCGCGAGAGGATCTCGACGTGTTGCTGCTCGCGTCTCGTCGCGTGGACGACAAGCTCCGAAGCTACCTCGGCCGCAGCCCGAGCCTCTCTGGGTCGGCCAATCTTCTGATGCTGCCGCGCCACGGCAGCGTGCGCCAGAGCGAACTCCGCGTCGGCCTCGAGTGCTGTCGCCAAGCTGGTTTCAACTCCGCCGTTGGCCGACAGAACCTTGTCGGCCGCCTCCACGTAGGCGTCTCGCGCCTCAACTGACGTTGTGCTCAGTTCGAGTCCGTATCGATCGGTTAACAACTATTTCTCCTTCTATTCTGGGAGCGCCCCAGAGCTGCCAAACTCTGACGGGCGTTCACCGTAGTCTTGCCATGGTTCGTCGCGTTCTCGGATGACCTGGCGGAAACCCTTCTCGTCGAACTCCTCGACCCACTGGTATGCCTCTTCTGTGTGTCTTGTCATGCCGTCGAAGAACGTGCCGAGAAGTTGGGTCGTTCGCAGGCCCATGTTCTCGAATGCCTGGTTGATCAACAACTTGTTGAGCGCCAGTTGGTTGGCAGGAATGTGGCGGAACCGTTGAGCCTCTTGTTCGACGAAGTCGGCAAGCTCGTTGGGCTCACACACGTATGACACGAGACCGATGCGCTGCGCGGTTTCGGCGTCGATGGCCCGGCCCGTCAGCAGGAACTGCTTCGCATGTTCGAGGCCAAGGCGATATACCCACATCATCGTGGTAGGTGTTCCGAAGATTCGACTAGGGGCATATCCAATATGGGCGTCGCTGGCCATATATAGGAGATCGCAACACAAGATGAGGTCGGTCGCTCCCCCAATCGCCCAACCCTTGATCTCGCCGAGAACCGGTTTGGGACACTCCCAGATTTTCATGAACCGTTTGACGTTGTTGCCCATGAACTGCCAGTCGCGCACTGGGTCCCAGGCGCCATCGCGGGGTTCTGGCCCTTTTGCACCGTAGGGCGTAGACCAGCCAGCATCGATCGATTCCGACTGGGTTCGGTCGCCCTGGCTCGGAGTCAGGTCGTAACCAGCTGTGAGGCTGTCGCCTGCTCCGCGAAGAACAATGGCCGCGACATCTCGCGACTTTGTGGCCGCGTCGATGCTGTCGGCTATCCCTTGGATAAGTGCGTCTGTGAGAGTGTTCTTCTTGTCGGGACGATTGAGCGTGATGATGGCAATGTCATCTCGCTCTTCGTACAACACCGGCTCGGTCATAAAGTGATCTGGCCCAAAGAACTCATTGCTCCGAAGCAATCACGGCCGTCGCTTTGATTTCGGCCCGGGCCTTGGGGTCGATCAGCGAACTACAGCCGGCGGCCTCAAGAGTCGTGGCCATGAGCTCGAAAGCGAGAGCAAACTCGTCGGCGGGGTCATCGGGTACACCGTCGGCGCCTCGGCCAATAACGCCAGAGACGTACACGGTCGAACCGACGCGAAACGCTGGAGCGAAGTGCAGGCGGTTGTAGCTGAACTCTTGGCCAGGGGGGATGATTGGTTTGCGGATCATCATGACTTGGCTCCATTCTGGGAGGAATTCGTTCGGCGAAACTAGAAACTGGCGGCCAGTGCTGCCACCGCGGCGTCGGCGCCGTCTTCGATGGGCTCGCCGTGGCCCAGTAGCAGCGTGTTGTACGTCAGTGCGGCCAGAGCTCGGATGCTGTCGCGAGATTGGGGAACATCGGTGAAGAACTGCGA
This sequence comes from uncultured Acidimicrobiales bacterium, assembly GCA_964569385.1. Classification (GTDB taxonomy): domain Bacteria; phylum Actinomycetota; class Acidimicrobiia; order Acidimicrobiales; family Poriferisodalaceae; genus JAADHX01. Next base: position 24,582 of record CAZMUM010000015.1, read on the forward strand.
CGGACCCTCGATCGGTACACCAGCGTCGGCAAAGATGGCATCGCCAGCGACAAGCAAGCCGGCCTGGTGATCGATCACCGCCATGTGCCCAGCCGTGTGGCCCGGAGTGGGCAACATCTCGAACCCGAAGATGTCTTCGCCCCCAACTAACCCGACAATGTCGGATGGCAAAGGCCCAAGATCGGCCTCGCCCGCGTATGCAGTGGCGTTGATCGCCTCGCCTAACACCGCGACGATCGAACCGGCGTGGTCTGAATGATTGTGGGTCAAGATCACATGGGCCACGTCGCTGTAGTTCAGGCCGAGCGTTGCGAGCGTCTCGCCGATCGCGTTGGCGCTACCAGAAACGCCAGTGTCGACGATGGCCGCGGTGTTGCCGCGGACTAGCACGTAGGCCGACACGAACCCCAAGTTTGCGCGGGCCCAGGTGACGGGCTCAAGGCCCGCTGTCGTTGGTGATCCGGCCGTCGTGCCCGGGGCCGCTGTGGGGTCTGAACTTGTTGAACCCGTTGCCTGGACTGTTGGTGAATTGTCGTCAGAAGAGCACGCGGCCAGAAACATGGGCGTGACAACGGCCATCGCCACGGCGCCTTTACTCATGCCACCCAAGAACGCCCTCCGAGATAGTGGGTGCCGAACCGAGTGGTCGATTCTTCGACCGGTCACCAGATCGTGGTGGTGGTCGATTGCTGTTCCGTTAGCCGTGTGGTTTCCGCACATGGAAGCGAAACTACCGCTCGTAGCGCTTCATGTCGGGCCCAACAAGTTCGGTGAACAGCTCCAGAACTTCGCCGGGTTTGGCGTAACGACCCGTCTCGTGTTTGGAGTAGAGCATCTCGCCATTAACGGTGACGTCGAAAACACCCTTTGAACCCATCACGAACTTGAAGTCGTCGATTACGTGCTGGTAGTGGTGAATCAGATCGGTTGCCGCGCTCACGGCGCGCGCCGAATAGTCTCAAGGAACGCAGTAGGTAAGTTCGATTTGGTACCGACTCATGGCCAACCCCCTCTTAGATAGCGCCACTGGAAAACGACGTCGTTGTCGCAAGCGTAGTGCCGCGGTTGACAAGCCAAACTCGAGGGCTCCCTCTCGGTGAGCCTCGATCAACACAGGAGCTGAAATGACCGAACAACTAGATCGGGCTTACGCCTCGTCTTGGATGCATCTTGGCACTGACTACCTTGCTTCTTTCCCACCGTTCTTCGCTAAACGGGGCCGATCCGACTACATCACTTGGACCCGTAGTGCTGAAGGCGCCGAAGCCTTCGGAGAGCCTCGAGCGCGGTTGACCAGAAGTTGACGACGACAGTCTCGGCCGCAATTGCCAGGCGCCTCCACGATGCGGGATGCAGGCACGCGTTTGGCATCCCCGGAGGCGAGGTTGTGCAACTCGTCGACGCGCTCGACGAGGCCGGCATCGCGGTCCAGTTGGTCAAACACGAAAACTGCGGCGGCTTTATGGCCGAAGGAACCTGGCACGCTGACCGTGCTCCGGCTGTGCTGTTCGCGACGATCGGTCCCGGCATCGCTAACGCCGTCAACGTCATCGCCAACGCGTGGCAGGACCGGGTGCCGATGATCGTGCTGACAGCATCTGTTTCGAGCAAGAACCGTCACACGTACACACATCAGGTGTTCGACCATCGAGCGCTGTTCGCGCCAATCACCAAGGCCGCTTTCTTGGTCGAGCCAGGAACAGGCCAAGTGTTAGTCGAGAAGGCGTTGGCGATCGCCACCCAAGGACGACCGGGTCCGGTGCTGCTGGACATTCCGGTAGATGTCCAGCTCGAGGTCACGTCCGAGCCCAGCCAGCCGCGAGTTCAGAGACAAGGCGTGACCGTGCCGTCGCCCGCAGAAATCGCTCAAGCACAGTCCGACCTAGCCAAGGCCAAGCGACCAGTCGTGCTCGCCGGCCTCGACACTGTCAACCACCGCTGCGCCAAAAGCGTCGCTGCATTCTGTGACGTTCTGAACGCTCCGCTGATCACCACCTATAAGGCCAAGGGCGTCGTTCCCGAAGACCAACCGCATGTTCTCGGCGGAGCTGGGCTATCACCACGGTGCGACGAGATACTGCTCGACGTCATCAACGATTCCGACTGTGTTGTCTTGGCTGGATACGACCCAGTAGAGATGCGCGCTGGGTGGCAGCAACCATTCCATTCGGGCCAAACGGTCATCGACATAGCCGTCGAACCGAACCGACACTTCATGCATCAGGCCACCACGAACTTCACAAGCGACGTGGCCGCAACGCTCGATTTACTCGCAGCTGGGCTATCGGGGTCGAGCACTTGGTCTGCATCAGATCACGCCGCGACCAAGACGGCTCTTGCGAGGGTTACCCGCCCCGACGAAGAGTGGGATCCGGCAGCCATCGTCGATGAGGCCCGTCAGGCCAGTCCCCGAAACACGATTGCCACGGCCGATAGCGGGGCTCACCGCATTGTGCTTAGCCAGATCTGGCAGTGCTACGAACCCGGTGGCCTGCTTCAGTCCTCGGGGTTCTGCACCATGGGATCGGCCGTGCCTCTTGCTATCGGCCGCAAGATAGCCGAACCGGATAGGCCCATTGTGGCCTTTGTCGGCGACGCCGGCCTTGAGATGTACCTGGGCGAACTGGCAACAATCCGAGACCTCAGCCTCGGTATACCCATCGTTGTGTTCGTCGACGAACAGCTCGCACTGATCGAGTTGAAGCAACGTGGCCTCGGGTTGGATGCCGTCGCCGTCGACTTTGCCGCCACGAACTTCACTGACGTGGCCCGCGCTATGGGCGGGTTTGGCATCGATGTGCACAGTAGAGGCGCGCTTCGGCGTGCTCTGCGCGATGCTTTCGGTCGCGATTCGTTCACGCTCATCTCGGCGCACATCGGCTCGAGGGCCTACGAAAATCGGATCTAAAACCAACTACATGAAGTTTCTAGGGATCGTCTCTTCCCACGTGCGTTCGAAGAC
>CAZMUM010000015.1:27643-44396 GCA_964569385.1 uncultured Acidimicrobiales bacterium
AAACCAACTACATGAAGTTTCTAGGGATCGTCTCTTCCCACGTGCGTTCGAAGACAGTCTCGGTGCCCTCGAACGCGGCCAGGTGGGCGTCGACGTAGAAGTTCTCACGATCGGAACGCATCGAGATTTTCGTGATGGTAGACGTCTTCCAAGAACCACGACTCAGAGACTGTTTCCATTCGGTGTTGCCGACCGCCGATAGCGGATCATCGGCATGAATCGTCCACCGTTCAACGGCCTCACCGCTTACCTCAAGGCCGTTGGCGACGTCACGTGTCGCTCCGAAGTCGTCGATGATTGTTGTCGTGACTCGACCCGTTGCCTGGTCTCGATCGACAATCCGACTATTCGACGACGCCCTGAGCACCTCGTACTTGTGGGCCGGAGCTCGCTCGGCCGGTGGCAGAACAACATCGTCGGAGTCGTCGGAGGCCAGGTCGTGCAAAACCAACGTGCCCTTCGACAGTGTGACCGTTGCCCTCTCCGCACTCGGCCAAATCAGCGGCCAATACGCTGTCGAAACTGAGAGCCGAAGCCGGTGTCCGGCCGGCACCGAATAGGCAACATCGTCTAACTTCAACCGAACGGTGATATTGCGACCGGCCACCAACGCCTGAGGTGAGTCGGAGCCATCGCGGTGGCACAGGTTCAGCACACCGTAGGTAATCCGCGTCGAGGTGCCATCGGGCCAAACATCGTTCAGTCGCACCGCAAGTTGCCCAGACGTGGCATCGACCCGCAAGGTCAGCTCGACTTCAGGAGTGCCGACGATAGCCAGATCAGCCGCCAACGGCTCGGTGTCGAAACACGCCGACAAGGCGTCGTCGCGGCGCTGGTCGCCTGGCATGTCGGGGCCTTGCCAGACAGGGCAGTACTCACCACCGTCGGTGCCGCAATCCTGGGGCGAACAGATCTCGACACCGAGATCGTCTTGGCCGACGAGGTCTGCGGACTCAGAGAGAGCGGCATTTGTGCCGAGCCGAAAGGTTCGTTCCTCAGAATTGTTGGGAGGCCATTCGTTGGCCCCGATCCAACGCCCGGCCCGGTGTTCGTACGTTGGCTGCGGCCGTACCGAATCCATGATGTAGGCCCGCATTGAGGGGTCGGCTTCGACCCCAGTTTCAAGACCCTTGAGCCATCGATCCCACCAGCGAAGCGCTTCTTGTAGGAACCCGATCTGAGGGTGAGGTTTGGCAAAGTGAGGATACTTATGGGTCCACGGACCAATGATTGCTTTGGTCGGTACCGACAGGTTCGTCACCAGCCGAGCTACCGAGTTCTTGTACGCGTCGCCCCAACCGCCAATGGCGAGAGTAGGGGTCTTAATGAGCGAGTAGTCCTCACATACCGAGCCGTGCTTCCAGAAGTCGTCTCGGGTCTGGTGTCGAAGCCAGTTGGCCGGAAGTAGAGGTTCGGCCTCGAGACGCGCTAGCCACATGTCGCGCCATCTGTCGCCTACGACGGCGGGGTCTGGCGGGCGAGAGGAGTAGGCAAACATCACGGCCCCCCAACCAAGATTCTCGTTGAGAAGGCACCCGCCCTTGTAGTGGATGTCGTCGCCATAACGGTCGTCGGTCGAGCAAAGGGTGATGATGGCCTTGAGCGGCTCGGGCTGGAGGGCCGCAATCTGGAGAGCGTTGAACCCGCCCCACGAGATGCCCATCATCCCGACTGCGCCCGAGCACCAATCCTGGCTGGCGATCCAATCGATTACTTCCACGCCATCGGCCAGTTCTTGGGCGGTGTACTCATCGTCCATGAGCCCGTCAGACTCGCCGTTGCCGCGAATGTCGACTCGCAAACAGGCGTAACCGTGAGCCGCGAACCAGGGATGAGTCAGCGCATCGCGCTCTTCGGTCCCACCCCGTTTTCGGTATGGAAGGTACTCAAGAACCGCTGGCACCGGTCGCTCCGCGGCGTCCCCCGGCATCCACACGCGGGCTGCCAACCGGCAACCGTCGGACAGTTCGATCCAGACATTGTCGTGTTCGACGATTTCGCGGGTCAGTGCTTCAACAACAGCCAAGATCCGAAGCTAGCACTCAGTTATCCTTGGCATCTCATGGGCCCCACCGACACAGATCTGGTCATGTTCTCCTCGGAGCTCGCAGATGACCTGAACCTCACCAAAGCGGAGTGGTTCGCAACTTCGCCAGAGGGGCAAATTCGCCAATCCGGAGGCGCATACCTTGGCGCCGAGCTGATCGTTCCAGTCGGTGATGTCAAATACATCTCAGCGAATGCCGAAGCCAAGATCGAGACATTTCTCGTCGATAGTGAAGGTGTTTGCACTCCAACCGGTACGGATCAACCTCTCATCGAACTGTTCCTGCCCGCCGCCACCGAAATGGCCGGCCAGGTGCTGACGGCACTTAGCGAACTCGGGGTGAAAGTCACTAACCCGGCTTACCTAACAGCGTCGGCAACTCCCCAGTCAGCCGTGACAACCACTCCCCACTTCGACGACGACCAGTACCTGGCGAACGATGGCGTCGGCGTGGTCGCGATTGCCGCCAGTGGCGCCGGACCCTTGATTGCGGCCGCTCCGATCCCGTGCCTAGCACCACTCGATGGACTACCAATAGCGCTCGATGACCGAGCGGTCGCCGACTTTGTTTCGCGATCGCTCGAGGTCAACCAGGCCGCCGCCAACAGAATCGTCGTCTTCCTCCAGTTCGGGCAACTGCATTCGGGCCCCGATCCGGCCGACTTATCGGCACCGCGGAGCCTTCTCGTTTTCAGAGCAGCGACCCTGCCACTCTCCCGCACAAAGTAGGCACCATCGACAGGGAACAACTAGTCAATCGAAGCTTGGGAACTCCACAGTTTCGTCCCTGGCGAGCTGCTCGACGAGCCCGATCTCCCAGGTGAGATAGTCGCGCATGTGTTGTTCGGCAACATCGGCTCCGTGGTCGTATGGCTTGTACCAAACGTCGTTGGCCTCGGTGGTTGGGTTGGTGAATCCGCTCTCCATCGGGTGGCCAGCATGGCGCCAACCCTTGTTGCCGCCAGCGAGTGCCAACACTTCTGCATCGGGCCACATTGCCTGCGCGTCAGCAACGGCGAACTTGGCCAACAACCCGTCGCTCGACGCCAGCACCAAAGTCACCGGCTCCGGAACTATCGCCTTGGCCTCGTCGAACCGGCTTCGAACACCCCAGTAAGCACCCGGGATATGGCCACGATTGCGGTACTTGAGGCTGGAATCGATGTCGAGCACGACCAGGCCGTCCTCGCCAGAGTCGAGACGCCCAGAACCGAGGCGCGCTGCCAACCCAGACACCTTGATGGCCCGCACAGCGCCAGCCGACATGCGCGGCGTCGGACCACTGACAAGCGGCACCGTCTCGACACCACGGGCCGCGACGCCATCGGCCGCGATCCCACCAGCAAGGACCACGGCATCGTCCCAGCCCAACTGCCGTAACCACGACGCGGTCATGGTGGCTCTCACCAAGTTGTCGTCGACCAACACAATCCTGGCGTTTCGGGTGGCGACGTATTCGTCGGTGGCTTGAACCAGTTGGCCGCCTGGGGCACTTGTGCTTCCCGGCAGATGTCCGACCTCGAACTCGGTTGGTGTTCGCACATCGAGTAAGTAGGTCGTGCGATCGCCGTCGGCCTGCCACCTTGCCAACTGCTCTCGGTCGATCTGTTCGACCCCAAACTTTCGGCCAACCACAGCCGCGGCAGCTTCGGACCAAGCTCGGCTAGAGCCCGCAGGGTCGGGGGCGTGAGTTTCATGGCCACGAGCTACCTCGAGGCCAGCAAGCTCCCACCCCATGGTGCCGTTCTCGAGGGCCACCACCCGATTCTCGAGTCCGGCGTTGATGAGCGATTGTGCGCCGATGATGCTGCGCGTCCGGCCAGCACAGTTGACAACGACCAACGTGTCGGGGTTATCGACCATTTCCTTAACACGGTGTACGAGCTCGGCACCAGGACAGTCGACACCGGTGGGGATGCTCATGTTCTTGAACTCGGGCATCGGTCGGGAATCGAGCAGCACAAGGTCAGACTCGCTTTGCAGCAACGAGTTGAGCTCCGTCGCCGAAATATGCGGCGTTCGGTAAACCGTTTCGACGTGTTCGCCGAAAGCCTTGGAAGGAACGTTAACCCCGGCATACAACTCGCCGCCGTTGCCAGCCCAGGCTTGTGAGCCTCCATCGAGAACCGAGACACTGGTCCAGCCGAGATCTGTCGATCTCGCCGCTGCTCTTTGGGCCAGGTCGGTCGAGCCATCATCGCACCAGACGAGCCGGGTGCTTCGCCGCGGCACAACCGACCCAAGCATCATCTCGAGTCTTGAAAGCGGAACACATGCGGCGTGGAATAGGTGCGAATTGAAGTAGTCGCCTTGCTCTCTGGCATCGATCAGGGCGAGCTCGTCGCCATCGGTCAACCAGGCCCGCAGAGTGCCAGCATCGATCAGTGATTGCATCAACAGCCCTGAAGGTTGGTGCGGCCCTCACGAATGCCACTAACGCTTTTGAAGATCTTCCACTCGCCATTGTCGGCGTCGTAGTACTCCCGACCGTCGAGGCGTTCTAAGGCCAGGCCATAACAGTGGAAGTTGAGCGCCGTGCCATCGATGTGAATCGAGTGAAGATCGTCGGGCAGCATGGCTACACCCGTTCCGGACTCGACGAGGTGCTGGTCGACCTCGGCCACCCCGCCTTCGTCGGTGCGTTCGTAGAAGCGGTTGAGTTCCTGGCCATCGAACCCAACCACAACGGCCCAAGTCGTGTGGTTGTGGGGCGGCGTCTGCACATGACCGGAGCTGGCTTGGGCGTATAGGGCGAAGCGGTCGTCGGTGTCTTGGGCCAGCCGATACATGAAGCTGTTCTCCTTTGCCGACTCATCTGGGGTCGGAAAGTCCGCCAACGGGAACAGCTCGCGGTGGCTGCTGAGTTCGACCAGGCGATCCCGAATGGCCTCTACCCCTGCTCTGGTTACCCCGAGCTCGAACTCGATCTTCTCGATTTCGTCCATCGCCGCGGCGACGGCCTCGGCTCGGGCGTGGCTAACTGAGTTCTCGTCCATCCCTCGACCGTAGTGGTTCTCGGCCACCCGCGACACTCGAGCCCCACACGTCCAACCCGTGCGGTGCTCAGCTGTGCAGCTACAGTCGGACCATGGCCCCGTCTCTAAGCATCAACCTGATGCCAACCGCTCGGGTAGCCGAACTCGTCGAGCTAGCGGTCCTCGCCGAAGCGAGCGGATGCTCTCGCTGCTGGGTATACGACGAGGGGCTTGCCACCCGTGACGTGTACGTGACGCTCGCTGCGATCGCAGGCCAGACCGGCTCAATTCCGCTCGGCCCTGGCATCACCAACCCTTTCGTTCGCCACCCTGGCGCCACCGCGGCGGCCATTGCCACCCTCGACGAGATGTCCGATGGACGAGCGTTTCTTGGTGTCGGAGCGGGAGGTGGCCTCACCCTCAACCCCCTCGCTATCGAACGCAATCGACCCCTCACAGCCGTGCGAGAGATGGTGGAGACCCTACGCCGTCTTTTCGCTGGAGAACGTGTCGACCATGATGGGCACGCGTTCTCGTTCAACAATGCGCACTTGGAATACGCCCGCCCTGAAATCCCCATCTTCATGGCCGGGAGGGGCCCACGGATGACTCGGCTTGGCGGCCAACTCGCCGATGGGTTCAACCTTTCCTATATCCACAAGTCTCTGCTCGGCGAACATGTTCTGGCGTTACGCGAGGCAGCCGGCGACCGACCATTTCTCGTCACGTACTCGACGATGGTGGCGACGAACGAAGCCGACATCGAGGTGGCTCGAGCCCAACTGAGCTTTCGGCTGGTCGATAGCCCCGATTCGGTCAAAGAACTCATCGGCATGACTCCAGACCACACCGACGCCATTCGCGCCAGCTTGGCCCAAGGTGGTCCCAGCCTTGCCGCACAACACGTCGACGACGAGTGGATTCGCTCGTTCGTGATTACTGGCACCGATGCCGAATGCGCCACAGAGCTAGTCGCACTGCTTACCGAAAACAAGATCGATGAGTTTCAGCTACCCGTGTTGAGTACCGGCGACGCCGCGGCACTTATCGAGCGCACCGCGGCGATGTTCACCCCGACCAGCGATTGACCTCGTCGACCACTATGCCCAAGGGTTCGAGCGCCCGACCTGCTGTGTGTGTCACCACATCGCCAAGCGATTCCGGCTGGTTGTAGAAAGCGGGGACGGGCGGATAGACCACCGCCCCAATCTCGGCCACCTGAGTCATGAGGCGAAGATGGCCGAGATGCAGTGGTGTCTCGCGCACCATGAGCACCAACGGTCGGCGCTCCTTGAGCGTCACGTCGGCGGCGCGACTGATGAGGTCGGCCGAGTACGAGTTGGCAATGGCCGAAAGCGATTTGATCGAACAAGGCGCAACAATCATTCCGGCTGTCGCAAACGATCCACTGCTGATGGACGCCGCGATATCGCGCGAGGCATGAACCTGATCGGCCAGAGCCTCGACATCGGCCACCGATATGTCGAGTTCGATCCCGATCGTTGTCCGACCAGCGGCGGAGATGATCAGATGGGTCTCGAAGCCATCTTGGCGTCGAAGAAGTTCGAGTACACGTACGCCGTACGTGGCTCCGCTAGCACCGGTAATGGCAACAACGATCCGGCGCGTCAAGGGAGATAGTCGGCGAGGTCGACTGGTGCATACGAAACTCGGGTTCCGTACTCGCGTCGCTCTCGTTTGTAGGTGGCGTCGATTCCGACCTTGGTGCTGATGCCTCGTTGATCGGCGGTTGGATCCATCTCGTGGCCTTGAGCACCAGGCACCGAGAACACATCGTCTTCCCAATGAACACGATTGGTGAGAGCCCACTGAATCTCTGACGGTTCGTACATGTCGACGTCTCTGTCGATCACGATGACGTTGCGGATGTTGATGTGCGCCGCCAAGGCTGCCATGGCCAGATTCTTCGGACCGCCAGGGTTGTCGCGGTCGATTTGGATCAGCGCCAAAAAGCCGTTGCCGTATGGCGGAATGTGAACGTCGGCACCCGGGTCGAGATGCCGGACGAAACGTCGCAGCAGTGGTTCGCGTGGCAGCACATTTCCGATGTAGATGTGTTCGTACCAGCCGGGGATGATGGTCTGATAGATCGGGTTGTTCCGCCACGAGATCGATGTGACCTCAACAGTTGGACTGTTCCAAGGCTCGCCGTGGTAGCCGTGGAATTCGGCCAACGGGCCCTCTGAGCGACGCACCGCTGGCAGTATGTGGCCTTCGATGACAATCTCAGCAGCGGCGGGAATGTCGATATCGACGGTGTGACCTTTGCAGACCTCGATGCCCTTGTTTCGTATCGACCCGGCGATAAACAATTCGTCGACAGGCGTCTTAACGCCGGCAGCGATCATCACCGCAGGGTCGAGCCCAAGGGCCAGTGCCACCGGAAATGGATCGTCGGGGTTCTTTCTTGATTTCCAGAACGTGCCAACGTCGCGCCACTCGTTGGTGTTGAACCCGAGGGTGGTTGGACCCATTCGCAACATGCGGTTGTACGACAGGTTGCCACGACCACCAATCGGGTCTTTCGTGACGGTAACCGCGCCGGTTATGAACGCCCCACCATCGCCACGTGAGTGTGTTGGGATTGGCAAAGCAGCTAAATCAACGTCGTCACCAGTGACCTGATTGTCGTGCCATCGAGCGGTTGTCACCCGAACCGGAGCGATTCCATTTTCTGGCTCGAGGACGCGTCCCATGACGTCGGGGATCTCTATTGGTTGACAACCAAGAGCCAGCGCCGCCCGGCGATGGCTGGCCACCCCGCCTGAGAAAATGGGCCATGGTGAGTCTGTGACCGACGAAAACAGCGCGGCCCCGGTGTTAGATCGCTCAAGTGCAGCCGCCACATCGGCAAGCTCGTACTCGAGCGAAACCGGTTTGGACACCGTGGCAAGCTGCCCGGCAGCCTCGAGCGCATCGATGTAGCTTCGGAGATCGTGTACGAGGTTCACACGGCCATGCTAGTTACCCAGGAGTTCGAACTCGCTGTGAACCGAAAGTCACCAACCGTTGCGGCCGCGAATGTAGTTGGCTTGACCGACGTGTTGGAGGCAGTCATCGGCAACGCTGACGAGTCTAACCCCCATCGTTATAGGGTCGCCTTGGTAGTGATCGATGACCTGGTCGAGGTCGGCGGGTACCAAGTCGGCTAGCCAGACGCTGGTTCGCTCAGCGACGGCTACTAGGTACTCGAGCAGAGCTGCCGCGCTATCGGGCTTCACTGTCGCGACCTCTTCGGGACCATGCCCAAACCCGATATTGCCGGGATCAGAAGCCAGCCTAAATCGTTGGCCCCAGTCGCCATCCACCCAAATCTGCTGCGAACCCATGATCTCGCCAAGATGATCGTCTTGCACACGAGCGAGATGCCAGACGAGCCAGCCAATGCTGTTCGAACCAGCCGGAGCATCAACAAGCTCTTCGACACCTAGGCCCGTCACGGCCTGCTCAGCCAGAGGCACGATCCGGTCGTATAGCTCGATCAACAACTCCGACACGTTCATGCGTCAACCCTACGAGGCGATACCCCGTCGGGCTCATCTCCCAGACGTTCAGATGTGCGTTTTTCGCAACGTTGGAACTACGATCTCGGCTCTAGCAGGGCGGAGGCAACCATGGCCGGATCCGATTTCGTCATCCGTAACGTCGAACTGTATGACGGGACCGGTTCTCCCCCGCATCGCGCCGACGTGGCTGTTGCCGCTGATCGCATTAGCCGAGTGGGACCAGCGAACTCCATTACCGCCGATGCCTCTATCGATGGCAGCGGGGCGGCTCTGTCGCCGGGGTTCATCGATGTACATACTCACGACGACTTCGCGGCGGTGCTTCACCCCGATATGGGCTTCAAAGTTCATGGCGGGGTAACCACATGCATTGTGGGCAACTGCGGGTTTGGCGCGGCTCCTTGGTCAGTTGCGTCTCGGATGGCCCCTGGAATTCACCCCAAAGGGGAACTGCCAGAGTGGGACGGATATCGCGGCTACTACGAACTGCTCGACCGAGAACCTCCAAGCGTCAACATTGGAGCCTTGATAGGCCATGGGACGATTCGAAGCGCTGTGCTCGGCTCGGCGCCCACTCCAACAGCTGACCAACTTCAAGCCATGCGCGATCTGGTCAGAGAAGGTCTCGATGCTGGCGCACTCGGCATGTCGAGCGGCCTCGTGTATGAACCTGGCCGCCATGCCGACACTGCCGAGCTTGTGGCCATCGCCAGTGAAATGGCCGGTACTACTGCGCTCTACACGACACATATGCGAAACGAGGGTGTCAACCTGCTCGATTCGGTTCGCGAGGCCATTGAGATCGGCGAACGCGCCGGGGTCGCAGTTCAGATATCGCATCACAAGGCAACAGGCCGTCCGAACTGGGGTCTGGTCAACGAGTCGTTGAAGCTGATCGAGGATGCCCGTAGTCGAGGCCTCGATGTCTCAGCCGACCAGTACCCATACACAGCCGGAAGCACGATCTTGTCGATGATCGTCAGCAGCGGCGGAATCAGCGGAGACAGCGAGGAGGCGGGTGAAGCCATCAGACCGTCCGACTTGTTGCTCAGTTCGACGGAAAACCATCCCGAGTGGGAGGGACGAAACCTAGCCGATCTCGCTGCAGAGTTCGGTCTCAACGCAGTCGACGCGGCCGACAAGGTTCTGCAAGCTGAGCCTGACGCCACCGCGATCATCTTCGCTCAAGACGAACAAGACGTTCAGACCGTGATGGCGCATCCAAGCACGATGATCGGTTCTGACGGCCTCCCAACCCTCGACGGCCGACCCCACCCACGCCTCTACGGGACTTTCGCCCGCGTCCTGGGCCACTACGCGCGAGATAAAGGCCTGTTTCCCATGGAGGACGCAATCCGCCGAATGACCGGATTCCCCGCAGCCAAGTTTGGGCTGAAGGACCGCGGCCTCATCGAAAAAGATGCGTTCGCCGACCTCGTCTTGTTCGATCCAGGCACGATCTGCGATGTCGCCACCTACGAAGACCCGCAGCAACACTCGGCTGGAATCATCAAGGTGTGGGTCAACGGCGAACTAGTGGTGTCCGACGGCGCTCATACGGGCAAGCGACCCGGTCGAGCACTACGACGAGTTGACTAGCTCGCAGTCTTGCCTGGCTTCAAGACTGGGAGCGTTGGCGCGATGCGGGCATGTAGTTGGAACCTGCGGTCACGTCGACTCGCGCTAGGAGCATCTCGCACGGAGGTTCGAAGTCTTCTGCAAACTGAACCGACGGCTCCTCGCCAAGCAACTTCCATGGCAGCGCCGTCAACCGATCGGTCTCGTCCTCGATGTGCTGACGAATCCCGACCGCGGCATCGGTCACAACGCCATCAACGGCCAAGCCTCGATTCTCGAGCTTGACCCAAGCTGCGGCTGTCTCTTCGGACGTGCTACCACGCGACGTTGCCAACCAGTCCTTCTCGTAACCAACCCAGGCGTTGTGGACGATCGACGCTTCACTTCCCGACAAACCGGCGGCGACAATGAGGGCCCAGTGCGTGTCGCCACGCCATTCTCGGATGCAGTTCACCGCGTGCCAGCCAGACAGAACAGGGTCGGTCGGTCGCTCCATCCGAAGGTGGGCGCCAAAGAACACCCGGCCAAGTCTTGGCAGTTGATCAACTACGGACCAAAGGTCGGGGCCGAGCGCCGCCATTGGCGCCATGATGTCGGGAGCGTAGTTGGCCAACCCTTCAAGGACGGCTTCGTCGCGAGCAGCCCAGACCGCTTCGTAAGTCGTGTTCTTGTCGACAGCGTCGAGGGCGAGGGCAATACCTAGTGGGCTAATCGAGCCGAAAGCAGCGAACACGGCCTCGGGTCCAGCTGGTCCGAGTGGAGCTGCACGAGCCGCTATGTAACCAAGTGGGCCGGTGAGTCCAAGCGCCCCGAGACGACGTACGGCGCCGGGGTCCCAGTAGACCCACCCGATCGTGGTCTGCACTGAACGTGCGTTCCGCTTCGTGATTCCGAGCCAATCAGTCATGGCTCGACAGTACCGTCTGTCCGTCACCACGGAACTGGCCGTGAGAGGAAGCGGTTTGTTGGTCCAGTCGCTAGATGAGTTCACCAGTAATCGAATATCGGTTGTCGTCCAGTTGCTGCGCCAAATGGGCGATGTGTTGTGGTCCGACCTCACAGCATCCGCCCACAATCGAGGCACCTTCGGCGACCCATCCGAGCGCGAACTTCGCGTACTGCTCTGGTGTCAAGTCGTGTCTCGCAGTGAAGGCCTTCACAGTGCTGCCAGGCTCCAGTTTCATGATCGACGTGAAGCCGTTGGCGTAACCACCAACGTGGCCCTGGCTAGAAGAGAGCACCGACCATGACGCGGCGATTGCTTCGGGTTTGCTGCAATTGAGCAGCTTCGCAGCAACCCCAACGCTGTCGAGCATGGCCAGCGCGTCAACTAGAAGCTCCCCGCTGCGAAGCGTTGGTATGTCATCGTCGTCGACGGTGAGCGACACCCACACCGGCCGACCCGTCTCTTTGGCAGCCATCGCGGCGGCGCGAGCCTCCGCGGTTGACGCCATCGTCTCGCACAAAAAGAAGTCGACATGGTCGGCCTGCAAGGCACATATCCGCTTGTAGATCTCGAGCGACACTTCGGGGTCAGGCGTTAGGTCGGGTCGGTAGCTGGTCACGAGTGGAGGCAAGCAACCCGCTATCTTGACCCCATCTACGGCGGCTACGTCGCGGGCCTCAAGGGCTGCCTTGATGGCCGCTGCTTGAAGTGCTTCGAAATGCTCGCCGGCGCCATAGGCGTCTAGTCGTTCTGGTGTCGCCGAGTACGCGTTGAGCGTTAGCACCCGCGCCCCGGCCGTGATGTAGTCGACATGAAGGTCGCGCACAATGTCGGGTTGGTCCATCATGACCTGAGCCGACCAAAGCGAGGTCGGTTCGCTACCGCTGCGCCGCAGCAGCTCCTGGCCCATTCCCCCGTCCAAGAGAACGATCGGCCGCGAAAGTTCTACCGATGGTTGTGTGTGCATCGCTACACAACGTAATCGCCGAGGTCTTGGTGTTGGAACTCGTCGCGCTCAAGTTCGGTGCGGACTATCACCGACAGCCAACTGCAACTGAAGAAGTTCGGCGGTCAACCGTTCCACGAGTTCAACGTTCCGGGAGTCTTCGTAGACGTTAGCGACCTCGAATGGGTCATTTACGAGATCGAACAGCTCCCATTCGGGCGGGTCGGCTGGACCGTTAGCGCCCGGTTGGTTTAGCGGATCGTTGTAGAAATAGATCAACTTGTGGGTATGGGTACGGATTCCGTAGTGGGCCCAGACGTTGTGGTCGGCATCGCGGTGCATCCAATACCGGTAGTACATCGACGACTGCCAGTTCTCGGGCCGGCCGCCGGTCAGAATCGTGCGGAACGACCTGCCTTGCATCTGGGCTGGTACGTCGATTCCGGCGAGGTCTAGCAGGGTCGGAGCAAAGTCGACGTTGAGGACCATGTCGTTGCTCACTGAGTCAGCAGGGACTTCTCGCGGAAAACGAACGATGAGCGGCATACCAACCGACTCCTCGTACATGAATCGTTTATCGAACCACCCGTGATCGCCAAGAAAGAAGCCTTGATCCGAGGTGTAGACAACAATGGTGTTGTCGGCAAGGTCGTGGTCGTCTAGATAGTCGAGAACCCGGCCAACGTTGTCGTCGATCGACGCAACGACTCGCAAATAGTCCTTGATATATCGCTGATACCGCCACGAGATTTCTTCTCGGTCGCTCAACCCTTCGGGCACATCGGCCTTCAGATCTTCGGCGCTGAGGTCCATCATCTGGCATTGGGCGGCCTTCGCCGCGGCAGATCGGGTCGAGTAGTCGTCCCAAAAGCTCTCTGGTTCGGCGATGTCGATGTCTTCGTACATGTCGGCGTGGGCTTGGTCTGGTTCCCATGGACGGTGAGGAGCCTTGTGGTGAACCATCAGCGCAAAGGGTTTCGTTGAGTCGCGATCATCTAGCCAAGCGAGCGCCATGTCCGTGATGATGTCGGTTGCGTACCCAGGGATCGTCTCTTCGCCAACGGGCGTGAAGAAAGTTGGATCAAAATACGTGCCCTGTCCGTCCAGGACCTTCCACGAATTGAAGCCGGTCGGGTCATGCCTAGGCCCATGTCCGAGGTGCCACTTTCCGAATATCGCAGTTGCGTAACCAGCATCGCGCATCAGCTTTGGGTAGGTCTGCAACCGGTTGTCCATCGCGGTTTCGAGGGTGGTCACCCCGTTCACATGGTTGTAGGTTCCGGTCAACACCGAGGCGCGACTCGGTGTACAGATCGAATTGGTGCAAAAGGCCGAGTCGAAACGAATACCGCCTTGGGCCAGCCGATCCAAATGCGGAGTCCCGTTGATCCGACTGCCATAACAACCAATCGCATGCTTGGCATGGTCGTCGGTCATGATAAAGATCAGGTTCGGCCGCTCGTCGTTTGCTGCCACCCAGCCACACTACTGTCCGGCATCGCTTCCGTTGAGCCGTAGCAGCTCGAGATCAGTCGCAGCCAAGAGCGAAGTCGAGCGCTTCGCATACCGCCAACATCTCTGTTTCGTCCAGGGATCCAACGTGCTTGGTCAGGTCGGTCCGCCGTACGGTTTGTACGGCATCGAGGTTCACCGCCGTGGTTTCGTTCAGGTGATCGATCTCGACATGGCTCGCGATGTCACGGAGCTGAGTCGTGCAGTACGCAACCGTGACCAACGACCGAACATCGATCGCGGCGGACCGAGTCAGAACGACGACATAGTGGGCGTCGGGATCTGACCACCAGATTTCTCCTCGTCTCATCGGCCTACGTTTCTCCGGCGCTCCATGGCTGCCGTGACCGCCACCACAAGAGCTCCATCTTCAGGCTCATCAACATATGACTGGCGGTGAGCTGCTTCGGCGGCACGCTTGTGCAGTTCGGCGAATGCAATCTCAACCATTCCATCTTGGGAGACACCGCGACGGGTGGCTTCTTGTCGAACCATCGCGGCAGTCTTGTTGGAGACTCGAATCGTTGTGGTGTCGGCCATAACGCGAGTGTATGCAGGGTGTAGCCCGATTAGTAGATGAATTCATCTTCTTGTTAGTCTGCGCTATCGACAAGGAGATCACACATGCACGTTGGGTACAGCGCCTTTTTTCAGAACCTCTCCGGACATCACACCGACGCCGAGGTGTATCAGCACGAGCTAGAGCTAGCCGACCAGGCCGAACCTCTCGGGTTCGACTCGGTTTGGGCACCTGAGCATCACTTCACCAACTACATCATGATGCCTGAGACCACACAATTTCTCACTTGGGTCGCGGCCAGAACCGAACGGGTGCAGTTGGGGTCAATGATTAACGTGCTGCCGTGGCACAACCCGGTCCGGCTGTGCGAGAAATGGTCGATGCTCGATGAAATGTCGGGCGGACGAGCGATACTCGGACTAGGTCGAGGACTCGGCCGCGTCGAGTTCGACGGCTTCGGTTCTGAGATGGGCGAGTCTCGTCGGCGTTTCACCGAGTACACCACAGCAATTGTCGAAGCTCTCGAATCTGGATACATCGAATTCGACGGTGAGCTACTCAAGCAACCACGGTCGGCCATCAGGCCCTATCCAAGCCGATCGTTCCGCGGTCGCACATACGCATCGGCCATCTCGCCAGAGTCAATCGACCTGATGGCCAAGTTGGGGATCGGTCTTCTGATAATCGCCCAGAAGCCGTGGGCCGTGACCACCGCCGAGATCAGCGCCTACAACGACCACTATCTCGAGTTGAACGGCGAACCGCCGCCCGGACCCATCATCGCGGTCTTCATAGCAGTACACGAGGATCCGGCCGTTGCCCAAGAGATGTTCGACCGCTACATCATGAACTACTCACAATCGGCGGTAGATCACTACCAGTTCTATGACGAGGGCATCGCCGAAATCGAGGGATATGAGTACTACGCAGGGATCTCGGCCAACATCGCCAAACACGGTCGAGATGTGTTTGCCGGATTCCTCGCCGAACTTCAGGTTTGGGGAACACCAGATCAGGTAGCCGAGAAGCTGATCGAGTACCAGCAGATGGTTGGTGCGGCTGGCATCATCGGTGTTTTCAGCTTCGGCGGGATGCCCCACGAAGAAGCTGGCAAGAACATGCAGCTCTTCGCCGACAAGGTGCTCCCGGTACTACAAGCGCACCCAGCCCAAAGCGATGTCGGACGAGCCGGACCTCCTACACCTGGCGCCACCAGGCTCTCCGACACCAACGTGTCGTGGTAGAAGTCTGGATCAGCCCAATGGCGAGAACCGAGCCGAGGCAAGGATTAGTCTGGGCCATTGATGCAGCACTTGGATCGTCGAGCCTTCCTTCGAACCATGACCCTCGGCACCGGCGTATTTCTGGTGACTGGGTGTGCCGACTCCGAACCTAGGACGTCCCTAGTTCGAGAAATCCCCGATCCGAAGAACTCTCTGATCACCCGTTGGAGGGCTGACCAGTACGCCCTCGGCAGCTATTCGTATTACTCAACGGAGACCCTTCCTGGCGATCGAGAAGAATTGGGTTCTTCGCTGGGCGATCGAGTTTTCTTTGCCGGTGAAGCCATCTCGATGAGCTACCCAGGGACGGTGCACGGTGCTCTTCTGTCCGGTCGAGATACCGCTTCTGAGATTGAGGCCGTAGCCGCACCTGGATCCGAGATCGCCGTGATCGGCGCCGGCGCGTCTGGCTTGGCTGCAGGCCGCCAACTCGCCGACGCCGGTCACACGGTGACGATCTTCGAGGGGCGCGATCGTGTCGGTGGCCGTGTCCGCACCGACACGAGCCTTGGATATGCGGTCGACCTAGGAGCATCGTGGATACACGGCATTCAAGGAAACCCGTTAACCGAGATCGCCGACTCGATTGACGCTCCACGCGTGCGCACCGATTACGACGCCGTCACGGTGTACGACTCTGACGGAACCGAAGTCACCGCCGATACCTGGTCAGGTCTGTATGAAGCGGCTCGCGGTGCCGACGAACGCAACATTTCATTGGTCGACGCCATTGCCGAGCACGCCGACAACGGTCCAGAGAGTGATGTTCGCTACCTGAACTTCGCAGCAGTTGCAGCAATCGAGCAAGAATACGCCGCCGATGTGGCCGATCTGGCTGCCTTCGCTCTTCACGAGGGCGAGGTGTTCCCTGGCCCAGATGTGCTCCTTGGCGACGGCTACCTAGGCCTTCTGGAAACGCTGACGCCAGGGCTTCGAATCGAGCTGAACGTAGCCGTCGACACGATCGATTGGAGTACCGATCGGCCTCGGCTCGACATCGCCGGCGAGACGCACGAGTTTGATCACATCGTGGTCACTGTTCCTCTAGGCGTTCTCAAAGCTGGCCACATTGCGTTCGCTCCCGAGCTACCAAACACAAAACTCGACGCCGTCGATCGTCTTGGGATGGGGCTTCTCGACAAGGTGTACCTCGAATTCCCCGAGCGATTCTGGGACTTCTCGGCCGACACAATCGGCTTCGTCTCACAAGACCGCGGCCGCTGGGCCCAGTGGTACGACCTAACCGACCTCAGCGGTACACCAAGCATCTTCTGTTTCCATGCGGGCTCGGTCGCTGAGCAGATCGAGACCCTCGATGACGACGCCATCGTCGCCGAAGCGATGACAGTGCTGCGAACAATCTACGAGCGGTAGACCTACACCTCGGCCACATGTTGGTCTGGTCGGACAACTACCAGT
>CAZMUM010000015.1:44496-74766 GCA_964569385.1 uncultured Acidimicrobiales bacterium
ACTATTCGACAGACGAACGGAGTGGGCCGACCTCGTCGCCTTCGTCGAACAATCAGGCGCGAGCACACGAGTCGCTTTGGTTCGCGGGAGACGACGCCAAGGAAAGTCATACCTGCTGCGCCGACTCGCAAAGGCCACGAACGGGTTCTACTACCAGGCGATCGAAGAACAGCGGAACCAGGCGCTGGCCGGACTCGGCGCGGCGCTTGGTGAGTTCCTTGACGTTCCCGGTGGGCGCCTGGCAATCGATAGCTGGGAGGAGGCGTTCGATGCGCTCGGGGAACTCTCAATCAAAGGCAATGCAGTTGTGGTCCTCGACGAGTTTCCCTATCTGTTACGGCATTCACCTGAACTTCCATCGCTAATCCAGCGGTTCGTAGACCGGACGCAACAACCGGAAGGTAATGGTCTTCGTCTCATCCTCTGCGGTTCGGCGCTATCGGTCATGGCTGGTCTACTCGTCGGGACCCAAGCACTTCGCGGTCGAGTTACGACCGATGTTGTCATCGGCACGTTTGACTACAGGACCGCTGCCGACTTCTGGGGCTTTGACAACGCTGTGACAGCATTCCTTGTTCACTCGGTTGTCGGTGGAACGCCCGGATATCGCGACCTACTACCAGCGACTCCGCCAAAGCGTCCGGCTGACTTCACCGAGTGGTTAGCCGCAGGCCCACTGAATCCCGCCAGTGCGCTGTTTCGCGAAGACGACTACCTCCTCACCGAAGATCGTTCGCTCACCGACAGATCCCTGTATCACGCGGTCGTAGGCGCAATCGCTGGCGGTCATACCAGTCAAACGGCGGTGGCAGCACTGCTCGGTCGCGAGCAACGATCGGTGCAACATCCACTTCGTGCGCTAGTCGACGCCGGCTTCGTGGTTGCAAGCGAAGACTCCTTGAGATCTCGCCGGCCGATCTACCGAGTAGCTGATCCCATCATCCGATTCCACCATGTGGTGACAAGGCGCGACTACGCGCGGTTTGAAGACCGCCGAACTATCGAGGCATGGGAGGACGCTCAACCTCGATTCCGCACACACATCTTGGGCCCTCACTTCGAGAACATTGCGCGCCAATTCACCTTTCGATTTGCCTCGACCGACACGACGGGCGGGCAGATCGCGTCTGTCGGTCCGGCAGTCGTGAACGACGCCAAGAATCGAACACAGCACGAAGTTGATGTAGTTGCGACATCCCGCCGAACGGATGGCTCGTCAGCAGTACTCGCAATCGGTGAAGCCAAACACACCGAATCGAAACGAACACTTGGAGATCTCACTCAGCTGGAAGAGCGCCGCTCCCTGATAGCCCAAAAGCACCCGACAGCAGCATCGTGCAAGCTGCTCCTCTTCTCAGCTTCGGGCTTCGATACCAACCTCATGAGGACCTCGGCCGGTCGAGATGATGTTGAACTCATCGATCTGGTCCGCCTCTATACAGGCGAGTAGAGCGCATAACCAGCCGGTCGACGGCATCTGACATCTTAGTAGAATCGGCGCGCTGGGGAGGAGGTTGATGGGGCCAGTCTGCCGTGGCACGACGGAGCAGTGCCGACGACTATCGAGGGCCGGGCCCGAGAGTTCAGCGTCTCGCTGCTCAGCATGCCGACTGGGTGCGCGTCGCCAGAGCGTTACGCCGAGGCAATGGGTTCCAACGGCATCGGCGACGATCACCCAATCGCTGTCTACAACGACCAACACGTCACCGCCGGTGCGCGCACGTGGTGGTCCTTGCGGGTCTACTGACACGATCGTGTCGTAGTTCTCGACGGACGCCACCGCGGTTGCACCGCCTAAGTGACATTTGGCCGCGATTGCCCACCAACAGTGCTATCTCCAGCTGTTTCGAGGCCTGTCCCACCCCGTAACTAGGCTGTCGAGCGAAGCCCAAACGAGCTCGACAGCCCGGCACAACCGACGAGGGTTAGCCGTTTCATGAGTACTTTGCCAGCCGGCCAAGGACGGTCGACTACCGACGGTGACTCGTTCGACCGCATCGTCACCTCTAGTGAGTTTGGCGCAACCGCGGGACCATAGTCAGACGAACGATCAGCCAACGTCCTTCACTTCGATCGGACGGGTGTCGCCGTCTAGTGTCACACCACGAACGGGAACA
Organism: uncultured Acidimicrobiales bacterium; assembly: GCA_964569385.1. Taxonomy (GTDB): domain Bacteria; phylum Actinomycetota; class Acidimicrobiia; order Acidimicrobiales; family Poriferisodalaceae; genus JAADHX01. Next base: position 46,614 of record CAZMUM010000015.1, read on the forward strand.
AGGCGGATCAGTACTCAAGACTGGTTGGCTATGGAAGTGACGGCCTCAGCCAGTCGTTGCACGTCGTTGATGTCGTTGTAGATCTGTATACCGACTCTGGCCCAGGACCAACGGTCAGTAGCCCCGATCGACACTTCGACGCGATATTCATCGAGAAGACGATCACGGAACCGAACCGCCGACCTTGGGTCGACGCCCAAACGGTCGGGCAACGAAACCGCGGCCATTGTGGTCATGCAATCGGGTGCCGACAACACCTGGGAATCCCACGCTGCAGCCAACGTCTCCGCGGCCTGAACCGCTAGCCGGTGATTGTGCTCGACGATGCCCGCGAAGCCGGTTTCGGCCAACAAGTCGATCGCCGCTGACGCAGAAAGGTGCGCTGATGGATCGACGGTGCCCATTTGGTCGAACTCGCTGAGGAATCCCTGACCGTGACCCCAGGAAACAATTAGAGGCCGGATCTGGCGCTGTAGCTGTTCTCGTACCCACAGAATGGCGCTCGAACGTGGCGTCCACATCCACTTGTGAAGGTTGCCAACGTACACGTCGGCTCCAATCTCGGCGATGTTCACATCGATGTTGCCTGGAACGTGGGCACCGTCGACTACGAGCACGACGTCGCGGTCTCGACAAAGCTTCGCTATCTCGTTGATGGGAAGAAGCACTCCTGTTGCTGAGGCGATGTGGTCAACCACGACTAGACGGGTCCGGTCTGGTAACCCGTCGGCAAATGCATCGAGAATCTCGGCTGGGTCCGAGACCGGAAACGGCAACTCGATGGTCTCGAACCGAAGCCCGTTTCGCTTAGCAACGTGCTCGGCCAACGGAGGAAAGCTCCCGTAGCCATAAGAAGTGAGAGCAAGCGTCCCGCCAGGCTCATAGTCAAATGACTTCAGAACTGCGTTGATCGCTACCGTGGCGTTGTCTACAAAGACAATGTCGTGCCCTCGTGCCCCAAGGAAGCCCCCGACCCGTTCTGCAACGGCCCGCAAGTGCGGAACAACACCGTCGGTCTGGGCTGGGTTCGTCTCGTACAATTCGCGAAAGAGGAATCGTGCCGGCTGACGCTCGATAGCGTCTCGAATCTCGGTCTGTCGATCGAGGATCGAACGAGGCGTTGCCCCAACGGTTCCATGATTGAGGTAAGTGACTTCGGGATCAAGGACCCAGTTCTGCTTGAGGTGTGGTCCGAACCGCCGCATCTAGCCCCTAGGAGTCTTCTGGGCCGACGGACGCTGATCTCGAATAGCTAACCGGGAACTGGCTGTCGGCATAACCAGCGAGGGCGGCCTCGATCTGCGCTGCGCTGTCCGACCGGACCGAAACCAGTGGGAGTCGGAGCGGGCCCGACGGGAGTTGGCGCACACTCATGGCATGTTTGATTGGTCCAGGGTTGGTCTCGATGAACGCAGCATCAAACATCGGCAACAGTTCGAAGTGCCGTTGACGGGCTTTGTTCATGTCGCCGGCCAGAGCGTGATCGATCATCTCCACGACCGGCGCCGGCATCAGGTTGCTAACCACCGAAACAACACCGCTACCACCTAGAGCAGTGACGGGGAAAGCCATGGCATCATCGCCGGACAACATGGCGAGATCGGGGCTGAGTCGGAGAATGGCCATTATCTGCCCAAGGTCGCCCGACGCTTCCTTGACGGCAATCACGTTCGGATGCTCAGCGATAACTGCCAGCGTTTCGGGCGTGATGTTCACTGCCGTCCTGCCAGGCACGTTGTAGACAACCACCGGAAGGTCTGTGCAATCAGAGACTGTGGCGAAGTGGGCGATAACCCCTTCGGGGGTCGGTGTGTTGTAGTACGGCGAAGACACCAACAAGGCGTCGGCGCCGAGGTCGCGAGCCTGTCTGGCGCTTTCGCACGTCGTTTTGGTGGAATTGGAGCTAACTCCAACCATCACAGACGCAGCCTCGATGCTGTTGGCCTCGTCAACCACTGCCGTGATGACTGCTGTGATTTCGTCGGAGTTGAGGGTCGGTGTCTCACCAGTAGTGCCCAGCGGTAACAGGCCCCGTACTCCCGATTGGATCTGCGCTCTAACGTTCCACTTGAGCCCGTCGAGGTCGACAGACCCATCATCGAGCATGGGAGTGATCAAGGCCGTGGTAACACCTGACCATCTGGCTACATCGTGAGTCATAGTCAAATTCCGATTCTCTGACGAAGAGTATTGGAGGCTAAGAGATACACGAGACGATCGAAGACGACAAACGTAAGGAGAAACCACAATTGATCCCTTGACCTTCTAGTCGAATAGAAGGTTTATAGTGGTTCTCACCAGCTCTCCGGTGAAGTCACGCCGCAAGTCTCAGCGAGGTCCAGTGAACACCAGCCACCAGCATCATCACCACAACGATCACGACAACGAACCCAGGGCCGAGCACGATGAGCATGCTGGGCACGGAGGTCATGACAAACACGCCGGCCATGACCCAGAGACGTTTCGGAAGCTGTTCTGGTGGAACCTTCTCCTGGCCATACCAGTGTTGGTCTTCTCGGACCAGATACAAGAATGGTTCAACTACTCGATCGACGGATCGCTGGCCGCATGGGTCGCTCCGGTCATAGGAACCGTCGTTTACCTATGGGGCGGCAGGCCATTCCTCGCGGGTGGTTTGGCTGAGATCCGCGACCGTCGGCCCGCGATGATGTTGTTGATCAGCCTGGCCATCACGGTGGCGTACATCTCGTCGCTGGCTTCGTCGCTCGGGTGGGGAGATCTCGATTTCTGGTGGGAACTCGCAGCTCTAATCGTCGTCATGTTGTTGGGTCACTGGCAAGAGATGAAGGCCATTGGTCAAGCCAGAGGTGCCCTGGCAGCACTCGCCGACCTGTTGCCAGACATGGCCGAGCGAGTAATCAACGGAGATACTGAACCAGTCCCGATCGGCGAACTTGCCGTCGGCGATGTTGTGCTGGTTCGGCCCGGCGGCCGGATCCCTGCCGATGGTGTAATCGTGGAGGGTAAGGCGGCCTTCGATGAAGCCATGATCACCGGCGAATCGCGTCCCGTGGCCAGAAGCAACGGCGATAGCGTGATAGCGGGCACCGTGTCTATCGACTCATCGGTGCGAGTGCGTATCGAGGCCGTCGGCCAAGACACCGCTCTGGCTGGTATTCAACGCCTGGTCGCCGACGCCCAATCCTCCCAATCGAACACCCAGGCCCTAGCTGATCGGGCCGCGGCCGCGCTGTTCTATCTGGCCACGACTGCCGCCATCGTTACCTTGGTGGCCTGGATCTTGGCTGGCGATGGCGCCGAGGGGATGATTCGCACGGTCACGGTGTTGGTCATCGCCTGCCCTCACGCTTTAGGTCTGGCCATACCGCTGGTTATCTCCATTTCGACCGCGACCTCGGCCCGAGCCGGAATCCTGGTTAAGGACCGACTGGCCCTCGAACGCATGCGATCCGTCGACACCGTGCTGTTTGACAAAACGGGCACCCTCACGATGGGCAACCACGCTGTCATCGACCACGCCGCTGTCCGAGGCTGGGACCGCGACCGGGTCCTGGCATTGGCGGCAGCTGTCGAAGTCGATAGCGAGCACCCCATTGCCCGAGCCATTGTCGCAGCCGGCCGAGACCGCGGCGATGTACCTGCTGCTACCGAACTAGCTGCGTTGACCGGGCGCGGTGTGCAAGGGACCGTCGAAGGTCACGTGATAGCCGTCGGTGGCCCGGCGCTGCTCGCGAGCCTCAACTCTGCTGAGCCAGAAGAGCTCCACACCACGACCGAACAATGGCGTGAGCAAAGCGGGTCTGTGCTCTATGTGTTCGAAGACGGCGAGGTAATCGGCGCCCTCACTTTGGCCGATGAAGTCCGTCCCGAGTCCAAGATCGCCATCGACGCCCTCCACGAACGCGGCATGCAGGTGGTGTTGATCACCGGCGACGCCAAACAGGTAGCCGACAGTGTCGCCAAACAACTGGGCATCGACGAGGTCTTCGCAGAAGTACTTCCCGAGGACAAAGACTCAAAGGTCGCCGAGCTTCAGGCCCGCGGCCTTACCGTGGCCATGGTTGGCGATGGTGTCAACGATGCTCCGGCGCTCGCCAGAGCCGACGTAGGCATCGCCATCGGAGCCGGGACCGATGTCGCCATTGAGTCTGCTGGTGTCGTGTTGGTGTCGAACGACCCCCGAAGCGTGACCGGAGTGATCGATCTCTCTCGGGCCAGTTACGCCAAGATGATCCAGAACCTGGTGTGGGCCACCGGCTACAACCTTGTGGCCATTCCAATAGCTGCCGGGGCGCTCGCGTTTGCCGGGATCACTCTTCCCCCTGCCGCCGCTGCGCTGGCGATGAGCGCCTCCACCATGATCGTGGCCGCTAACGCACAGCTCCTACGACGTCTCGACCTCCGCCCAGAGCCACTGCCCACGTAGATCGGATCGATGTTGATGTAGTCGCATGCTGCGGGTAACGTAGTCACATGGAGATTGGCATCCGCACGCTCAAGACGCATCTATCGAAGTATGTCCACCAAGCAGCCGACGGCGAACAGATCACCATCACCGATCGAGGGCGTCCAGTTGCTCGGCTAACGGCGATTCCGACGGCAAGCGCGCTCGAACGCGGTATCGATGAGGGTTGGATTGAGCCAGCAAGACGGACCCGTCTTGCACCGATCGCACGAGTTGTGGCCCGCACGACAACACACGAGGTACTCGACGAGGACCGCGGGTGACGCTTTACGTCGACACCAGCGCGCTGCTGAAGCGATACATCGACGAACGCGACTCCGCCGCAGCCGCTCAGCTCATGATGTCGGATCCAGTGTTGGTTACGTCTCACCTCACAGAAGTCGAAACCCGCCGCAATCTTGCACGGCTACTGAGCGGCGACGTTCTTGTAGAAAGGCGGCGACAACTGCAAGCAGACCTCGACGCCTTTGCCATGGTCGCTTTGGACGCGACTACATGCAACGAAGCGGCCCGCATCGCGGAACAAACTCTGTGCAGATCTCTCGATGCTCTGCACATAGCGGCAGCCCACCGGGCCGGTACCGAGACAGTTCTGCTCACATTCGATATTCACCAAGCCCAGGCCGCTCGTTCGTTGGGTATGGCCGTGATTGGAGTCTGAGAAGACCTGCAAGCGCGTTATCAGCACCGATTGCGCGCGGCATTGAGCACCAATCGACTGGAATGCTCGCCGGTACTCGGTTGGAGTAGTCCCGAGCAATCGTCGAAACGAGTACCACGACCTTCTGACGCATTCTGCATGATAATGGTCGTTCGCGACACTGGCCTCACCACCACACAACGACAAGACTCAGATTGCAACCAGATGCCCTGTCGGGAGACACAGATATGTCAGACGAGATCGATGATTCAGCACACACCGCCGCCAACGAATTGTTCGAGCAGCACGAGTCGATCTTCGGACGAGATCTGACCCCCTATCGACACCACGTGCACCGCGTTCTCGGTTTGGTGAGCCTCCAGGTTGAGGTTGAACCACAACTTGTCCGTCCCCTTGGCGTAGCCGCTTTCTTCCACGACGCTTCGATCTGGTTCGACCAGACCTGGGACTATCTCCCCGCTTCCGTTGAACGAGCCATCGAAGAGTTAGGCCCAGACGAACAAGAACATGCCGAGCTGGTGACAGCACTGATCGACGAACACCATCGAGTTCGCAAGGCCCGACATCCTCACCCACTGGTTGAGGCCTTCAGGCGGGCCGACATGGCCGATGTCTACTCGCCACTCGTAGGTGCTCCAGGGGTCGGCCGCTCCGAGCACCGCAAACTCGTGGATGAATACCCGTACAAGGGGTTCCGCCGCATGCTGGCCAAAGCGTTCGGGCGTGGTCTACGCGAGAGCCCATTGCGGCCGATGCCGATGGTGAAGTTCTGAAGTGGGACTCTTCGCCGAATACGACCAGGACGACGCGTTCGGCCTTCCTGAGCACTCGATGTCGTAGCGACTAGTAGCACTAAAATATGCTAAATAGTTGCATCATTTCAGGAACCCGATCGAATGTCCGGCTAGCCGGGGCGATCGCGTTATGTGAAACGAGGCGAGGGTGTTCCGAAACGGAGATTGTCGAGGTCGGCGTCGGGGTTGGCCACGAGAACTTCACCTTCCATCTGGTCTGGATCTCGAAAGAAGATGCTGAGCTTTCGACCAAATTCGGTGACGACACGGTCTGCCGCGCCCGCTTCGATGAGACGGTCGCGTATCTCGGCGAACGCTTCAAGGTCGGCGGCGTGAAACCCGATGTGGTCGATTCGGCCGCGACCGAACATGGGCGTCTGCTGGTCGGCTTGGGTGTTGTCTTGTATCTCAAACACGTTCAGCTCGGAGCCCTCGACGAGGTTGATGATGATCATGCGGGGGCCGCCCGGATATTCGGGACCATCGCTTTCGATGGCCGCATCGAACACGTCGACGTAGAACTGCTTGAGCTGGTCGCCGTCATTGGTGATAGTGGCGACGTGGTCGATGCCTTGTAGAAGCATGAGGAGACTCAGACCTTCTCACCAGACATGGCCGACCATTGAGCGGCCCCAAGTTCAGCGATTCGAGAGTCGGGCCAACGTTCGAGGTAGCTGTAGCCCGGGTGTTCGCCGCGATCGTCAAAAGGATCGTTTGATCTCGCGTTGAAACAACAAATTAGAGTCCAGCGGGCGCGTTCGCTGGTGTTGGCCTGAGACGCATGCAACAAGTTGCAGTCGAAGAAGGCCGTGTCGCCAGGATCGAGCTCGAGGTTCACAAGTTCCAACCGGTCCTTGAGGTGGTCGACCCGTTCTGGGTCTGCCCCAAGTTGGCCTCCGGCGGGAACGTGGTCGAGGCGTCCACATAGGTGGGAGCCTTTCAGAACCTGGAGGCACCCGTTGTCGATGCTGGCTTTGTCGACAGCAATCATCGCGCTCAACATGGTGGGGAACAGGCACGAATTCTTGTCGTACCAGTAGCCGTAGTCCTGATGCCACGGCCAAGCACCACCAACCCGCGGTTCTTTCAACATCAGCTTGTGATGAAAGTGATATGCCTCGTCGCCCAGGAGCAGTTCGACCGAATCGACCATTCGTTCGCTACGCACAAAGGCCGAGTAAATATCTTCGGGTAGATCGTTTCTGAGCAGCAGCCTGCTGGACTTGCCCTCGGGATCTATAGCCGCGTAGGAGTTCTCTATGTCGAAGCCTCCTTTGGCAATTCTGTGCAGGTGGTCCATCTGCTCTTGGTCGAAGAAACCCCTGGCCACGACATAACCGTCGCGTTTGAAATCCGCCACCTGGGCAGCAGTTAGAGAATGATCAGACATGAGACCTCGGTCGATCGCAGAGACAACGGGGTCGACTATAACCGGGCCGGGACTCCTAGCCGCAGCCACGGCATCGGTCACGTCGACGCCTTTGCCTCGCGACGCATCACGCCGTTGTATTCTGAAGGTTGTGAGCGAGCACGTTTGCGTCCCGGTCGTCGATCTAGCCGACCCGGCCGGTCCGAATTCTGTCCGTTCTGACCTTCTTGCTGCGTACAGCAACGTCGGGTTCGCCTACCTCGTCGGCCACGGGATATCCGAGGACCTCATCGGCCGCGTCTTCGAAGCGTCTCGTCGATTCCACAACATGCCCATGGCCCAGAAGCTCGCTATCGAGTTGAACCAAATCCATCGTGGCTACATCCCTATCGGCACGTCTACCGACCGCAATTCCGACCTCGCTCATGTCACGAAACCTAACCAGAGCGCATCGTTCATCATGATGCGCGAAGCCGGTTCACAAGACGCCGAGGTACAGCGTGGCGCGTATCTCGCCGGGCCGAATCAATGGCCAGAGCTCGATGGATTTCGTGAGGTCCTCGAGGAGTACAACAATGCGATGGTCGATCTAGCCATTCGCGTAATAGACATGTTTGCCCGGGTGCTAGGAGACGAGGGCGGCGACGTTGCCAGAGCCTTCGAGTCACCAACGACGTGGTTGCGGCTGCTCCATTACCCACCCGCCACCGGAACCGACAAAGAGCTGTACGGATCGGCTCCACACGTCGACTTTGGCGCCATCACCATCCTCGCTCAAGACGACGTGGGTGGGCTCCAGGTTCAGACCGTCGAAGGCGAATGGATCGATGTACCCCACCGTGATGGCGCGTTCGTGATGAACACCGGCGAGATGCTGCGCCGCTGGAGCAACGGACGCCTTCTTGCCACACCTCATCGAGTGATCAACCGATCGGGTCGCGAAAGATACTCGTGCCCGTTCTTCTTCGATCCAAACGTCGACACGGTGGTCAAGCCATTACCAAGTTGCACCGACGATTCCACACCAACCACGATTGAGCCAGTCGAGTACGGAACATGGCTGCGTAACGAACTACAAGCCGGCTACGAGCACCACTCAACGTCGAACACGTAGACCGACAGCATCAGCGGCACCGATTCACCAAGGTTCCGACGCCTTCGATGGCGGTAGTGATGACATCGCCTGGCCGAAGAAACTTGCCTTGTGTCGCTCCAACCCCATCGGGAGTGCCCGTGAAGATGATGTCGCCAGCAGCGAGGGTTGTGATCGCAGATAGGTACTCGACAATGGCCCCAACGTCGAAGATCAGATCCGAGGTATTTCCGTCTTGTCGGCGCTCACCGTTGATATCGCAGGTGACCGGCAGGCCATCCGGGTTGTCGAGCAAGTCGGGCGACACCACAACCGGCCCAATGGGACCATAGGTATCGCGTGATTTCCCTAGGTCGAAGTGCGGAGGCTTCGCCGCAAACTGGAGCACCCGGTCCGAGATGTCTTGGCCAACTGTTACGCCAAGTATGTGATCCCACACCGCGTCGGCAGCGATATCGCGGCCGCCAGAGCCAATCACCACGACGAGTTCCGCTTCGTAGTCGGCCGACTCGCTCCTCAGTTCGACGTCGTCGGTGGGCCCAACAATGCAGCTCGGGAACTTGGTGAAGACCAGCGGTACCTCGGGCAGATCCATGCCGGATTCTTCGACGTGGGAGCGGTAGTTGAGCCCTATGCCGTAGCAGTTTCGGGGCACAGGAACTGGCGCACCGAAACGAACGTCGGCTGTCGATCCTGTCGGAGCCTTGGCCGACAAGCCCGCGGCAAGTTCATGCAGCCGATCCTTGGCCGTCAAGGCAGCCATCGGATCGGGCGACATGGTGCCCCCAGAGATCGACTCGATGTCGTAGTAATCGAGCCCGTCCACGAGGGCAGCGCGGCCATCGATATTTGCCAGTTTGAATCCCATTGGTTCCTCAGTGCTGGTTGATTACGTTCGCCGTCGGGCTGACTGGAAGGACCCAAGAACATGACGATGATAGCGCCAGCGTGTCTGGCGATCAGAGCATCGGCGGCGACTCGACGAGGTCGATGGCAATTGCAGTACCGGAGACCTCGATTCCGCCGTTACGCGGAACAGTAACCATGAGAAGACTTGGTCGTCCCATATCGTCGCCCTGATGAATGACGAATTCGGCTGGAGTGCTGATCGCTCCGATTGACCGAAGGTGCCCGGCCAGCGCGGCGGCTGCGGCGCCCGTGGCTGGGTCTTCCACGACCCCACCTACTGGGAACAAATTCCGGGAGTGGATGACGCCCGGGGACTCCCGCCAGAACAGATCGACAGTTGTGAGGTCGTTGGCGAGCATCAGACCCCGAAGCTCGTCGAACGAGTAGTCGACGACAGCAAGGCGCTCTCGCGAAACTACCGGCAGCAGCAGGTGTCTGGCGCCTGCCGCCGCAATCGCTGGTGCCATTTCTGGTTCGATATCTTCCCTTGACCAGGTCAACGTGTCGAGAACGCTGTCCACTAGCGTGGCCGATGCATCTTCGGTTGTGGGTTCGACCGAGGTCAGCGTCGCAAACGCAAGGCCCTCCCGATCCTCTACTTCGATTGGGACCACGCCCGCAGCCGTATGGAGGATGTATCGGCCAGTGCCAACATCGGCCTTTAGCCGTGCTCCAAGCGCAATTGTGGCGTGTCCGCAGAAGGCGATTTCACGCTCGGGACTGAAATAGCGGACGCCGAACTCGTCGCCACCAACACTGGCCGCGAAGACCGTTTCGGAGTAGCCGACATCGACAGCCATGGCCTGCATCGCATCATCGGTCGGTATCGAGCCGCCGATCCAGACCCCGGCGGGGTTGCCTCCGTCCGGGTCATCGGAGAAAGCGGTGAATCGTTGCAAGGAGCTAGTAGTCATCCTCTGAATGTAGGAACTTGGCTAACATAAGCCAACCAACTTCTAATGATCCATGAGCCTAAGCTTTACTAATGGACTTCACTCTGGCAGGTATCCAGGCATTCGTAGAAGTGGCAGAACGAGAGTCGATTCGCGAGGCCGCAGAATCACTCGGCTATACACCTTCGGCGATCTCGCAACGACTATCAGGGCTCGAGAACCGGCTGGGTGTGGAGCTGTTCGAACGGCTCGGGAACAGCATCAAGGTCAACGCAACGGGCCAACAGCTCCACCAACAGGCTCTTAAGCTTCAAGCTGCTGTTGAAGCATTCAGCATCAATGCCGCAAACGTTCTCGGACAGCGGCGCGCCATCGCCCTCGGGGGATTCCCCAGCGGTTTGAGTATTGCTGTGGCGCCAGTCCTTGGCCAACTCCAGGAGCTCGGAGTCGACGTGAAACTGATCACCGTCGAAGACGCTCAAGGGCAACAGGACCTCAGACTCGGGTCGCTCGATCTGCTTCTGTTGCAGCAATACGTTGTCAGGGCGCCAAGACAGCCCGATTTCACCTATCACGAGGTATTCACCGAACCACTCGCACTCGTATCGTCGGCAGAGATCCACAATCTCGACGAAGCCGCAACCGAACGCTGGATAATCTCAAACCCAAAGACCGTGTGCGGACACGGAGTGCGCGACATATGTCGCCGTGCCGGCTTCGCTCCCGACATCGTCGCAGATATCGAAGACTTTGGTCTTCAACTCGACATTGTCGCTTCGGGCCTTGGCGTAGCCATCCTTCCTCGCTCAGCCATCGCGGCACACCACTCACTCGGCCTTTGGGTCAAAGAACTCCCTGGAACGAGTAGAACGATCCTGGCTGCCACTCGAACTTCGTCAGAAGGCGACCAGACCATCGCCAAGTGCCTCACCACGATCAGCTCACACCGCCCGCCGAATCCATCAGCCCAGCAAAACCAGCCCCTCAACGATCAGGTTGGGCCTTAGGCCATGTCCACGCGTAGTAGCCAATTAGTGCCAACAAGACGACCTCGATCACGCTGCCGAAGATGAAGTAGTTCCATTCGCCTATCGCACTGCCGAGAATCGTGACCCCGTAGAAGCCGCTCAGAACGATGCTCAAAATTCGATTGAGACCCGGGCGAAGCACCAGCGTTGCGAACACCATCAGGCTCGGGATGGCGACGTAAAGGGTCACGATGAATAGGAATCCTTGATCTATATCGAACCCCGCGATCTTGCCGGCCTCGATATCGGCACGAAAATCTGGTCGATAGAGCGAGAACAGGTCGACGTAGGCAAAGACGAAAAGCGTCGAGGCCCACAGAGCCGACAGTTTCAGTCGAATGCCAACTGGGTGATCCACATAGGAAGGGTCAGAAAGAGGGTTCATCTAGGTGCTTTCATTAGGCTACGCATCGTAGCGTAATTACCCCTCAGGCCTCCGTCAAGTTACTTCTGGTAGCTTTTTGTCGCTACAATGCGTCTTGATATGGCCCGACCGAGAAGTGCGTCCGCTCGAGTCAAGATGCTCGACTCGACCAAAGAGATCATCATCGAACATGGCGTTGACGCCTGCACCATCGAAGAAGTAGCCAGTCGGTCGGGTGTGGCCAAGACCACGATCTATCGCCACTACGGGGGGCTCGCCGAGTTGATTTTTGCGGCCGTGGCCCAAGGTGTCGAAGCGTCGCCCCCATACGACACCGGCTCGCTGCGAGACGACCTGATCGAGATTCAGCGTCGTTATGTCGACCAGGCCCGCTCCCCTTTGGTTCGGGAACTGTTCGTGTGGATGATGGCCCGCGGGATCGCGGACCCGGACCACGCCGAGCTCTTCCGTCAATTGCGAGTGCAACCGCGAGGACCAACAGTGATCGCGTTGCAGCGAGCGATCTCTAGGGGCGAACTTCGCCCAACCGTCAACATCGAGATGGCCATGCACATCATCCAGGGCCCCTTCGTATCGAAACGAATCGTCGACAACACCGACATCACTTCAGACGAGCTTGCGACCATGGTCGATATGGCGATTCGGGCCATCACAAATTGAGCCTGACCCGAGCGCTTCTGCTTGGTCAAGATCTCCCAGGTTCTGAATTCTCTAGCTTCGCCAGGCCCGAAGCTTCACCACCCCGGGCCCCTCGTCGCTAGCCATCGCAGTCGAGCCACAACACCTGGCCTCCGCAGCTGGCGCCGTAGTACTCATACACGCTCCCGACCGGCGAGTCGAAGTAGAGATCGCTGCACGCCTGGCCGTCGCCAGAAGCACATTCGTCCCACAGCAGCATCAGTGTCGGGTCGCCGTCGGGAGCCGCCGTCGCCAAATCGAACGACCCGTTTTCGGCGCCGAGTAGGCCCTGACAATCAGATGCTCCGCGGTTGCCGCAGGTTAGGCCGAAGTCCCCGTAGTCCGAACCTGACGGAGCCGCAAGAAACAAGAAGTCGCAAGCGTCGGGGTCGCCGGCCGCGCAACCGTCCCTCAGAGCGTCGAACTCCGGAGAACCGCCGGACGGCAGGTCTGCCAAAGGCGTACCCTCAGCGGCCGACTCCGATGCCTCGGATGGCGAAGTCTCGTCAGTCTGGGCCGCCGCCCACACCTGGGCCGACGCAACGGCGATCGCACGAACACCTGTGACCTCCATGGGCCACGACACTTCGAGTATCTGGTCGCCAGCCAAGACTGTGAGCGACGAAATTCCAGGCGCCCATTCCTCACGAACCACCGCAGCGTCAGGATCGGTAAGACCAACATCGACCAGCTCGACCCTCGCCGGCACAGGAAGGTGGTCTATGGACCGCACAGCTCTACTTCCGAGCCGACACGCCACTGCCGCTAACCACACCCTTCGGTGATGGCGGGCTTACGCTGCTCGGCGCCGGCGCCTACGATGACTACGACTTCTCCGACGTAATTGCAGGAGAGACGCCACAGCCGGGATATTGGCAGCGAGTCGATGCAACCTTCCCGGGATCAGTTGTTCCGGTGCCTGCCATCGTCGCTGTTCTGGACGCGATTCCCACTCACGAATCGATGAGTCTCACCGGCGTAGACTTCTCGACCCGGCTGCGAGAGGAAGGTTCGGCATTTGCGGAGCTCGGTAGCCGCGCACTCTTGATGCGGACCGAGTTCGAGGCTCCAGTCGAGGCATTTTCCGATGTGATGGCGATGTATGTGGCTGCACCGTTCGACCCCGAGGGGTTTGCTCGGTCGGTTGGGAGCTAACGCCATCGCGGCAAGCCTAATGGATCGTGCGTTTCGTGAGAACCTGACTGAGCCGGGCCAGAGCGGTGACGTGTCATTGATCGACTCGACTTCTATTGGGACCACACCCGCAGCCAGATGGGGCGCGAACTGCGTCGAAGTCCATCTCGGGGTTCAGCTGAGTCGATCACCCGGAACTGGGTCGTAGTTGAGGCAACTCAACCCGCCGTGACCGCGGGGCGCGCGTTTGGGCACATGCCTCTTATGAGTTCGTGAGGGCGGGGTAAGAACTCTTGGGCAAGCACATGAGGGGAGCGGATCCGGTCGGCACGAAAGAGACGAAGCTCATCAACCCCGGTGTCCCAGGCGATCACGTACCAGATCGGTGCTCGCACCAGCAGACCGTGAGACTCAGACCCGAAGGGCTGAGGAAGTTCGGATCTCTAGTCGACTAGAGATTTCGATTCCGATTGGCCGCAGTGAGGCTCAGCCCCGAAGGGCTGAGGAAGCGCCCCGCTCATCACCGCCATTGTTGCGGTGGTGTCGCCGCAATGAGGCTCAGCCCCGAGGGGCTGAGGAAGGAGCCGGAGCCAACCGCAACCTCGACCTCGAGTCCTTGCCGCAATGAGGCTCAGCCCCGAGGGGCTGAGGAAGAGAGTCGGTCAAGCGAGAACTAGCCGCAATGCACACGCCGCAATGAGGCTCAGCCCCGAGGGGCTGAGGAAGTTCCGTGGCAGAATCGGTATCACTGAATACCACAGTTGCCGCAATGAGGCTCAGCCCCGAGGGGCTGAGGAAGGTCGGCGGTAGTGCGGGCCTCGATGACCACCTGCATTATCGCCGCAATGAGGCTCAGCCCCGAGGGGCTGAGGAAGTACACGCCTAACGCCCATGCTCTCGTTACGGGCAGTGCCGCAATGAGGCTCAGCCCCGAGGGGCTGAGGAAGATCCGCAGCTCGGCGTAGACATGCCGAGCCTCGTCGGCGTGCCGCAATGAGGCTCAGCCCCGAGGGGCTGAGGAAGGTCCGAAATCCGTACGTGCCGATGGTGGCCTATACCGATGCCGCAATGAGGCTCAGCCCCGAGGGGCTGAGGAAGATGGACGGGCAACAAAATCAAGGTTCACACCGTGCTCGTGCCGCAATGAGGCTCAGCCCCGAGGGGCTGAGGAAGGCCCCCCGAGGAGTAGGGCGGGTCGGTGAGGATCACGTCGCCGCAATGAGGCTCAGCCCCGAGGGGCTGAGGAAGGACACCACACCAGGAGATGTAGGCGACCAGCTGACCCTCGCCGCAATGAGGCTCAGCCCCGAGGGGCTGAGGAAGCCCTCGGTGCCGGGCAGTTAACGGAGCTCGAGCGGTCCACGCCGCAATGAGGCTCAGCCCCGAGGGGCTGAGGAAGTCCCTCGCCCCACCCGGTTGGCCGGGGCTCGTTACTGACGCCGCAATGAGGCTCAGCCCCGAGGGGCTGAGGAAGCCGTTGAGGCCGTTGAGGGCTGGGCAGCCGAGGAAGGCTTGCCGCAATGAGGCTCAGCCCCGAGGGGCTGAGGAAGTGGCGAATATAAGAGGTGTCGGTTCTACGACATCTGCTGGCCGCAATGAGGCTCAGCCCCGAGGGGCTGAGGAAGAGCTCGACTTGGGCAGCAGTGTGCAACCCTGCCCGTTGGCCGCAATGAGGCTCAGCCCCGAGGGGCTGAGGAAGCTGTTGCTGGGTGTGAAACGATCTACGTTTCCGAAGCCGCAATGAGGCTCAGCCCCGAGGGGCTGAGGAAGACGACCAAGCCATGGCCCGCCTCGCCGACATGAACTGGGCCGCAATGAGGCTCAGCCCCGAGGGGCTGAGGAAGTTCTTGATCTTGTTGCTGTTGCTGTCGGCGGCTTCGCCGCCGCAATGAGGCTCAGCCCCGAGGGGCTGAGGAAGCCCGGACATGTCGCCCACCGCTGGGATGACGTTCACATGGCCGCAATGAGGCTCAGCCCCGAGGGGCTGAGGAAGCGGGTATCTAATCCCGACCGACATTGAGCCATCACTGCCGCAATGAGGCTCAGCCCCGAGGGGCTGAGGAAGGCGAGGGGATATTCGGGCGGGCGTGCCAAGTGCTGGCCGCAATGAGGCTCAGCCCCGAGGGGCTGAGGAAGCGATGGTTCCAAAGAGTCCTTCGTACTCATCTGGGGTGCCGCAATGAGGCTCAGCCCCGAGGGGCTGAGGAAGGTGCAAGGATGCGTTGGGTACTGAAGTGATCGACACGCCGCAATGAGGCTCAGCCCCGAGGGGCTGTGGAAGGCCCAACCAGGCGGCAATCTCGCCAACCCGATCACGAGCGCCGCAATGAGGCTCAGCCCCGAGGGGCTGAGGAAGTGGCCATAGCCCGTGGAGGCAGGCCGACGACGGCCAACCAGCCGCAATGAGGCTCAGCCCCGAGGGGCTGAGGAAGGCACCTCTTGCACCACCTTCCATTCCGCCTCACTCAAGCCGCAATGAGGCTCAGCCCCGAGGGGCTGAGGAAGTACCGAGACCGCCACCGACTTCCATTTGGATCGACCAGCCGCAATGAGGCTCAGCCCCGAGGGGCTGAGGAAGTCCGAGATGAACCCCAAGATTTACCGAGTCTTGCTGGCCGCAATGAGGCTCAGCCCCGAGGGGCTGAGGAAGCCGAGCTGCACGAGCTCAGGGCCGAACTCGCCTGCAATGCCGCAATGAGGCTCAGCCCCGAGGGGCTGAGGAAGACGGCGGCATGTGTATGCACGAAGGCATACGGCGCTGCGCCGCAATGAGGCTCAGCCCCGAGGGGCTGAGGAAGACGCAAACAACATCTATTTGCACACCTACGTGTGGCGCGCCGCAATGAGGCTCAGCCCCGAGGGGCTGAGGAAGACGCCGACTGGTGCCGCCAACACGGCATCCCCGCGGTGCCGCAATGAGGCTCAGCCCCGAGGGGCTGAGGAAGCTGGCACGCCAGCAGGCAGACGAAGCACCGAACCCCGCCGCAATGAGGCTCAGCCCCGAGGGGCTGAGGAAGCAGGTCCCCTCAGTCGGGATGCGCCGATCAACAGCAGGCCGCAATGAGGCTCAGCCCCGAGGGGCTGAGGAAGGGCTCGGGCTTTTTAGGGCCCTTGACCTGGGGAAACGTAGCGCTCTGCGAGCGCGAGCGGAAACTGATGTAGGTGGCGACTTTGATTCAGTTGTCAAAGGGCGTTGTACCCATAGGCCACGGGCACCGAGTGCTACCGGCAAATATCTAGGCACCAGAGCGCTCGCAGATATTACACAATGGTCGCTTCGCCATCGCGTGGCAGGGCCTCGCGGGTGCCCATGAATTCGAAACACTCGGTTCCGCGCGCCCGCGCCGGCCCCAGGTCGATGATGACGATGCTGTCGACATTGGAGTTGATTATCTCACGAAGCGCCTCCTTCATCCCGATTTTCTCCGACTTCGTAAGGTCGCAAAGAAACACCGAGTACTGGAGGCTGTAGCCGTAAGACTTCACCGTTTCATGGGTCCTACGAAGACGATTCGGATTGCGGATGTCATAACCCACGAGGTACCGAGTGCGCACAACCAGTTACCTCGTAACAAACCCGGTGTAGGAGTCGATCTCACCCAACAGATGCGCTCCTAGAAGTCTCGCCTGGACCTCCATGATCCTGCGATAGCTCACCGTGTAGCCAAAGATTGGATGCTGTATCTCTTGGGCGAGGCGGCGCTCGTGCGCGGCCAGAACGGCCTTGCGGCCCGCAGCGGTCAATGAAACCGCCCCAGCTCGTTCTACAAAGCTCCCGGCAGAGACTTCACCATTGTTGACCAAGCGAAGCACAATCGAATCGGCCACAATCGGGCGGAACTCTTCACACAAGTCGAGCGCCAGCGCTGGCCTACCGAAACGAGGGCGATGATAGAAGCCAAGGTACGGGTCAAGACCAACCGTGTGCAGCGTCGCTGTGAGATCCTTCACTAGCAACGAGTAGCAGAACGACAGCAGGCAATTGATTGCGTCGGTCGGTGGCCTTCGATTGCGCTTTTCGAAGGCGAACGTCGAGCCAGACAGCGTGTCGACGTTGCGGAGCATCTCGGAAAACACGCCGAAGTACAACCTTGCTGCAGTTCCCTCAATGCCGAGCAGTGACTCGGTGGATGTGGCTTCGGTCGCCGACTTCGCCAGCGCCGACAACGAACCAATAGCCTTCTCCGGTCGGACTTCTGCGTTACGCATAAGAAGCGTTCGACTGTTAGCGATCTTGGCTCGCACAACCTCACGAGCAATATCGGCCCGACCTGTGGCCGCACGAGCAACTTGTCGCATTCTCAGCTCCACGTGCGTGCCCATCGGCTGAGTGGCCATTCCGTTGAACCAGCCGCCGTAGCTGAACCAAGAGATAGGAATTCCTTCCCGAAGCATCGCATTGATGAGCTGAGTCGACAGCTGGACGTTGCCGAACACGCAGATTTGGGAAATCTCGACGGGGCGGACTGAGGCCAGCCGCTCACCGTCCTTAACGACCTCGATGCGGCCCTTCGACTTTCCGACCTTTGCACCGGGTTCCGACACGTAGAGCGGACGCCCATTGCTATCGGAGGGCAGAAGCCTGCGAGGCGGGCGTTTGGTTCGTCCGGCCAAGAGATTGGTCTCGTCAGGCAGACAAAGTCCAACAAGCGAGCAGCGGGGGCACTTCGGGCTGTCATCAAGCGGGGCAGGGGCCTGATCGGTGCCAGCAACGACCCTGAGCTCCTTCACCAACTCCAGAGTTCGGGCTACCAACACCTCATCTAATGCAACCTCAACGCGGGTGCGTGATCCCGCGAAGTACAACACTCCAGAGTCACAGACGTAGCCGGCCTCGCGCAGTAGCAGTCCCTGGATACAAACCTGAACCCGCTCCGGCTCCCATGATCGTTCGGCATTGTCGGGCACTTTTCCACGTTTGTACTCAACCGGGACCGCGCGCTGGCCATCGAACTCGACGAGGTCAACCTTGCAGATCAACCCAAGTGCCTCCGACGACAACATCAGCGACTTGGCAATACTCGGTTCGTCGTCGCCTGGATCTGGTTCGCCGTCCGGGGCCCGGTCGACCACCCGGTGGACCCAGCGGCCCTCGACCGTGTCGTCGTTGTCGCTGAATCGGCCCTGCACCCATTCCAGAAAGAACAAGCGCGGACAATACGCAAACTCGTTCACCATTCGGGCTGGGACCAGCGCTGGCTGCTCCCACGAAGTGTCGGGTTCGGCCACCATTTACCTCTATCGGCAGGATCGACCCGAAAGTGAGGGTGGGCACCCGCCGCGGAAATCGGCGCTGAACGCCGCGGCGCAAAGTAACTCCAATCGCCACAATGAGGCCGCGACAGGTACCCTCCACGCATACTAGCTTCGATTGTAGTTAGTTTAAAAGCTTGTGGATTGGCTCATGATAGGAGAGGGCGAGATGAAGGTACCGAAACCCCACCGTCGCTCCCTAGCACAGTCGAACAGTTTTCAAAGCAGCTTCGACGGTCTTTCGCTCTCTTGGCGGTCGTTCGACGACCAATGTCGCGCCCAACTCGACGAACGGCTGTGTGGGCCGAGGGTGGCCCAGCTCGATCTCGCATATCCAGCTGTCCAGAGGAAAGATCGAAATATATTCCTCACCACGCACCTGGACAACCCTCCGCTACGAGTGACGTTCCACATATGCCCGTTAGGCGACGTGGAGATGACCAATGTTTCGATCAGCCACAAATGAACGCCAGATCCGACCTCCGGTTTCGTGATCCCCAGCACACTGTCACAGCCATGACATATGGTGGTTGTAACAAACACAACGGAGGTGGAACTGCGGCATGGAATCGTTTGAAGAATTGGTGAAGAAGGCAACCAATGGCACTTCGCGGCCTTACGGCTACCAGCGCCTGATCGCCGAGAACGGGTTTCCCGAGCTAATTGACGTGCCAACAGGTGCAGGCAAGACAATGGCGGCAGTACTACCTTGGCTGTACCGACGACGATTCCACCACGACGCGACCGTGCGCGAGACAACACCTCGCAGGCTCATATTCGTGCTCCCGATGCGAGTTCTCGTCGAACAGACCTCGGCTGTCATCAAAGGCTGGCTTGAAAGCCTCGATATCCACATAGTCCAATACGAAACCGACCGGACCGTCGGCGGAGACGACCTCGTGTTAGAGACCCTCCTGGGAGGCGAGCCCCGACGGTCCGCTTGGCGGCTATACCCCGAACAGGACACAATTATTGTTGGAACCCTCGACATGATCCTGTCGCGGGCCCTAAACCGAGGATACGGAGAGGGTCGTTCTGTATGGCCCATCGACTTCGGCCTGTTCAACGCCGACTGCCACTACGTGTTCGACGAGGTTCAACTCATGGGCCAAGCACTCGCTACCTCTCGCCAGCTTCACGGACTTAGATCGGCCCTTGGCACCGCCGCCCCATGCTCGTCGACCTGGATGTCGGCCACGATTCCCGTGGATCGCCTTCGCACCATCGACGCTCGCCACATCACCGATCGGGTCGAACTCTCCGACGCCGATCGAACCGATCCTGAACTGAGCAGACGGCTGAACGGCCTAAAAACCATCACCGAAGTTCACATCGCTGACCCAAAGAAATACGAACGCTCGTTAGCGCCTCACATTCTCCAAAGCCATCGGCCAGGCACACTCTCGATCTCCGTGCTCAACACCGTGGACCGCGCTCGCAAGCTTCACGACGAGATCGCCAAGCTGAATCCAGACGCAGGACTAGTGCTGCTTCATTCGCGGTTTCGCCCCAACGATCGGGCTGCTCAGATCGCTATCGCACTCGCCGAAGTCAAACCAGACGGTCCCGGCCTGATCGTCGTGTCAACCCAAGTCATCGAGGCAGGAGTAGACCTCAACGCCACAACACTGTTCACCGAAGCCGCGCCCTGGCCATCGGTCGTGCAACGCGCGGGGCGATGCAACCGCACTGGCGCAGTCATCGGCGCAGAGTTTCTTTGGTCAGAACCACCCAAATCACCGCCATATGAAGACAGCGACGTCGAAAACTCTACCGCCCAGCTGCGATCACTCGAAGGCCAGGCACTCGGTCCTGAGCAATTCGGCGCTTGCCGCGTCGTCGTCGATGAACCCATCACGCCAGTGCTTAGGCGCCGAGACCTCATCCAGTTGTTCGACACCCAACCAGATCTCTCAGGCAACGACATCGACGTCAGTCGATTCATTCGCGACAACGAAGAACTAACCGTCACCGTCTCATGGCGGCGCCTCGGCGACATAGGGCCTTCAACCGAGGAACCACGACCAGGCCGAAACGAACGGTGCCCTGCGCCCATTGGTGAAGTTCGGGTGCTGCTCCAAAAGAAGGGGCTCGTGGCCTGGCGATGGTCATACGCCGACAAGGAATGGCAACGGCGCCGCGGTGCCGACCTTCGCCCAGGCGACGCCCTCCTCGTCGACACCACATTTGGCCGCTACACACCCGACGCTGGTTGGAACGCGCAATCGAAAGCCCCGGTCGAGCCTGAAGGCGACGCCAAAACTGATCTCGAAGACGACCGTTCGACCGATGATGACCCGGACTCCAAGCGGCGCATCTGGCTCGACCTCAGCCAACACCTCGACGACGTTGATGCCGCAGCACAGGGTTTCTTCGACACACTCAAACCCGACGGCCTCACTAAGCCTGCGGTCATAGCTGCGATTGCCGCCGCCCGTTTCCACGATCTCGGAAAGTCACATCAGGCCTTTCAAGGCATGCTAAGAAGCTGCGCTGTTAACGATGTTGAGAAGGCGGAACGGCCAGACGAAAGTGCCATGCTGGCAAAGTCCGGCGGCTCTGGCAAAGGCCGGTATGTCGACACGGATCGAAAACACTTCCGCCACGAACTCGCATCAGCATTAGCACTTGCAGGTGACTGGGCGCCACTACTCGACGACTTCGACGAGCCCGACCTCATTCTGTATCTCGTAGCGTCGCACCACGGCAAGGTCCGACTCTCAATCCGATCACGCCCAGACGAGAACGAAGGGATGATTCTCGGCATACGCAATGGCGACGAACTTCCTTCCTTCGGCCCAATCGTCAAAAACCTCCCTCCCGCGGTCCTCTCACTCGAACTAACCCAACTCGGAGGCAGTGAAGACCAACCCTCCTCGTGGGTCGCCAAGACAACCGCACTACGCGATCGGGCCGACCTCGGCCCGTTCCGCCTCGGCTATCTCGAAGCCATCGTGCGGCTCTCCGACTGGAAAGCCAGCAAGAGCGCAACAACCACCCAGGCCGACACGGCACCGGGAACCCGCGAGCAGGTCAGCTCATGAATGCGCCGACAGCGACAACGACAACGACAACAGTTGCTTTGACCGGTACGTCGCCTCGACCGCTCGGGCGCTATCTGAAGGCGCTTGGCATATTGAGATTGGTGAGCGAGCAGCTCGATCCGCTCGCGCGAGGCGCCTGGAACGGCGGAGTGTTCAATCTGACCTCGACCGCAGATACCGAAACACTCGTCGAGTTCTTCGTCGACCAGTACGTGCCCACGCCGTTGGTATCGCCTTGGAACAACGGCAGCGGGTTTGGCAAGAAAGACCCCAAAAGTTCCAAGACGGCATTCGGTGCGCTCAACTCCATCGCCGATTCTGATGACCCGAGGTTCGCCAACTACCGGGACGCCATCATCGCAGCCCGGAGGCTCACGGCCAGATCCGACTGGTTCGGCCTCAACAAAGAACACCAGGTAGCGCTCTGCCGAAACGAGTTCCCCGATGCTGCCCTTGATTGGCTCGACACCGCTGTAGTGCTCACTAGCGAACATCGGGCATTTCCGCCATTGCTAGGCACAGGCGGAAACGATGGACGTTTCGACTTCAGCTCCAACTACATGCAGCGACTGTTGGAGGTCATAGGCAACCAAGAACGCAAGCCGAAACAGAGTTCGATTGCAGAACTGGCTCGCTTCGCGTTGGTCGAAGACACCTCAGTGGCACTCGATGAGCTGCCAGTTGGCCAATTCGACCCGGCAGGAGCCGGTGGCCCGGCCGCAGTGCCTTTCGGCCCCGCTCGGTCCATCGGCAACCCGTGGGATTTTGTGCTCCTTCTCGAGGGCGCCCTGCTCTTTGCCAGCGGAGCTGCCCGCCGTTTGTCCAGCACAAGCCCCAATGCATCTGTCCCATTCACTGTCAACGCAACCCACGCCGGCCATCCCACTGCAACGAGCGATGAAAGTTCCCGAGGCGAACTTTGGGCACCACTTTGGCGCCGTCCTGCCTCGCTCCCCGAGCTCACCCAACTGCTCAACGAAGGCCGAATCGAATACAACGGCCGTCAAGCCAGTTCAGGGCTAGACGTAGCGCGCGCCGTCGCATCACTGGGCGTTGACAAGGGCATCGACGGATTCGAGCGTCACTCCTTTCTCGAACGCAACGGGCTCGCCACATTCGCAGTTCCATTGGGTTTCTACCCGGTCGGGGCCGTAGACGGAGCGAAAGTCCTCGCCCAACTCGACCCGTGGACCGATCGACTTCGCCGAGTTAAGAACCCGCCAGCATCGCTTACCTCTGGGCTTCGACAGATCCAAGACGCTCAATTCGCCGCCGCCGAGTCCTCGGCCAACAAGAAGCTCTACCAACGGGTCCTCATCAGTGCTGCAAGAGTAGATCGTCTCGCGGCCCGTTCAGCCAAGCTACGCGAATACTCGGGCAAGACCCGGTTGCCAGCCAACGACTGGGTCGGGCTCCTCGACGACGGATCATCAGAATTCGAAATCGCCCTGGCGCTGGCCTCGTTGCGTTCAAACTCGCGAGAACCTCGCGGCTGGATCGCCAACCTATTCTTCAACCACCGCAAGCCCGACCGCCCAGCCAAAGTAGCTGGCCTCGACGGGCGCCCGATAGCCCGAGTTCTCGCCGAATGCGCCATTGCACTGAGCACCGACCCGCCCGAAACCCGAACGCCCAGCGGGAAGGTCGATAGCTCAGCCAGCAACAGACAAGGCGCGCCGGAACCGCAGGCGACTGGTCTACCGACAAGTCCTCAGGAACGAGCAGTAGCTGCCGCAGCCCATTGGCGTTCAGTCCAGGCGTTTGCGTTTGGCTACCTCGATGACGACAAGCTTCGCGACCTGGTCGGCGCTTTGTTTCTCCTCAACTGGAGCTCATGGTCGAGCGAATCATCACGCTTCTCGCTCAAATTGGAGCATCCCGAACTGCCGCCAGCGCCTTCGTCAGTCTTTGCCATCCTTGCCCCGCTGTTCACCCGGCGGCCTTGGACCGGAAGTTTCAAAGGCCATCGTGCAATCGCTCCACCAAGTTGGCCCCGCCGGCTGGCCGCGGGCCAGATCGCAACGGTCGGAGCCGAGGCACGCCGCCTGCATCGCATCGCTGGCCTCGATCTACTCGTAGCCAACCCTGGCGACGATGACCAACTTGTCGATGGCCACCGGCTAGCAGCGGCATGCGTCATCCCAATTGGCGACCAAAGTATCGCAGTGCTACTTCAGAAGATCGCTCGCCTACCACACCGATCAGACAACAAACCACTCGGACCACAAGAAGGAGATCTGAAATGACGAACCGCAGGATGTTCGAGGTCCACATGAGACCCGCTATCGGAACCCGCTTCCAACCCACCGGTTTTCCCGATCTAGGCTCGGCCGAGTTCGACCGGCCCTTTACCAACAAAGACGGCGACCCTGACTGGGAGAAAGCCCTCCTCGTCGAGTCTGCGCAATCAATGGCCAACCGTCTCGAAGCCATGGCCTGGGACGACGCGACGAACAGCCCAATTGAACTCTTTGAAGGCCTCCCCTACATCCAGGTCGTCGATGCAACAACTGGTGACTATCTCACCTCGAGCCGAACGGAGTCGCACCGACTCGCTTCGGCATTCATTAAGGACTCAACGTTCAATGAACAAGGCATGGTCGAGTTAATCAAGGAACGACTCGGGTTAGAAGACGACCGACCCGTTCCATCGCGCGACATAGCGCTGGCAATTCTGGGCCTCGACCCATTCTGCCTAATCCACGGAGTCTTCTTCGCCGACAAATTGTGGCCAAGTCAGCCCAAGGTGGCCAGGGCAGTGACCGCATTCGTCGAGGCTCTCGACGTCCGCCAGGCCGACAGCGGCGGGGTCAAGAAGGACCACGTCCGCCACAGCCTCGGCGACCAATCAGCGGGCGGTACAGCCGAAGGATACGGTTCCGTACCGTTTCACCGCATCGAATGGACCGCTCGCGAAATCGTAGCCAGTTTCGCTATCGACCTTCGCCAACTCCGCTCTTACGGACTTGGCGAGGCCATGACCGATCTTCTCGAAGCAACGGCTCTCTGGGAAATCCGGTCCTTGGTGGAAGACGGCCTTCGACTGCGAACAGCGTGCGACCTCATTCCAAACGACGATCTTGACGACCTCGGGATGCCGTCGCTCGCCGATCTCGAATCGCGCATTCGAACCGGAATCAAACTGCTTCCTTCCGAGATCGACCCGACGCCGCTCGAAGTCGCCTGGTCTCGCGGCAAGAAGCCTAAGAAGTAGTGACAACCACGATCGAGTTCACCTTTCCCTGGGGCCGCTATCACGCGACGGCCTGGGACCGAAACGCTAACGAAGGCGCGCCCGACTGGCCCCCGGCGCCATGGCGGATGCTGCGGGCGATGTACGCAGCCTGGAAATGGCATTGCCCCGACTTAGAAGACGCGGTCGTTCACAGCCTGCTTGACAAGCTCGCCGACCCGCCCAGCTACCAGATCCCCCGGTTCAGAATGGCTCACACCCGGCACTACTACCCCGAGCCAGACCATCGTGCCGGCGTAAACAACTCGACGGTCAAGACGCTCGATGCGTTCGTGGTCACCGAGCGCGGAGCGACCTTGACCGTAAAGTGGCCAGCTGACCTCAACACCGAGGAACAGCAGGCCCTCGAAACGATTCTCGATGGAATCGCGTACCTCGGGCGAGCCGACTCGCTAGTCGATGTGAAGCTAAAGGGCACCGACGAAGGCCATTCCGACCAGCCCTGGACCAACCCAGAGGTAGGTGCAGGATCACCCGGGACACAACCCCTCTTGACACTGACCAAACCGTTGAGCATCGCCGCCCTGACCGCCCGCGCGGTCACCCTGCGAACGCGGCGATTCCGCCAACCCCCCGGCACCCATTTGACCCACTACGCCGTCCCCGCCGCAGCACCGGTCGTCGCCTCGCCAACCCAAAACACAGCAACCGAAGGTCGCCAACGCAACGTCGCAGTCCGGTTCTCCCTTACCGGACAACCCGTCTCGAGATTCAAGGCGGTGTCGATGACCGACACGCTGCGCCGAGCTTGCCTAAATGCGTTCGAGGGCGGCCACAACGACGTCGAATGGCAACTGGCCGGCAAAGGAAAAGACGGGATCGCCTCGACCAAGCCTCACCGTCACGCTCACTTCTTTGCTTACAGCAAGACCGGCCGGAAGGGGCCGATCGATACCATGATCGTGTGGATTCCAGACGGCCTTTCCAGCCGTGGTCTCAACGCCGTCGCTCAGAATCGATCTCTCTACGCCAGCGACATCGAACGCCCGTGGCGAAACCAGGGCCGCAGTACCAACATCCGAATGGTCGCTGTGGAGTCAGTCGGCCCAGTCGAAGCCGTCGCACCCGAACTATGCGGCCCGAGCACCATATGGCACACCATCACGCCCTTCGGAATCACGCGACATGCGCGACATCTCGATCATGACTTCATCAGGCACAACGTGGCTACAGAATTGGAGTCGCGCCACCTTCCACCCCCGTCCGACGTTCGCGTGTTGAAGACCGACGCACTTTCCTACAAACGCAATAGGTCGAACCGCGACCGACCACGCCAGGCATTTGGGTTGGAGCTAACGTTCGCCGAGGAGGTGTCCGGTCCGATCGCCCTCGGTCACCTCAGCCACTTCGGTCTTGGGTTGTTCGCCCCAGGACCAGCACCCCAGTAACTTGGCCATGCTTGGAAGCTGGCGGAGTTGAGCCAACTCAACCCGCCGTGACCGCGGGGCGCGCGTTTGGGCACATGCCTCTTATGAGTTCGTGAGGGCGGGGTAAGAACTCTTGGGCAAGCACATGAGGGGAGCGGATCCGGTCGGCACGAAAGAGACGAAGCTCATCAACCCCGGTGTCCCAGGCGATCACGTACCAGATCGGTGCTCGCACCAGCAGACCGTGAGACTCAACTACACGGCGCGACTCGTTGCCGTAGCGATCGCGGTAGCTGAACGCTAGTAGACGTTCCTCGCTAAACGCGGTCTCAAACAGACGAGCCAATAGAGGGCTAACTATTGCCTCGCGGCGTACCGACACCGGCGCTGGGTTGCCAATCATGATTCGCATCATCAAAGCCTGAAGCTCACGAGCTCGTTCGTAGGGCAACGAGGCCTCGATCTTGACGAGAGCAGCTTGGGCCCCCGATGCGAATGGCATCCCGGACAGCGCCTGGGCTATCGAAACCGACAGGATCAGCGCAACAACTTCGTCGCCCGCGAGCTGCGAAGTTACGAGCACCGAAGTGGGTTCGAGATGCACCCCACCGCCAGGACCCGACATCGCCGATATCTCAAAGCCTCGATCGCGGAGCCGATCGAGATCTCGAAAGATGGTCCGTGCCGACACGTCGAGCGCTGAGGCAAGATCATCAGTGCGCCAGTCGGCTCGCAGACGCAAGAGCCGAACCAGCTCGTCGTGGCGGTCAACGTACGTCACACGCACATCTTAGGGATATCACTGACAGTTTCTGTCATGGATCTCCCTTACCTTGATGTTCGGAACGACCGACACTGGTCGCCCGAGGCACTAACTCGCCCCATTCACCATCATGGTGAGGAGATACCACCAATGAAGCGAACAGCAGTCAATCCGTGGCCATGGTCGCTGAACTTCGGATACAACCAAGCCGAAATTCTCGAGGGAACCAACCGACAGTTGATCTGTGCGGGTCAGACATCGGTCGATGCCAACGGCAACCCACAGCACCCCGACGACATGCGGAGCCAGATGATGCTCGTCCTCGACAACCTCGAAGCTGTCCTGAGCGCCGCCAGCATGGGCCTCGCCAACGTTACGAGTCTACGAATCTACGCCACAGATATGGATGAAGCGATGAAGAACTTCGACGTGATTGGCGCCCGATTCGGACCAAGCGACGCCGCGCCTCCGATGACCGTGCTCGGAGTAACCCAGCTCGCCATCGCCACCCTCATGATCGAGATCGAGGCCACCGCCGCCGACTGACCTCGTTACCAGCCGACATGGCCGTCGACCATTTCGCGGAGCAAATCGGCATGCCCGTTGTGGCGGGCGTACTCCTCGATCATGTGTATGTAGATCCACCGCAACGAACAGGGCTGACCGTGGCGAAGACCGGTGTCGTCGAGGCCTCGCAGCGCCGCCGCCTCGCCGCTGGCTGCACACTCGGCGTGCCAGATTTCGAGGTCGTGCTCCCAACTAGCGTCGTCCAGCGGCATCAGCTCACTGTCTTCGAAGTCGGGGTAGATCCAGGGGGCATCGCTATCACCGGCAAGGACACGGCGGAACCAGTTCCGCTCGACTTCGGCCATGTGACGAATCAAGCCGTGCAACGACAACTTCGACGTGGCAACCGGCCGTTGCTTACGGCTCGCGTCGTCGAGGCCCTCACACTTCAGCAGCAGCGTGGTGCGGTGGAACTCAAGCCACCGTTCAAGCATCTCCCGCTCGCCAAGAATGAACTCCGGTTCCTGACGACGCGGATCCTCAAGCTCGTCAATCATGAGGCCATTGTCGCACTC
>CAZMUM010000015.1:74866-103860 GCA_964569385.1 uncultured Acidimicrobiales bacterium
CTGGTGTGACCCAGATGTGTGGGTCCGAGAAACCTGGCGACTATTGAGGCCGGGCGGCGAACTCGCTGCAACTGCCTCGAAGTAGCGTCGTCGACTCGGCCGCACTGCGCGGTTGGGCCCGACCGCTATCATTGGGTCGTGACGATCGACCTGGCTGGACAAACGGCGTTGGTGACCGGTGCGAGTCGGGGCATAGGGGCGTCGACGGTACGAAGATTCGTCGACCTTGGCGCGAACGTCGTGCTCGCAGCCAGATCCTCCGAAGACATCGAACGCCTTGCTACGGACCTCGGTTCGTCGGCAATCGCAGTTCGCTGCGACGTCAGTAACTACAGCGACGTCGTGCATGCGGTATCGGTTGCGCAGGATCGTTTCGGTGCCCTTGACATTCTTGTCAACAACGCCGGTCTGATCGAACCGATCGCACGTATCGAGTGTTCCGACCCGCAGGCTTGGGGCAACGTAGTCGACGTGAACCTCAAAGGCGTCTACTACGGATTACACGCCGCATACCCCGCAATGAAGGACCGTGGCGGGTTGATCATCAACCTGTCCTCGGGCGCAGCAG
Organism: uncultured Acidimicrobiales bacterium; assembly: GCA_964569385.1. Taxonomy (GTDB): domain Bacteria; phylum Actinomycetota; class Acidimicrobiia; order Acidimicrobiales; family Poriferisodalaceae; genus JAADHX01. The sequence continues at coordinate 75,435 of CAZMUM010000015.1, forward strand.
GCGGCATACTCGAAGGTTGGAGCCACTACTGCGCCACAAAAGCAGCAGTTCTGTCGCTGACTCGGAACGCCCACAACGAATGGCAAGATCAGGGCATCAACGTCGTCGGCCTGTCTCCGGGCACGGTCGCAACCGAGATGCAGGTTGCGATCAAGGGATCGGGAATCAACCCGGTTAGTCAGATGGAGTGGGCCGACCACATTTCGCCAGAGTGGGTGGCAGAGGCGATCGCATGGCTCACGACATCAGAGGCGCGCGAGCACTACGGCTCGGATTTCTCACTCAAAACCGATGAGGGGCGCAAACTCGTCGGGCTCCCACACACCTGACCAAGATGAACGCGACTCCGAGAACCTTCATCTGTGGATCGCTTCGGGTGGTGTGGCCTTGGCAGGTGTTGGCTTGGATGTTCTTGCGAGGCCGGCCTTGACGAACCGGGTGTGGAATGGGCGAACGAGGGCAAAGTAAAGGCGGCCTGTTCTGGGCCAGAGGTACTTGACAGCGGTCGCAGCCTCGATCTGGGTTGCGCTGGCGTCAAGGCGAAGCGAGAATCGGTACTGCATGAATCCCATGTCGTCGCCGAACACAATCTCATCGTCGTTTCGGTCGATGATCTTCCAGGCCCCGACTGAGGTTCCGGTTCGGTAGCCGCCAGCGGTGATTGAGTCCTCCAAGGCGCGCTCCGTCAACGTGTTGGTGCTGGCGACGCGAAGCCATGTCGGCTGACCGGTGAACCACGCGGTGGCCACGTCATCAACGCTGTCGAATGCGCCAGGGGCAACGTCTGTGACGAACCGGTCGAGATAGTCGGGGCTGTCGTAGATCGAAGTGACTATGGAGCCGGCGTCGGGAGCGGCTTGTGACACAAGCTGCCTGGCGGGCTTCGGCCTTCCTGGCTGCTGCTTGGTGAGGGAGCGCTCGGCGAGGTAGGCGGTCGGGGGAACAAGCAGCCGATAGGGAAACCTGAGTAACCGACCGGGCCTTTTTGGGTGGCGTTCCTCGAGCCCTACACGCGCCCGGAGGTGCGCCTTGCCGAGACGGGTAGGCGGGTTTGCTCTGAAGTCGATGGCAGCGAGGTGTTTGACGCTCTTGTATGCGTACAGGCGAGGCGCCACCAGGCGCAGAGGGCCACCATGTCGAGCCCCGAGTGGTTTCCCGTTGAGGTGCGTCGCAACGATGACGTCTTCGCCAAAAGTGTCGGAGGCCAGGAAGTGCCCGCGTCCGCCATCGTGGGCTTGGGCCAAGAGGTAGGTGGCGGGTGGGGAGTCGATACCGACCGATTCGAGCACTTCGCGCAATGGCACACCCGTCCAGGTGAGGCCAGTCACCGACCAGGTGGTTACGCAGTGGAAGTCGGCCTTGAAGTCGCGGACATCGAGTTCGCCGAACTGACTGACACCTACGTCGGCGACTGGGACGCCCTCGACACTGATGGCAAGTTTGGGCTCGGGTATGGGCCACGGTGGCGGAACCCACGGGCGGTCCGAGAAACGCGGCATTTCGCCCATCAGGCGTTGACCTGGCGGAAGCCCTGGGGCACGACGGGGCCAATAGAACCTCATGTGGTGACCTTTGGGATCTTCAGGGGATCGAGAACCGCTACTACCGCGTCATCGACGATCTCATTGAGCTCCGGACCCGGCGCCTCACCGCGAGCAAGCGCCGACCGAACCGCTCCATATGGAATGTCAATCACAGCGAAGACGACTCTTCGCCGCTCGGCCAGGCTCGTAGCGCCGAGTCGGTCGCCCAGAACGTCGGTCATGTGCTCGACCCGCGCTAGTTGCTCACGATTTCGTGCAACGAGGTCGGCGGGCCACTCGCCGTCGACAAGGTCTGTGCTTCGATGCAGCACCAACAACTGAGCCGACTGTGTGTCGGTACGGGTCCAATCCAGGATCCGCCGTGCGAACGCCCGGGCAGCCAGATGCGGATCGGGCTCGTCGAACGCCCGATCAAGCGCGTTCTGGAAGCCTTCGACGGCCCGCAGCCATAACGACGCAACCAGCACGTCACGAGAGCCGAAGCGGTGATAGATCGATCCACTGGGGGCGCCCAGTCGGCCCGCTATCCGAGCAACACTCAGCGCATGCGGACCATCGTCGGCCAGGAGAGACGCAGCTGCGTCAAGAATCTGATCGGAAGAGTACTTAGAGCGACGGCCCATCAATTAGAGAGTACTCTCTAATTAAGCCCATAGGGATCATTTGGTATCGGGTAGGTACCTCGCCAGGCCACCTACGACGGGGATCGCCACTGCGACATGCATCAGGTTCAGCCAGATTGCAGTGGATGCTTGCTCAGCCGCCGTAAACGGCACAATCCCATAAAGCACCAGACCGACTACACACACGGTCACGAAAAGTCTCCGAGGTCGGCGCCCGAATCGGTTCGTCGCCCAAGCCAAGACTGCTCCGACGACCCCTCCTACCGTGGCAGCGAACAACGCCGTACCCAGAACAACCTCTTCGGGAGCATCGCCGCCTGGCGGGGTGACCAGCAAGTTGTCGGTCGCCGCCGAAGCAATGAGATACACGACCGTGACCGCCACCAAGGCTGCCCCGATTACCATTCCCGCGGTGGCCAACAAGCCATGTCGTTGGTTCTGAGTTGTCATGGGATCTCCATTCGGTTCATTGGGTTCGGGTTGGGATTCATGCGCCTAGTGGGCGGGAGTGTGGAGGGCCTCGACATCAAGAGTTATGACGACAGTGTCGCTGACGACGACTCCACCTTTGTCAAGTGGACCATTCCAACTGACACCGAAGTCGTGCCGGTTGATGCGAGTGGTGGCGCTGAAGCCAGCGCGCGTGATCGGCCCTTTGTCCTCGTTATCTTCCCAGAAGGGTGTGTCCCAGCGGCCCAGATCCTGGACGTCCAGAGTCACCGGCTTGGTGATCCCGCGAATCGTGAGTTCGCCAGCGAGCGTTAGGTCGTTCTGGCCGAGATACGAGACTTGGTCGCCCTTGAAGGTGATCTCTGGATGGTTCTCCACGTCGAGGAAGTCGCCAGCGCGGAGATGCTCGTCGCGATATGTGTCACCACTCCACAAGTTGGCCGTTTTCATTGTTGCTTCGACGGTAACGTCGGTTGGGTTGTCTGGGTCGATCTCAATGAAGCCCTCAATGTCTTTGAAGTGGCCGCGCACGTTGGTGATCATCATGTGGCGAACGCTGAATTGGGCTGAGGTGTGTCCGGGCTCAAAGACCCAGCGTTGTTTCGTCATTTCGTTTCTCCTGTGTTGGTTGTGGTGATATAGGTGCGACTACACGGCCGCGGGAATTGATCCCATCCGCCCGGCCCTAAAGTCGTCCACTGCTTCGACTAGCTCGACGCGGCTGTTCATTACGAAGGGTCCGTGGCGGGCGACGGGTTCGTTGAGGGGCTCTCCGGTGAGCACGATCGTGTCCAACGGCGACAAGGCGCCATCGGCCACCTCCAACAACACATCTCCCCCAGACCGCTCGAACACGGCCAGATGATGGGCCTCGAGGGGCTGGCCCGTTCCTGCGACGGTCCCTGACCCGGCGAAGGCGTACACGAGCGCGGTGTGGCCGGCCGCTACCGGGATGCGGAGCTGAGCGCCAGGATTGATGGTGACCCGGGCATAGCCAATCGGTGAGTTCGTTTCGGCCGGCCCGACAGCGCCCAGTATTGTTCCCGCAACGACTTCGGCCTTCCAACCGTCGCCGGCAACAGTTGCGATCTGGTCCCTGCCGATGGGCTGATACTTGGGTGGGGTGCGTTTGAGAGCTCGCGGGAGGTTCACCCAGACCTGAAGACCGTGTACCCAACCACCTTCGGTCTGGAGGCGTTCGCTTGGCATCTCGGAATGGACGATGCCGTCGCCGGCAGTCATCCACTGAACCTCGCCCGGCCTGATCAGCCCGTAGTTGCCTTCCGAATCGCGATGGGCAATCTCGCCTTCCAGAGCGTAACTGACAGTTTCGAAGCCCCGATGGGGGTGGTCCGGAGCGCCAACCGCTTGCCCCGGAGGGTGATAGACGAGGGCAAGCTCATCGAGGAGCAGAAAAGGGTCGACCAAGTCGAGAGTTGCAGTGGGGAAAGGTCGGTATACCTCGAACCCGCCGCCCTCAACGGTGAGGGCCGCTGACACGATCCGAACAAGTGGGCGAATCGCAGCTGAGGTCGACATCTGATTCACGGAAGCACCTTTCGAACAGTTGACACTTCAAGTAACTTGGTTGAAGCGTCAAGTTATTCCTTCTTGCTTGAAATGTCAACCACTTACACTGGTTGTGTGACCGAACATCGTTGGCTCAACACCACCCAGCAGCAGGCTTGGCAGGGCCTGCTCGTCATCTTCTTGAGAGCGATGCCCGAAATCGAGCGCACCTTCAAGGCCAACGAACTCTTGGGCGTGCAGTACGGAATCCTTGTCGCCCTAGCAGATGAGCCGAACAGCACCCTCCGCCTCACCGATCTCGCCGACCTCGCCAATACGTCCCAGAGCCGACTCACACACAGGCTTCGAAACCTCGTCAGCCGCGGCGACATCGAGATCACCGAAGACGCCCAAGACCGCAGGGCCAAGAACGCTACACTCACCAAGGCCGGCAAACAGCGCCTCGATGACATCGCCCCAAAACACGTCGAAGACGTCCAACGCCTCATCTTCGATCACCTCAGCCAGCACCAAACGGCCGCCCTCGCCGACGCACTGTCTACAATCGCCGCCAACCTCTGCGACCACGCTCACTTCCAACCCGAGCCCGAGGCTCTAGGTCGAAGTGCGGCTCGCCGCGGCGGACGACCCTCAGTAGCCGGCGAGCAAGTTCTTTAGTGCCACCAGCTGCGCTAGACCACCTGGAGCCCTGAGTCGACCAGGCCGGTTCGGTGACCTGCCCCAAAGGAGAAGAAGTCTCGCCGCTGCGTCTCCGGCGACCGCGTCGTCGTGACCGTTGGGCTCGGCATAGACAACACCACCATCTCCAACGGAGATGTCTTGGCGACCCTCGCACGAGAGGCGAACAGCTCCTTGGGCTCCACCAGCAATGCCCCTACTGGTCAGAACCTCACCCAGAGCATGGACGGCGTGGTCAGTCAGCTCGGGTTGCGCCAGCAGCTCGGTGCCGATCTCATCGTCACCGACAAGGTCCCACCGATGTAGCGCATACTCACTTCGTGCGTGGGTGACGAAAGCACCGATAGGCATATGACGACCCGCCCAAGGGGTGATAGCTGACGGGTCGCCCGAGAGGGCCACACCGATCGCAGACATCATCTCTTCGTGGCTCTCGCCGAGACGAGCACAGAGAGCATCGAAGGCCATCTCTCGATACGGCAGCTCGCGCTCCTCGAGGCCAGCCGTGGGCGGAACGTTGTCGCTACCGCCCTCGTTGAACGCCGTCACGTTCTGAACAATTGCGGCCGAACCTGCCGCTAGATGGGCAACAAGCTCGTGGGCCCGCCAGCCAGAACATGCCGTCAGTTGGTCGGCGTCGACTCCTGCAAGAGTCAAGTTGAATGCAGCAGCTTCGGCCATTGGTTCCATATGCGCACACTAACCACAGCACGTTTCGCCGTGTGCCGAAACGTCGGAGCGGACGCGCAGAAGACGGGCTGCCTCGACGTATCACACTTCGGCGTTCACCAGGATCACCGCGCCACCAAGGGCGCCACCGTGTCCCTCGACTTCGCGACACCAAGTTGAGGACGTGAGCTACACCAAATGTGGCTCAACCCATCAATTTCATGGCCTCGACGGTGCTAGCACCCGAGTTCATCCGTTCACACGACCGGTGGTGGTGTCGATCTCGCAGTCTGTCCCGTTCCAGGTGGTTGTGATGGTGCGATCGACGAATGCTTCGGGTTCGTGGTCATAGGAGCATACGTTTCCTAGGGGCTCAAGATCCTGGCAAGACTGGTCGTCGCATTCCTCGGGGCAGCCGCCGGCTCCGCAGCCGACGACGAACCCTTCGACAGTTCGGGCTCTGCTTGTGTCGAAGCTTTCGATCCTCCGCGGTGCATCGACGAATTCTCCCGCAGGCAGCATCGGGGCCGCTTCGGGTTCCCAACGAAACACGTTCGCTCTGCCATCGACCGGTGGGGTGCCATTGATCACGATGTCGAGCGATCCTCCGCCCCAAAGGGCCATTTCGAGCTGGGCCGGTCATCAGCCGAGAGGTCGACCTCGATCTGGGCGTTCTCGCAGCCCCCACACACCACGTCATCGAAGTCCACCTGAGGCCGGGTTTTGAACCAGCGAGCGTCAGCAGCACGGTCAAGGCCAGGTTCTGATGTCATGATCGCCACTTCATGCGGTTGGCCGAGTCCGGGTTCAGTGTCGGCCAGACGCCACCCATCGCCTTGATCGACTCGGATCGCCACGTCACCCACCGCAAGCTCGCCCGATGTGGCGGCAACGATGTCGTCAAGAGAAACAGAGGCCGCTCTCCAGGCTTCACCAAACGGGCGCTGGACCACCGAAATGGGTGCCTCCTGACCGCACTGGATCCAAAAACCCTCAATCACCGCCACCAGGTTCCCCGGCGCCCCATCAGACACATGGGCAAAGACCACCACCTCTAACCCGTCAAGCGCGGACGCCGCAGTGCTCGAACGATCCTCAATCCCGGCACCGAAGGCACCAATCCCAACGATGGGTGTCTGATCGGGCCGGCTGTTCACGACTATCTCGACATCTTCTACCAGCAGGGTGCTGTACTCGGCGCCAATCTCAATCGACAACGCATAGATACCATGCGACGATGACGCTAGATGCACCAGGTTTGTTCCCGAAACCTACCCCCTATCAACTCGGCGACGTCCGAACCAGGACCGACGATGGATCGTGACGAGTACAACACAATCTGTAGAGCACTGCGCTCCACCACTCACGTCATTCAGTGGGGCGAAGCCGACGTATGGAAGGTTGGCGGCAAGATTTTCGCTGTAGCCGGATGGAATGGCGGTTCAGTACTCGGAGTCACGTTCAAGACGTCGAGGACCGACTATGACTTCCTCGTGCGTATGCCGGGTCTTCGTCCTGCGCCGTACCTGGCTTCGCGAGGGTTTTCCTGGGTGCAGAACTACAAACTTCCTGGCCTCGACGACACTGAACTCAGCGAACATCTAGAAGACTCCCACCGGATCGTCGCGGAGGGCCTGTCGAAGAAACGGCGCGTCGAGTTGGGTCTGACCGAGTAGTAGACGATGACGACGAAGACATCTGGGTACGTACGACGAAGTAGTTCCGCAGTTCTGCTACGGCCACGCGGAATCAGCGAACCCGAGAGAAGTTGTCAGAGCCGAATGCCGTCCGGGCGCTCGCCCGTCCAGATTTCCGGGTCGAGGTGTTCGTCCGCGAAATGCAGAGAGCGAACCCACTCGTAGAACGTGCCCTTTACAGTCGAGATGACGACGCCGGCGTCGCGCATGCGCGAGATCCCTGCCTCGTGACACTCACCAGGGGATCCAGTCGCATCAGCGAGTACAACAACACGGAACCCCTGTTGCAGCAAACCCAGCGCCGAGTGCATCACACAGACATCGGTTTCGAACCCGACAAGCACCGCCGTCCTGCGACCGGTCGATTCGACCGCGCCGAGGATGAGCGAATCACCGCAAAGACCGAAAGTCATCTTGTTGTGTTCGACCGTACCGGCGGGGAACGCGTCGGCCACCAGCGGAACTGTGCTCCCGACGCTGTCTATATCCTCGGCTGTCACCACGATCGGGATGTCGAGGCGGTCGGCCATCTCGACCGTCCATCGAATCCGATTCAGCAACCGGCTGGCTGTCTCCACTTTGAGCTTGTCGACAAACGACTGCTGGACATCGACGACGATCAATACCGAGTCGTCACGGTCAGTAAGTTGCTGGTGCGCCAACTGCTGGCCGTTCACTATCAGCTCTCCAGTTCGCTCACGGTCCCGAGGGCCCCAGCCCGAGAGGTTACCGATCAGATCGTTTCGGTGTCGCCTCAGCTCTCAAGGCCGTTCCGGCTTTCGGCTACAAGCTGCGGGCGAGGCGCTCGACAACCATGGCGATAACGCGGTCGGCATCGACTCCGGTACAAACGTCGATGAGAGGGCGGTCCGACCAAGCCGCAGGTGTCGGATCATCGGTTCCACCGAGGTTCGGCCAGGTCTTACCTCTGCTGAAGCTCTCGGTCTCAACTCGGATCGGCCACCTCTGGACTGTGAAAGCATCGGGATCGAGAAGGTAGGCCACGGTAGAGGGATCGTGTAGATAGATGCCATCGATACCCAACCTTGCCTCAAAGAAGCTGCGATATAGAGGTAGTGCCTGGCGAAGCAGTCGCGCGCCGGCTGAGTCAGTACCGGTGATTCGCTCTATGGCGATACCGGTGAGGTTGATCTGGTGGGTGACGTCGAGCCCGACCATTGTTACTGGCCATCCTGCTCCAAAAACGAGATCAGCGGCCTCGGGGTCGTTGTTGATGTTGGCCTCGGCAACCGGGGTTGCGTTGCCCGGAACCAGAGCGTTTCCACCCATGACTACGACTCGCTCGATCAGCTCAGGGAGGCTTGGATACCGCTTAAGAGCAACGGCGAGATTAGTCAGCGGACCAAGCGCAAGCAGGGTCACTTTGCCGGGCTCCGCAACGGCGAAACGGTGGATAAGGTCCGCGGCACTCTCAGACGAAGAGAGAGCGAGAGGAAGCAGGAGTTCGGCATCACCGAGACCATTGATTCCATGAACCTGCGGAACCGCACCTAAGTAATCCGACGCAATCGGCTTCGCTTCGCCAACGGCGACGCCAATGTCGGAACGTCCAACCGTCTCAAGCAGGGTCAAAGCATTTGAGGTAGTCAGCTCGATTGTCGCGTTGCCAAAAACCGTGGTCAACCCAAGAACTTCGAACTCGGGTGACGCCAACGCCATCAAGATGGCCATCGCGTCATCTACGCCGGGGTCAGTATCGATTATCAGCTTCTGAGTCATGATCTAGCCTCGCGCAGAGACGCAAGGTTGTTCTCCGGTCGAGCCTTGATGACACAGAACTCGTTTCCCTCCGGATCGGCCATGACCACTGTCTCTTCTGCCGTCGGTTCCGCTTCTCGAGCGAGTATTGATGCACCTAGAAGTCCCAGGCGTTCGACTTCGCTCTCGACGTCATCTACCACCACGTCAAAGTGCATCCTGTTCTTGCCCTCCTTGGGCTCTGGCACCTTTTGAAGAGTGAATCCCTGCGGTCCCGAACGAGGCGACAACGCACGGAGCATCATCCAGTCACCCTCACGCTCGACATCTTTGAAATCCAACGCCTCCGACCAAAAACCCCCAACTAGCTCCAGATCGGAGCAATCGAGCGTGATCGACAAGTGAAGGATCGTCATCTGCTCATGCTGCCATCGTCCACTTCACTCAGCAAGATCGCTCCGGGACGGCTGCGACCTCACCAACCGCGCTCGATCCACGCGTTGAGTTGGGGTCATTCGTCGCCGATAGTGGTGGAACGGCCGTGTCCGGGGTGGACCTGGGTGCGATCGGGGAGAGCGAATAGCTTGGTGCGAATAGATTCGATGATCGTGTCGAAATCCGAAAGTGGCCAACCAGTCAGACCAGGTCCGCCGGAAGCCAACTCGGCCTCGAGGACGACATCCGATTCGACCACCATTCGTTTCCCATCGAACTTCTAAACGCGGGACCAGGAACGCGACACGGCTCGGACTCAGAGATCCCTGCCCTCGGGTGGCTTGAGCCGGACGCCGGCTGGCAGCTATGGCAGGGACCCGACTACCACTACCCCGGGATCGACGTCCATTGGCAAGGCGAATGGCCGCAGGGTTCCCGGTCGTCGACAAGGACGATCCATCCATCTACACAGAACTCCTGACCGCGGCGCGCTGATCCGCTCGACGACGGCCGCTCCACGGCCGCTCGCGAGTGTTGAAGATCGGGCCCTCGTCAAATGGAGAGCGCAAACTCGGCCCCGCCAAGTATCTGGCCGTTCACCTGAAGCTCGGCGCGGTGCGTGCCGGGGTAGTAACGGCGCGTTGTGATTGGTCTCATGACGTGACGTCGAGTTGCAGTGGTCGACGCGCCGCCCGCCAACGTAGTCGTCTTCCACTTGAACACTTTGGGCGTGGTCTTGCCGTTGGCCCGCATGTGGTGCACCACGTAGTCGATCATCAAAGCTTGCTCTACGTCGGTGTCCGACGACAACGTGAACTCGAACTCGAGCGCACCCCCAAGCACGACCTCAGGAGTCAGGACGGAAAAGCTCAGCAGAGTGACCGCCGGAGCACCGTATCCCAACGTCTCGAGTGCACCGCTGTGGCCAGCCTTGATGAGAGTACGGAGGGCGTGGCGGATCAGGCGTTGTCGGTCCGGAGACGCATTGACCATCCACCGATGGGCCACATCGGCGACGACACCGGGGTGATCTTTGGCGATGTCGTTGAGACTGTTGGCCACCGAGCGGCGCACATACTCCGACGGGTCGTCCTTCAAACGCTCGAGCAAATCCAGCACCGACGAAGGGTCTTCCACAAAGTTGTTCAGCCGCATTCCCCACGGCAAGCGTGGCCGGCTCCCTTCGCTGACCAGACGGCGCACATGCTCGTTGTCGTCTTCCACCCACTTATGCAGCGCTGCCAACGTGGTCTGCGTATGGTCGGCCAGGAAGGGCCTGATCGCGAATTCCGACGACGAACGAGTGGTCATGTCGCGCAGGATTTCGAGCGAAAACTCAACGTCGTCCTGCCCTCGGTTGCTGATGTAGTCGGCCATGGGCATGACCGGCCAGCCCGAGATGCCAGCGTCGGTGGAGCCCTCCACTATCTCGGCGACGGTTGCGTTAGTCACCGGGTCAAGCGAGTCGATCAGAACCTTCGCGCTCGCCCGATAGTTGGTGGGCAAGAAACGTTCGAGCCCGTCGGCGATCCGCGACGATCGTTCCTTGAGCTCCAACCCGTCCAGGCCGTCGATAGCGAAAGCCACAAACCCGGGCTCATCGAAGGTGCTTTCGACTCGTGCCAGGTGCGCCGCCATGTCGCGGATCGGACCTTCGCCAAGCCAGTTCTTGAATGGCTCAGGCATTGGCAGTCCGCGGCTCGCTAAGCCAGTCAACGACCTGGCGGTGGACCTCCGGGTTGTGGAACAGACCGGTGTGGCGAGCGCCCGCGATGATCGCGTTGTGAATGCCCTCTAGAGGCGCAGTGAGGTATTCGGCAGCAATACCAACCGAATCTGACCAGGCCTGCTCGCTCTCGTGTCCAGTCATAGGACCACGAACATACCCCCAAGTTGAAGGGGCCACGCGCTGGGCTTCAACCAGACGCGCGAAGCCAGCACAGCACACCTCAGACTCCGTCGTGGGTCCAAGACATCGACTGACTAGGGTCGCGCCCTGCAAACGAAGCCGGAAGGCCTGAGAATGTCACACGCTCTGTACAAGTTAGGTCGCTACGCTGCCCGTCACCCGTGGCGTGTCATTGGGGCGTGGCTGTTGTTAGCGATCGTGGTAATTGTGTCGTCGGAGGCCTTCGGCCGAGATCTTGACGACTCCTTCGCCGCTCCTGGTCTTGATTCCACCGCGGCCCTCGACCTGCTAACGACCGCTCAGTCAGACTCTGCGGGGCTCACGGCCCAAGTCGTCCTTACTCCGCTCGACGCGTCAGCGTCGTTCTTCGAGTCCGCCGATGCCCAGGCAGCGCTGGCTGACGTCCAAGCCGCCATACGAGCTCTACCCAACGTGTTGGGAACAAGCGACCCGGCCGGCGCGCTAATGGCTGGCCCCGAGGCGGCGGCGATGAGCGGATCGGTGTCAAGCGATGGCCGCGTTGCGCTCATCCGCGTGCAGTATCCGGTAATCGACGACTTGAGCCTCGCCGACCTCGACAACCTCAAGGAGTTCGGAGAAGCCGCAGCCGACAACTCAACGCTTCAGGTCGAGCTTGGCGGAGATATTTTCGCCTCTTTCGACCAGCCAGAAACTGGCCTCGGTGAGATGATCGGCTTGATCGTTGCCGTGATAATTCTGTTGCTTGCGTTCGGCTCGGTCATTGCAATGGGTCTACCGATCGGGATTGCCTTGTTCGGTCTGGCTCTTGGTATCAGCTCGATGTCGCTGATCACCTATCTCGTCGACATTCCCAGCTGGGCCCCGCAGGCCGCCAGCATGATCGGCCTGGGTGTGGGCATCGACTACGCGCTGTTCCTAGTGACCCGATACCGCGAGTTCCTGGCCCGCGGGATGACCGTCGAAGAAGCCGCCGGCCGAGCGGTTGCCACCGCTGGTCAGGCCATCGTATTCGCAGGTGGGACCGTGGTCATCGCCATCCTCGGTTTGTTCGTGTCGGGAATACCGTTCATGACCGCGTTCGGTATAGCGGCTTCGGTGGTGGTGTTGATCATGGTGGCAGCATCGATCACGCTTCTCCCCGCATTCCTCGGTGTGGCCGGGCACTGGATCAACCGTCTCGCAATCCACCCCAAGAAGCCCAACGACACCGGAACCCGCAATGCGGTCGGAGCGCGCTGGGTGCGCTGGGGCGAACACGTCTCCGAGCACGCCTGGCCATACGCGATCGGTGTCACGGCCCTGTTACTCCTCATGACAGCACCAGTCCTCGACCTGCGCCTTGGTTTCCCCGATTCGGGCTCGTTGCCAGAATCTCGTACCGAACGAAGGGCTTATGACCTGGTCGCTGAGGGGTTCGGCCCAGGCATCAATGGGCCACTCGTCGTCGCAATCGACATCTCCCAAGACCAGAGCGTCGTCGAACCTCTCGCGGCCGCGATTTCCGCCGACGCAGGCGTCGCGTCGGTCGCGCCAGCCGACGTCAACGTTGACGCTGGCGTCGCGACTCTCATCGTCTTCCCGACGACCTCACCCCAAGACGCAACCACTCTCGAAACCATCAAACGATTACGAGCCGATGTGTTTCCCGCCATCGTCGCCAGCAGTCCAGCCACTGCTCACATCGGCGGCGCGACGGCCACCTTCGCCGACATCGGCGAACGCGTTAATAGTCGGCTGCCCGCGTTCATCGCCGCGGTGATAGTCCTTTCATTCCTGCTGTTGACTCTGGTCTTTCGCTCGATACTCGTACCGTTAAAGGCCGCGCTGCTCAACCTGCTAAGTATCGGCGCGGCCTACGGAGTGCTGGTCATGGTGTTTCAATGGGGTTGGGGTAAAGGTCTGATAGGGCTCGAATCGACCGTGCCGGTCGTGGCATTCATACCGATGTTCATGTTCGCAATCCTGTTCGGGCTCTCGATGGACTACGAAGTATTCCTTCTCTCGCGAGTGCGCGAGGAATACCTGATCACGGGCGACAACGACAGCTCGGTCATCCACGGAATCGCCAGCACCGCCAGGGTCATCACCTCCGCTGCTCTAATCATGATCTCAGTGTTTCTCGGGTTCGTGGCCGGCGACGACCCCGTCATCAAGATGCTGGGGCTCGGCCTGGCAACCGCAATCTTCGTCGATGCCAGCATTGTTCGCATGGTGCTCGTACCGGCGACGATGAAGCTGATGGGAGACGCCAACTGGTGGCTCCCCGACTGGCTCGACCGTGTACTCCCGACAATCGACATCGACGGCGAATCAGGCCTACCCGAACCCGAACTTGAAGCCGACTTCAACGTTGGCGCTACTAGCGGCGTAGCAACGTGAACCACCTCGACGCTCTTGACCTCGCGACACTCGAATTCGGCCGCCAGCTTGCACTAGTCGGCCCGAACGAATGGGCGAACTCGACCCCGTGCACTGACTGGGACGTCAGGTACCTCGTAGCCCACGTCGTGGGCGGCAACCGGTTCGCCACGCTTGTCCTAAACGGCGAGACTGCTGAGAGCGCGATCGGAACCATCATGACAACACCACAACTCGGAGACGACCCCAACCAAGACTTCGCCGCAAGTGCAAAAGAACAACGCCGCGAGTTCGGTGTCACCGGTCGACTCGAAGCCCAAGTCGATCATCCAGTAGGAACCATGACGGCAGCCCGGTTTCTGTCATTTCGAGTCTTCGACATTGCGGTACACACCTGGGACCTCGCTATCGGAATTGACGCTGACCCGGCTCTCAGTATCGACCTCGTCACAGCCGTATCGGAGATCATTGAATCCGAAGATGGCGACATGGGCTTTGGCATAGACGCCCTCGGCCTGGCGGGTCTGAACCCAGATCCTCAAGACAGACTGCTCGATCTTGTCGGCCGCCAATCACCAACCGACTGCTGACTGCTTCTGTTACGGTGAGCTTCTCGCTGCTTCAGTGAATGTCGATAGTTAGCTTGCTGTGAGCTTGGCGGAGAGACTCCTCTACCGCCTGGGGAGTCTGGCCTGTTGCGAACATGAACCCTAAGTAGCGGTCCGAATCGGGCGGCGGCTTTACCTGGCTGCCGATTGGGGTCGTCAACTCCAAATCTACGATTCCAGGCACAGCCAGTGCGTCGTCCTGGCCGCCAACCGCGGTCAACGTGCCTGAGCCTGAAATGGGCAGCATCATTACACCTGACGACTGCGCCTGACGTCTGGGTGGCTCGCCTCGATAGCCAAGCGCACTACGCAGCAACGTTGTCTCCAGTGTTGTGCCGAGTAGCCCAAAACGTAGCGAGCGACCACACAGACCACCAATCGAACGGGCCGCAACCTCGAGCAGACGCACCTGTCCACCACCGACCCGAGCTTCAGCGTGAACGGGTCCTTGTACAAGCCCGAGACCCTGAACCGCGGCACCGACGAGCGCCTCTACACGACGACGCACACTGGCGTCGAGCCGTGAAGGCGTGATGAGGAGGGTTTCCTCAAAGTACGGTCCATCCATCGCGTCGGGCTTGTCGAACAGGGCGAGCACCTCGAGTTTGCCATCGACGAGCAGACCTTCCAGTGCCACCTCAGGGCCAGGCACAAATGCCTCCACCAGGAGAGGATCACCAGGGTCGGCCCCTGCTTCGTCAGCGATGTTTCTGACCCTGGCCACCACTTCTTCGACGTGAGCGAGCTCGTCCACTCGGATGACACCGCGGCTGGCGCTAAGCGACACCGGTTTGATCACACAAGGAAAGCCCACGTCAGTGCAGAGCACTCCAGGATCGTCGCCCGCGCCGATGATGCGGTAGTCAGGCTGCGCGACACCGGCTTCAGCCAGGAGCCGCCGCATGACACCCTTGTCGCGGGTCGCCCGCACCGAGTCAGGCGGATTGTGGGCCAAACCCAACTCGCGAGCGGCCAACGCCGCCATCACCACCCCCTGATCATCAGCCGCAACAACAGCATCCAGGGGCCAGCGCCTGGCATAGTCGACAATACGCTCCGCCGACCATTCGGGTCGGCTGCTATCGACACGAACCGTCTGCTCGTCAATCCTGCCCACATCGACGTGGACAGCATCGGTGGCGATCACCGCCTCGGCTCGCAACGTCTTCGCAGCCGATAAAAAGCTGGCTGTTCGGTACGAGGCGCTAGGTAGAACGATCATCACTCTGGCCACCCGACGAATGTTACCCAGCGCCAGCGCCGGGCACCGATAGAATGCAACAACACAACGCCGGAGGGGCATCGTTATGGCCGAACAAGTGCTTACGATTACCGACAAGGCTCTCAAGAAGATTCTCGGGATTCGCTCTCAAGAACCCGATGGCGATGATCTCGCTCTCGAGGTTCGGATCGCCGGGGTTAACGGCGCCAAGTTCACCTACGAAATGGCCATGATCGGGCTCAAAGACCTCGATCCGACCGATCGCCGCGAACTTCATGGCGAGCTGACCGTGGCCATCCCGCAAGACTCGACGGGGAACCTCGAAGGCTCTGTCATCGACGTGAGCCGCGACCTTTTGAACCCTAGCCTGATGCTAGACAACCCAAACTCCCCTAGTCCTTCCATCGCCCGAAGCGGCCCACCCCCAGATCTCACTGGTCCCGTTGAACAACGGGTGATACAGGTACTCGATCAACAGATCAACCCATCGATCGCTGCCCATGGCGGGGTGGCCGAACTTGTCGCAATCGAGGGAACAACCGCATACCTGCGACTGGGCGGCGGCTGCCAAGGTTGCGGTATGGCCTCAGTGACGTTGTCCCAAGGCATCGAAATCGCCATCAGGGAGGCGGTCCCCGAGATCACGGGAGTCATCGATGTCACCGACCACGCGTCCGGCGAGAACCCCTTCTACGAAGCTGCGAAGAAGTAGCGCTAATCGCAGCCTCGGCAGACACCGAACGGACTGACTATCAGAAGCCGTCAGGGCTCAATGAAGATGCATTCTCCGGGACATTCCTCGGCGGCTTCGATTACCGCGTCGAGCTGATCGTCGAGAATTCGAGCCGTTCCGTCGGCTCCTGCGGGATTTGCGTCGCCGTCGAACAACTTTTCGTCGCCGAACTTCTCTGCCGATTCCTTCACGTAGAAGAGACCATCATCCATGCCAAAAAAAACGTCCGCAGCAATCTCTTCGCACAACCCGTCGCCGGTGCACAAGTCCTGGTCGATCCACACCTTCAAGTCGGGCCCAACTTCCTTACAGAGTCTGATCGGTACGTCCCAAGCATACCGAACTCAGCTGGATCTAGACACCCCCGGGCGTGGAGGCCTTTGAAATTGATGG
Source organism: uncultured Acidimicrobiales bacterium (assembly GCA_964569385.1). Lineage (GTDB taxonomy): Bacteria > Actinomycetota > Acidimicrobiia > Acidimicrobiales > Poriferisodalaceae > JAADHX01. The sequence goes on from CAZMUM010000015.1 coordinate 91,985, forward strand.
GCTGAGCCACATTTGGCGTGGCTCACATCCTCAACTTGGCGTCGCGAAGTCGACGGACACGCCGACCACTGACCCCTTTGAGCTAGTCATCTAATGACTACTCGCCACTGATGAACAAGCAGAACGGATGGCCTGCCGGGTCGAGTAGCACACAAATTCTCGATTGATCGCGATCGACGGGTTGATGGGGCGCACGAATTCCGCCGGCTGCGATTGCGAGTGCGACGGCTGCATCGAGGTCGTCAACCTCAATCTCGAAGTGAAGCATCTTGTGCTGGGTGTCCGGTCCCTCGGGCCATGTCGGGGGTTCGTACCACGTCTCGGCTTAGAAGTTGAGGCCCACGCCGCCAGTCGGATCGCGAACCTGAACCCACCCACCACCGTCGCGTGCGGAGACCTCCCACCCGAGCAGACGGCAGTAGAAGGCCGCCAACCGCTCGGCGTCGCCGCAGTCGATGCATACACCCGCCCAGCGCATTCGACCACCGCCAATCAACTCAGAGTCAAATCGTTCGTGCACTTCGACGCCTTCCCAGTACTTGAAGCTGCCGCGGGTGGTTCCAAGGTCGCAGTCGGACCCGGATCGCCTTCAGTCGGTTAGCCGCTCCAACGCTACGAAAGGAGCCGAAACATGCGGTGCCAGCGCAAGCCGTACAGTTTCGAGTTCGTCAGCTTTCATCTCCTGCCACCCGAACCGCACCAGCTCATACGAAGGCCCGCCATCAGGGCGAACTCCACGCACTCCGTCACGCATTACGGGAATGCAAAAGACAGCGGTTGCGGTCACGCGGTTGCTGCCGCTGCTGTAGCTACCTCCGGTCGACTTGTGTGTTGTCCACGCCTCGATGCTGTCGATGGTGACGGCATTGTAGGCCTGAAGCAGCTGCCCATTGACCAGACGGATCTCAGGGTTCGAGCGGAGCTCTCTGTGGTACACCCAGACGCCAAATCCAAACAGGCCGCCAATCCCTCCGAGAAGAATCAGCACTCCTAACATCGCCCCAAAACCGCCAATAACGAGGGCCAGTAGACACGCGGCGGCCGCGGGCGCCACACGCTAACGAGCAAACAGCTGCCAACGTCTTTGGGCGGCTGCCTCATCAAACTGGCGATCCCACACCATTGTGCCCTGAAAGTTCGGTTCGCTCATTGCGATCCAAACTAGCTAGAACGGGAACAGCACGCCACTAGCCGGGTGGTCGGCACGCTGTTGCTGTCGTTCGTTTCCAGGCTCAGGTATGACCTTCCATATAAAGAGATGTTTTTCCTTCCACTTTTTGGTATCTTTAGGGAATGAGATCCAGCCCCTTCAGGTTCCACGGACCTCTCGCACCGGCCGAGGTAGTAGGTCGCGATGAGGTGGTTACGGACCTCGTCCAACGCGTCACCGAGCGTCGACCTACCGTGTTGATCGCACCACGCAGGTTCGGCAAGACAAGCGTGCTTGGCCGAGTCGGCGCCGATCTCTCCGATACAACGACAGTGATCTCGATCGACCTGTACGAGTTGCGATCCTGGGCCGATTTCGCGGCGCGAATCGACGACGCTCTCGACGGCGTGCTCGGAGAAGCCCGAAGCCGGCTCGACCGTATCGCGACCAACTTCGAGATCTCCCTCGGCGTCGTCAAAGCGCGGTTCGCGCGGCCCGATCGTCCACCGGCCGACTTGACCGCTGATCGCCTCCTCGACTTGATCGTGGCCCACGCAATCGATTCGCCGACGGTTCTGATCTTTGACGAGTTCTCCTCGATCGCGCGGGTCGATGGCGCTGCCGGGCTCCTTCGTACGAAACTCCAGCACCATTTCTCGACAATCGGTTTGCTGTTCGCCGGGTCCGAGCCATCGACAATGCGCATGTTGTTCGCCGACTCTGACCAGCCCTTCTACGCCCAGGCCGACCTGCTCGAACTAGCGGGGCTGTCACAACGCCTCGTCGACCACCTGATCTACATTGGCTTCGAAGCAACTCCACCACCGGGGCTCGCCGCGAAACTCTTCGACTTCACCAGAGGCCACCCGCAGCGCACGATGCAGCTGGCAGACGCAGTATGGCGCCACGTCGAAGACGGCCAGGATGACACCCACGTCTGGGGTGATGCCCTAACCAATGTGCGTTCGACGACCGCCGATGGTTTCGAACTCCGATTCTCGGGCCTCACCTCAGCCGAACAGGCCGTGATGCGTCTCGCCGCCGGCGACGGAGCCCTCCACGGCCGCCATGCCGAGCTGTTTTCGCTCAGCGCATCCTCAGCGGTAAACGCGAGACGCACGTTGACCGATCGTGGCCAGATCGAAAAGGCAGAACGCACCGCCGTCCGAGTCGTTGACCCCCTCTTCGCCGACTGGGTACGCCGACGTTTCCCTATCTGACACTCTCGGTGTTGACAGCAGGGTGGAAGCGGTCTTCAGCGGCTCATGAACACGCGCGGGGATACGCCAAGCTCCAGCTTGAAGGCGGCAACAAACGAACTGGGCGTGGCGTATCCGACAGCGAGCGCAGCCGCAGTCACCGAAGCCCCGCTGGCCATCGCCTCGACCGAGGCCAGCACCCGGGCTCGCCGTCGCCATGCTCCAAGAGCCATGTCAGTCTCGACCCGAAACAGCCGCTCGAGTGTGCGTCTGCTGGCGCCGGCTAACGCGATTGCGTCGCTCAGCGGGTTTGCCGGAGCGGCGATCACGTGGTCGGCGAACAGCCTCGCCCGACTATCTACTGGCAGTGGCAGCCGCAACGGGTCTTCTGGAGGTGCGCCAAGCTGTTCTGCACGCAGCGTAATCAGGGCGGTCTCGGCAGGCGAGTCGAGTTTTAGTGGACAGGATTCGACGGCGTACAGCAGAAGCTCGCGACTCAGCGCCGACACGTTGATCACACGAATCGACGGTGGAACGACACCAAGCGATGTACGCACGTAAAGACATTGGACAGCCGTGGTGTTCCGCGTGATCAATCGCACCAAGCCTCCATCGCCAACACACAAGGCACGATGAGGCAACACGGTCCACGCCTGTCGATCGGTTAGCGCCGTGAGCAAACCCGATTTCGTGTAGATGACCTGGTCCCAGCCGGCCTGGGTGGGCAATTCCACATCGCCGGCGGGGTGAGTCACCGAGTAGCTTCTCACCACTGGATCGTCGTGTCGCATCCTCGACATTATCTGTCGAAACAGCGAATGTATGCCAACACCTGGCATGCCAGGATGGAAGCTATGCCTGCAAACCTGAGCCATTTCGCCATCAACGCCAACGACGTCGAGACGAGTCGCAGCTTTTATGAAACGGTGTTCGGGTGGACGTTCACCGCCTATGGTCCGCCCGGCTTCTTCCAGATCCAAACTGGTACAGACGTTGACCCTGGACCCCGCGGCGCGCTCCAAGAGCGACGACAGCTTCTTGATGGGATTGCTACTCGGGGTCTCGAGTGCACGTTCTCGGTCGATGACGTCGACGAGACACGCAAGTTGGTCACCGATGCCGGCGCGAAGATCCTGATGGAGCGATTCACCATTACCGGAGTCGGCCACCTCATCGCGTTCGAAGACCCCGGAGGCAACCCGCTCCTCGCCACGCAATACGACTTCGAGGCCGAGTAGGACAGAAGCTGAGCAGATACGTCATGTCAGCCGTCCGCGACCGCCGGAGGTTTCACGCTTGGCCCGAGCAGGTGCGGGGACGGGGTACAGAGAAACGACGCCCAGTGCAACGGCGATCAACACCGACAGTACGGTCGCACCCAGCCACAGTTCGGCGGTCCATGCCACTCCGCCGGTCTCGCTGAGTTGGTAGAGCGCCACGAGTGATCCCACGAGCACTGTGAAACTGCCGGCCCGGCGGAGACCACCGTCGCAGCAACAAGTTCATGGCCGAGGCCACCAGCACAGCGGCGGTGATGATCGAAGCGATGCCCAGAGTCTGTTGAAGCTCACCGACGTCGGTGGCCGGCTGGTCGTGGCCGACGTCGGCGGCACGCTCGAAGGCAGTACCGGCCGCGTTGTTGAGGAATGGGGACAGATAGAGAAGGAAGAATCCTGCGAGGCTTACCAGCAGAACTACCGAGAAGATTGTGGGTAGAAAGCTTGACAAGTCCTGCTGCGGCGAAGCCTGTGTAGAGCACTCCGTGCAAGGGGGTTAAGAACGACTCGGTCTCGCCGTTGTCGTGTGCCCAACGGTCGAGGAACAGCCCGTGATCAACCACAGACCGAAGACAACACCAATGACGTGATCGCTACGTCGAAGGGTTTGGCGCTTCTCGGTGGGCGGTGAGTGGATTTTCATCGTGCTCCTCGGCTCGTCACAGACACCCAATATCGATCCGTCCAAGAATATCCAAAGGAAGCGTCGCTAGCCGCACGATCCGGTCGTGGGTATAGCGCCACTTACGATCTCGCGGGCGGACTCCTCATACTGTCTCATTGGGTCTGTCGCCACCGCTGCACACCACCGGCCCCGTAGGCGAGTGCGTGGACGGCCCGTGTTGGTTCGACGGCCAGGAAAGCCACGTCTGGGTCGTTTACTCCACCCGGTGCAAATTGACTGAGGTCGTAATCGAATACTCCAGCCCAAAGCCGCTTCTTCGTTGCTAGGTCGTCGTGTATCACGGCCTTGCCCCAGACGAGGAGTCCGTCTCCGGCATCGTTGGTTTCCCAGTGCATTGCAACATTCGGATTCTGTTCCACATTGCGAGCCTTGGCCGACGAGGCCGAGGTCATGATCCACATCGTGGTTCCTTCCCACGCTGGGTGCACCGGCACAACATGGGGCTCAAGGTCCACGCTCGTGGTCGCGAAATAAGTCCGGACCGAAAACCCTCGGGCGATCGCTTCTATGTCATTGACCTTCATCTTGATCCTTCTTTGCCTATTCAGAGTCTGGTGAGCTCGTCGAGCATTACTCGCAGTTCTTCCCGGCGTTGGCCCACTGTTGGGGCGCGGTCGAGAACCGACGGCAGGACGTCATCGAGAACACCAATGGCGTCTGTCAGTAGTTCCTCACCTTGTGGCGTCAAGGTCGCTAAAGCGAGCCGAGCATCGCGAGCATTCGTGACGGTCTTCGTCATGCCGAGCCTCTCCAACGGTCGGAGGGCCCGAGTGACAGCCGACGGAGACAATCCCACAACGCGAGCGATGTCGGCCCTACTCGCTCGTCTCGCGGGAGCTTGGTCGATGGCTGAGAGGAGCCGGAACTCGGCCAGGCTGATCCCCTTGATGGCCGAGAGGTTGCCGTCGATGATCCGCTCGAGGTTCGCGGCAGCACCGACAACTGCCAAAACCAGCTCGGGCCCGTTCCACTGATCACTACTCATTGGAAACCCGACAATCCGTGCATGCTCACGAATATAACACGCTTTGGGTCGTGATTCCGCCGATTTCACGATGGTCAGTGAAGCACCGAATCGGAGCTGTGAGGCGTCCGTCAAGACTGCTCCGAGACCTGAAACCCGCAGATAGCGGCGGTCAGGCTTTCGACAAACTGATCTTCGGGCGACTGTTCGCCGAAGTTGACCAAAACGAGGTGCTGGTGGAAGTGCACTTCGCGGGGCTCAACCAATTCGACGTGGCAACATCGAAAGGCGAACACAACCGGGCCGTGGCTCGGAGCCTCAAGCCTTCCATTGTGATCTCTGGGATCGAGATGGCCGGTATCGCCCGGAGCAGCGGTGGCGGTCTCGAACGTCGCGGGCGCGGCCCTGCTGGCACGCGGTCGGCGGGCGGTGGTTCGTCGACGAAACCCACGTCACGGGCGCGGGCCAATGCCGCTACGTCCATCGCGCTGTTGACCAGTCTGGCCAGGTCATCGACGTGTACGTGTCCGCTCGCCGTGACGTTCCCGATGCCCGCATATTCTTCGACGCAGGGTTGGCCGCCCGTAGCGAACCCGACGAGGTGGTCACGGACCTGGCCCAGGCGTTGGAGACGGTGATCGAGGAGCTGGTTCCTGACGCGTTCCACAACACCGACCGGTATGGGAACAATCGCGTGGAATGCGACCACGGCCGGCGCAAGGCCAGGCTCAGGCCGATGCGGGGCCTCAAGACCGATCGGTGCGCTTCGGTAGTGATCAGCGGCCACGCGTTCATTCAGAACCTTCGCAGTGGCCACGACGAACTTGGGGTCGACGCACGAACTAGGAACCGCCAGCGCCGCGGCAGCGTTCGATGAGCTCGTCGCGGTGATCTGCTTCCAAGGGATGGGCACAGCCGACCTTTCACGTGTCCTGATCGACCAACGCAACAGTACCGGCGGGAAACCCCTCGGCCCCCTCGGTCAGCATTCCGAAGTTGACTGTCTCCGTCCGGTTCAGTCACTACCCGCTCTAGTCAAACAAGACCAACGATCGCAGCGACCGCGAACGATGCCCAAGTGGCCCGCCAGTGAGAGCGCTGCAGCTCAAACAGTCGGTCATCGATCCAATGCCTCTCAAGATCCACAGCCAGCCATCACGCAGCAGGTTCACGACCGAGATGCACGGGCACACGTCGCTCGCCGTCATCATCAAACACAGCGACGAGCTCAAGCCGAGCCCCCATCGCATCCAAATAATCACGCAATGTCGACACCCGAACATCCTCAGCATGTTCAAGTTTCGAGACAGCACTTTGGGTTATCTCAAGCCGGCCAGCTAGCTCAACCTGGCTCAACGCTTCAGCGTGGCGCAACTCATAGAGACGAATCTCTTCAAGTGCTTCCGCACGGGACGCTGCCACAGCTTCAGCGCCACCAGTCTTGGCCAGGACCTGCTCCCGCAGTTCAGAGAAATTTCGATGTCCACTCATTCGATCAAACCCTCCTCATGGAGTTCTTTCAGATAATTGTCGTACAAATCACCGGCGACAGGGATCGCCATCCGATACCAGGCATTCCATTGACCTGACTTGTCGCCGCCAAGCAACAAGATCGCATGACGCCGGGGGTCGAACGCAAACAGCACCCGTAACACACCACTCTTGCTCGCTCGAAGTTCCTTCATGTTGTTGTGCCTCGAAGCTGTGATCGAGTCGACTGCCGGGCGACCAAGATCGGGACCCTGTTCGCCGAGCAACTCAGCCCGACCGGCGATAGCCGCTTGCTGCGCGAGGTCAAGCCCGGACCACCACTGTTCGAACTGGTCGGTGAACTCAATCTCCCACACCCAGCCAGTATGAGTGGTAGCTACTTAGTAGTCAAGACTCATGTCACGAACCGTTCAGGGCGGGACCGGCAACCCCGACTCTATGTGGCAGCGGTCTCCAGTTCAGCCTGCTGAGGCGAGGCGGACGTCGTAGTGAATGGTGAGATTCAGCGCCTTGGCGATCTCGACCAAGCGAGCAGAGCTCGCGCCTGCCTAGTCACCGGCTTCGCATCGTTGGATGGCCTGCTTAGCCAGACCCAAACGGTCAGCCAATTCCCGCTGGGTCAGACCGAGCGCTATCCGTGCCCTGATCAACGCAGTGGGAAACTCGCCGATGCCGGTCGCCTCAATCAGAGTGGCGTCAAATAACGCGTCGTGGTCAGCCAAGCCGACCTGGAAATCGTCGAGCGTCCCGTTCAACGGCGTCCCAACGTCAAACTGTGCAACACCCTCGTCCATGTACTCACCGAAACGGCACGCCGGGCACGCCCACATCCTGCGCGAGCAGATCGACGGCGCTATCGAGTTCACAGCCGACAACAGCGACGAGGCCCAACACAACACCGCCTTCTGGGATGACCACTGCGCGAAGGTCGAGCAGGCCGCACACTTGCGTTGTGGGACTGGATTCGGGGTTCGACCTCCGAGCGGCAGGGGCACCCTCATCGCCACAGTCCTGGGCTCGGTACCCGAGGCAAGGACTTGCCTCAGACGAATACTTGGGGTAGCCCACCGAAAGTGAGCCAGTAGCACCAGACTCGACCACGCGATACTGCCGCGCGTATTCTCCGTCGATAGCGGGCCCAGCGCGCTGCGCTTCGGCCCAACGGTGGCGTGATGAAATAGCGGGCGACGAGGAGGTGCGCGAGACTGCCTCGATGTCGGACGACGGTCTTCTCGAATCGGCCAGGCGCCTTGGAGCGATGATCGACTCCTCCGATGCGGACATGGTTCTCGTGACCGGGTCCGTTGCGCGGGGCCACCCGGATCAGTCATCCGACATTGATCTCTATGTCTACCGACGTCGTGATGTCCATGCGCAGCCCTCGCTCCCATCGAGTGAGGCGAAGCTCGTGTTCGCGATCCCAACGCGGACCGGGAGATTCGAGAAGTTCCGCCTCGGCGATCGCTTCGTCGATATCGAACAAATCCACTCCACCGTCTTGGATGCGGTTTGGGGACGGGTCAGAAAGGGCCGGATCGAGCCATCGGACGTCAAGCTCGGTGCCGGGATTAGAGACGCCACGGCGCTGATAGGACCCGGCGCTCTAGATTCGTGGCAGCGCCGGCTCGCCTTGACTGATCGAGTCGCGGCCTGCGAAGTGGAGCGCTTGGCCGGCCAGCTGCTGTCGCCTCGTGCGTTGTACGACTTGACGTGGCGGAGATCGGACCAGCTCAGCTACTTCGCCCGGGTGTCGCGAGTGCTGTTGAGCGGCCTGGGCCTCTTGGGTGCGGTCAATCGTCGCTGGGTGCCCACGGATGAACCGAAGTGGATGCCTTGGCACATCGACCAACTTCAACTCACGCCAGCCGAGACCAGGGAACGCATCGAAGCTGGGCTGACATCACCCTCCGAGGAGACGACAGAGGATATCCGGATCCTGCTGATCGAGGTCCTGGATCTCGTCGACCGGCACATCGAAGGTACCGATACGCGAGCCGCACGATTTGCACTCCAACTTTGCCCGTAGCGGCGCCCGCACTTCTGCGCCCACAAACCGCGACACGCCACCGCCAGTCAGCACCCGACATCGGCCCTGGTGTGACGTGCGATATTGACGGGTCCCGATCGTTCTTGGGCTCGCTTGAGCTCCGGCATTGCACTGAGGTGCCCGGACCAGCGTCGAGCAACAAGCCTCCGGCGGCGACTGGGCCAACTACGCCGCCGATACCGCCCGCGACCGGTTCGCGCGACCACGCCGAAAGCCACACCAGATACAACACCCCTGAGTCCACAGCGAAGCATCCAACACGGTTGGAACAATGCTCTGCACCGGTTCGAAAGAAGGCTAAGGCCCCACTTGAAACTAGTGGCAGTGGTCGCAGTGTGGTGAGTCTGATTTCGTGTCGCTGATCGCGGTTTGTATCAGCCCGCATGGAAGGGTTCTCGTCTGTGCCCGAGGAGGCTTTGATGAGTCCCCAGCCTGACAGAAAAAGGAAGCGGTTTCTGGCGCCGCAGGAGAAGTATGAGATTTGGATGCAGCTGGATCGTGGTGAGACCACGATCGCTGACGCCGCCGATTCGGCGATGGTGGATCGGTCCACGATCGCGAAGCTGCGTGTGGTGGCCCGCGACGGTGCGCTCGATGCGTTGGCGCAGTCGCTCCTACCGGTTGTCCCACCTGGTTCCTAGTCGTCCGGTCGGTCCGACTGAGAGATCGAGTGTCGTATCTGCGTATTTGCAGAGAGTCGTTGATTTGCCGGTCCCCGCGTAGTCCATCTCGACGCCAACGATCTAGGGCAGTTGGCCACGCCGTCCTTGTCGGCTTGTTAGGGCCGCGCACCTGAGGTAGTTGCCGCGGGGCGAGACTCATCGGGCAAACGGAGGCCGCCATCGTCAACTGGTCTGTCAGGGTCGGGGTTTGACCGTCGCGAGGTGCGCTGTCAGTTGCTGGAGAAGGGTCAGCAGCTCGGCGGGTTCGGCGTGGTGGACGTCGACGTTGAGGGCGGCGAGCGTCAATACCGGCCAGCTGAGGTCGTCGACGTCCATGACGATGCGGGTTGTGTCAGGGCCGTGGGCGGTGGCGGTGCCCCATGGTCCGAGTTCCTCCTGGACCGTTTGTAGTGGTGCCTCGACGATGAGCTCAACGTGATAGGTGGCGGGGACCGACGCGATCGACTCGATGACGAAAGCGACCGGATCAGGTGCAGGCAACGATCTTGGGTCGAATCGGAGACCGGTCGGTCGGGGTTCGTCGATGCGGTCCAGTCGGAATATGCGCCAGTCGGCCCGGTCGAGATCCCAGCTGATGAGGTACCAGCGTCGGTCGAGGGGCACGACGTGGTGCGGTTCGACGTAACGGTCGGTGACGTCCCCGGCAGCGTTGCGGTAGGTGAATCGGAGTCCTTCATTGTCGCGACAAGTTCGAGCGAGGGTGGTGAGGGTGTCAAGAGCAACGTCATCGAACTCACCGGCAGGGGCGCTGATTGCTGTGGCGACTGCTTCGGCCTGGCTACGGAGTTTGGGTGGCAGGAGTTGGGTGATCTTGACGAGCGCTCCGATAGCTGCGTCGGCGATCCCGCCGATGGGCTGGCTTGCAGCGTTTCGCAGCCCGATGGCGACTGCGACTGCTTCTTCGTCAGTGAGTAGCAGGGGCGGGAGCCGGCCACCGGGTCCCAGCTGATAGCCGCCGCCCAGTCCGCTAGTGCCTTGGACCGGGTAGCCGAGTTCTCGGAGCCGTTCGACGTCTCGGCGTAGCGTCCGGTCGCTGACCTCGAGTCGTTGGGCTAGGTCGTCGCCGCTCCAGTGGTGCCTGGCCTGAAGCAGGGCGAGGAGTCCGAGCATGCGTTCGCCGGTGCTGGCCATCCATCGCAGAATAGTTCAAGTACCGGACAGAAGTTGACCGGAATCATATCTACGGTTGCTTCGACCGGCCAATTCCGAAGGAGCAACTGATGATTCACACCGAGGATCTAACCCGTCACTTTCGTGCTGGGAGCGAGACCGTCGAGGCGGTCGGGGGCATCAGCCTCGACGTGGCCGCGGGGGAACTCGTTGCGTTGCTCGGCCCTAACGGCGCGGGGAAGTCGACCACGCTGCGGATGCTCACAACTCTGCTGTCCCCAACCTCGGGTACTGCGCGGGTCGCCGGCTACGACGTGGCTGCGGAACCAGCTCGGGTTCGCCAGGCGATCGGGTCGATAGGTCAGGGACACGGTGCTAGTCCGAACCAGCGGGTTCGCGATGAACTCGTTGACCATGCCCGTTTTTACCGACTATCTCGGACGGCAGCTCGGGAGCGAGCTGACGAATTGCTCAGCGAACTCGACCTCACCGATCTGGCGGACCGATCCGTCCAGCAACTTTCGGGAGGCCAGAAACGCAGACTGGACATTGCGATGGGCCTCGTGACCGAGCCAGCGCTGCTGTTCTTCGACGAACCATCGACAGGTCTCGACCCACAGAACCGGGCAAACCTGGCCGACCTCATCCGCAGGGCGCGCGACGAAGCCGGGACCACGGTTGTGTTCTCGACTCACTACATGGACGAGGCAGACGCCCTGGCCGATCGAGTGATCATCATCGACCACGGCCACATCATCGCCGACGCCCCACCACAGCAGCTAAAAGCAGACCTAGCTGGCGACACCATCACGATCAGTCCAATCAACCGTGATGACCTCACCCGCACCGTCCACGCCATCTCGGCCGTCGCCGGCGTGGCACCCGAACAAGTCACTGTGTCAGGCAACGCTGTACTCATCGGTACTGCGTGCGGGAAATCGGCGCTGCCAAACATGGTTCGCGCGCTCGACACAAACGGGGTGGGCATCGACTGGTGCGATGTCCGGTCAGCGACCCTCGATGATGTCTTCCTCGCCCTAACCGGCCGCAACGTCGGAGAGAACCCCACCCCAAGCCATCGCCACACCACGCCCTAGCGACCCCATCCAAGCATCCAGAGGCCCCACGATGACCAACCCGACAACACCCACTCCAACCAGACCAGCGGCGATCACCACCGCTCGATCACTCGCCATCGACACGAGCCTGGTACTTCTGGGCTTCCCCTCTAATCGTGGAGGGTTTCTTATAGTTGGTTTCAGTTTCTCAT
>CAZMUM010000016.1:0-100755 GCA_964569385.1 uncultured Acidimicrobiales bacterium
ACCAGCGCCGATCCCAGCCCGAGCCGCATAGTCGCGCACTCCACATATTGGCCCCTATGCGGAGTTCCACATAGGGGCCAAAAGCGCGGTCCCCACCGCGCTTTTGGGCACAGGTTGCGGGTTTGGGGCTTAGCTCTGTGGCGGTTTGGGCTCTTTGGGGAGGCCTAGGACGCGTTCGCCGACGATGTTGCGTTGAACTTCGGCGGTGCCGCCCCAAATTGTTTCGGAGCGGCTGAAGAAGAAGGCGGCCTGCATTGCCGATACGGGGTACTGCTCGGTGGCTTCGCGGCGTCCGACTCCGGGAATCGATGCTGCGTCGTCTGAGCCAGTCAGAATCTGCCCTAGTGGCCCTTCTATGTCGAGGTAGAGCTCCATGACTGTGCGGTGGTACTCGGACCAGTTCATCTTGTTCATGGCGCCCATGGCTGCGGCGTTGCGGGTGCCATTAAGAACGTCGGCTAGCGATCGAAGACCGTTGATGCGCATGATCTCGACCTTGCTGTGAGCCCAGGCCAGCCGCTGCCTGATGAGTGGATCGTCGATCTTGCCGTTGGTTCTGGCCACGTCGACGATGGCATCGAGCTCGCGTTCGAAGCGGCGATGACCCGTGGTGGCCGAGGTGCCGCGCTCGAACCCGAGCGTGGTCATAGCCACCTTCCAGCCGTTGTTGACACCACCAACCACGGAGTCTTTAGGACAGCGTGCATCGGTAAAGAACACTTCGTTGAATTCTTCTGAGCTGTCGACCTGTTTGATGGGCCGAATCTCGACGCCAGGTTGATTCATAGGCACAAGCATGTAGCTGATGCCCGCATGTTTGGCGACTGTCGAATCGGTGCGGGTCAGCAAGAAGCAATAGTCGGATCCCTTTGCCTGGGTGGTCCACACCTTCTGGCCGTTGATGATCCATTCGTCGCCGTCGAGTTCGGCCTTGCACTGAAGGCTTGCTAGGTCCGAACCGGAGCCTGGTTCGGAGAACCCCTGACACCAGCCCGTGTTGCCGCTCAAGATGCCAGGCAGAAACTGCTTCTTTTGTTCCTCGGTGCCCCATTGGAGAATGGTTGGGCCAACAAGTGTGTCGCCGAAGAAGTCGCCGCGCATCGGCGCGCCGGCTCGATCGAACTCTTCGGACAAGACGACTGCCTGCATGGTGCCGAGACCTTTGCCGCCGTATTCGGTGGGCCACGAAGCACAGATCCAACCGCCCTCGAACAGTCGGAGAGGCCAGTCCTTGTTGAACTGCTCGCGTTCTTCTCCAACCAGTTCGAAGTCGTGGTCGCGTTCTCCATCGGCCCCGAACCAACCTTGGGGAAGATTTTCCCCAAGCCACCTCCGGATGTCTGCTCTGAACTGTTCTGCTTCGGCGGGATAGGTCAAGTCCATGACGCCCTATGTTACCGGTGGGTAACTAGCGGATTCAAAACCGACTGTCGGAAGCCCGAATACGGCTACTCGCCCGAAATCCGAAGGTCGATCTCCATAACCATGTCCAATGATTCGCCCCCTGAGCAGATGGCAATGGTCCCCGAAGCCAGAACCCGAGACTCGATCGGCATCGGCTCGGTCACATCGCCGTACAACGTTCCCGAACCGGAAATGGTGCCGAGCATGGTGACCACCAAACCCTCGCTCAACACTGAACCATCCATGACTTGTTCATAGGTAACGTCGGCCCGGTACCGGCCGCCATCGATCTCAACCACCTCGTAGAACGTGACGATTGTTGAGTCGAGCCCCTGAACTGGAACCACCACAGAGGTGGACCAGACGGCACCGACACCAAGTGGTACCGACGGAAGTGGTACCGAAAAGGCGCCGGCGACATCGGCCCCTAGACCAAGTTGGTCGACCAACGCCGGGTCGGTTCCATCAGGCACCGACACCTCAACCGAATCGGTGACACCAGACGCATCCACCGAAGCGGTGACGCTGACACCGTTGATGCCGGCGATCACCTCACCGAATGAGGCTGAGACAAGTGGGTCGACGCCATCGTCTGGCCGAACGATCGGCAGGCCATAAGTCGAGACCGCCGTAATCGTGCCCGTAGGCGTGACGTCCACGACTTCGACCACCATCGGCAACTCGGCGACGGGTATTCGCGTCGAAGGCGGCGCGCCAGGGCCCACAAATGAGATCTGTTGATCGAGCACGAGCGTCCCCGACCAGGTCTCGCCGACCGAAGGTCTAGGCGTGAACAGCAAAGTGTTCGAGCCCTCGCCGAGCGAAAGCACCGACAAGACTTCGCCGCCATTGGCGGCGGCACCTGCAGGCGCCGCCGAAGTTGGGGCTCGAGTTGATGGCGGAGGCGCAGAGGTCGGTGTAGTCGCCGCGCCACTCGTGGTATTGGCGTCCGCGTTGACTTCGCTTACGTCACCACTGACAACCGGCGACGTGTCGCTTCGGCCCCCACACGCGCCAACCGCCAGTACCAAGGCCAGCACGACTGCAAGGTTTCTTCGGTTCTTGCACCGCACGTGGAACTCCTTGCTAGGCCACCAAGAAGCGCCCGACACGGCCATCGCAAGTGACATCAACTATGTCACACCCGATCGCGCAGTCTCCAGTGAGGGTTGCCGCGACCTAAGGTAAGTCCATGGCCGTGACCGAGACCGATGCCCCAGACCACGCTGCTACGCCGCCGAAGCGCGAGCGCTGGACCCATCAATGGAAAGAGCTGTACAGCGAGGTCATCACAACTGGCCTTTGTACTGGCTGCTCGGGATGCGTGATCTCTTGTCCTCACGACGTGATCGGCTACAACCACGAACAGGGCGGGTTCAAACCGTTTCATATCGAAGAAGAACTCGGCCTCGATAACTGCATTCACGGCGAGAAGGGCTGCACCAGCTGCACCAGAGCGTGCCCGCGCTTTCGAACATGGGAAACTGAAGCCGACGACTTTATGTTCGGCAAAACACGAACCGCCGACGATCCAGCGGGTCTATACAAAGACATCATCCTCACCAGAGCCAGCGACGACTTCGTACACGAGACCGGCCAAGACGGAGGTCTTGTCTCGGCGATCCTTATCTGGGCGCTCGACCACGGTTACATTGATGCCGCCCTCACCTCATATGTGGGCGAAGGCGACGGCAGCCAATGGACTGCATCGCCTGGCGTCGCGTTCAACAAAGAAGATGTGTTGCGCGGTGCAGGTAGCCGCTACACCTACTCGGCCAATCCATTGGCGTTCGAGGCTGCCATCGAATCCGGTGCTCGCAAGATCGCGCTAGTGGGCATGAGTTGCCAGAGTTCGATCGTGCCCGTCATGAAGAGCCGCAAGGTCGGCAAAGTAGGCAACCGATTTGCGCTGAATATCGGCTTGTTGTGTTCGAAGAGTTTCGATGAAGCCATATTTGAGGAGCTCTTCGAACTGAAATATGGGCTCGACCGAAGCACCATCAAGAAGACCAACATCAAAGGCGTGTTTCAGATCTGGACCCACGACGGCGGCTACCACGAAATCAACCTCAAGGAATGCCACGCCTGGACCCGCGAGGGGTGCAACTACTGCCCCGATTTCGCGGCCGAACACGCCGACATTTCGACCGGCGGAATCGGCAAGTTCAACGACTGGACACTCACGATTGTTCGCACCGATCTCGGCCGCGAGATCATCATCAAGATGCTCGAGGACGGATCGTTAATCGGACGCCCTGGCGACGATGACCCAGGCGCTATCGCTCTGATGCACAAGCTGGCTCAGAAGAGTCGCGCCCGTTGGCCTGACTTCGCATTGGACAAACCCGCGCTACTTCCCGACCCAGTACCGAAGTAGCGCAACCGCTACAGGCAGCGAGCAACCAGGTCGGCCATCGACGGTTCTATCTCCCCGTCGACCGTCGCGGCGTAGTCCTCGACCAGATCAACAGGCACGATTATCGAGGCTCGATCGACGGCGCACTGGCATGCACTATCGGTGCGCCCGACAACCCCGGCACAAGCGGCCTCGAGCCTGACACGCTGAAGATCTCCAATCGAGGGAACCTCGGCCCCTCGACAACCAGCTAGTGCGTCCACAATCGCCGGCGGAAGGTCTTGTTCGGCGACAATTCGATCTTCGAACTCCTCCCACTGATCGTCAGCAATCGCTCTTGAGATCTCTGACAGTCCGCAGCGACACGCCCCTGCCGTTGATGCATCGTCGATACACGTGTCGAGGAAAGCCACCGATCGAAACAGGTCGGGCCGCAACAGCTCGGTCGTTGTGGTCGTGGCGGCCGTCGTGACCGGTGCAGTTGTGGCCGGTGCGGTTGAGGCCGTCGGGGCTTCGGTTACTACCTCGGTCGTAGATACCGAAACGGGAACAGACGAGCCGACTGACCCAGAAGCATCGGCATTGAGCCGAGGGCTGCTCCCGCTACAGGCGGTCAGAACCGCAAGCGTGACGAGCATTGAAAGTCCGAAACTTCGACTCGGCGTCGCGGGTTCAGCCAGTAGACGCACGGGGTGTTCGTCCGGGACTACCTTCGGCTCTCGGTTCGCTGAGCTCACGCGCCCGCTCGGACTAGTGGGGCCTCGCCTACCGGCTCGCCCTCTTAACCTTAGTAAGTTGTGGTTCACGATGTACCTCAATACCAACTGACGATTGGCCCTATGACTTCTGAGCACGAGGATGCCACGACACCTCTCCCAGATCTGCCCATCCAGCCACAAGATGTCGATTGGCCGACAACTGCCTGGCCAGCGGCCGACCCGAGCGTCGTCGATGCTGGTTCTCTAACCGACGCAGTCGGCGCCGTATTCGCTTGTTCTGACCCTTCGGTAATCCGCACTGATGCCCTCGTGGTTATCCAGGCCGGCCAGGTCGTTGTCGAGCGTTATGGCACCGATGTCACCGCGCAGACGACGCTGCCGTCATGGTCGATGGCCAAGTCGTTCACCGCTGTTCTGTACGCCATGGCTGGGCTCGATCCCTCGTTGCCTGCAAATGTTCCTGAGTGGGCCGACGACGATCGCGGCGCCATCACCGGCGAGGATCTGCTGCGCATGTTGTCAGGACTCCAATGGTCAGAGATCTATGAGGCCGACCAACCAAGCGACGTGGTGACAATGTTGTTCGGCGACGGTCAGGGCGATACTGCTCACTTCGCGGCGTCTAAGCCGTTGACATCACCTCCCGGAACGACATTCGAATACAGCAGCGGTACCACCAACATCGTCAGCCGGATGGTCGCCGACCGACTAGGGCACCTTGGCGAAGCCGAAGCTATGGCCGATGCCATGCGGGCGCGACTATTCGGGCCGATCGGAATGACATCGGCTACTCCGAAGTTCGACGCTGGCGGCACGTTCATTGGTTCATCGTTTTGTTATGCAACCGCACTCGATTTCGCTCGTTTCGGGCTGCTATGTCTACGTGGTGGTCGCTGGAACGAATCGCAGCTGGTACCCGAGGGGTGGATCGACTGGTGTCGTACCCCAACAGCCATCTCGCGGGCCGAGGGCGAGATCACCCACGGTGCCCACTTTTGGTGTCTCGAAGACCAGTACGGCACGTTCGGTTGCCACGGTTACGAAGGTCAGTACATCTGGATGAGCCCAGCCCTCGACCTGGTGGTGGTGCGGTCGGGGTTCCGTAACGAACAAAACAAGGACACGGTGCTAGACGATCTGCGATCAGTTATGAGCTGCTTCGCGCAATGACAGCACCGCACAATGCGATCCCCTCCGATGTCAACTTATTCCGAAGCTTGGCGCGCACCGTCAACTACGACACCCACCCTGGGTTCGGCAGTGACAGCCGACCACTGCTGATAGTCCCGGACGGACCAACGCTCAGCTATGGCGATGTGTTCGGCAGATCCGCTTGTTTTGCGTCGGTGCTTCTCGGTCGCGGCGTTCAAGAAGGCGATCGCGTAATCGCCCAGGTTTCGAAGAGCACCGACACGATCGCCCTCTACCTTGCGTGTCTTCAAGTCGGTGCGATTCAGATTCCTCTGAACACGGCCTACACAGCAGCCGAGGTCGAGTACTTCATCAACGACTCCGAACCATCCCTCGTAGTCACCGACTCAGTCACCGCTATTGGCGACAAGGTCTGCGTGCCAATGCCCGAGCTGTGTTCGGAGGCCGACGCGGCCGCTCCGACCGAACACATCACCAGACGCGGCGGTTCAGACATCGCAATGATGCTCTATACGTCTGGCACCACCGGGCGGTCGAAGGGCGCGATGTTGTCTCACCAGTGCATCGCCGCGAACGGGTTTGGTCTTGCCGACCGGTGGGCTTTTGTAGCCGATGATGTCTTGCTCCACATCTTGCCAATATTTCACGTGCACGGACTCTTCATTGCCATGCACCCGGCCATGCTCAGCGGCTGTTCTGTGCATTTCGCGAGCCACTACAACAGCGATCAGGTCATTGATCTTCTGCCCAAGAGCACAGCCATGATGGGGGTGCCAACGCACTACTCAAGACTGCTTGAGAACCCTCGGTTCGATGCCAACGTGTGCAAGTCCATGCGGCTTTTCACGTCGGGTTCGGCGCCAATGACCGAACAGCTCCACACCGAGTTCGAGGCTCGTAGCGGGCACAGAATTGTCGAGCGGTACGGCATGACCGAAACTGGCATCATCACTACCAACCCATACGACGGCGACCGAGTCGAAGGCACCGTCGGGTTCGCGTTGCCCCATACCGAAGTACGGGTGCGGGTCGACGACAGACGAGATGCCGAGCCCGGTGAGGTCGGCGTTGTCGAGATGCGCGGCCCTGGCTGCATGGAGGGTTACTGGAACCAGCCAGATGCGACAGCCGCCGAGTCTCGGGCAGGAGGCTGGTTCGTCACCGGTGATGTCGGCCATGTTGACGAGGATGGCCGGCTGACTTTGGAGGGTCGTTCTGGAGACATGATCATCTCAGGTGGGCTCAACATCTATCCCAGAGAAGTCGAGCTTGTCATCGATCGTGTTGAGGGCGTCAACGAGTCGGCTGTGGTAGCCGCACCACACCCAGACTTCGGTGAGGCTGTGGTAGCCATCGTTGCCGGGACACCTGACGATGTCGCCCTCCAAGCCGCACTCCATCAGCATCTCGCCAGGTTCAAACACCCACGGCTCGTCGCTGTTGTCGACGCCCTGCCACGCAACGCCATGGGTAAGGTTCAGAAGAATCTGTTGCGCGACCAGTACCAGCACACGTTCGATACCTGATTCACCAGGTACTCAACTCGGCCGCGCGAGCGAACACCGCGTCGAGCATTGGTTCGGTTAGTCGACCAGTGAAGGTGTTCTGTTGGCTCGGGTGAAACGAGCAGATCACAGTTCGACCGTCACCAAGATCGGCTTCGACCCCGTGACCGAACTTGGGTCTTGGCCGCAAACCCACCAATGACGACGCCACCCCGTAGCCAAATTGGCCAAGGGCAACGAACACCTTGACCTTGGTGAGCAGTTCGATCTCTCGCTCGATGAAGGGCCGACACTCGTCTCGCTCTTGCACCGTCGGTTTGTTCTGGGGCGGAGCGCACCGAACCGCTGCCGTCACCCACGCTCCCTTGAGTTCGAGACCATCGTCGATATCGGTCGCTTCTGGCTGATTGGCAAACCCGGTGCGGTACATCGACGCGAACAAGAAGTCACCGGATCGATCCCCAGTGAAGACCCGGCCCGTACGGTTAGCGCCGTGAGCAGCTGGCGCTAAGCCGACCACAAGAACCGACGCTTCTGGGTCGCCGAATCCTGGAACCGGTTTCCCCCAGTAGGTGTCGGATCGATAGGACGCTCGTTTTTCGGCGGCAACCCGCTCGCACCATTCGATGAGTCGAGGGCATTTGCGGCACGACGAAATCTCTTCGGCCAATAGATCGAGCTCGGTCACACACGCACGGTATCGGGACAGCGCCGGTAGCTTGTCGGTTTCATGGCATCTCGAAAGCGTCCGACCACGAAGCCGACCCTGGTCATCTTCGTTCGGCACGGGAAAACCCCAACCACTGGGGCCGAGTTGCCAGGACGCACTCCGGGGCTTCATCTGGCCGAGCTGGGCCAGCAGCAGGCCCAAATGGCAGCGGACCGTATTGAAGCGTTAGGCCGCCGGGTTACCGCGGTGTACGCCTCACCCCTCGAACGAACACGCGAAACCGCGGCCCCAATCGCCAAAAGCCTCGGTCTGAAGGTGCGGCGAAACAAGGGCCTGCTCGAACTCAACGTAGGCGATTGGACGGGTCGTAAACTCAAGGACCTTTACAAGCTTCCGGAGTGGGAAACGGTCCAGAAGTTCCCAAGCGGATTCACGTTCCCTGGCGGAGAATCGTTCTCGGCTATGCAAACCCGCATCAACGACACCGTTGGTCAGCTTGTAAACAAACACCCAGGCGAAGCCATCGTCTGCGTGTCGCACGCCGACCCCATCAGGGCACTCATCGCGTCGGCCATGGGTACCCACCTCGACCTCTTCCAACGCATTGTTGTTGCGCCGTGTTCGATATCGGCGGTGTCATACGGACAAGTTGGCCCAACCGTCTTGACGGTTAACTCGATCGGTGGCCCACTATCCGACCTTGCGCCGGCTTAACCGGCCAGCAGGAGTACCTACGTGAGTGAATCGTTCGAACTGCTCGACCCAACCAACGTTGTCGCCGGCACCGTTGGCGAGCCTGGCGACCGCATCTTCTTCTTACAGGCCCAGGACCTCACCACGCTGGTCACACTCAAGCTCGAGAAGGGCCAGATCCATGCTCTGGCTAGCGGCATCTCAAGCGTCCTCGAAGACACCGACGACTCCAGCGATCCGATCCGACCAACCGACATGGTCGAGCCGGTCATGGCGGCCTGGACCGTTTCTGGTCTCGGGCTTGGCATCGACCCAGAGGGCGGACGGGTCGTGATTGTGGCCGAAGAACTTGTCGACGATCTCGACTCCGACGATGCCGATGACGATGAGCGCAACGAGGGCGCCACAGCACGTTTCCATATGAGTTATGGCGCCGCCCGAGGTTTCGCTGCTTACGCTCTGTCGCTGATCGACTACGGCCGCGACTTCGGACGTCAGAACGGCCACCGCCCCCACTGAGGCCGGCGATGTCGCAACCAGAACAGCACAGCTCACACGAGCCAGACGAGCAAGCCTCGGACGGAGGTTCTCTCGACGACCCCGCGATGGTCGACCCTGCGCCCGTCGAGATAGGCGATGCACTCGTCATCTTGGCCGATGGCGAGATGGAGATCGAGGGTCGAATGCCGTGGTCGTCCAATGCCACCTTTTTGGTCAAGCTCCACCACGATCGGGGCATGGTCAAGGCGATCTACAAACCGGCGGCCGGCGAACGACCACTCTGGGATTTTCCTGAAGGGCTTTTTCGGCGAGAGGTGGCGGCGTACGAGCTATCGCTCGCCCTCGGCTGGGACATGGTGCCTCCAACCATCGGCCGCGACGGCGAGTACGGACAGGGTTCGGTCCAGCTCTTCGTCGCGGCCGACTTCGAACAGCATCACTTCACGCTTGTTGAGCATCCACAGCATCGCCCTCAGCTACGACGCATGTGCGCGTTCGATTTGCTGGCCAACAACACCGATCGCAAGAGTGGCCACTGCTTGCTCGACAAAGAGGGCCACATCTGGGGCATCGACCACGGTTTGTGTTTCGCGGTCGAGTTCAAGCTGCGAACCGTAATCTGGGAGTTCGCCGACGAACAGATCGGTGAGGATCTAATGGCGCCCATTCAGAACCTCGCCGAAGAAGGGGTGCCAGAGAACATGCTCGAACATCTCGCTCGAGACGAGGCTGCCGCGTTGTGGCACCGTGCCCTCGATCTTGCCGACAGCGGCCGCTTTCCGCGTGACGAATCTGGCCGGCGCTATCCCTGGCCGCTGGTCTGATCCATGCCTGGTGAGATCAGTGCCCTAGGGGTGTTTCGCCACCCAGATACGCACGACACTACTCGCCCAACGACGAGAACGAGCCCGCGCCCGCTCAGAAAAGGATCACCGATGGGGCCGCCCGCCCGCCCAAGCTGACTTCGTCCTGTCGTCCCGCAGAATACGACAATGCTCTCGTAGTGGCTGAACGAATCCCTTTCAACCACTCAAGCAAGGTGCTGCAACTGGTGGATCGATCGGGCTTTCATGAAGCCCTGATTAGATTCTGGGCGGCAGTGTGCGACAACACGAATGTGGCCATCCGTCGGGTGATCGACTCGCTACGGAGCAGGCTACTGTCGACTGGGTCATCGTCGATCTAACCTCGACTCTGCTCACTGCGCAGCTTCACCGGCTAACCGAGAGCGCGGGGCATGGCTTCAACGATCAGCACCTGACAGCTCCCTGACTCGGATCGCTCGCTTCAGTAACTTCCACTTTGCTCAGGGCCTGACGTGTGGGAGAACTGTTCGTGGCCGGGAACGCACGTCTACGTTCCCGACCACTATCCATACGACCGCGTTTGCCGGGACATTGATCGCGATTCGAGCAGGCTGGTACTCCGGCACCCTCGAGACTCTGACGCGATCCACTCATGGCCGTTGGACCTCAGCGTCGAGGAGTTTTCGTGGCTTCAGCAGGTGGCGGCCGGAACGTCGCTGGCTCAAATTGCGGCCAACCACCACATGTCCGAGCGTCATTTGTATCGGCAACTACAGGTCTGCGGAGCGGACGGGGGCACGATCAACAGCCGAGCTGGTCGCACTTACTCACGCCACGCTGCAAATCTCGTCGAAGCCACCCGTGGGACCCACGCAGATCCAACATCTGTAGCGCAGGTGCCAACCGCTGGCTCACGCGCTACGGATTTTCTCCAGGCGCAGTCAACTGTGGCGACGCTGGAACGGTCACGCCAATGATGTCCGCTGATTGCTCGATTAACGCCATTGATGCGTTCCGTAGATCGTCGAGCATGGGACGGTTCGAGGCAATGATCGACAGTTGAAGCTCAGCTTCAACAACAATCCATGTTTCAAGCAAGCCCGTACCTCGTTTGCAAGTCACATCCGCGATCGCAGTCTGGACCTCGCCCTCTATAGGTTTGCCATCTACTGTGCCATAGCTGCCCATCAAATCCATGGGCGTAGCAGGTACCTCTCGACTCATGTGCGGACCCATACACTCTCGCCAACTCTCGATAGCATCCAGCACTCTTCTATCCCCAAGCGAGATGCGTAATGTGCGTGCCGCCAGACCCTGCGCCCGTGAAAACCCGTGGTTACCGAAAACGGTAGACGCGCCGACAGCGTCTGCAGCGGATGTCATGCACCCAGGACTCGTCCCATTCCCATTCAGACCCTCATCGACTATGGGTACCAAGTTCTGTTGCGACGCAATTAGCGCCTCAACTTCTGCAGAATGAGGCCATTGGTATCCGTGTTCCGCAACGATGTTTAGATCGAACGCTCCGTACCGGCGTGTGTGGAGTGTCCAATCAACGCGTTGACTTCTCGGAGGAAACTCGAACTCGATCCCAGCCAAATCCATGCACGATTCGACACGGTCATCGAAGGCGATATCGATAAGGGACATATAGCTCGGCGAGTGCACCAGCAGATATCGATCGAATGGGAGGGAAATCGTCGCCGCCACATGGTCGACCTCGACGTAGTGCTCAGATACGACTACGGCGAAGCGCTCTTCAGGAATCGATGAGATCACCTGCATCTCCGGGGTCGTCCCGGAGGTGCAGGCTGACATCAGCACAATCAATGCAATCAGTATTGAACGCACCAGGCTCAGTCCGGAAAGTCTTCCACAACGTCAATCCCAGGCACCATCAGCTCTCGAAGCCGGTCGAGACTCGCTTTCTCGGTCACACCGATGACTCCCGATACTCCCCCGTCGGCTCTAAGCGTTACCGACATTGTCGAGACGGAGCAGCCAAGGGCCGAAATAAGCTCTGCCGCCACCTCGTCGAGAGGAGCATCCCAAAGGACTCCTGAACCCACAGTCGGACCACATCTATTCGCGAGTCCAATCGCCAGACCATTGAGTGTGGCAGCTTCGCCCGAACCGGTCAGATATACCTCGTCATCAAGTACCTCCAGCACGATATGCGATCCGCTAATTCTCGCTTCAGAGGTCGGGTCTACTGTGGTGGGCGTCGTTGAGCGACTCCCACCACCCTCCTTGTCTGTATCAGCAGCGGCAGACGGTTTCAATTCTGGATTTGCGACGACTGTCGTGACTCCGAAACTCGTCGCGATAGCTATGGCAGCGGCAAATGTGAACTTCCTCATCATTATTCCTTCCTGGTCAGATTGTCTGTGTTAATAGCACCATCGAAACGACTGCATGTCATTCTCGATTGTGCCTCCGTTACTCCAACTGTTGTTCCATAGGTTCGGGTCGGCCCACCAACCACCTTGACCGATCCGGGTTGCGGTCTTGTTTCCGCCTGAATAGTTGTTCCAGTCCCACATGCTTACGTTGCAGGAGTTTCCAAGGTTCTTGAACGAGTTAGCCCCGTTGGCTGGCGACACCGGGCTACAGTTGTGCCAGACCCTCTGGTGCAGATTCCAAATGCTGTTCGGGTTCTCATAATGGCACCCCGTGTAAGAGTCCTCTCCCCAGATGCAGAACTCGCCAGAACTGCATCCATTCGCCGATGCGTCAGTGGCCGCGCCAACTGTGACGAAGCCTGCCATCAAGGCCATTACGGCTAGCCAATTTCGTGCGTTAGACATGTTTCCTCCTTAAGCCAACCTCGCGCGATAGCGAGGTGAACTCAGTGTGCTCTAAGTTCGTGGCAGATATGTGACAGGAGCTAGTGGGAGCTCACACTAGGCGTGTCGGAACTTCAAGACGCCATGCCCCTGGGGGCCGGTTCACCATGAATCAACTTGGTCGGTCCGAGGACCAATTCCAATCGACAGCGTTTGGCTCGGCACTCGTCGAACATCTCGGTGTCGTCCGCCAGTTGCAGGGGGACAGCAAGAAGATCTAGCTGTACGTCGTAGGTTCCCGGCAGAGCCGGTTGAAACGACGCTCGGAGCGGCCTGGCCACCAAAAGAGAGCTGCTGGGTAACTCGTATCTCGGAACCAGTCGCCGAGAACCAACGTCCTCTGGGTGACAGTCGTTAAAGCCACAACAGGGTCATCTGACCGGGCCTACGAGTTGTAATGCGGAGGCCACCTCCAGCATCGATAGGAGGTTTGGCGCATTCAGCTTCCGCTGCAATTCTCGCTGCGTCCGGTAGACGGACCTCTCTGAACAATCAAGTTCAGTTGCGATCTTAAGTCGCGTTTCTCCTTGAGAGAGCATACGTAACACGACGAAGTCAGTCTCGCGAAGCTGGAGCAGTCGCGGGACGGCAGCGTGCTGCGCCTGATCGGCCGCCTCGTGCAGTCGTGTCGCACCCGTTTGCGAGACGAGTAACGCAAGTCGGTCGAATCGCACGACCGGTGGAATATTGGTCCTCGCTGTTCGTCCCGCTGAGGGAGCACGGTGGTAAGGCGAGTCCGAATCTGTGGCCAGCAGAAGCCCGGTCGTCTTAAGGAACCTAGCGACCCCGCTGATGCTGGCATCTCTGATTTCGAGTCTATCCAGCACTCTGCTCGCCCCAGTGAATTCGCGCCCGAGCGAGTACAAGTACGGGGGGGGGTAGCGAGGCGTCTAGCACGGCCACGACTCTTAGACAGAACTCGTCGGTCCACGGATGGTCTACTCGGCCTTCGACCTCGAGAAGGAGCTGTGTCTCACGGATGTCCGCTGCCAACTGCCGAACAATGTTGAGGCACGCTGTCAATTGGTTTGCTTCCACCAACCCACTCATACAACAGCTGTAGCATATCCTCGGCCCGGAGACTCGGCGGCAGCCACCGGACCATCGACCGCAGACGACGCCGGGTTCCCAGCCGTTGACGGATTCACCAACCAGCAGCACGCTATGAATGCCGAGGCCGGTCTCAGATCTCGGCGAGGCCGATGATACGCACTTGGGTGTTGTCCACGATTCCGCTGGCCACCAAGTCGATAGTTGCTCGATCCGTCGCCAGGACGTAGATGTCAACCCTCCCGTAAGCTCCCGGATTCGATAAATCAACATCTAAGCCAGGAATACCCATGACCGCCCGCTGTGCAGCAAGCAGTGATGACATACTGTGCTCCACCTTGATTACGCACGGTGCAACGACTCCGAGACTCTCCAGCGCAATACGATGGGGTTCAGGGTCGTCGAGGACTTGTAGAACCCACGTGTCTGATGAAGCCCGAAACAAGCTTCCGGCGTTCGCCGACAACTCGCCGACGTATTCCACCATTGTCGACCTATGGGCCGACGAAGTCGCTGCGGAATCACATCCGGCAGGGAGAGCTGGCCGATACACCCACGGGTCGTCGGCTGGTCCCGCGGACAAGACCTCGGCCGAGCGCTTGTCGGCAGCCAGGAGTGCTTCAATCGTGACCACACCCCACCGAGAGCCGAAGCCCGACTCCGCTAGTTCTATAGGCGCGCTGCTGATGAGCTCCAACCCGTCTGGACACCTCGGCGGTAACGAGGACTCACTTACGCCAATACAGGCGACAAGGGGTTCAGGCGCCCGATCGATTACTAGTGCCGTCAGCCGTATCCGAGATGCCTGGTCCGGCAACTGGTCACTTCGCAAACGGGTAACGATCTCGAAACCGTCAAGATGGTAAACGTTCTCCTGGCCGTCTCGACCCGCGGTGAGTTCGGTCTCACTAGACGTATCAGGTGCTAACACCGTCGCTTCGGTTGGAACGGTGACCGTTGTGTCGATCGGAGCGGTGGTCCTTGCGTCGATTCCGCCCTGACCGCAAGCGGTCATTAACGAAATGGATACGAGCACTCCAGTGCGCAGGAACGCGGTCACTTACAACCGACCGGCGATGCAAGTATTGCGTCCGCTGCGACGAGTGGGACATCTGTCGAGGTGCCGCTCACGAATCCTCCGCTATCACGTTGGCTAACTCCATTGACCATAGCTCTAGATAGGTTGTGTAGAGATCGCCGACCCAACACTCCATGAATGCATGCCGGGCCATAAATGTCGCTTGAGAGGCCATTTTGGCGTGTCACCGGCCACCGGTCGCTCAGAGTTGCCCATCGGCTTTTTGTCACCGTCGGCGGGCGGCAACACGGTCGCGGTGATCGCCGGGTTGGTGGCGACTTCTATCGAGTCGCCCGCCGTGACTCGATCGGTGAACTAGTCGGGTTGCGAACGTCCTCGGGTTTCGGGTGACGGTGTGTGGCGCTCGAGAAGTGTTCGCAACCCGAGCCCGCTTCCCGATGGCCACCGAGGTCGTCGTTGATTGGCCGGACCAAGCGGCTCCGCGAGGCGAACGCTCTCTCGGTGACCGACGGCCCCATCCACCGCTAAACAATCGCGCCGGACATCGGCATCTTGTCGTTGTCGCTGAGCGAGTTGGAGCAGTCAGCGCTCTTCGCGGCGATATGCGATCCCCAGCGCGGCCGGCGACGGCGACGGCTGATTGCGAGCTCGTATCGAGATGATGACCAGAACAAGGATCGTCATCAGGAATGGGGCCATCGACACGAGCACGCCCGAGAAGTTGATGCCGAAGAACGGCAGCCTGACTTGCAAAGCCAGGGTGAAGCCGAACAGCAGCGCGCCGATACCGACCCGCCCTGGGCGCCAGGCCCCGAATATCACGAGGGCGACAGCGATCCAGCCTCGGCCAACGGTCATGCCCTCGGACCAGGCGCCGACAACATACGTGGTCAGGTAGGCGCCCGACATCCCGGCGAGCGCTCCACCGACAGCGACAGCGGTCATCCGAATCGCTAGTACGGAATGCCCCGCGGCATCGGCAGTCGCAGCGCTCTCTCCCACCGCCCGTAGGCCAAGCCCGACTCGCGTCCGCGACAAGACGAACCAGGAGCCGACGCCAAGAAGGACAGCAAGATATGTGACCGGTGAGTGTGAGAAAAGAACGTCGCCGAAGAACCGGATATCGGAAAGCCCGGGGATGTCGATATCGGTAAAGACCGATCGCCGAGCGTCATCGGTGTAGCCGTCGGCAACATAATCTGAGAGACCGAGCCCCAGAATCGTCAGCGCGAGGCCACTCACGATCTGATTAGCTCCTAGCCCCACCGCGGCAATGGCGTGAACCATCGCCAACGCGGCCCCGGCCAGGCCACCCGCGAGTAGACCGACCCACGGACTTCCCGACTCTACGCCCGCAATAAACCCGACGGCGGCCCCGATGGCCATCATGCCTTCAACGCCGAGGTTGATCACGCCGGCCCTTTCGGCGATTGTTTCGCCGAGGGCGGCCAGGAACAGCAGAGTGGCAAACTGGATACTCGCCACGAATAGACCGATTAAGGCCACCTCCGACACTGTGATCTGGGCCAAGATCATGCCGCCACCTTTCGGTCGACGAGCTTGAGCTGATAGGTGGACAACACCGCGGCGCCAATCGCGCCGAACAGGATCAAGGCTTGCAGAATGGACGAAACCGCTGGGGATATCCCGAGCGACTGGATGCTCAAGCCCCCAACCTGAACTGCGCCGAACGCCACTGCCACAAACGCGACACCACTTGGCCGCATTAGGGCCAGCGCAGCGACCACGATGCCGGCGAAACCGAAGCCGTTGGAGATGTTCTCATTGAGACGTGTCGCCGTGCCGGTCAACTCGATGCCGCCGGCGAAGCCGGCAACCGCACCAGAAAGCAGCATGACGCCGAGCACCTTTCTCCGCATCGAGATCCCGATGTACGTCGCAGTATTGGCAGACGAACCTGCTATTCGCAGCTCATATCCCCACACGCTGCGGTTGAGGAACCAGGCGAACGCAGCGATCACCAACACAGCTATGAGGACACCGATGTGCGCTCGCTCCCAGAACTGACCCAGTTGGGCGTGCTCAGGGCGCGGGGTTGCCGATGGAAATCCGAATCCGTCGGGGTCCTTCCATGGTCCGTTCTGGAGATAGACAATCAATCTGATCGCCACCTCATTGAGCATCAATGTTGTGATGATTTCGCTGACGCCGATCTCGGCCTTAGCCAAGCCTGGACCAAGGGACCACAAGGCGCCACCGATAGCGGCCCCTAAAAGCATGGCCGTCACCAGCACCGGAGCGGGCCAGGATTCGCCGACGCGCCCTACAAGAGTGGCTGCGGTGGCTCCGAAGAGGATCTGCCCTTCGGCGCCGATGTTCCAGAGGCCCATCTTGCCGGCGATACTGACGGCAAGGCCGGCGAGGGCGAGCGGAACAGCCCTGTTTAGGACCGCGCTCAACGTATCGAAACTGCCGAACGAGCGATCCCACATGCGTCTGTAGGTATCGAACACCGGATCTCCCGAGAGAGAAAGAAGGAGGGCTCCAACTATCAGCGCGAAAACCAAGCCGATTGCGAAGGCCACGGGCTGCCCTCCACGAGTCGGGTTCTCGCGGCGAGCGAGGACGAGCCGCTTCACGTTGCGTCTTCCACGTCTGCACCAACCATCGCCGCACCGATATCAGCTCGGCTCGTCGACGCGGGGTCGAACTCGCCAGCGATGCGGCCGTTGGCCATGACCAGAATGCGGTCGGCGAGCGCGAGCAACTCGTCAAGATCCTCAGACACCAGCATCACTCCGGTGCCAGCGTCGCGTTGTTCGACCAATAGTTCCTGGATTGCCCGTACGCCGGCGACATCGAGGCCCCGTGTGGGTTGACAGGCGAGAACGACTCCGGGTTCTCCAGTCAGTTCGCGACCCAACAGCAAACGTTGAAGGTTGCCTCCCGAAAGCGACGCCAGCGGGAGATCAGTCCGCCCCACCTTCACCTCGAACCGAGCAATGAGGTCACTGCAGAACGCCTTTGCCTTGTCCCACGCCAGAAACGGACCCCGCCGCAGCGTGAGGTAGCTCCGCATCACCGCGTTCTCGGTCACAGGCAGCTTCGGCGCCAGACCCACGCCGAGCCGATCCTCCGGCACATAGGCGAGTCCGGTCCGGTACCGGACCCGAGGCGAATCTCCCGAGACGTCGGCACCCATCAAGGTGATCGAACCTTGAACCGGATCGACAAGCCCGGCGATCGCGTCGGCGAGATCGCGTTGCCCGTTCCCGGCAACGCCTGCGATGCCGACGATCTCACCGGATGCGACTTCGAGCGAAACGTGGTCGACTGTCGTGATTCCTCGGGAATCGACCACGGAAAGATCGGCGACCGAAAGAACCACATCGCCGGGAGCGGTCGAGCGCACTGCGACTGGGTCGACAGCCACGTCTCCGACCATCAACTGGGTCAGGCGGGCAGAATCGACATCGGCTATCGGAATCGAAGCGGCCACTGTCGCCCCACCCCGAAGAATCGTCGCCTCATCACAAAATGCAGTTACCTCGTCGAGCTTGTGGGAGATGAATATCACCGAGCGTCCGGTGGAGACCATCTGCCGCAATACCTCGCCGAGTTCCTCTGCTTCTTGAGGGGTGAGAACGGCTGTCGGCTCGTCGAGGATCAGCACACGGGCGTCGCGCCATAGAGCCTTCAGAATCTCGACTCGCTGCCGCTCTCCCATCGACAGCTGCCAGATGGGCCTATCGGGATCGGCCTTGAAACCGAACTTGTCCGCGAGCCCCGCCACCTCGGCATTGATATCGGCCTTGGAGATGATGTGAGGGGCCGCCCCGAGCACGACATTCTCGGCAACGGTAAACGTCTGTACCAGGCGGAACTCCTGGTGAACCATCCCGATGCCAGCCGCGATCGCGTCGGCCGGCGAGGAGAAGAGCATCTCCTGACCGTCGATGCGAACCGAGCCCTCATCTGGGCGGTAGACACCGGCCAGACAATTCATGAGAGTTGTCTTCCCGGCGCCGTTCTCACCAAGAACAGCGTGGACCGTCCCGGGGCGAACCGTAAGGCTCGCCCCGGAATTCGCGATCACACCCGGAAATCGTTTCCAGATGCCGTCTAGTTCGACGGCGTATTTGCTCACCCGCCGGCGGACCCGACCACGCCTTCGACGAAGTAGGACATCCCGAGAAGGTCGCCATCGCCTGGAACCTCGCCAGCCGCTATGACCTCATTTCCGTCCTGGTCATTAATCGGACCGGTGAACGGGTCCCAGGTGCCTGCGATCATCTGGGCGGTAAGGTCATCGATCTGAGCAACTATGGCAGCATCGACGTCGTCGGCAATGCTGCCGAGTCCGACCAGACCAGTCTCGATGCCGTCCCAAGAAGAGCCACCGTCATAGGTGCCCGCAGCAACGTCTTCGATGACCGACGTGTAGTACGGACCCCAATCCCAGACGGCGGATGCCAAGTAGGCGTTGGGTGCGAACGCGCTCATGTCGCTGTTGTACGACACCCAACGAGCGCCCGCGGCCTCGGCCTTCTCACCGGCGGCAGTTGAGTCCTGATGCATCGCCAGCACGTCGGCGCCCGCATCTAGGAGGGCCTGAGCGGCATCACCCTCGACAGCGGGATCGAACCACGTGGAAGTCCAGCTGACGGTGACCGTCGCGTCGGGGTTCGTCGCCCGTACGCCGAGCGTAAAGGCGTTGATTCCGCGAATCACCTCCGGGATCGGGAACGCCGCTACATAGCCGATATTTCCCGACTCGCTTGCCGCGCCGGCAATGAGCCCAGTCAGGTATCGGGCCTGGTAGATCCGGCCGAAGTAGTTGCCGAAGTTTGTATCGTTGGACTTAAACCCGGTGGCGTGCTCGAACGCTACGTCGGGGAATTCGCCGGCCAGAGCCTCCATCGCGTCCATGTAACCGAACGACGTGGCGAAAATTACGTTCGCTCCGTCCGCGATCAAATCGCGTACAGCTTGCTCGAAATCGGGCGATCCCTCGGCGATGTTCTCAACCGTAAGCGTGGTTGCGCCGGTGGCATCCTCGGCCGCCTGCCGACCATTGTCATGGGCGAACGTCCAACCGGCATCGCCGGGTGCACCGATGTAGACGAACGCAGCGGTCACGCCGTCGCCGCCAGCAGCATCGTCGTCGCTACCGCACGCCGCGGCGACGAAAGAAAAGACGACAAACAGGGAAAGCAGAAGCATTAATCGACGTCTCACGGGGGCAATCCTCCAAAGGTTTTCGGACCGGCCCAGACTAGACGACCGAGGGAACCTGTCAATTGTCAGACACTGCCCGCAAGCCAACACACGCGGCGGCGCAAGTGGGAACGAGCCGAAGGCAGCTTGGGGAACTAGTCGCGGTCACCCAAAACTTCGAGCAGGGCGGGCATGACCTTATTGACATCGCCAACAATTCCAAGGTCGGCCACGCCGAAGATGGGAGCCTCTTCGTCTTTGTTGATGGCGATGATGGTCTTGGCGCCCTTCATGCCAACGAGGTGTTGGGTAGCGCCAGAAATGCCACAAGCGATGTAGACGCTTGGTTTCACAACCTTGCCAGTCTGACCAACCTGATAAGCGTAAGGCACCCAGCCGGCGTCGACGATGGCCCTCGTCGCACCAGGCGCAGCGCCGAGGCGCTTAGCAAGCTGCTCGACCATCTGATAACCCTCGGCGTTACCCATGCCGCGGCCGCCCGAGACAACGATTGCGGCGTCATCGAGCTGAGGACCCTCGAGCTCTTCGACGTGGCGTTCGGTAATCCTGGCCGTCCCAAAATCGGGGACATCGATGTTGACGACCTCGGCCGGGCCACCGCCAGACTCTGAGGGCTCAAACGACTTGGGCCTGAACAGCGCAATCTTCAACCCGTCATTGCGGAACGCGGTCGACAGCATCTGGACGCCACCAAACACTGGCTCGTCGCACACAAGGGTGTCGCCCTCGACCCGAGCATCGACGTTGTTGGTAACGATTGGCTGATCGAGCATGACCGACAACCGCGCCGCGACATCGCGGCCTTCGTAGCTTTGACCAAAGAAGATGGCGTCTGGTCCGTTGCCGGCTTCGACCTGGGCCGCAATGGCCGAAGCGGCCGGAATCGACGGAAGCGCATCGCCAAGGTCGCCGGTGGCATAAACCTTGGTGGCCCCGTGAGCTCCCAGAGTGGCGGCCATCGCCTCTCCATCGCCGCCAACAACGGCAGCGACGTCGGCGGCAAGCTCGCGGGCTTTGGTGAGAATTTCAAGAGTCAGGCCCGACGGAACGTCAGTGCCTTCGGCATAAACCCAAATGGTGTTGATCGACATGGGGCTCCTCAGATGACCTTTAGCTCGGTCAAGTATTGGACAATTCGCTTGAAGGCTTCGCCCTCGTCGACGACGATCTCGCCAGACTCTCTGGCCTCGGCTTCGACTACGGCGACGGTCTCTTGACGAGCACCACCTTGGCCAACTTGGGAAGCGTCGATGCCAAGATCGGCGATACCGACCTCGTCGACCGGCTTCTTCTTGGCCGCCATGATGCCCTTAAAGGACGGGTAACGGGGTTCGACAACACCGCCGGTAACTGACACAAGAGCGGGCATCGGGCACGTGACGTCGTCGTACCCGTTGTCGGTCTGGCGTTGAATCTTGAGACCGCCGTCGACTACCTCAATTTTCTTGGCAAACGTGACCGAGGCAATACCCATCGCTGCGGCGATCTGCTCGGGAACAGTGCCCGTATAGCCGTCGGAGGACTCGACGCCTGCAAGCACCAGGTCGGGTTCGGCCCGCTTGATGGCCGCGGCAAGCACTTTGGCGGTTCCGAGAGCATCGGTGCCAGCCAGCGCTTCGTCGCTGACCAAGATCGCGCCGTCGGCACCCATGGCCAGCGCTGTACGCAGCCCTGCGACCTCATTGTTCGGCGCCATCGAAACGAGGGTGACGGTTCCACCACCAGCAGCTTCGACAAGCTGAAGCGCAAGCTCGACCCCATACGAGTCGGACTCGTCGAGGATCGGCTTATCGGTTCTCTTCAGAGTATTAGTAGATGGATCCAGCTCGCCCGGCAGTGCCGGGTCGGGGATCTGCTTAACGCACACAGCGACCTTCATAGACCGAAGAGTTTGACCAATATGGCGCCTGTCGGCAAATCGTTGTTCGGTGCGATGTGGCACACGTGCAGCCGATCCCCCTGCGGCCTGCCAATATTGGGCGTCGTGAAGGTCCTGTTGTTGGTGAATAGTTCGGCGTCTTCGGTAACAGCGCGCACCCGCGTCCTGGTCAGAAAGGCTCTCTCGCGCGAACATGACGTCACTGTCGCGGAGACAAGCAGGCGCGGACACGCCAGCAGGCTTGCCCAAGGCGCCGCGGCTGCCAACACCGACATGGTTGTTGTTCTGGGAGGCGACGGAACCGTCAACGAAGCAGCCAACGGCCTCGTCGGAACGCAGTGCGCATTGGCGGCTCTGCCGGGCGGCAGCACTAACGTGTTTGCCAGAACGCTTCACACACCGGACGACCCAGTCGATGCCATCGCGGTTGTCCTCGAGGCGGTCCGGCAGGGTTCGATCCGGCGTATCGGCTTACCGTCGGTCAACGGGAGGTACTTCCTGTTTCACGCCGGGCTCGGGTTCGACGCCGCAGTGGTCGAACAGGTCGAAAAGCGGTCGAGCCTCAAGCGATACATTGGTCACCCACTATTCATTTGGGCCGGGTTCGCAACCTGGTTTAGACACTACGACCGCAACCGCCCCCGCATGTCGTTCGAGTTAGCCGATGGCTCGGTGGTAGACGACATCTACCTCGCCATTGTGCTCAACACGAACCCGTACACCTACCTCGGCAGCAAGCCGCTATCGATCGATCCTGAGGCCACCATCGCCTCGCCGTTGTCTGCTCTAGGCGTCAAGACGATGAAGCTGATGCCAATGATGAGGCTCGTAACTCAGCTCATCAAAGGCGATGGCAGCGTGTCGACAAACCCGTCGGTGGAGTACCACCGGCCGCTATTCGATCTAACCGTGACCGGTCACGGCCCATTTCCCTACCAAGTCGATGGCGATCACCTCGGCGACACAGAGGAACTTGTGTTCCAGTGGAGACCCGACCGTCTGTCACTCGTCGTGCCACTGCAGTCATTGCGTTCCCCGGCCACGCAGGCCGTCCGCCAACACTGAGGCGGGGTCTGGCGATGAGACGTGACCGCTACATCGATGCCAGCGCCGCTATGGCCACATCAGGCACGTTCGTGACGATGCCATCGGCACCCATGTGAGCCAACTGCCGAATGCGGTCGGGGTCGTCTTCGGTCCACACGTTGACCCGTAGGTCGCGCGACTTAGCAATCGACATGAACTCTTCGTCGACCAGCCAGGTCGCTGGATTGATACTCCGATGCCCTCTAGCCCGGCACAGTTCGATCAGCGCCTGGGCGTCGCCTCGCGCCACCAGCAAGGCTGTCGCAATGTTTGGATCTAGCTTCAGTACTCGATCGATGGTTGGTAGATCAAACGACGAAACCAGTACCGCGTGCTGTATCTCGCTTCGCTGAATCACAGCCACGACCTCGTCGGCGACACTACGCGCGGGATCAAACCCGACCTGATGCTCGCCGTTCTTGATCTCGATGTTCACGGCAAGTGGCGCAGCAGCTTCGAGTGCCTCTTCGAGCGTAGGAACGTGCGCCGGAAGATCGGCGACCGCGGTGTCGCAAATATTGCGTCCGTCTTCGAGGTGCGGATCGTGGTGAATCACAAGCGCCTTGTCGAGGCTGACCCGCACGTCGAATTCGACACAATCAGCACCCATACCGACCGCGCCGACAAAGGCTTCGATGGTGTTTTCGCGGAAAGCCGCCGACGCCCCGCGATGGCCGATGACGGCGGTGTGTGGTTTCAGCGAGGTCATCTCACCAACATATGCACAACTTTCGCCCCTTGTGAAACTGGTTGAGTGAGGTTAATCTGCACACAGCGTGCAGGAAGTTTCATCTGTGACTCCACGGGTCGTCCTGTACGCCGGAGCACGCTCGTTGTTGGGCGTGAGGGGGAGCTAACTACGGATGGCGGTTCATGCGGGTCTGCTACTCGACAGTGCTACATGGCGCGATGAGGCCGAGTGTCGAAGCACCGACCCCGGCCTATTCTTTCCAGTCGGAAACACTGGCATGGCGCTCGAACAGATCGACGATGCAAAAGAAGTCTGTTACGGGTGCAACGCCAGAGAATTGTGTCTTGAGTTCGCTCTCGTTACCAACCAAGACGCCGGGGTATGGGGCGGAGCCTCCGAAGAAGAACGCCGCGACATTCGCAGGACGCGCCGTCGCGCCGCTGCTGCCGCTAGAGCTAGCTAGACATCGTCTGTCGTGGTCTCCACAGCCCGGCATTAGTGTTGGCGCATGGCGACCTACAACAAAGGCCTTGTCGAGATAGCCGAAGGCTCGTTTGCATACCTGCAACCCGATGGCGG
The DNA here is from genome assembly GCA_964569385.1 of uncultured Acidimicrobiales bacterium. GTDB lineage: Bacteria > Actinomycetota > Acidimicrobiia > Acidimicrobiales > Poriferisodalaceae > JAADHX01. The sequence goes on from CAZMUM010000016.1 coordinate 24,176, forward strand.
TTGGGGTTGGAGCAACGCTGGGCTGATTACATCGGCAGGACAATCGCTCCTGGTCGACACACTATTCGACCTGCGGCTAACCCAAGAAATGCTCGACTCGATGCGAGCCATAACAGCCTCGGCACCAATCGGTCAGTTGGTCAACACCCACGCCAACGGCGACCACTGTTACGGCAATGAGTTGGTCGTCGATGCCGAGATAATCGCATCCACAGCCTGCGCGGCTGAAATGCTCGAAACTCCCCCTGCCGTTCTCGAACAATTTATGGCCGCGGCACCGACGCTCGGCCAGCTCGGCGAATACCTCATCGAGTGTTTTGGCGACTTCGACTTCGAGGGCATCACTCTCACTCCACCCACAGTCACATTCGACCATCGACTCGACGTGCCCGTGGGAGATCTGACCGTCGAACTCCACGAGGTCGGGCCCGCTCACACTGCCGGCGATGTGATCGCCTACGTTCCCGAAACCAACGTCGTGTACACCGGCGATATCTTGTTCATCGAAGGAACACCACTCATGTGGGCCGGGCCGATCAGTAACTGGATCGCCGCCTGCGATCTCATCGTCGACTTCGGTGCTGACACAATCGTGCCGGGACATGGCCCACTGACCAATGCCGGTGGCGTGCGCCGAATGCGCGACTATCTCACCTACATCGACGCCGAAGCTCGGGCCCGCCACGATGCTGGAATGTCGGTCGACGATGCCGCGGCCGACATCTCCCTTGGCGAGTTCGCCAACTGGATCGACCGCGAACGAGTGGCCGTAAACGTCGACACTATCTATCGAGAACTCGACCCGGGCAAGAGCCCAACCGACGTACCGACACTGTTCGCCATGATGGCCAAACTCGCGATCTGACACCACGCGAGGCCCGGGCCTCCTTAGTGGCCTAGTACTCGAGCGGCTACTTACTCTGGCGAGATGGGCGGGATCGTGATCCTCACAGCGGCGCCGCCACCAATTCGGTTTTGCATCTCGAACTGACCACCTAGTTCACTGGTGACCAACGTTCGAACGATCGATGTTCCAAGCCCATCGGCGCGATCCGCGTCAAAGTCGATGGGCAAACCCACGCCGTCATCAACAAGCGAGATCTGAAGACCAACACGAATCGAGCCGTGCAGCTCGATGATCACATTGCCGACAGTTCCGTCGTGTACCGCATGGCCAGGAGGGTACGCATGGTCGACAACATTCTGGAGCAGCTCGTTGATTACAACGGCTAAGGGTGTTACTATCTCAGCGGGCGCAGTGCCAACGTCGCCAGATACCTCGAACTCGATTCGCCGGTTGGCGTCGACGAGGCTCGACTCAACAAACCGGGTCAGCTGGTCGACGATCTCGCGCAGGGAGATATCTTCGCCAGATTCTTGGGCGAGGGTTTCGTGTACCAACGAGATGGCCCTAATGCGTCGGACAGACTCGTTGATCGCGTGCTTCGCCTCCTCGGAGTGCAACCGTCGACCCTGAAGCCGCAACAGTGATGAGATTGTCTGAAGGTTGTTCTTCACGCGGTGGTGAATCTCGCGAATGGTCGCATCCTTCGACATCAGCAGTCGGTCGCGTCGACGAAGTTCGGTTACGTCCCGCAGCAACACAAGCGCACCACGTTCCTCATCTGCTGCGACCATCGGCACCGCAGCGATCTGAATCGCTAACCCATCGCGGTCGATCTCGTCGGCCATCGGCCTGAGCTGAACAAGCGCATCTCTGACCATGCCCTGGGCCAGACCGAGGTCGCTCATGCGTCGCCCTACGATCGCCCCAGCCATCCCTACGCGGTGCAACGTCGACATGGCGTTAGGAGACGCAAAGAGAATGCGGGCTTCGAAGTCGACAACGAGTGCGCCGTCACCTACCCGGGGAAGGTCTTCTGGGTCAACCTCACTCGCCGGGAAGGGAAACTCACCTCGTTCGATCATTCGACTGAAGCGGGAGAACAAACCGAGATAACTGCGCTCGAGCTGGCCAAACTGCCGCAATCGTTCGAGATCTGGGCGCATGTCGCGGCTGATGACGCCAATGATCGCGCCATTGAAGCGGACAGGAATAGCCTGAATCTGAGCCTGGGTGCCGCCGCCAGTTGAAAGGCTGATCTCACCATCGACGATCTGACCGGATCTAAAGGCGTCGGCTACGAGAGGCCGTTCGGTGTCGTTGACCACCCGACCCACCTCGTCGTCGTGGTACAGCGTTTGGGCAGTAGCGGGTCGGATCTGGCCTACTACGACGAATCGGCCGCCGCGCACAGGTGCAAACAACAACAAGTCCGCGAACGAGATATCGGCAAGAATCTCCCACCACTGGACGATGCGTTGAAGATGGGAAAGTTGTGGCGCGGTGACGTTGGTGCCGTGCCGCGCCATCTCTGAGATTCGAGCCACGGCGGCGAAACTATCAGTCGCTATTCGGTTCGCCTAGAAGACTCGGATCAAACAAGTGGTTGCCAAGCGTGTCGAGCATCTCGATTTCACCCATTCCGATTACCAGCGGCAGCTCAGTTCGGCGACTGTGTTGGTCGAGGCGGTCGAGCCTCGTTCGTTCAGAAACCGCAACCTCGTGAAGCACCTCTGCCCGGGTGGCAGCCTCGGCCAGGTGACGAGGTTCGAGCGGTTCGGATAGATCGGCCAGCCGTTTCGCCCGATCGCGGAGGTTCTTGGCCTCGACGAGAAGCATGTCGTCGTGTAGCCAACGGGGCAACATCCGGTTTGCCACCAGGGCGCTGACAACCATGCCCCGCTGTTCAAGCTGCTTAGAGAACGCTTCGGCTTCGCGACACGGGCGCGGTGCTGGTGATGTCACGACCACGAATTTGGTGGAGTCGGCTTGCAACGTGGCCTCGACCTCTTGGGCCCGTTGAGTGAAACCAGGGCCAAGGGTTCGCAGGACGCCAAAGAACTCGCTGAGGTCGCTGACGAAGTCGTTCCCGAGCAGCAGATCGACAGCGGCGAAGAACGGTTTCGTAGCCGCTGATGCGAGCCGCGAGCGCGAAGGCACCGTTAGCCACTTGAGGAGGTTGCCATCGAAGAAGTCGACCATCCGTGCTGGGGCGTCGAGTAGGTCGGCCGCATGACCCGAGGGTGGTGTGTCCACTACCAGTAGGTCGACATCGGAGTTCTCGCCAAGTTCGTGCAGACGCTCGATGGCGATGTACTCATGGCTCTGAATGAAGCGCGCCGTGATGTTCTGGTAAATCGGATTCGACAGTAGGCGCTCGGCAGTCTCGGGGTTTGGAGATCGGGCCACAATCAGACGGTCCCACGCCGCCGACGTGTCGATCATCGATGCCCACAGCCGTCCATTGCCCGCTATCTCGACCTCGGCTAGGTCGTCGGAGAGTTCGATGCCCATGGCGTCGGCCAGACGACGGGCCGGATCGACAGTTACAAGCGCGACGTTTCGACCGCGGGCAGCAGCCGCCCTGGCGATCGCTGCGGCCACAGTCGTTTTGCCGACTCCGCCGGCACCGCACGTCAGAATGACTTCAGCAGACATGATCAGCTCGGCGATATCGGTGTTGTTGGCGGAGTTGTCACTCATAGATCGAGCTCAGCTCCCAACGCATCGGCTAGCTCATTGATGAGCGCGGCATCGTCGCCGCCAGACGTGACGAGCGGCAACGCCCAGACTGGCAAGGCTTGGGCGTCTGAGCGAAGCCGCGACGCTGCGTCTGCGCCGGCACGACGTAACTGACCTGCGAGCACCGCGCTGCGCAACGCCGACCTTGTCCCGTCGAGTCGCTTGGATTTATGGTCGACTAGATCGGCAACCGCGGCCTCGATGTTGGGGCGAAGCGATGGTGGCCGCACCGAGTTGAGAACAAAACCGGCTACCGCCACACCGGTTTCGGTGTCGATGCGTTGACGAAGGTCGAGTGCTTCGGAAACTGGCAGTTCTTCTGGTGTCGCGCAAATTAGTGCCGCGGTCTTGGTTGGGTCGTGAAGGATGTCTCGCATCCAGGCCGCCTGCCGACCTAGTAGGCCCCCGCTGGCAATCTCAGCCACGCCTTCGGTCGCAGCCAAATGGCCAACGATGTGCCCCGTGGGCGGCCCGTCCATCACGACGAGATCGTAAGTAGCTAGCCGAACCTCGTGGGCGAGTTTGCCGACAGTCAGAATCTCGCGAACCCCAGGCGCTGCGGTTGCGACGAAGTCCAGAATGCGAGCAAGTGGCCCAGCTGCCACCGGCATCGGTACCCGCGTCATAATCTTCACAAAGTCTCGAACCGAACGCTCGGTGTCCATGCTCATGACCTTGAGGCCAGCCGTGGCGGTGGCAGACGGGTCATACCGGATTCGTTTGGCCCCGGTGGCGGCAGCCGCTCCGCCTCCTGGCTCGACCTCGCACAGCAAGACTGTGCGACCAGTTTTGGCCGCACAGACAGCAACCGCGGCAGCAACCGAAGTAGTTCCGACCCCGCCTTTACCAGTGACAGCTAGGAGTCGGTAGTCGAGCAGGTTCATCTGGACATGACCCAACGGGGTCGATCAGTCAGAAGCGAAGCCCATGCGGCCCTTGGACGCAGTGCCTACCTCGACGTATGCGATCTTCTCGCCAGACACGCCGATCTGGCGGTCGGACTTGTCGGTGATCCACAACACGGAACTGCCGGTCATCGCGGCCTCGATGTCGGACTTGAGAGCCTTGACGTCGGTGTCGTCGTCTAGCTCGAGGGCAATCTCTCGCGGTGTGTTAGTTACCCCGATGCGGACGTCCACTTCGGCTCCTGTCGGCTTGCGTGTCGAACCTCCCATGGTACGCCTCCGCGTCGCCACCCGCACCGACCAATCAGACTCAGCCACGCGCACACTTTGGCCGGAGTTCGGGCCGCTACATTTATCGGCGACGTACAGGGGACCCATGACCGACGAATACGCGTACACAAGTGCGATCGATCTGGCCGCGGCCATCGCAGCTCGCCGGGTGTCCAGCCGCGAGTTGGTCATCGGCGCGGCCGATCGAATCGAGCGACTCAACGGCGATATCAACGCCGTTGTGCGCGTTGATCTCGATGCCGCGCTCACAGCTGCCGCAGCGGCCGACGTTGCTGTGACCAATGGCGATGATCTCGGACCACTGCACGGCGTGCCGGTAACTATCAAAGATTCGCTCCAGACCAAAGGGCTGATTACGACCTCAGGAGCGCCCATCTTGGCCGACTACGTGCCAGAGGTCGACGCCGACCCAGTCGCGAGATATCGCAAAGCGGGAGCAGTCATCTTGGCCAAGACGAACCTGCCCTTATGGGCAGGCGACGTCCAGAGCTACAACGATGTCTACGGAACGACCTCGAACCCGTTCGACTTCACGAGATCGCCTGGTGGATCATCTGGAGGGTCTGCGGCATCGCTCGCAGCGGGTTTCAGCCCGCTCGAGATCGGCTCCGACATCGGAGGATCGATTCGAAACCCGGCGGCCATGTGCGGAGTCGTAGGCCACAAGCCGTCTTATGGCCTGTGCAGTTCCAGCGGTCAGATTCCGGGTATGCCAGGGAGCTACACTAAGGCTGACATCGCCGTCGTCGGACCGATGGCTCGATCGGTCGACGATGTCGAGCTTGGTCTCGATCTACTCATCGGTCCCGACGATTGGAACGCTACCGCGTGGAGCGCAACGCTTCCGCCAGCCCGATCGACGACGCCGAAGGGTCTAAGAGTCGCAGCGTGGCTTGACGATCCGGCGTGCCCGATTTCTGCCGAGGTCAGATCGCTACTGGAGTCAGCGGCCGGAGCGCTCGCAGCCGCTGGGGCCAAAGTCGATCACGATGCTCGGCCCGAGGTGCCATTCGAAAAGGCGCGTCAGGTCTTCGAACAGCTCATCGGCGCCGCGTTGGCCGGCAGTTGGTCTCATAGCGAGATCGAAGAAATGGCCAAGCTCGATTCGTCGGGTCTTGGTCTTGAGGGCGGTCTAGGGGTCAAATACTCAGTCCAGCGTCATCGGGCATGGCTGACCGGCAACGAACGCCGGCTCCAGTTGAGAGCCCGGTGGCGCACCTTCTTCGAAGACTGGGATGTCATGCTCATGCCGGTGTCACCTCGAGCTGCCATCGCCCACGACCACAGCGAACCAATGACCAATCGGATCATCGACGTCGATGGCAGCCAACGCTCGTACATGGACCAGATGGCATGGATGGGCATAGTCGGCGTCGTCTACTTACCAGCGACCGTCGTGCCAATAGGTCAGACCGCGAGCGGGTTACCGGTCGGCGTACAGATAGTCGGCCCATACTTAGAGGACCGCACGCCCATAGCCGTGGCTCGTATGGTCGAGAAAGCTCTTGGCGGCTTCGCCAAGCCATCGGGTTTCTGAGCCGCTCAGATGAGCTTGAGCTCCGGATGGAAACGCTTGGTCGGCTGAAGATCTTCGTCGATAGCGCGGGCAATCTCGGTAAATACGAGGCTGGCTTCGTTGTCGGGATCGGCGACCACGATCGGGTTACCGGTATCGCCACCTTCGCGCAGGACGCCAACGAGCGGAACCTTGCCAATTAGAGGAACGTCGAGCTGATCGGCCAACTCTTGGCCCCCGCCCGCGCCGAAGATCTCGTATTGCTTGCCATCGTCGCCAGTGAACCAGCTCATGTTCTCGATAATGCCCTTTACCTCAAGCCGTACCTTCTGGGCCATAAACGCAGCCCTTTGGGCAACCTTTTGGGCCGCCGGTTGGGGTGTAGTCACAACGTAGACCTCGCCGCGCGGCAAGAACTGGGCAATCGACAACGAGATGTCGCCAGTACCTGGTGGCAGGTCGATGAGTACGTAGTCGGGTTCGTCCCAGTAGACGTCGGTTAGGAACTGTTCGAGAGCCTTGTGAAGCATCGGGCCACGCCAAATGACAGGCTGGTCTTCGTTGGCAAAGAACCCCATCGAGATCATTCGTACTCCATTGGCCTCGACCGGCACAACCATCTGATCGATCACGACCGGCCCGCGTTCTGCGCCGAGCATGCGCGGTATCGAGAAACCCCAAACGTCGGCATCGATGACACCAACGCGCCTTCCACGCTGTGCTAATGCGATGGCAACGTTGGTTGTTACCGAAGACTTGCCCACACCGCCTTTGCCAGATGCGATAAGCAAAACTCGCGTCTTGGAGCCGGGTTCGGCCATCGGTATCGATCGCCCTTCAGCATGGCCATGAGAACCCTGGGAGCCAGCAGAAGAACCAGGGTCGCCGATAAGTTGAGAACGCAGAGCTGCCTGTTCGTCCTCGGTCATCTCGGTGAAGTCGATGTCGACTCCAGCCAGGCCAAGGCCAGCCGCTGCGTTGGTAACCAGGGTGTGTAGGTGTGCGCGAGACGGATAGTCTGGCGCCGGAATGGCGATCACAACGTGGGCCCGGTCGCCGGCTACCGCAGCGCCCCGAAGCATGCCGAGGGTGTGAATGCTTCGCCGAAGTTCGGGATCGTCGATGGCACTGAGGGCCTCAACAAGTTGGTCGTCGGTAACTGACATCGGCAGATCTCCTGGTTAGCTTTGCTTCGGCTGCTGCCGCCTGCGCTGGTTAAATTACTTCGGCTGCTGCCGCCTACGCTGGTTAAATTGCTTCGGCTGCTGCCGCCTACGCTGGTTACAAATCCGCACCCGATGGGTAAGCGGCGTTGGTGGCTCGGTAGAATCTACCGACGTGGACACTGCCGCCCTCACCCCCGACGAGTTCAATTCTGCGGTGAGTTCAATCACGGCATCATTTGGCGACCCAACACGGCGCGATATCTATCTGCTCGTTCGCCAACGAGACGACGGCATGACCGCCGCCGAGGTTGCCAGTGCGGTCGATCTCCACGCCAATGTGGCGCGCCACCATCTTCAGAAGCTGGCCGCAGCTGGTCATCTGAAGGTGGTGGTAGCTAGACCAACCTCGGGAGCTGGCCGACCATCGAAACGGTACTCGTCAACCCAACAAGACATACAGCTGACCTTTCCCGTAAGGCGCGACGATCTCCTCGGCACACTGCTTGGTCGAGCTCTTAGCCGCCTACCGCACTCTGAGGCTCAGGACTTGGCCGAAGAGGTCGGCCGGGAGTACGGCCTAGCGCTGGCCGACAGCATCGAACCTGGCAGCGCTCATCGGTCTCTCGAGGCCGCCGTGGCCGCTATTGCCGACGCCCTAACCTCCTACGGCTTCCAAGCACGGGCCGAGGGTGCTGCGGGCGAGCTCCGAATCGTGAGCGAAGGCTGCCCCTTTGGCCAGGCCGCGGTCGAACATCCGGTGCTGTGCGCTATTGATCGGGGCCTCGTTAGCGGCATGCTCATCGGCCTTCACGGCGAGCGGTCCCCGCGCTTGTCTGGTTCGGTGCCGATGGGCGACGCGGTCTGCACCACCGACATCTGACCAGTTCGCGTACCATCAGTGACGATGTTGGTACACCTCGTCCGCCACGCTCATGCGCTGTCGCGCCGACGGTGGCAACAGCCCGACGACGATCGGCCACTTTCGGAGACCGGCCACCTCCAAGCCAAACAGATCGGTTCGACCCCAGTTACGGCGTCGGTCGAGGTACGAAGTAGCCCAGCAGTCCGGTGCATCGAAACGATTCGTCCCTTGGCCGAAACGCTGGGAGCCGAAATCATTATCGACGCGCGGTTGGCTGAAGGCGCAGACCCGCAAGTAATCGCCCGATGGATGTGTGGCACCCACAGATTCGAAGAAGTCGTGTTGTGTGGCCACGGCGATCTCCTCCCTGAGGTTCTGCACCTGCTTCAGCTCCGCGGGATGATCCTCGATGGCCCAAACGCGGTGGCCAAAGCATCGCGGTGGACCTGCGAGATCGTCGATGGCACCCCAATTCGCGCCACCTACGCCCCACCCCCAACCGTCTAGATCCCACCAACCTCCGAACCTGTGCCCAAAAACGCGGTCCCTACCGCCGTTTTGGGCACAGGTTGCGGTTGTTTGGTCGTGACGAGCAGAGGATGGCGGCTAGAGGGTGGCGAGTTCGGCTTCTAGTTCGGCGATGTTGCCTTCGACCACGGCGATCATTGGTGCGGGCGGGTTGCGGGCGAGCACCGCGCGATACAGCTCGATGGCACCTTCTAGATCGCCTTCGATGCGGTCGGCAGATACCGCCCGAAATAGGTACGGCTCGAAGCCCGCGTTCGGATTTGCTATGGCACGATCGAGGGCGTTGATTCCTTCGGCGGCGACAGCCTCATCGGGCAAGTTGACCAATATCCACCCAAGTCGGGTGAGGGCATCGACGTGCTCGGGTTCGGTAACGAGTGCCGATCGATACGACTCCAAGGCTGAAATGAGCTCACCTTCGTTCTCGTCGATGAGACCAATCAGCACCAACGCATCCGGATCGCCCGGTAGTAAATCGAGTATCTCGTTGGCAGTGGCACGTGCGGCTACGAGATCGCCGATGCCAAAATAGGCATTGCCTTCGATCAACAGGTCTCTCGAGCTTTGGGTGATCTCGCCAGAGCCGAACTGGCCCGCCAATCTCAGCCCCGAAGATCCAGCCACGGCGAGCCCTCCAAGAACAGCAAGAACGCCGACGCCCACAACGGTCAACCAGCGGCGCTTCGACGAAACCTGGCGGCGTGAAACCGGAGTTGGCCGCTGACGGTCGAGGCGTCTGATCACTTGTGCCGTGCGACGGGTTAGGTCGTCGGCAAGCGTGGTGTGATCGGCCTCGTCCATCTCGCCATCGGCCAACTCGGCATCGAGGACATCGAACTGAGCCAGCAGTCCTGCCCGCTCATCCTCGAGACGGGCCACAACCTCGGGATTACGCCGTTGGGTCATGCGTGCGCATTACTCATTGGTCGACTCTGGCCTTGGCAACCAACTCACGATCTGCGCCAGACAGGTTGTTCTCTGTCGCGAGCGACCATCGTCGGAAACTAAACACCAGCGACGCGACGACCGCGATCAGTCCGGCGACAGGCAGAATCCATACGAGCGAGCCGAGTCCCGTGGCTGGCGGTTTGGCATTGATGCCCTCGTCGTACCTTTCGACTAGCTGGCGGCGAATCTCGTCGTCGGTGTCGCCCGCGGCAACAGCCTCATCGATGAAGACCCGAATCGACGTCGCTATCGGAGCGTTCGACTCGAGGACGTTCTGACCATCGCAAACAGGACACAGGATCGTCTCCTTGATGTCGAAGGCCCGTTCGGCTTCTGTACGGGGGCCGGTGTCGGCGGTGATGACGCCGTAGGCCATGGCCACGATCATCACGGCCAGCAGCACCATCCACGATAGGTTCCGTTGTGAGTCCGTCGGCGACCTCATTGCGAGGCACCAGCGACTAGCTGGTCAATAGCCGCGTCGATGGTGTCGGCGGTGATCTGGCCGATCCACTTGGCGACCACGAGACCAGACGGAGCGACTAGAAACGTCTCTGGTACCTGTGTGACCACGAATTCAGCGGGTGCAGAGGCCGCGTCGAGGATTACGGGCCAATCGCCACCACGTTCGTCGAAGAATTCGCGGACGGCCGACTCCGTATCGCCCATTACAACACTGACCACCTGAGCCGAGCCGTCGCGGTGTCTGTCGGCGAACTCGACGAGTTCGGGATGCTCGGCCTGACACGGAACGCACCAGCTGGCGAAGAAGTTGATGACAGTCCAAGTCCCCCTAGCCGAATCGATGTCGTACGTCGATCCGTCGAGGGTGGTACCAACAAGTTCCGGTACCGCACGGCCAATCAATGGAGAGTCGACTCGGCCGATGCCATCGCCGCCGTCGCTGGTGGCGAGCACGGCAATAAAGCCGACAAGAACCGCTGCGACAACACCCGTGCCGATCTTGACCCAAAGCGGAGCCGGAGGCGCATCTTCGTCAAAGTCCTCAGGATCGTCGAACCCGTCCTCGGCAACGCGTTCGTCGATATCTCCCACCTCAGGCTCCTACCAGCGTCTCAGGGGATTCGGCATCGCCATCAACGGAATCGGCACTGCCACTTGGGACTTCGGGTCGGCGCTTTCGACTCGGAATGATGGCAAGTAGCGAACCAAAACCCATCAGCAGCCCGCCGGTCCAGATCCATGTGATCATCGGCCTGACGATGACTCGTACTAGCGCCTCTGACCCATCGTCGGAAAAGTCGAGAATATTGATGTACACGTCCTCTCGCCAGCCGGTTGCGACCGATGGAGTGCCGATGGGTCGACCGAAGTTGGGGTACGTGGTGATAGCGGGCCTGTGAATCTCGTCGTCGTCGACCAGAACTGCGATTTCGATGACAGCGTTGTCACCATCGAAATAGTCGATGCGCTCTATGAACGTGATGGTGCGACCAGAAATCTCGAGGGTATCGCCGGGAGTGAGTCTGGCTTCGATCTCGGTTCCATTGTTCGAGCTGGCAATGAATCCGAGAGCCAGAACAGACAAACCGAAATGAGCGATCATGCCGCCGCCACTACGGCCGGTAACGCCTCGCCAACCCTGACGACGAGTGGCCAAGACCACGTGGCGAATCGATGCTCCAGCCGCGAACCCTGCGGCCAAGAACCCAAGCATTTCGTACAACGAATCGGCACCCAGGGAAACCGAAACGACCAGTACCGTTACAGCAAACACTCCGGGCCCAAAAGCCCGATCGCGGAGTGTCTCTGGGTCGGTTCGGCGCCATGGCAGAAGCGGCGAAACGCCCATCAAGAACAACAACATAAGACCAATGGGTGCAGTCAGCCGATCGAAATAGGGTGACCCGACTGACAGCTGCTCGCCGTTGATGACCTCGACCAGCAATGGGAACATCGTGCCGAGCAAGACGACGAACGCAAAGGCCGTCAGCAGCAAGTTGTTGCCAACAAAACTGCCTTCACGCGATAGAGGCGACTCGATGACGCCTACCGTCCGCAGCATTTCCGCGCGCCACGCGATTAGTCCGAATGACACGACCACGATGGCCGCGAATGCTCCTAACAGCATTGGGCCAAGGGAAGAGTTCGAGAACTCGTGAACCGAGTCGAGTACTCCGGACCGGGTTATGAAGGTGCCGAGGATAGTTAGACCAAATGTGGCGGTGATGAGAGACAGGTTCCACACGCGTAACATGCCGCGGCGCTCCTGCACCACCACCGAGTGCAAGTATGCGGTTGCGGTCAACCAAGGCAAGAGCGAGACGTTCTCGACCGGGTCCCACGCCCAGTACCCACCCCAGCCAAGAACCTCGTATGACCACCAGGCCCCTAGGACAACTCCGACGGTCAAGAAACCCCATGCGGCAACACTCCACGGGCGGATGAGCAACAGCCAACCTTCGCCCACTCGCCCGGTTGCCAACGCTCCTATTGCGAATGCAAATGGCACCGTAAACCCGACGTATCCCAGGTAGAGCATGACTGGGTGAATAGCCATCAAAGGATGGTTCTGAAGAAGGGGGTTGGGCCCAGCGCCGTCGAGCGGTGGTCTCGCCATTGTGCCCATCGGGTTCGCGTCCCCGATGAGTAAGGAGAAGAAGAACGCCGAGACCACAAACAAGGTGAGCATCGCGAAACCCACGAGCCGATCGTCGAGACGGTCGCGGAAACGGAACGCAGTGGCAAATATGTAGCCCGACAGAATGAGAGCCCACAGGACGATCGATCCCTCGAGCGACGCCCACAAAGCGGCGACCTTGAACACCACCGGTAACGCAATGTTGCTGTTGTTGGCAACGTATTCGAACGAAAAGTCGTTACGAAGCAGCGCAATTTCGAGAATGGCCGCGGTGGTCACGATCGAGGCCAGAATGACTACCGACCAGCGCAATGACATCTTGAGCAGCGCCGCTTCTTTTAGCGCCAGCCCAGTTGCTACGGTCATGGCCGCCATGACCGACGCCACGAATCCGGCCAATAGTGCTACCGATCCAAGTGTCTGCACTAGTCGAGGCCAACGTCGTTGCGAGTGAGATCGCAGCCAGCGAGGAAATCGTCGGGAAGATTCGACTCGACTATCTCGGCGTTGTTGCTCGAGTACTCATTCGTATGCTTGATGAGCATGCGATCAGACACGAACACGTAGTCGTCGGTGCCGCCGACGAGTTGGACGGTTTGAGGCTTCCAGCTGCCGTCGAGAACGACAGGAATCCACGGGTTGTCGAATAGTTCGGCCGGATCGGTTAGGTGGCGAACTCCAGCCGTGGCACAACCGTGCAGTATCTCGAAGGTGACAACATCGCCAATCACTTCGACTGAGTCTGGAATGACTCTGCCTTGAATCCGAAACCGTCGATCGCCAAGCTCGTCGCGTTCGGCGACGGCCTGATCGACGTTGCGAAAGAACACGGTGGCGTCCTGGAGGAATTGCGCAACCAGCAAGCCGAACGCAGCCACGATGAGAACCCCTGCGACGGTGATCCATCGTTTTTTTCCCTTGCCAAGCTCGCGGCGGATAGCGTCGGCGTCGTCGAGGCCATGACGCGGGGTCAGGTCTGACGCTGGGGGTGGCTCGCTGTCGTCGAGTCCAGACTTGTCGTTTATGTCCACGGGGGTTCCTCGTGTTGTTCTGGCCCTCGAACCGCCTCGGTAGCCAGCCCCCCCAGGCCAAGCTGGTCGGACAATCGGCGTCCGCGCCGAAGCACCACCAACGCGTACCCGAGAACAGCACCGAACACGATCCCGTAGCCACTTAGGATCATTCCCCAGGATTCCATCAGAGCGCGCCTGCTGCTTCTGCTGTTTCGAGGCCAGACTCGCCGCGTTGGTCAACTTCGGCTCGGCGCGCCGCGAGCGCCACCTCGAGGCCTTCCTCGTCGAATATCTCTTCGAGGCGAATCACCCGGTAGCGGTGAATCATGAGCCAGGCCGCAACCATGGTGAATGACATGACAGAGAAGGCGAGCACGAGCAGCATATCGCCGCTAATTTGCGGATCAGACAGGTTGCTTAGGCTGGCTTGCTGGTGAAGAGTGACCCACCAAACGACGCTGTAGTGCACGAGCGGCAGATTAACCGCCGCGAACAGCGAAGCAATCGCGGCTCGCTTGGAACGCACAACGGGCTCGGCCGGAACTTGCCGGAGCGCCAAGTAACCGAGATAGCTCACGAACATGATTGCCGTGGTGGTGAGACGGGCGTCCCATTGCCAATAAACGCCCCATGTGAGACGCCCCCACATAGCACCGGTGATGATGGTGAGGGCGGTGAAGAACACACCAACTTCGGCGGCCGCTCCGGCAAGGCGATCGTAGTGACGGCCCTTGTCTGGCCGAGATGCGCCCTTCCAAAGCAACAAGGCGCTGGCGGCCGCGGCGAGAACAAACGATCCATAGGCAATCCAGATGGCAGGAAGATGCAGGTACATGAACCTGACCGCTTCGCCTTGATTGATATCGCGTGGCGACACGACTAGGCCAAGCAACGCGACTGCGGCCAGCGATGCGACGGCTAAACAACCAAGCACACGGGTCGCGATCGACGCAGTCGCCGATCGAGCGAACTGCGAGGTTGTTTCTGGAATCGCCGAGTTCACGATCAACCATCCTCCATCAGCGGGCCAGCCGACAGCGTACCCAGGGTCAGATACACAACGGACATCACCCCCAACATTGCCACCCAGTTCCAACCCGCTTGGGTCGAGACTCCGAGAGCACGATCGAACGCACGGCTTCCGGCCAGAAGCAGTGGCGCCACAACTGGTAGCAGCAGTAGCGGCAACAACGTCTCGCGCACGCGAAGTCCAAGAGACATAGCCCCGTAGATGCATCCAGCCGCCGCGAACCCGCTAGTACCTACTACGGCGGCCACGATCAGAAGTAACCACTCGTCGACGCTGGCATCGAAGAACACGATGACTCCACCGAACAGAACCACTTCGAGAAACAGCAACTGAATCGCAACGGCAAGCGTCTTCCCAAGATAGATCGACCCCGGTCGCAAGCCAGAAAGCCGCAGCGCATCGGTGAGACCATCGACTCCCTCCACAGTGAACGCCCGCTGCACAGTCAACAGGCCGCTGAACAGGACACCTACCCAAAACAACCCGGGAGCTCCGAGTGAAAGAAGCTGCGGATTGGCATCGAATGCAAGCGCGAACACGATCAGGATCAGCAGTCCAAGCGGCGCGACTTGGTTGGTAGTTACGCGAGATCGCCACTCGATAGTCAGATCTTTGCGCGCTACGAGCAGTACTTCTCGTAGCGGATTGTCGACCGAGAGCTTTACAAGCCGGCGCGAGCCCATTACTGGCCCGCTCTCTCGCCAGGATCGACTTTCTCGTTGGCCACTACGCAGCCGCCGACAAAGGTAAGCACCCTGTCGGCCACCGCTAGTGCCCGGTCGAGTTCGTGACTAGCAAACACAACAGTGGCCCCAGCTCGTGCCGCCTCGCGAAGTAGTTGGTCCAGAAGGTCGCGCCCGTCTTGGTCGAGACCAGCGTGGGGCTCGTCGAGTAGCCACAACCGAGGGCGGCGGGCCACCAACGTTGCCAGCGCAACGCGCCGACGTTGACCAGCCGACAACCGTTCGACCTCGATGCTCAGAAGGCGCCTTTCGAGCCCGACACGTTTAGCGGCCGATATCGCCTCAACGCGCCCAACTCCAACGGTCGCAGCCCAAAATTCGAGATTGTCCTGCACCGTCAGGTCATCGTAGAGGTGTGTTTGATGACCCAGTAGACCAACGTGTTTACGAATCGATCGGCGTTCGACCGTTAGATCACGCCCCAACACCTCTACTCGCCCCGAGGTAGCAGACAACAAACCAGCGCAAGTACGCAGGAAGGTCGTCTTGCCCACACCGTTAGGGCCTTGGAGCAGTACCACTTCGCCAGCATCGATCGAAGCAGTCGCCCCCGCTAGAGCAGGGAAGCGCCCAAGAAGCACGACAGCCTCGTGCAGGACAATCGCCGGCGACATCGGAGCCAGACTAGTTGGGTCGTTGGAATTGCGGTCGACAACACCAGGGTTAACCACAAACAGCAACAGTCGACGCCGTTCCCACAAACGACCAACTTCGATCGTTGCGCTCATTGCTACGGGCCCGCGCCCTTGGTGAAGCAGCGAAGGTCTACCTTCTTACCCAGAGTTACGAGCGAATACCGGAGTGAACAAACCTGTGAACTGGAGTCGAGTAGTCGGCAATGCTGGACGCACACTCATCGGCGCGGGCACGCTCATCTTGCTGTTTGTGGTGTACCAGTTGTGGGGCACCGCCCTGCAAGAGATGCAGGCTCAGCAGGATCTCGAAGAAGACTTCAATGCCGCCGTACTCGAACAACGTGGCGACCAGGCAACCGACTTGAGCCTCGAAGAGGTAGTCCTGCCCGAGAGCCTCACTTCTGCTTCGGTGCAGACCGCCGCCGTGGTCGATCTTTCGACCGAAGCAAGCGAAGCTCGAATTCGGAGCGGCGACCTCGGAACCACTCAGGTCGTTGATCTATCGAACCTTCCAGCCGAAGTACTAAGTCGCGAAGCTGGTCCGCCGCCCCCTCCGCCAGAAGAGGGTGACGGTATTGCCCAGATTCGAATTCCACGCATTGGGCTAACCAAGACGGTCGTTGAGGGTGTCAGCACGGACTCGCTCAGGAAGGGTCCCGGCCACTATCCAGGAACGCCACTTCCAGGTCAGGAAGGAAACTCTGCAATTGCCGGACACCGCACGACCTACGGTGCACCGTTCAATCGCCTTGACGAACTCGAAGAGAACGATCTGATCTACGTAACTACGGTGCAGGGATCGTTTGTCTATCGCGTGGCCGAGAAACTCATCGTCTCTCCGAAGGACGTATATGTTCTCGACGCCACCGAGGACAACAGACTGACGCTCACTACCTGCCATCCGATCTACAGTGCCCGCCAGCGCCTGATAATTGTGGCCGAGTTGCTAGGTGACCCTGTTGCTGCTGATCCGGCCCAGCTGCTCGACTCCGGCGCCGCGATCGCTCAGCTTCCCGAAGAACAGATAACGCTCGATACCATCGCGGCGAACGGCCCTGTCGCTATCGATCCCGATGAACCCGCTCTTGGGATCGATCCTGGCGTTACTGCCCCCGCCCCGATTGAGGTCGAAGTCGGAGCCCCGACCCCAACCACAGTCGAACCACCGGCTCCAGCCACCGCCGCCACGCCGCCAAGCACCGAAGCTGAAAATTTGTTCGGAGGCGTCGGTGTTGACGCTCGCGCCGCCTTGCCGGCCATCTTCATGGCGTTCCTAACAGCATTCGTTGGGATTGGTGTGTGGCTCGCGTCCAACCGCTGGACCGCGTGGCAGTCCTACCTTGTCGGTACTCCGATCTTTTTGATCTCCTTGTTCTATTTCTTTGAGACGTTTTCGCGAGTGGTTGCCTTCAACGTCTAGCGACTGGGTTCGAACTTCGCTCTAGCCAGTTGAGGACCCAAACGAGTGCATCGCATCACTCACCCCGCTGGGTGAACTAGCGTGCACAGCCGTGTGGATCGTTGTAGCAGCACTTCCAATCGGCTTATTGATAGGTCTCATCTCGGGCGGCGACTTCGGGTCGCTTCGCGACCTCGAAGTCAAACTGTGGCCTGTCGCGCTTCCAGCTATTGCCTTGGCCATCGTCATCTCGCTCGATGCCGATCCTCCGCTCGAACGTATCCTGTTGCCGGTCAGCCTCTTGTTGTTCGCCGTTGTGGTTTTTGCCAACCTCAACGTGGTCGGTATGGCCGTAGTTGGCGTCGGAATCATCGCCAACCTCGTACCGGTACTACTCAATGGCGATATGCCAGTACACGAACAGGCTGTCATCGATGCTGGCATAGCTACAGAACAGACCGTCGAGTTCGTCGAACTTGGCGCCGGAAGGCGGTTCGAGGAACCAGGGGATCTTCTGACACCGCTCGACGCGAGGATCCCAATCGGGGTCGTCGACGAGGTGTTCACTTTTGGTGACCTCATAGTCATCCTCGGGTTGGTGAACGTAGGGGTCAGACTGGTTCGGCCGCTGGGCCGACCATCGGAATCGGTGGTAGCAACCCAACCGGTTCTCGATCTCCGCGATCAACCACTTCAGCTACCAGACGACGATGTCCCGTCGTTCGTTCAGACTGGCAGTCAGGACACTTCGACCACACAGCGGTTGCCCACCGTCGTCAAGGGATCGGCCAGCTGGGACGTTTGATTGGCCAAACTGCGTGCGGATCTCGCTACCGTGGCCGTCCCAGCCCACAGTAATCTTCTACACGAGCGCAGCCCTTCGCCCATGACTAACGACGACACAGCCTCGAACCGGCCACTGCCTGCACTGGCCGCCGATGACCCCATCATGGTTAAACGAGCCACGATCAGACGCCTCGTTTCTGTGGGCAAACGTTCCGGCTACGGGATGTTCGCTGCGGCAATTGTCCTCTTTGTAGTTGGATTCGTCACCAGTTTCACCACTTTCATAACGAGCACCATCACGTTCTGCCTCGTTGTCGGCTCGCTGGTGCTGGCGCCTGCGATCGTGTTCGGATACGGCATCCACGCAGCCGAGCGACACGACCTCGGCCTTCCGGACGGTCACTAAGTTATGGCCAGAATGCAGGCCGCCGAACGGCGGCGCCAACTTCTCGACGTCGCTCTAGCCAGCTTCTCGCGAGACGGTTACCACGGCACCACGATGAACGATGTAGCCGATGCCGCAGGCGTTACGAAGCCCGTTCTGTACCAGCATTTTCCGTCCAAGGGCGATCTGTATCGCGAGCTCCTGGGCGATGTAAGCAGTGATCTCGCCAGGGCGGTCACCAACGCGGTGCGACAGGCCAGTGGCGGCCACGATCAGGTGCGAGCGGGCCTTACCGCGTACTTCACATTTGTTCGCGGCCACCGTACCGAGTTCAGATTGCTGTTCGGGAGCGGGGCCCAGACGACCGACGAGTTTGCTGGTGCGGCCCGCGATGTTGAGCGGTCAATGGCCACGGCCATCTCTCATATGGTCGGAGCATCGGCCAGACCCGACACCAAGTACTTCGCATACTCGATCGTGTCTATGGCCGAGGGTGCGTGCCGGCACTGGTTATCGAACGATCCAGACACACCGCCTTCTGTGGTGGCAGATCAACTAGCGAGTCTTCTTTGGTTCGGGCTCAGAACCGCTGCGGACTGACCAGACCAGAGCCGCGGCCAACGATCTATTGGGCGCCCAAGTCGCCGACACCCGCGCAACGTCGGATGCATCAGCACGGCCACCGCCGACCAGCGCGCCTACGCCGTCGCGAAGTCCGAGGTCGCTGGATGGAAAGGCATCAGCCGATCGCGACACTCTCATCGCGACCAGCTCAGTAGTCCACGGTCCGATCCCCCGAACTTCGAGCAGCGCCTCGGCTAGCGACGCTGGCTCGTCACCGAGGCGAATCTCGCCAGCCGCCACAAGACCGGCGATGTCTCGGATGGTTTGGGCCCGACGTCCGGTGAACCCGCAGGCCTCCAAATCGGCCTCGGCCAACTCGGTAGGCGTCGGGAATCGGCGGTTAAGACCAAGCCGATCGAGTCCGGTCACCGGTTCGGTACATGAGGCCACCAGCCTTCCGGTCATTGTCGATGCGCCGACCACGCTCACTTGCTGCCCGACGATGATGCGGATCAGCGACTCGAAGCGGTCCCATGCTCCCGGAACCCTTGTCGAGGGCGATGCGAGGACCAGCGGACCAAGCACCGCGTCGTTGGCGAGGGCTTCAACCTCACCAGCCGAGGCGAGATCGAGTCCGACAAGGCGTCGAACCCGGTGCACAACGTCGATGAGCCCGGCAAAGTCAGGAAGGTGGAGCACCAAGTCGAGACTCTCGGGCTCGGTTTGGGCAATCTCGATGACACCAAGGTGTCCGCAAAGCGTAAAGGTCCTCGCATAGAGATTTGGTTCAACAACTTCAACGCTAGGGATGGACCGCGGGGCTAAATACTGCAGGCACGAACTCCAGTCGACGTTGGGAGCCGGCAGGGTCAGAGCCAAGCCGCCATCGATCGAGTCCGGGCTTCGGCGACGTCGGTGACGAAGATCGCTCGGTGCGAAGGCGAATACTTGGCGTACCACTCGGTTCATCTGTCTGACCGAGTTGAAACCCGCAGCGAAGGCGATCTGGGTGACCGTCAGATCGGTTTCGTCGAGAAGTCGGCGAGCAAAGTGAGCCCGGCGGGAGCGCGCGACAGCATCGGGGGTCGCACCGAGGTACTCAATGAATAGTCGACGGAGATGACGATGGCTGTACCCGACGGCAGCCGCGAGCTCGGTTTCGGTGGCCGAATCGAGCATGCCTTCGCCCACAAGCTCTAGGGCCCTTCGCAACGGGGCTGGTGAGGTTGCATCGAGTTCCGACCCTGGTTTGAGATCTGGTCGACAACGAAGACACGGCCTAAAACCGGCAACTTCGGCTGCGACTTGGGATCCATACGCCTCGGTGTTTTCGGGCTTCGGCCGCGCCGAACATCCGGAATGGCAGTAGATGCCGGTGGTTCTGACTGCGGTTACGTTGACCATGACATCATCCTGGCGTCGTTGCAGCTGAGCGATGCGACATATTCGGACACGCGTAGGAGTATGTCCGAATATGTCGCAAGTCGGCCAACAAGGATCATCGATGATGACAACAACCTGATCTGTCAGACTTCCCGAGGACTCCGATGACCCGCACTCATTCCACACCACTCGCCGAAATCAAATACGAAAGCCCTGTCGGTTCGCTCGCCGTCATTGTCAGTGAGGTCGGCCTTGCCGCCGTGCTTTGGCCGACCGAGAGCGAGGGACGGGTCGTGCTTGCCGCCACCGGCACCAGATCATCGAGCCATGACCGGGTGATCGATGTTGTCACCAAACAGCTCGATGAGTACTTCGCCGGGACACTCACGAAGTTCGACGTTCCGTTGGACACTGTAGGCACCGACTTTCAGCAGGCCGTTTGGGCCAAGCTGTACGAGATCGACTTTGGCACCACCAAGACCTATGGAGAGGTTGCAGCATCGTTAGGTAGCCCAAAGGCAAGTCGGGCCGTCGGCGCCGCTACCGGAAAGAACCCGATCTCGATCATCGTGCCATGCCACCGCGTAGTAGGCGCGACCGGGGCCCTCACCGGGTTCGCAGGCGGCCTCAAGACCAAACGAATCCTCCTCGAACACGAGGGCCACACCGCCGCAACCCTCGGTTGCTAACCGGCTTCTCACTCTCACAGCCACATCCACTGGGTTCGAGCGACAATCCGATAGCCACTCCTGTCACCGGCATCTGTTCGCCGGCGGACGTTTCCCGGTGACGGTGGTGGTCTTTCTAGTCGAGGTGGCGGGCAAACCAGAGCTGGGCTATGGCGAAGTCGAGTACGCCGACGGCTACAAAACCAAGGAACACCTTGCCACCAGTGCTGACCAGGTCGGCGACGATCACAACGACGGTTCCGAGGACCCAAGCGATGTCGCCGACAGCGATTAGTCGGCTCTGTTGGCCTAGCCGTCGGTGGGCGCGGCTTGCCACAGCAGCCACCCGAACCGCAAACAACAGAAGGCCGATCGAGAGACCTACAACAACGCCGACGTGAACTTCGAGTAGGTCGGCAAAGTAGCCAGCAGCAACGATTCCTGCGATAGCTGAGATGGCAGATGTAGCGGCGTTCAGCTTAAGAACCAAACGCAGACGGCGCTTGGATGTCGCGGACTGGTTGGCTAGCTCCGATGAAACGGATGCGGTGGCGGTCATGGTTCTCCCGTGGGTTGTGCTGCCCTCATCTTCGAGAACCCGGCGCTTGAGATCCATGACCTCCTAGGTCATGGCCACAATGTCGTATGGCCTCGTAATGTCAGAGACATGTCTGGAGATATTGGAACCATGCTTCGCTCGTGGCGATCACACCGGCGACTTAGCCAGCTCGATCTGGCCAGCCGCGCTGCTGTGTCGACGAGGCATCTCAGCTGCGTCGAAACCGGGCGATCTCGGCCAAGCCGCGAAATGGTATTGCATCTCGCCGAGAAGCTAGATGTTCCGCTAAGGGCCCGCAATTCACTGCTGTTAGCCGCCGGGTATGCACCGGCGTTCCAGCACGTCAGCTACCAATCCGAGGCCTTTGCTTCTGTTCGAGCTGTCATCGAGAAGCTAATCGCAGCCCATGACCCGCACCCGGCGCTGGTAGTCGATGGTCGTTGGAACCTGCTAGCGATGAACAACGCTGGCTCGTTCTTCGCCAGCCTCGTCGACGAACGACTGCTCGTCACAAACCCGAACGCATTGTTCCTAACCTTGCATCCCGAAGGCTTCATTCGACACGCCAAGAACCCCGGACGCATGGCGCGTGATCTAACGGCCAGACTCCGCCGCCAAGTTGAGCAGACTGGCGATAGCGGCCTGAAGGACCTCTTGGCCGCGATTGAGGAGTTCCCGTGTCAGGTCGATGCGGCCGCCGTCGTCGATGAGCCCCATTCGGATCTGGTTATGCCGGTCGATCTCGTCGTCGATGGCACCGAGTTGGCATTCATCTCGACCATCACCACTTTCGGCGCGCCACTCGACGTGTTGCCGTCGGAGTTGGCCATCGAGACCTTTCACCCTCTCGACGAGACAACCCGCCAATTCTTGTCCCAGT
This sequence comes from uncultured Acidimicrobiales bacterium, assembly GCA_964569385.1. Lineage (GTDB taxonomy): Bacteria > Actinomycetota > Acidimicrobiia > Acidimicrobiales > Poriferisodalaceae > JAADHX01. The sequence goes on from CAZMUM010000016.1 coordinate 46,625, forward strand.
CCTTCGGCTAGCAACCCCAACTAGTGGCCACGCCAGAACACATCCAATACGGCAACCAGTGTCGAGGATCGTTGCTCTGGCCCCAATTCTCGACACTGGTTGCGGATTTTAGGGCAGAACAGCGATAGTTACTACGCCGGTTTGCGCGCTGGAGTTGGGGCTGGTGGCGACTATTCGGTGGCGGCGGCCCACTACATCGAGGCGCCAGTGCGTGCCATCGGTGCAGGCAACGATGCCCTTGGCCCTAACCACGGTTGGCGGAAGGTCTTCGACCCACAGGGCCAGCGAGGCCCGGCTGGCTAGATCTGGGTGCATGGTCGAAACCACGTGAGGAGCCGGTGTGTCGACGGCGACATCGGCGGTTCGTTCGGTGCTTTGAACTCCCAGCACGATGCTCGCGTCCAGAGTCCCATCGATCGCATCGACGACAGCAGCTCCGTCGCCGCAGGTAGCTAGAAGTCTGTCTGCGGCTGCCATCGAATCGGCGCTGGCAAGGTCGATCTTGGTCCGAACCAATACGTCGGCCGCTCTGAGCTGCCGTTCGACGGTGTCTTGGGTTCGGCGATGAGACCAGCGATCGTGTAGCTGATCGACATCAGCGAGAGTAACCACCCCATCAAGACAAAACCCGGCCGTCGATGCCCATGCCGTAACCCGAGCCGGATCGGCCACTCCGCTGAGTTCGATAACCACATGGTCGGGTCGGGGCCGAGCTCTGATCTCGTCGAGGGCCGAAACGAATCCGTCGGTCAGGCTGCAACACACACACCCGTTGGTCAACTCGATGACACCATCGGTGCGGCGTGCCAGTAGCTCGGCATCGACGGCAATGTCGCCAACGTCGTTGACCATCACCGCCAATCGACGATCGGCTGTGGCCAACAGGTAGTTCAGAAGGGTGGTCTTTCCTGCGCCGAGGTAGCCAGACAGAAACGTTACCGGGACCCGTTGGCCGCCCCATAGCTGAGTCATGGATACATCGCTGGGGGAACATCAGCGGGTTCGCGTCGCATCAGTGGTTCAGGTGGACCACGCCACCCACGACAGTCCCGACCACACCAATATCTTTGATATGAATCGGATCGACGTCGCGAGGGTCGGCTTCAAGGGCGACCATGTCGGCGAACTTCCCGGCATGTAGCGACCCGATCTCGTGGTCCATGCGCAGCTGATGAGCAGCATCGATGGTCACGGCGCGAAGGGCGGCGTCGACGTCGATACGTTCTTCGGGACCAAGAACGCGTCCCGTTGCGGTTAGTCGGTTAACCGCACACCACATCGTGTGAAGGTGGCCGAGCGGAGTGATCGAAGCATCGGAGTGGATGGAAAACCGGACTCCCTCCCGTTTGGCGGTAGCACACGCGTTCATCCGTTTGGCCCGCTCTGGACCGACGGTGAGGTCGTGGTGCTGGTCACCCCAGTAAAAGATGTGATTCGAAAAGATGTTGGCGTTGAGCCCAAGCGCGGCCATCTGCCGGTACTGGGAAGGTGTTGTCAGCTGACAGTGTTGGACGGTGTAGCGGTGATCGAGTTGCGGGTGGACCCGCTCGGCTTCTGCCATTACTTCGATGAACAAATCGACGGCTTCGTCGCCGTTGCAATGCACATGAACAAGTACGCCGACGCGGTGGCAAGCTAACAACACGTCGCGGAATGCCTCTGGGGTGTAGAGCCAGATTCCGTTCTCGTGGCCGCCGACGTAGCCGGGCCAGTTGAGCCTGGCAGTGAACCCTTGAATCGACCCATCGAGGACGATCTTCACCGACCCGAACCTGATCCGCTCGGTGGACTCGTCGGCTATGGCGACAACTGCGGCAGCAAAGTCGTCGGCTGTTTCGTAGTTGCCGTGGCTTGCGTTGTGGAACATCACCACCCGGGTTGGGTAGGTGTCTTTCATCACGGCATCTCGCCAGGTCGAGCGCAGTTGTTCTATGGACAGGTTCGCCCCGCCAAGCTCGGTTACGGTCGTGCAACCAGCCCGGCGAGCCATTAACCCGAGCCGCTCAATGGCCTCGGGTTCGTTGAGGGCTGTTCCGATTCGGCGCATCGCGGTCAACGCCAGCGTCATGGCCGCCGGTTCTTGGAGTTCGCCTATCGGGCGGCCGTCGCTGTCGCATGGCACACCTTCCATATCGATGCCGTCGGCGAATCCTTCGAACTCCATCAGTGCTGTGTTGACCGTTGCTAGATGCCCGCTGGCGTGAAAGAGACAGATCGGACGCGTTTCGCTGACGGCGTCGAGGTGGCGACCGACCATGCGTTCACCATCTAGATAGATGGGGTCGAAACCCCAAACAATCAACTGCTCGTCAGGGTCGGACATAGCGCCCTCAAGCTCGCGCAGCCGGGTTATGAGGGCATCAATCGACTTCAGGCCCTGTCGCACTACCCCATCTGGGCCTTGACGGTCGAAGAAGCCGACGTACTCGAATGCCCAGATGCCTCCTTCGAGGTGGTGAGAGTGAGCCTCGACAAACCCTGGGTACAACACGTGATCGGCGAAGGTGTCGTCGAAGGTGAAGTCACCCCATATCGACATCTCGTCCACAGAACCAACAGCAAGGATCCGGCCGTCGCGCACTGCGATGGCCTCAGCTGCGGGATTGGCAGGCTCCATCGTCACAATGCGACTGGCGCGGTACACAACTACTTCGCCTACAGACGTGGCGCTCATGGCTAGCTTCCTCACGTTGGTCCCAGCTGAAGCGATCGCTTAGGCATGGCGAAATGTAGCTCACCTGGGACGAAGGACCCTTGTCGACAATCGCGGTTGGCAAGCATCATTGACCAATGACCTCTGGATTCAAGAACAACGCTGACAGTGTCTCGGCCATCGCCGTGGGTATCGACGGTGGTCCAAGTTCGATTGCGGCTCTCGAGTGGGCGCTGGCAACCGACGTCTCGTGGGGCCCAGTTACGCCGGTAGCCGCATGGCATCTTGCGAGGTGGCGCAAAATTGCGGCTGGACCGGCCACATCAATGCTTGCAGTCGGCGAAGAACTCGAGATCGCCGCAATGATCGATGCGATGACCAGAGACCTCTCACCAGAAGATCAGGACAGGATCACCGAACCGTTGATCATCGAGGGGTCGCCGGGAGGCGTCCTAGCCGCCGCCGGAGAACATAGCGGGCTCCTCGTTGTGGGCACCCGAAGTCGTGGCGCAGTCGCCGATACCGTCCTGGGTTCGGTGTCGGTCGACTGCGCCGCACAGGCTCTCGGACCGGTTGTTGTCGTTCCAGAGTCCGCGGGTGTTGCCGACGGGCCCGTCGTGGTCGGGATCGATGGTTCTTCCAACTCCGTTGAAGCCCTGCGCTGGGCGATCGATCACTACAACACAAGCGTTCCGATCATTGCCCTCGGGTCATGGACCTTTCTTGTGCACGGGGCGTGGCAAGAGTTTCCTGTCGATAACGGCCTCACCGAGGACGACACTCGAGCCATCGTCGAAGGCGTCGTGGCCGCGGTCACGGCCGCAGCTGGTGTAGCCCTCGGCAGGGTTGAGGTGCAGATCGAGAAGGGCGACCCGCGCACTGCTCTACACCTCGCCGCGGAGAAGGCTCGCATGTTGGTCCTCGGATCCACGGGAGTCACCGGCTGGAAACACGCCCTGCTCGGGTCGGTTACTACGGCCCTGCTCCATCAACCCGCAGCGCCGACTGCCGTAATTCCAGCGCGAACAACGCTCGAGTAACCGATCCCAAAAAACGAGAGCGGCCGGCCGTTGTCCGAGGAGAACAACGACCGGCCAGTCAGCCTGTTGGAGGGAGAACAGGACATGTTGGTTGTGGTGGGCATCCAAAACGGACTCACGCAGAGGCATCACCAGGCGCACCAGCCGGGACGCCACCGGGTCGGCCTTGACCGCGTTGGCCCTGGCCTCGCCGACCCTGATCGCCTTCGCCGTTGAGGCGATCGGTAACTCGCGCTACGAAGGTCTCAGCATCGAAGTTCTGAGCCAGCCGAGAATCCGGATTGGCATCGGCACGGGCCTGGGCGTCAGCAACTATCTGGTCGACAATGCTGCCAAGGTCGACACCCTGCTGGGCGGCCAGATCGGCGATTGTCGAGCCGCCCCTAAGGGCCTCACGAATCTCGATGTTGTCGAGCCCGAGCGCTTCGGCAACTGTGTCGCCGAAGCCGGGTCCTTGGCGGCCCTGCTGTTGCGAGAGGTCAACTTCACCGTTTGCGGCTGCGGTGAGCCGCTCAGTAAGGGCATCGGCATCGAAGTTCTGAGCCCGCTTAGAGTCGGGGTTCGCGGCCGCTCGTTCCGAAGCGCCAGCAACCATTTCGGCGATGACGCCGTCGATGTCGACACCGTTAGCTTTGGCGATCTCGGCGATCGTCGAGCCACCCTCGATCCCTGCACGAAGTTCGGCGCCATCGAGACCTAGCGCGGTGGCGAAACCACGGACCGGGCCATGGCCTCGACGGTCGCGGTGCTGTTCGCGAGCTTCGCTCGTGCTGTCATCGGTCGGTGTGTCGACATCAGTGTCGGTGGTCTGGGCTCCGGCGACGGCAGCACCGCCGAGGACGAGGCCTGGGATACTCAGAGCAGCAATCAGTTTCTTGTTCATGGCTTTGTTCTTCCTGTGGGAGGCCAACCGTTTCGGGCTGGTGGGTTGTTGATGCAGATCACTCTGCACGGCAACCCTGAAGCCAAGTTGAGACAGCAGTTAAGAAAGTGTGAGGATCACCCAGTCCGGGCAGCACCTCTGAGGGCCGCGAGGGCGGCAACCTTGCCAGCGGCAGACTGGGCTTGCACCACGTAGAACAGAGCCTCTCGGGCCAACCGCTGTGCTGGATGCTCAATCGTGGCCCCCAACCCGCTTACTGCAGCGAGCAACGCAGTAGTCAAACGTTGCACCACGAGGATGCACTCTGACCGGGTGGCGGCGATTTGACCGACGTCGCCCGCCTGCTCGTCAACCAACAACGATGCAGACTCGGATCTGACCACCGTTTCAGACCAGAGTTCAGCAAAGTGTCCGTCGGTATCGCCTCCCTTTTTGGTCAAGAGCTCCAGCGCTTTGTCGCCAATTCCGAGACAAAGCGGATTCGGTCGAACCGAAATGCGCTGGTCGAAGGATTGCCACGAGGCGTAGGACTGCACGGCGATGACGTCGCGTTCGGGAACAACCACGCCATCGAACCGAAGCCTGACGGTCGAGGTTGCGTTGAGCACCATGAACTTCATCGGTCTCGACGGAACCATCAGCTGAGAGCCAACCCCAGGAACCAAAACCCAAACCAGCTCACCGGCTTCGCTAACCGCGGCGACTGAGAAGGCCTTGGCGTGCCCCCACGAGGTCACCCAAGGGGCCTCGCCATCAAGTCGCCAGCCGTTGGAGGTTCGCCTCGCAATGATCGCAGGTGGTCCAGGGCGGCGAATATGGGCGAAGGCAGTACCTCCGAGAACATCGGTAGCCAGGGCTTCGAGCCAACGCTGCCGCAGGTCGGCATTCTCGCTCTTTGCCACCGCGCCCACAAGGCTGTGGTGCTGTGCGAACGAGAACGCCGTCGCACCACATGCGCCACCCAGCAGACGCATGACGTCCCGCGCCTGTGCGGGTTGGAGTCCGAGGCCGCCAAGTTCGCTTGGCACCACCATCGAATAAAGGCCAACCTCGCTGATGGCGGCAAGGTTCTCAGCTGGAATCGTTGAGGCCTGGTCGACGCTCGCGGCGTTGTTCGTCAGCAAACCTATGACCGAGGCCTGGGTCTGGTCCAGTAGCTGCTGAAACCGACCCTGCTCAACCATTTCGACCACGCTAGGGCACCCGGTCGACTCCGACGCCCAGGGTGGCCTCTAACCGTTCTTCTTGAGGCTCTTGTCGTAGGCAGCCGCACCCTTTTGCACGTGTTTGGCGATGAACCCGATGACGCGCCGCTGACGTCTATCTGCTCGACTAGGTGTAATGGGAGAGGTTTCGCCAATCGACCGGTCAACACACAGCGGTGGAAGTGAACGTGTATCGGCAACCTCGCGCCCCACCTCAACAACGAACGGGAGCCAACGGCCGTTCAGACTCAACCCACCCGATCCCGGCCGATCGGTGCCCCGAAGACGGGTGCAGCGGATTCTTCGGCGACGCTTCGACCAGCGAGTCACCGTGATCACCGCTGGAGCCGGCATGGGTAAGTCGACATCGCTTGCCATATCGGTCGGCGAGAATCGCCTAGCACCGGCGGGTATAGACATCTGGCTTGGCTGCGAACCTTCAGATGCTGCGTCAGAACATTTACTTCATGGTCTAAGCGCCGCGTTTGGAAGCGACACGATCCTCGACATCTTCGAGGTGTGCGAGGCAGTCGTGGCGCGCGCACCACAGGAGGTGTGCATCATCTTCGACGACGTGCACGAACTGGGCCCTGATAGCCACGCGGTAATTCATCACCTCGTCGACGATCTGCCAGCCAACGGACACCTGGTGTTATCGGGCCGGACCGAAGTGCCCATTCCATTGGCCCGCCTTGAGGCCCAACATCAGGTGACCAGGCTGGACCCCCAACTGCTCTTGCTGAATCCGGACGAAGTCTCGCAGCTGTATGGTGCCCACGCCGCGGTGCACGGAGGCTGGCCAGCTCTCGTGTCCTTGGCGGCTCGCCAGCGCAGCAGCGACGACTTTGTGTGGCAAGAGGTTGTTGGAAAGCTGTCCGCCGAGGAGGCGTCGGCCGTCCATGCCCTAGTCGCCATCGGGCCCGCCGACCTGGGCACGCTTGAGGCTGTAGGCGGCGTCAGCGAGCCAACGTTGGCATCGTTACCGATGGTCAGTCGATCCAATGACGTATGGATTGCTCATGATCTCTGGAGTCAGGCCATCGACACAGACACTGGTCACGATGATCTACGACGTTTGGCCATCGACTATCTCAGCTCTCGAGGCAACCACGAGGCCGTTGTCGATGTCGCGCTTCGTTCGAAGTCATTGGGCGCGCTTGCTCTCGAGAGCCTTAGCCAGATCATCATTGACCGCCCGCCCCCACCATCACTGTGCCATCGGTGGCTCGAGTTGGCCGGTGGTCTTGGCTCCGAAGCTGAGTTCGAGTTTCTCGAGGGCCTCAGACTTCGCAGCGACCGTCCTTCGAGTAAGCAGTGCGGAGATGCGTTTCGGCGCGCAGCCGATCGGTTCGCCGAGCGAGCGGACATTGAGGGAGAAGCCGTCGCTCTAGGCCAGGTTGTTTTCTGCGCCCATGTTCGCCGCGATATCGAAACCATGACAATGACGTTCGGCAGAATCAACGAACTGGCAGTCGCCGGTTCGCGCACTGGCACACAGCTGGCGGCGCTTGGCGGCGCCCTTCTGGCATTTGCCACGAACGAGCCAAGGCAGTGCTTGGTCAAGCTGCGTCAGGGGGACCACAGGTGGACCGACCCGGCTTTGGACAGCCTCGCCAGCTGGATCGAGGCCGGCGCGCTTAGCCAGCTTGGCCAGCCTTCGTTGACCGCAGCGCGGAGGTCTCAAGAACTCCGAACTGGTTTGCCTGGCACTAGCGACGTCGTGCTGTGGTCGTTGATTCGCGAGGGAAGGTGGACTGAAGCCGTCACCGAAACCAAGAGCCGGCCCAGTTTCGACGGTGATCGCGACCGATTCCTGTGGACTTGCTGGTGTGCAGCTGTGCATGGCGCCCTTGGAGCGGTTGACGACGCGGTCAGGTGCCTGGCCGAGGCCGAATCGTGCCAAGCCGAAGAGAACTGGCGAGGACAACTACAAGTCGGTCTGGTGCGTTGCATGGTCGCGTTGGCACGAGGCGACCGCGAGCACAGCGCTGACCTTGTTGCTGAGTTGCTGGTGCCCTACCCGCTCGCTGACCAGGCCGCAGCTATGTACATGGTGGCTCCGAGAATCGTGTTTGAGGGTGTGGTCGATGGGCCAGCCCAGCTCGAATCTCTAGCACTTGGCCCGCTCCATCGTCGCGACCTGCGGTTGCTTACAGCTCTCGCCGAAGCCAGGTCGTTGGGATCGAGCGAACCGATTCGCGACGTCGCCTGGGTTGATCGCACCGGTGAACTACTCACTGCTTTGCAGGTCGATGGCACCGCTGAATTCCTTGTCCGGGCATCGGCGGCAGGTCGCCAGGAGGCCGTTCGGGCCATCAGCTCATTTTTCGATATCGTCGGCGACACAGCCCGAGATCACATCCGAGCGTTCTGTACCCATGACGAACCCGACTTAGCCAAGGCTGCGAGCGCCATAGTGGGGGCCCTTCCGATCCGGCCGTCGGAGCCGCGAAAAGTGGGGTTCCTTGGAACATCGACGTTGGCTATCGACGGCAGGTTGGTCGAGACGGCTCAGTGGCGTCGCGAACGGGTGCGATCGTTGCTTGGTTTCATCGTCATGCACCGCTCATGCACCCGAGACCAGGTCATGGCGGCCCTCTGGCCAGACGTCGACGAGGCTTCGGCCAGGCGGAACCTCCGAACCACGCTAAACCTCGTGCACAAGTGCCTCGAACCAGAGCGGACGTCTGGCGATGCGCCCTATTTCGTGAGATCGACTGGGTCGACCCTGACTCTGGTCGGCGACGGCGCCCTCGATGTCGACGTGTGGTCGTTCGTTTCGGATCTTGATCAGGCTGCTGCATTGGAGGCCGATGGGCTGCCGTCGACGGCATTGCCGCTACTGGAACGGGCAGTCGATATATACCGGGGCGACCTACTCCGAGATGTAGATGACGCTCACTGGATCGACGACGAGCGGCGCCCGCTACGCCGACGTTACCTAGCCGCGTGTGTTCGGTTGGCGCAACTTCACCTGGCGTTGGGCCAGGCCGAGAAAGGCGAGAAGTACGCCAGAAGGGCAATCGCCACCGAGCCATGGTCTGAGCCTGGGCACTGCGCCCTGGTCGCTGCCCACCTCGACTTGGGCGATCGAGCGGGTGCCATCAGAGCCGCTTCCACCTGTCGCCAGTCCTTGGCCGAAATCGGCGGGGCCGCTGAACCAGCAACGATCGCGATGCTGACCGACCTCTTGGCGACGTAACGCCGCCGCAACCGGGGCGCTACGGCACAACGGTGAACTCTTCAATGGCACCAAGGACCATGGCGTTGGCTCCGTTGCCGCTCGGGCCCACCGTTGAGATTCTCACTGAGATCGTGCCGTTGTACGCGACGAACGTCGTTGTGATCAGCCCTTCACCGTCGCCACCGAGTTCGAAACGGTCGACCACCAACGACGGGTCGTTGACGGTTCGAACTGCGACGTCGATGCTAAGGGTCGGGCCAACTATCAGGGCGGTGCGGCAGCCAAGCGAGACGGTGCTGCTTGAGAACCCGAAGGCTCCCCGAGCCGCCGACTCCGAATCGTGCAGTTCGAATCTGACCTGAACGCTGGTCCCGTCATATTCGAACGCATCGCGCTCCACCGTTAGAACCGTCGAGTTGTCGAAGAAATATTCGTTGGCGAAACACTCGTCGACCCCCGCCATCGGCGATGGGTCTTCGGGACCCGCCGCAACCGGAGCAAACCCGCCAAGCCCATCAAGGACACCCTGCCGTTGGCTATCAAACAGCCTTGTATCGACCCCACCTAGAGGTCCGAGGCCCGGCGCCGGGCCTGAGGGTCCGGTGACACTCACTAGTTGGTCGGGAGTCCAATAGGACTCGCCAACAACGGGAAACACATCGAGGTTGTAATCCTCATCTGATCCTTGCCCAAAGTCGCCTCGGTGCCAGAAGCTCGTCACCCTCATCGGAACCGCAGAGCCGTCTGGGCCCACTCCAAGTTCTGGATCCGGAATGAGAGCCAAAATCTGGTTGCCCTCGACATGTATGCGAGCTGCGCTGTCGATAGCCGTAAAGTTCGGACCTTCGGTCACGTTCAGCCCAAGCACACCGTCGCGGCTAGTTATCTCGTAACGAATATCGCTTTGGTCCCATGTGTCGTAGGGGAACGCACCGCCAGCGATGTAGTTGTCGCCAGGAGCGTTATCGCGATCGAACACAAAGGCGTACTGATAGATCTTGGTCGGGTCGCTAGCAACGTCGCCGTCAAACTCGGCGACCACCATCACAAACGGACCATCGTAGGTAGCCCCGCCACAAAGGGTCTCGCCGGCGCCGGCAGCTCCACACGGCAGCAGCTGATCCAACTGCGGCCCAAGAGGATTAGGCATCCACCAGGCCTGCCCGATGGCGAGTAAGTCGGTCTCGCCCTCAGAGGCTTTCGTCTGACGGCCATTGCTATGAGTCGACTCGTTGCCCGAGCCGGTTCCGAAGAGCAGCTCGGCGACCGCCTTGAAAGGATCGATCTCATCGCCTCCTGCCGCGAACGCTGAGGAACCGTCGATGATCCGATCGACGCCAGGCCCAGCAACGATCGATGACTCGCTCGGTCGAGCATCGATTTCGTCGATGACGTCTGCAGCCGTCCGGTTGAACGCAGCCAGGCGCTTTTTGCGAAGCTGGTTGATCTGGGCTGCGCTGGCCTCTTCGCCAAGATCTTCGAGGTCAAATGATGCCTCGACAGCCAAGTTCGCCGCTCGAGCCACAGTGCGTTGCAGGGCACCAACGAGTTCTTGTGCGCCTTCGGCCGAGACTTCACCTGAAATCAACGATTCTTTCAGGGCCGTCAGTTTTCGATTGGCGTCACTGATGATGGCAACCGTCGACATACCGGAGTCGTAAAGCGAGATGATCTCGTTCGATTCGGCCCCGATCATTTCCATCGAGGCAACAGTGAAGTCGTGCGTCGTTTTCAGAAAGTCGAGCACGGCCGCGACCGGGCCCGCGTATTTGGCGACACTCCTAAGGGCTACAGAACTACCAACACGTGAACCGTACTTCTCACCCACCTCGAGGACCACATTGGCCGCCGTACCGACAACTTGCCCGCCCGCCTGGAATGCACGCCCTTGGTCAATGGAATCGCTTACTGCATCCCCTTCCGCCACAAGAAAGTCGACGACTTCTTGAGTGTCAGAGCGCGGTGCCTGTGCACTAGCGAACCCCAACACGCTTACGAATTCCGACCTCAATACCCACACTCCGAGCTGAGTGGCTGCCAGGTCAGGGTCCTCATCTTCGAACAACCGAGCCGCGAAGAATCCATCACCAGACTCGACCAGTTCAGCGCCGATCGTTGCCGGAACGACCACAAGATGGTCAGCGCCTAGAGCTGTTCTGGCTGCGTCGACTGTTTCGTCATAGGTTGCTTGCTGTTCGATCACCTCAACTGAGAAAGGTGCGTCAGCAACAGCCACTTCAACGAAGGTGGCCAGCGCCAACGAAGACGGCACCCACAGGGTGATCGGCCCCTCGAAACCCTCATCGGCCACCTCGTCGGGGTTCGACCCAGCATCGACGCTCGAGGTCGAGGAGGTCTGATCGGCAGCACTCGACGTTGCCGGTCCGTCGGTGGTCTCACTTGAGCTACAGCTAGCAGCAACGAGGCAAATCAACACGATGGCCGAGAGTGTCTTCAACATGGTTTACTCCTTAACGAAGCACCGTCATCTATCCGTCATCGACCGGTCGCATGGCGGTGATACCTAGTGCCCGATGAGGCTGCGCTGACGGCATCATCATGACTAGGCGTGGGAATCTCTGCGGGCGGCGCGTGGTTGTTCTTCACATGCCAGATGCAACCGAACAAGTCCGTATCGAGCCCAACCCAAAGTGGATTCGGGGCGCACGGAACGGCCGAACCATTGTCGACAGCCGCAACGCGCAATTCGTGTGGGAGCACAGATATCACCCGGCCTGGTACTTCCCCGCCTCCGAAGTACACGGCGAGCTCGTGAAAAACGGCGAGACGTTCGACTCAGACCGACTAGGAGTTGGCACGCGGTACGACCTCGTAGTCGACGGCGAGACCATACCCAATGCCGCACGGCGCCACCTCGACTCCGACGCGGCCCTACGCGACCTCGTGGGTATCGAGTGGAGTGCAATGGACACGTGGTTCGAAGAAGACGCCGAAGTATTTGTGCATCCGAGAGACCCCGCTACGCGCATCGACGTGTTGCCTTCGTCGCGTCACATCAAGATCAGTCTGGATGGTGAGGTTCTGGCCGATACCTACAAGGCCAGCATCTTGTTCGAAACTGGGTCACCGCCCCGCTACTACATCCCCAAGGTCGACGTCGAAATGCAGTTCCTCACACCGAACGACGTCTCGACTGGATGCCCATACAAGGGTTTTGCCACTTACTGGAATGTGGAAGTTAACGGCAACACGCACAACAACTTTGTGTGGAGCTACCCGATGCCACTGCCTGAGTCGGCCGGAATCGCCGGCAAGTTGTGCTTCTACAGCGAGAAGGTCGATGTCGAGATCGATGGCGAACTTCTGTCGTAACATCGCCAGATGAAGACAATCGGATTGTTAGGCGGGATGAGCTGGGAAAGCTCAATCGAGTACGAACGGATCATCAACGAAGGCGTGCGCGAACGCCTCGGCGGGACCGCCTCGGCCGACCTGCTGATTCGCAGCTACAACTTTGCTGCAATCGAGGATCTTCAAGCGACCGGTCAGTGGGTCGCGGCCGGTGAGTTGCTTGCCGCTGATGCAAAGCAACTCGAAGCTGGCGGAGCCGACTTCATTTTGTTGTGTACGAACACCATGCATGTTGTGGCTCCAGCCATCGAAGCCGCCATCGGCATTCCGTTCCTGCACCTTGCCGACACGACGGCCGCCGCTGTAACGGCGGCTGGAATCGAAACTGTTGCGCTCCTCGGAACTCGATACACCATGGAAGAGGACTTCTATCGTGGTCGTCTCGAGAGCCATGGCCTCACGGTTGTTGTTCCAGACGAACCCGACATCTCGGTGGTCCACGACGTGATCTATCAAGAACTGGTGCGCGGTATCGTCAACCCTGACTCGAAGCGCCGATACCTTGAGGTGATCGTTCGTTTGACCGAGCGTGGCGCTCGCGGGGTGATTGCAGGCTGCACCGAGATCGAGCTGCTTATCGCAAGTTCCGATATCGAGCTTCCGTACTTCCCGACAGCAAGACTCCACGCCAAAGCTGCCGTCGACGCGGCATTGGCCTAAACGCGAGGACTATTCATGCCCACCAGCGAGGACATCAAACTGGCCCTTGACAGCGGGGTCGGGTGTCGCGAAGTTCATCGCTGCGAATAGATCTGCGGTGCCCTTGGGTTTGTAATGGGTCGTTGTCTTGTTGCGACCGGGTGTCATCAACAATCGCCTCGATCACCGACCGAGCCCTGGCTGTTTCACCGACGGACCACCACTTCGGCTTCCAACAGCCAGATCAGCAATGGCTGTCACATCGTCAGTGCGTTACGTTCCTCTTGGATGTTCAGAGAACGGGCGTCATTTCGTATCTGGATCGAAAGTGCGTTGCGTTGTGGTGGCTGGATCCGATGAGCAACTTCCGATGGTTCTGACAACTAGAGTTCTCGTTTCTAGCGCCGGGGGCTCTTACTGCTGCGGCCCGTACGAGATTAGACGGGTGTTCCCCAAGCCGATGGTGTATCCGCCGAAGGGGTTCGTGTCGACATCCGCGATACCTATCTGTGAGTGACTTGGTGGTTCATAGGATCCGAAGTTGGGAACAGCGCCAAAGGCTGTGGTCCTACCAAGACGTTCAATAAGCCAGTATCCGTTGGGGTGGGTCGCCATTCCTACCACTTCGCCGTCGGGGATGCCGCGGGATGGGAGACCACCCAGATATAGAGCATCGCCAAAAGCGAATACGCCGCCATCACTGCCTATCAGCCAGTAGCCATCGCCAGTAGGAGTAGAAACGATGTCAACAATGGCCGAAGATGGGACTAGCCCGAGGCCGGGTAACGAGCCATGATATTTGGCTTCGCCGAATGCGAATACACCACCATCTTCGCCCACTATCCAGTAGCCGCCAACGCCGCGGGTCACAGAGAACCCGGTGATCGGACTGACTAGTTTCACTCCCAATTCAGGAATCGATCCGCTGAAGGGAGCACCAAACAGCGCAAACACGCCACCGTCGGAACTCAGTGCCAGTAACCCACCGTGACTATCTGTCGCATCGACAATCGGGAAAACGAGCCCGAACTCGCCTAGATCGCCAACAACGTTGGCGACGTTCTCGAACGGTAGCGAACCAATTTCGATCCCGAAAATCTCGCCATCTGCTCGGACTGCCCAGGCAGAGTCTGCGGTGCTGGCAAACCCGCGAGTCCCCGGGGGCAGTTCATCGGCCATCGCGAGCACTTCTGTAGGGGCCGCTTCCATGGCTGCGGTTTCCGTGGCTGCCGCCTCGACTCCGCCTACTAGCCCGGCAGCCACAACAGCAACGATGGAGAGCCTTATAGCCAGATACATGACCCCGAACACCTCGCAATCGATCCATCCGACCGGAGTAGCCGGTAGTTGTTTCCGTTGCTGTAGCGGTCGATCTCAACAATGTTAGTTGAGCTAAGCCCGCCTCTGTATGGCGCGGAGCCAAACGAGTACACACTGCCGTTGGAGCGAACAATCCAGTATCCGGTGCCAGCCTTGTTGGTTTCGATGGAAACTGCATCTCCCACCGACAACCCGAGGCCGGGAAGAGATCCGTAGAACCCGGCGGAACCGAAGGAGAATACGCCACCATCAGACCCAAGCAGCCAGTAGCCGTTTCCTTGCGGTCGGGCGACGATGTCGACGATGTTTGTAACTGAAATTCCAAGCCCCGGTAGCGACCCGTAGAAGCCTGCGGAGCCGTAGGCAAAGATTCCGCCGTCCTTCGAGACCATCCAGTATCCACTGTTCGTTGAGTTGGTCATTGCCACGATTGGTTGTGTGAGGTTGAGATTCGACGAGTCACCGTAAAAGGCTGCCCCATATCGCTTGATTTGACCTTGATCGGTCACAATCCAGTATCCACCCCACGGATCGTTGTCCTCAATGTCTACGACGGAACCGAGAATTGGGCCGTCCGAGGGGTCGCCATGGAACGGAGCGCCGCCATGAGCGATTACGTCCCCGAATCCGCTTACAGTCCAGATCTTTAGGGTATTCGTGGTGAACGAGGAGATCCCAACGAAGGTCGTTTGAGCAGTTCGGTAGCTCGCTACCGTGTACATCTGATCCCGCATCGTGCGCGCGTTGTCCTCGATCGCCGACCCTGTGGTCCACCCACCAAAGCTCACGGAAGGATTCGAGAAGTACATGATCCGGACACAGTCCGGGCACTGCTCTTCGCTCCATCCCGCATTGATGGTTCCCTTGTTCGCGCTGACGCTGACTTTGCCGCGGGAGTACGACGAGAATCCGCCCGGAGGGTTGGTGAAGGTGAGGTCGTGACCATTGCCAAAGTTGTGGCCCAACTCATGGGCGTACGTTAACTCGCACTCGAAGAAACATCCCGCATCCATGACAACGTAGGCTTCAGCACTGGCTAGCGGTCCGGGTTGGTATCCGCTTGCCTCGGCAGCACCCATATCGTCCGAAATGAATATGACGAGGTCAGCACCGAGGCGATCCCGCTCGTTTGATACATCGTCTAGAACGCCATCGCTCACGTCTTCCAGGGGGGCGAGCGCCCCGTTGATCGTCGGGCCAGGCCAGTTCGTGTTCGCCTGGTAATACCCGATCACCTTGATGCGGGCTGGAACCTGCGAGTTGAGCATCGCTAAGTTCAGCATCGCTGTCTCAGTCATGGACAGGGCCATGAACTGGTGTCGAGCCGCACCCCAACTCACCGAGTTTCTATCTGCGATCTCTGCGATCGCTTGGGAATCGTAGGCCACGAGCAGATCAATCTTGGGTGAGCCTGGACCCCCTGTCGAGGTGAAAGCAGCTGCTGGAGCGCGATCGTTGTTAGTCGGCGGCTCCGAGGCCCGCAGCTGTGCCCGATCGGCTCGAAATTGAGCCTGCTCCTCACGCCATTCGGGTTGGCGGTCGTCGGCTGATGCCGGGTCCAACTCCGCAACGATCAAATTCCCGTCGCCCCCTACAGCGTGGATTCGAATATGGGAATCACCGTTGTTGGCGGTCCCGCCATCCAGGATTATCTTGAGCGTGATTGTGCCCTCAACAACAGCGGCCCCAAACCATCCTTGTCGCCCATCGCTCAGTTTGACGTTCCCAGCAAGAGAAGCTGTAGACGAACTCAGATCATCGACCAGGGTAGGGCTCAGTTCAGCGTCGACATCGTCGAAAACCCTGACTGATAGAGCCGCCTTACCGTCTGGTGTGAAACGACCAGCGAGTTCCAACACATCCACTGACAACTCTGCGACGGAGTCAAGCCCGCCCGAACGGCGAATAACGATTCCTTCTCCGAATGAGGCCGACTCAGACACCAACTCGGCCGCAGCTGCCCGGCCGAGCGGTTGAACCGAGCTAACCGCCAGGTCCAAGGACTCGGCGGCCTCTGCGGCTACTGGTACAACCCCCGTCGAAACTAGTGCCACCACAATGAGCGACATGACAAATGCACGCATATGTATCCTCCACAAACGTCGATCCACTAAAGGTGCAGGGTTTTGGCGGCAGAAATATGACAGGAATGAAGCCTGTGCCTTCTGGGGTAGCGATATCACACCTGCTCCGGAAGGACATCCGGTACATCGCCTGATTTAATGCCCTAGAATCGGGGCGACGAATATGGTTCCGTTGCAAATGCTACGGTTCAGAGATGGTGGACGCTACAAGCCGTGTTCAGTTGCTTTCTACTGCGCAGCTCGCTGAATACATCTCGATCGAGATAGTGAACTGTCATCGCCTAGGTGTGCTTCCCGGCGACATCGACGAGCCGTGGACGAAAGAGTTTCACGACCGAGCAGTCGTAACATACAGGCGGGGCCTACCTGATTGGTACATCGACCGACTGGCAGTCCAAATTGCGGATGCTGTGACTGCAATCCAGTTGATAGCAACAGCGAGTCCGATCACTCTAGACTTCACTCAGTTTGTATCAAACGCATCGCGAGCGTTCTGTCCTAACGCGAAACGTCGTTCACTGATGGCGACACTCCCACGGCCGGATCGGCCAGAAGTCGCATTGCCCGGCCTGGCCCACATTGAAAATTTGGCCACACTCGTTTCGCGGGATGGCGCGTTGATATCGATGCACGCGATGGCAGACGCTCGTAGAGAAATCGCAACGCACGCGTTTGGCGTTACGACCGACGAGATGTACGTCGCTGATCACGTATCACGCGGTATCAGGCGTATCGATATCGCTGTCGCTCTAGTGATTTCAGAGCGTTCCGTTTACCGATTGCAGCAATCGTTCACAAAGAAGCTCCGTAAAACAAACTTTCCTAGCGCATTGAGAGCAGCATCGGACGCTGGACTATTCCCATCGACAGCCAAGGGCTCAGACCGATTCGGGCCCGAAATCTCTCTAGTTCATCCTCCCGCCGTAAAGCGCTAGCGCACGAGTGGTGTGTAGCGGCTTCAGTGTGGGCGGCTTGTCCTCGTTGGACTTTGGTGATGATGTCTTGGTCCAGGCGAACGATTCGGGGTCGCGGTTCCATCCTGATGTCCAGAGATCGATCGTTGATTCGAGATCGTCGACCGGGGTGAAGCTGGTGTTGGTGAGCGCTTTGCGGGTCAACACCGAGAACCAGTCTTCGATCAAGTTCAGCCACGACGCAGATGTCGGCGTGAGTGCGGATGCCAGCGGGGTCCGGTGTCGTGACGCACTTCGCCCGGTCGCCCGGTCCCTTGCAACTGGCGGACGACAGTTCGTCGCCGCGAATCGATCTGCGGTGCCATTGGGTTGCAATGGGTCATTGTCTTGTTGCGACCGGGTTTCATCGGCAACGACGGCTGGGTGGGTGCGGTCCAACGCCTGACACGATTCGAAGTCTGGGTCGTTGGACAGCTTGAACGAGTCAACGCCTCAACCGCCTCACGATCCGCAACCGACAGTTTCATGATCCGAACCATGTCACACCACTAGAGGCAACTAGACGGCTGGTGAGAGCCATCCGCCCCACTCAGGCCGGTGTTCTACCGCGGCAACAACTAGCACCGTGCTAGGGCGCCGTGGCTGTCGTTTCAGCGTCCAGCCCAGGTCTGACAGGCTGCGGCTGGCCTTGGTGGAGTTGTGCTGTGCGCACATGAGCACACAGTTCTCCCACGTAGTTTTGCCACCGGTCGATTTCGGCACGATGTGGTCGATGGTGTCACCACGACGATCACAACCCGAAACCTGGCACCCATTTTGGTCGCGCGCAACTAGACCAGGCTTGGAGAAGGCAGGCTGGCGTCGCACTCTCATCGACGCAAACGAAACCATCCGCACCAGCCGAACAACGTTGGGGCGAGGAAACTCGAGGCCACCAGCAGAACGAACAACCCGGTCGCCATCTTGTTCGACCATCTCGGCTCGACCAGTGAACACCAGGCCAATAGCACGTTTCCAAGACACAACGGCCAACGGTTCATATGACGCATTTAGCAGTAGGACGGACACGACGTTCACCTCCCATGGGGTTCTTCGAGTGACGGGTTGGATTGACAATAATGTTTGCAAAGCCCTTACGAGGGTTTGAACCTCAGACACTCTGGGTCGAAACCAGACTCTATGTCCACTGAGTTACAGGAATTAGGACCGTCCTGTCACCGGGAAACGTTCGCGGGCGAACCAATGCCGGTGCCAGGAGTGGTCTCGCAACGCCAAGGACCGAATAGGTCATCGGCTAGTCAACAACGCGCTGAGCCTTGCCCTCGCTCCTCGGAACCTGGCCAGGCGCCACAACTTCGACCGTCGCGGTCACACCGACCATCGACTTGATCTGGTTGCGGGCCTCGCCAGCCATACGATCGGCATCGGCCTCAGGCACCAAAACCGAAGACTCGACGCGAACAGTTAGCCCGGCCATGTTGCCATCCTCGATTTTGTGGAGCTGGTAGTGCGCCGACAGGCCGTCGACCTTCATCAGTTCGTGCTCGATCTGGGACGGGTACACGTTCACGCCACGAATGATCAACATGTCATCGCTGCGTCCGGTTATGCGAGCCAGCCGCCGCATGGTGCGAGCCGTGCCTGGAAGCAGCGTCGTAACGTCGCGGGTCCGGTAGCGAATGATCGGGAGGGCTTCTTTGCTGAGTGAGGTAAGGACAAGCTCGCCCTCCTCGCCGTCGGGAAGAACCTCACCCGTTTCGGGGTCGATGATCTCTGGAAAGAAGTGGTCTTCCCAGATGGTCAGGCCATCCTTAGTTTCGACGCACTCCTGAGCGACCCCAGGCCCGATCACTTCCGAAAGACCGTAAATGTCGACGGCGTCGAGCCCCAAGCGGTCCTCGATCGTTGCCCGCATGCCCTCGGTCCACGGTTCGGCGCCAAAGATCCCCACCTTTAACGAACACGCGGCCGGATCTAGGCCCTGCCGTTCCATCTCGTCGATGAGGTTCAGGCAATAGGACGGTGTCACCATGATGACCGCGGGTTCAAAATCGGTAATCAGATTGACCTGCTTCTCGGTCTGGCCTCCACCCATCGGTACAACAGTGCAACCAAGGCGCTCGGCACCATAGTGGGCTCCTAGGCCGCCTGTGAATAGGCCGTAGCCGTACGAGATGTGCACAATGTCGCCACGACGTCCGCCAGCTGCGTAGATCGACCTGGCCACAACATTGGCCCACAAGTCGATGTCGTTCTGCGTGTAACCGACCACCGTTGGCTTACCTGTGGTTCCCGACGATGCATGCACACGAACGAGGTCGGTTCGGGCTACCGCGAACATTCCAAATGGGTAGGCGTCGCGCAGGTTGTCCTTCACAAGGAATGGCAGCTTCGCAATGTCGTCGATCGAGCCGATGTCGTCTGGGTGCACCCCCGCCTGGTCAAAGGCCGAGCGATAGTGATCGATGCGTGCGTATGCGTTCTGCACGGTGGCTAACAGTCGCCGACTCTGGAGCGATCGCAGTTCGTCGACTGATGCGGTCTCGATCGGTTCGTAGCCCATTCAACTTCCTAACGTTGTCCGCTTAGGTCTCGGCGTCATTCGTGTTAGCGGTCGAAGTCGACCGTGATCGTCGACGAGGTCGGGTGAGCCTGACATGTGAGGATGAACCCACCCTCGGCGTCTCCAGGGACGAGCCCGTGGGTTACACCCATGGTGACCTTGCCTTCGGACAGATGAGCGCGACATGACGAACAGACTCCCGCCCGGCACGAGAACGGAACGTCGGGCCGAACCCGTTGGGCCGCATCAAGAATGGTGTCGCCCTCGTACATGTCGAACGCCACCCGTCGGCCATGCAATAACGCGGACCCGGTCGCAATCGGACTTGCATCGTCGGACACAACTGCGGGCCCAGCTGACTCGACTCGACCAACCTGAGCTGACGTAAACAACTCGTCATGTATCAGATCGGGGTCGATGCCTCGGGTTTCATACACGGCACGAACGGTCTCGACTAGCTCCTCTGGACCACAAACAAAGACGTGGTCGGGGGCGACATCCAACATTGCTGAATCCAGGAACGCTTCGAAGCGAGCCGCATCGGGGCGGCCGCTGAGTAGCGGAGAATCGGTCGGCTCTCGGGTCAGTACATGCCAGATACGAAAGCGGCCTAAGTACTGATTTCGTAACGCCTCAATTTCGGGCAACAACATGATCGATGCCAGCGTCTGATCGATCTGAAGCAGGGTCACCACCGAGTTGGCTTCGGCCTCAAGAACAGTCGCCGCGATCGAAGCGATTGGAGTGATGCCGCTCCCGGCCGCAATGAGCGAATATGTCCTCGCCGCGGCCGGGTCGAGAGTGTGGGTGAAACTGCCCGTCGGCGTCATTACCCGGAGCCGGTCGCCCTTAGCCAGCTCCGTGTTGGCCCAGGTCGAGAACACTCCACCTTCGACTCGTTTGATTCCGACGGTAAGTTCGCCGCTCTGGGCCGATGAACAGATCGAATAGCTCCGGCGCACCTCGACATCGTCGAAGTCACGGCTAAACGTCAGGTGCTGGCCATGCGCGAAACCGAAACGTTCGTCGACGCCGGCATCGAGGGTCACCACCACCGAGTTGGCCGTGTCGCGTCTGACATCGGTGACGGTCAGCGTGGCAAACGTCGGCGCCGACGACGACGTATTCGGGCTGGACATACCTACAGCGCCTTGAAAGCTTCGAACGGTTCGCTGCACGCCTGGCAGCTATAGAGCACCTTGCACGCCGTTGATCCGAAATCGGAGTTGCGGCGGGTGCGCCGAGACCCACACCGTGGGCACTCGACAGGTAAGTCGAGCGCAACGGTCGGGTCTGGCGTGGCCCGGCCTGGGGGCGCAATCCCGGCCGCCTTAAGCTTGCGATGACCGTCGCTGGTGATCCAGTCCGTTGTCCAAGGTGGGCTCATCACAAACTCGACACGTGGTTCGAGGCCAACGCCACGCACCGCAGCCTCAATGTCGACACGTATCTGTTCGGTTGCTGGGCAGCCGGTGTATGTCGGCGTGATGGTCACTACGACTGTGCCACCGGTGGCTTGGACCGATCGCACCATGCCCAGATCGCCGATGGTGACATAAGGAAGCTCTGGGTCTTCGACCGACCGAACGAGATCCGCTATAGCGCTCACCACTTCGTTCCGACCTTATGAGCTCGAGCCACACTCTGAAGCTCGGCCACCAGCGGAGCCAGATATTCCGAGTGCTCCCCAGCCCATCCACCCGTCGCCATTGCGACGTTGCGTGGTACCCGAAGCGTGGCCTCAACGAGGGCTTCTTCTACGGTTGTGGTCCAGCGTTCGCCCAAGTCGATTTCGCCGATGAGACCCGCCAGCCTGAGCTCGGACTCGTCGTCGTTAGAAGCCATTTCGCCGGTGAGGGCCCATAGCTCGTCAACTGCGTTTTGGGTGCGACGATGGCTTTCGGCAGTGCCATCGCCAAGTCGTACTACCCAGCCTCGCGAATGGCGCAGATGGAAACTGGTTTCTCTGTGGGCCCGAACAGCGAGGGCAGCGAGAGTTGAGTCGGTACTAGCGCGCATCGAATCCCAGTACGCGATTGCGTAAGCGTCGTGAAAGAACTGGCGGACCATCGTGTGCGCGAAGTCGCCGTTTGGCTGCTCGACGATAAGCGGATTAAGGAATTCGTTGGGGTCGCGCCAATAGGCGAAGTGGTCCTCGTCGTGGCCCAGACCCTCCAAGGTTCCGGCGTAGGTATACAGATGCCGAGCCTGCCCAATTAGGTCGAGGCTGATGTTGGCCAGGGCTACGTCTTGTTCAATTTCGGGAGAATGAGTGATGCACTGCCCTAGCCGTTGGGCCAGTATCAGGGCGCGATCGCCGTGCCGCAGAACATGTCGCAGGAGTGATGATCGATCGGCAACAGCAGCCATCACATGTAGTCGACTTCGGCCGGAAGTTCGTAGTGGGCCGGGAAGCGATAGTCCTTCCCGACGGCTGGATCGAACAACTCGGCTTCGTTCTTCGGATCAGAGGCAACAACATCGCTAGATCGCACAACCCAAATGCTCAAGCCTTCCTGGCGCCGAGTAAACAGATCGCGCCCAAATTGAAGAGCAGTCTCACTATCAGGGGCATGGACCGAACCGAAGTGGACATGGTCGACCCCTCGGCGAGCCCGCACAAAAACCTCCCACATTGGCCACGTAGAACTCACGCCACCACCCCAACCACGACAGCCACCGACCCCAGAAAGGCGCCGCGCCACATTGGCCACGTAGAACTCACGCCACCACCGCCTCTTGTTTGGCTGCATAGGCCAGCGCGGCCTCACGTACCCATGCGCCATTGTCGTGGGCTGCTTTGCGCACCAAGATTCGTTGGCGCGGAACCTCGCCATCGCCAACAACCATCCGAGCGAACTCTTCCCAATCGGGTTCGCCAAAGTCGTAGTGGCCTCGCTCGTCGTTCCACTTCAGCTCGGGGTCTGGCATTGTCAGGCCTAACACAGCCGCTTGGGGAACCGTCATGTCGACGAAGTTCTGCCGAAGCTCGTCGTTGGTGTATCGCTTGATGCCCCACGCCATGTTGCGCGAGTTGTGGGTCGAATCGGAATCGGGCGGACCGAACATCATCACGCTTGGCCACCACCACCGATCGAGCGCATCTTGGGCCATGGCCTTTTGTTCGTCCGACCCCTCAGATAACGCGAGCATTATCTGGAAACCCTGCCGTTGATGAAAGCTCTCCTCTTTACAGACCCGAACCATGGCTCGGCCGTACGGTCCGTAGGAGCAGCGGCATAAGGGAACCTGATTGGTAATCGCAGCCCCATCGACCAGCCAACCAATAGCCCCACAATCGGCCCAGCTGAGAGTCGGATAGTTGAAGATGCTCGAGTACTTTTGCTTGCGGCTGTGGAGTAGATCAAGCAGGTCGCCTCGGTCGACCCCCAACGTCTCGGCCGCCCCGTACAGATATAGACCATGACCCGCTTCGTCCTGCACCTTGGCGGTAAGGATCGCCTTGCGGTGTAGCGACGGCGCCTTGGTTATCCATTCACCCTCTGGCTGCATCCCGATGATCTCGGAGTGCGCGTGTTGGGCAATCTGGCGAATCAGGGTTTTGCGATAGTCGTCTGGCATCCAGTCGTCGGATTCGATGCGTAGGTCGGCCTCTATGAGAGCGTCGAACTTCGCTTGTTGTTCTGACTGTTGTGTTGAATCCATCGGTGCCTCAGTTTTCCCGACAAGCGACCATGGTGAGAACGTCGTAGGCCGCTACCAACTCATCGTCTTGATTCATGACTTGAGTATCCCACCTCACTTCGCCGTAACCAGCGCCGGCGCGGAGCGACTTCTCTTTGCACGTGAGATAGACCCGCAACTCGGCGCCGGGGTACGTCGGTGTTGCAAACCGAAGGTTGTCGAGCCCGTAGTTGGCCAACACCGGGCCAGGGTCTGGCCAGACGAATAGCCCTGCTGCGGCCGCGATCACGAGATATCCGTGAGCGACGCGGCCGTTGAATATGGGGCTGGCCTTGGCCGCCTCGTCGTCCATGTGGGCATAGAACTTGTCACCAGTGAGATCGGCGAACTGTTCGATGTCTTCGAGGGTGATGACGCGGCTCGGCGTTTCGAGGCTGTCGCCAATCTTTAGATCGTCGAAGTAGAGCTTGAACGGATGTCCGGCATCGTTGCGATTTGAGCCATTGACCCACCTACCGGTGATAGCAGTAAGCATGTCGGGCGAACCCTGTACCGCAGTGCGCGCCATGTAGTGCATGACCGACCGCATTCCTCCAAGTTCCTCACCTCCGCCAGCTCTTCCAGGGCCGCCGTGCACAAGCTGCGGCAGGGGCGAACCATGGCCTGTCGATGTTTCGCCGCAGCGTTCGTCGACAACATGGACCCGTCCGTGATGCGCCGCGATTCCGAGGGTAAGTTCGGCTGCCTCGGAGGTATCTGGAGTAAAGACCGAAGCAACGAGGCTGCCCTTGCCAAGAGCGGCAAGCTCGACGGCATCGTCGGCGCCGTTGTAGCCAATGATGGTTGCGACCGGTCCAAAGGCCTCAACCTCGTGCACCGCGCCAGCGCGGGAGTCGTTGGCGCGCAAGAGGGTTGGGGCTACGAAAGCACCGAGTTCGGCATCGACATCGTGGAACTCACAAGCATCTACAACAACCTCGCCCGAAGCAGCTAGAGCGTCAATCGAACGGCGCACCTCGTTTCGTTGGGCCATGCTTACCAGCGGGCCCATCGCCGTATCCTTGTTGTCAGGGTCGCCGACACGGACTTGGCCCAACTTGTCGACGAGGGCCTGCTCGACGTCGTTAACCATGGCCTTTGGCACCATAACCCGCCGGATAGCCGTGCATTTCTGGCCCGCCTTGCTGGTCATCTCCTTGACCACCTCGGAGGTGAACAGATCGAACTCAGCAGTTCCGGGCCCCGCGCTTTGACCAAGAATTGCTGCATTCAACGAGTCGGCTTCGACATTAAAAGGCACCGAGTTCTCGACGATGTTTGGGTGAACTCTAAGCAATCGAGCGGTGGCGGCCGAGCCTGTAAACGCGACGGCGTCCTGGCCGCTTAGATGGTCGAGCAGATCACCGGCACTGCCAGAAATCAACTGGATTGCGCCTTCTGGGACCAGGCCGCTGTCGACGATGTCTCTGACCATGGCTTCGGTAAGGAACGCAGTTTGGCTAGCCGGTTTCACGATGGCGGGCATGCCGGCAAGCAGTGTCGGCGCGAGCTTTTCGAGCATTCCCCAGCAAGGGAAGTTGAAGGCGTTGATATGCACCGCAACGCCTCGCCGCGAGGTGATGATGTGGGTACCCAGAAACGAGCCGTCCCGGCTCAAGACCTCGGTGTTGCCATCGACCCAGACCTTGGCGTTTGGTAACTCGCGGCGGGCTTGACCCGAGTAGCTCATGAGCACTCCGGCGCCGCCCTCGATGTCGATCCATGAGTCGGCGCGGGTGGCCCCGGTGGCGGTCGATAGTTCGTAGAGGTGATCGGTGTTGGCCAACAGGTGTTTGCCAAGGGCCCGGAGCATCGCGGCCCGCTCGTGGAACGTCATCTCGCGCAGGGCCGGACCCCCGACCGATCGGGCGTAGGAAGTCATCTCTTCGAAGTTGATGCCGGCAGCCGAGACCGTGGCTACCTCGACACCAGTTACTGCATGAACAACAGTGGCTCCCCCGTCGGCTGCGTGCCAGCGACCGGCAACGTAACTCTCCACTGCGGGCGCGCTCACCTGTCGCCGCCTTGGACACAAGCTCTGTGATGGTTAGCCATGTGTCTACTGACCCCCCGGCATTGGCTACAAATGCACTGACTCTGTCTCACAATATAAACCTCTTCCGACATCCTCAAGGCCTTAGCCTTGCCGACCCTCAGCTATCGACGGGTGGCTGCTAGGTTCGCTCTCGGGAGCGCCATGAGCGAGAGCAGGTATCACCAAGAGCGGTTGGAAAGACCGTCGGTACCACAGGGGTGTCCGGTGTTGCATGACTGGAGCCCACTGAACGACGACTACCTCGCTGAGCCCTACAGCATTGCGGCTGCGCTTCGTGACGACTACGGAACGTTCTACGCCGAGTCGCTCGGGTATCTCGTAGTCACCGAGATCGAAGACATCGAAGCCATCTTCGCCGATCATGAGACCTTTGCTTCGGTGAACGTCCAGGATCCAGTGTTTCCACTGTCGGCCCAAGCGAAGGAGATCTTGTCGGCCGACGACTTCGACCCGGTAGCGGTGATGTCCAACCGGCCCGAACCTGATCACGGCAAAATTCGGGTTTATACGAGGGCTGGCTTCTCGAACAAACGCATCAAGACCCTGGTTCCCTACATAAGGCGCCGAAGCCACGAACTAATCGACGAGATGTTGGCCGCTGGTTCTCCAGTCGAGTTTGTAGACGCCTTGGCGTTTCCGCTCCCGGGTGAAACCGTGTTTCGATTCATCGGGTTCCCCGAGAACGACGATGCCATGTTGAAGCAATGGTGCGGCGACCGGAAGGCATTCTCATGGGGCCGAACCGACGCCGACCAACAGGGCGAGATAGCCAACCAGATGCTGGCCTACTGGCGGTACTGTCGCGACTTCACGGCATCTAAGCGCGACAACCGGGGCGTCGATTTCGCTTCGGAACTCATCGATGCCCACGAAGCCAATCCCGACGACATGTCATATCGCGAAGTTGAGTCGGTGATCTATGGCTTGTCGTTCGCTGGTCACGAGGCAGTCACAGCGCTCATTTGCAACACGCTCCAGTGCTTGCTGCCTCGACGCGAGGTATGGCAGGAGATCTGTGCTGATCGGTCGCTCATCCCGAACGCAATCGAGGAAGTTCTGCGCTTCAATTCGAGCCAAATCTCGTGGCGGAGGCTCACGACTCGAGACACCAAGGTTGCCGGCTACGACGTGCCAGCGGGCACCGCGATCTTGATGAACTTCGCGTCAGCCAATCGCCAGGCCGACCGCTGGGCCGACCCAGACACGTTCGACATCCACAGACCAAACGCCAACCGTCATATCTCGTTCGGCAAGGGGGTGCACTTCTGCCTCGGCGCCAAGTTCGCAAAGCTCGAAGTGCAACTGGTCACCGAAATTCTGGCCGAGCGCATTCCGTCACTTCGTCTTGTCGACAATCAGAGTTTCGACTACGTCCCCAACATCACATTCCGCGGTCCGACAGAACTCCAGGTGGCCTGGGACTAGTTGCGGGGCAACCCGTGCATCTGAAGCTATTCGCCGCTGAAGCTCGCCCGTCGTTTGTTCTGAAAGGCTGTGATTCCCTCGGCGTAGTCGGCAGTGCGGGCTGCGGCACCTTGGGCCGCCGCTTCAGCGGCGAGCACACCGTCGAAGGTCGGATGTTCGTCTTCGATCCTCTGGACCAGCGATTTCGACAAAGCGAACGCTGTGGTGGGCCCACCGGCAATCTTCTCGGCCAATGAGCGCACGACTTCGCCAAGCTGCTCGTCTTCGACAGCTCTGTTGACTAACCCAACTGCGGCGGCTTCTGTGCCCGAAATGAGACGACCGGTGTAGATGAGCTCGAGCGCTCGATGAGACCCGACACGCTCGACGAGGTATCGGTGCCCACCGCTGTCAAGTACGGCACCGATGTTGGCGAACGGTGAGCCGACCTTGGCCGACTCAGCGACATAGACCAGGTCACACGCCAGGGCCAAGCCGAGCCCGACGCCTAACGCTGGTCCGTGTACCTGAGCGATTGTTGGAAACGAGATGGCGCGGATGGCCCGAAACAGTGGGTTGAACGAGTCGGTCAGAATCGCCTCTGCGTCTTCGGTCAGTGGCTCGGCACCCGCAAGGTCGCGACCGGCACAGAACCCCCGTCCTGCCCCCGAGATGACCATCGCTCGACTGTCGCTAGCGGCGACACTTCCGATTGCGCTCAGAAGTTCCGCGGCCATCTCTTCGTCGACGGAGTTGAGTTTTTCTGGCCGATTTAGGGTGAGGTACGCAACGCCTTTGGATTCGTCGATTTCAACTGCCATAACCAGGAGCCTAATTTGTGAAGCTTCCCCAGGCTGTCGGGACCCGAGCTTGGGGCACTAGCTGAGGTCGCTCCCACAGATTACGAAGTCGACTGAGTTCGGGTTCGACACGTCGCCAGTCACTACCGAGTAGTGCAGGACACGCACAGGGCCAGCATTGACCACAGTGAAGGCGAGCTCGCCGAGCCCAGCCGGAGTCGGGCCGTAGAGGTCGTCGCCTACTTGCACGTAGACCTGCTCGTTCGGTTGACCAGGTGAGCTGTCGGGTTCGCTAGTGACGATGCGAATCAGCGATCCTGCTGCGGCATTTTGGCCAAGGTCCCATTGATCAATGGCACCAGTCCACATCAGTGGCCCAGAAATATTGGGTACGCATGCTGGTGGGGGCACTACCCCGGTGTAGTTGCTCGCGTCGATAGCGCTAACCGGCAAGAAGGTAAATCCTGAGAAGACCGGCAGGCCGGTCACACTGCCCACGTTCGTGTATTGACCCTCGGCGACGATTCCCGAAGCAGTGCACTCCCCTGTTGCGCCGACCGCGAGATCACCAATAGTGCAGATCTGACCGAGCTGGTCGTCGGTCACGACAACGTCGGTCAGGTTGATGTTGCCAACGTTACTAACGACATACGTCCAGGCGACCCCGTCGCCAACAACTAGGGAAACTCCGGGTGCGTCGTCAGCATCTTGGCCATTGGTGCCCTTCTCGATGTTGATAGCGGGGTTGAAGCTACCGATGTGATGGCTTGGGTCGGCGTCGGCGATCTGTTGTTGTGGCACTCCCTGCACGGCAGGTGTGCCGACAACCGTTCCCAGATTGGTATATGGGCCAGGTTGCACAACCGACACAAGCTCGCACTGGTCCGATGCCCCTACCGCCAACGAATCGAGGGTGCACACTGCACCAAGTCTGTCGTCGGTCACGACGACGTCGACGAGGGGAACGTTTCCGAGGTTGGTGACCACATAGGTGAAGGTCACGGCACTGCCGCTAACTAGCTCCGGCCCGGGAGCGACATCGGCGTCGACACCGTTGGTGGCTTTCTCGATGTCGATTCCGGGGTTAACCGATCCGCTGTGGTGGCTCAAGTCGGTGTCTGAGACCGCGGGTAGAGGTATTCCGTTCAGCAACGGAGTACCCGTCGCGGTGCCGGAGTTGACGTACGGCCCTGGCACAACTGTGGCGACGGCGACGCACTGGTCGCTTGTTCCGACTGCCAAGAAAGTAATGCTGCAGATAGCACCAAGAACGTCGTCGCTAACCACGATATTGCTCAACGGAACGTTGCCAGTGTTAGTCACAACGTAGGTGAAGGTTGCATCAGTACCGCTGACGAGTTCGGGGCCGGGGGCAGCGTCAGCATCAACGCCGTTGGTGGCCTTTTCGATATCAATATTGGGGAAGACGGTTCCGCGGTGATTACTCGGATCGGTGTCAGATACCGAGTTGAGTTCGACGTTGTTGATAACCGGCACCCCGACGGCTGTTCCGAGGTTGGTGTATGGACCGGGTGCAACTGTCGTAGTTGCCTCGCATTGGGATGACGCGCCAACAGCGAGATCATCGATCGTGCAGACGGCTCCAAGATCATCGTCTGTCACGGCGATGTTGGTCAACGCAATGTTGCCGGTGTTTGTGACGACGTATGTGAATGTGGCAGTTGAACCACTTGTCAGGGTTGGTCCAGGCGCAAGGTCGGCGTCTTCGCCGTTCGTCGCCTTCTCAATATCGATTCCGGGATCATGGATGACCAGACCGGCATCGAGGTCAAGCGATGCGTCGCCTTGGGCGACCACGACGTTGGGCGTGATGCCAGTTGCAAGGTCGGCATCGCTGTCGGTTGACGATCCTGCGCCTTGTGTCGTGAACGAGGCCCCGGTCGGCAGGTTGAACCCGACGGCATAGGTTCCAGGTCGGACAATGAACTCATACAACCCGTTTGCGTCGGTTGTGGTGCTTTCGATGATCGCACCACCCGAATCAAGCAGATCGACATCGATTCCCTCAGCTGGCGGTTCACCAGAGTCCTGTTGGCCGTTGAGGTTATTGTCGATCCAGACGTAGTCGCCGATGCGGGCGTCGAGATCGACAGTGACAGAGCCGCCGCGGCTTGGAACGAAGTCTTCACCGATGCCAGCGTCTGAGAAGGAACCCATGAATGCGTTCACGCCGAAGTCGAGGCTGTCGTCCGCGAGTCCGAGCGTGGCAGCGAGTTGCGAAAAGTTGGCGATGGTCATCGTCAGTGCAGGCGACGCCGCCGACGGAGCGGCCGGCGCTCCGCCGTTGTGCGCTGGCAGGGGTGCACCGTAGGCGAGAGGAAGGAAGGGGACCGTGCTGAACCCAGACGAACTGTGCCGGGCAACCTGGAAGCTCGAGAGATCTCCGTCGGTGTTGACGCCGGCAATGACGTCGAAGACGCCGTCTTGGTCGACATCGATGAGGATGGCGAAAGATTCGCCACTTGCGAAGTTGGGTTCGTCAAGGCCGCCGAGGGCGTTGAGAACCGGCCCGGTTGTGTCCGGATCGCCGTCGCCGTCGGCGTCTCCGGCGATTACGTAGGTGTCGATAGTTACGGTGAGCAAGTCAGTGGCGTCGTCGTAAACGACCACGACTTGTTCGATGTCATAGCCGCTGATCCGGTCGGCCGGGAACTGCATGGGCATTCCGACGTCAATTCCTGAAGGGTCCGGGATCACTATCGCCGGGTTTGCCGTAGCGCTGAACGTGGGTGCCGCGGCTACAACCGGTGCGGCGCGTTCGATCGTCAGCCCGGCGATCTGGCCCTCTACTACGGGTGCGACAGCCTGACCTGGAGTGCCTGTCGCGGCGGTGGCTACGGCGCCAACAGCGATTCCAGCAACGACGGAGCTTCGAACTAATAGACGCTTGAGTGGCGCGGCTGCCGACATGATTGATCTCCCTACCGAGTTCCGAAGAGGTAGTCGGCGAGCGCCGGCCACCCTTGAGGAGGTGTCTTAGCCTGCGGCCGGTCGCGCCCTCGCCATAAATGCCTCGACCGCATCGAGAACATCGGACACGAGCCAGATGCGATTTCGTTTCGCATCCGAGTTCTGATTGAGGATTCCCCAGGCTGCGAACCGATCTATTGCGTTCTGGGCTGCAACATCGGAAATCCCTAGGTCGGCAGCGACCGCTGTCGCAGTTATAGCGAGGTGGTTGGCGCAGTATTCGACTAGCGGCCAGACCGAAGAGTCAGACCTGGCGGTGATCACTTCGTTCCAAACGTCGAGGGCCGAATCGAGCTCTTCTGCGAGTTGTGATGCGTTTGTAATGGCGACAGCTGCTGCGTCTACGAACGTGGAGACGATCGGTTCGTTGTTCCCTTGTCCGACGCAGTCGACTGCGTCGGCGTGTCGCTTCGGGTCAGCGAGTAGGCCAGCCGACAGAGGCAGAACGAGTCGCCGAGTGATCCCTAGGTTTCGAAGTGACCGTTGGTCGATCAGCCGAGTGGCCATCCCATTGGTATTTGGACGCGAGATCGTCCGTTGCGCATGCGAAATCGCCAGCTGAACCATTCCTCCCGCTTCGGGTCGGATCGCTTCATGACCCAACGCCTCGATGGCCAAGATCTGGTCGGCAATACGTTCCGAGACCGGTTTCTTGACCCGCCGCGACCCTGGCGAGTGTTCGGCGACCGCGACTGAGCTGATTGGCTCGCTCAACCCGGCCATCTCGGCAGAACTGATCGCTTCGGTTCGAGCCAATATCGGCGCAATCCAGCCCAAAGTGGCTCCAGTCCGTTCGTCGAATCGAGCGATCTCCGCCTCGATCCAAGCAACCAAAGGGGTCCGGTGACTAGCCATACCGAAGAATATGCATATATCCTTTGTTATGCGTCGGATGGGGTCGAAATAGCTCGCCAGCGATAGGCATGCGCCTATTGAACCTCGTAGGGTCGCGCCGTGAGCTTTGTAACGCATCTCGAATCGGCCATCGACGGCACCCACCTCAGCCACCTCGAACTCCAGACCCTGCACGAAGGTCGTCCGCTATGGGTGCGATACGACCTCGATGCGGTAGCTCACGCCATGAACAAGGAGGCTCTAGGTGCGCGCGAGCCGACCATGTGGCGCTATCGCGAACTGTTGCCGGTGGGCGACGAGACCAAGGTCGCTTCGCTCGGCGAGGGGATGACCCCTCTTCTACGGTGCGAGCGGCTCGGGAAGGCGTTGGGGCTCACCGATCTGTGGGTCAAAGACGAATCGCAGCTCCCGACAGGATCGTTCAAGAGCCGCGGACTCGCCATGGCGGTCAGCCGGGCCAACGAGCTGGGAGTTACGAGTCTTGCCATCCCTACCGCTGGGAACGCCGGCGGAGCGATGGCGGCGTATGCGGCGCGGGTCGGTATCGAAGCATATGTTTTCATGCCAGCAGACACCCCAATCGTCAATCAGTATGAGGCGGCTTACTACGGGGCCCACGCCTATTTAGTTGATGGGCTAATCAACGATTGCGGCGCGGTGGTGCGCGACGGCGCGCCGCACATGGGTTGGTTCGACCTATCGACGCTGAAGGAGCCTTATCGCATCGAGGGCAAAAAGACGATGGGGCTTGAGTTAGCCGAGCAGTTCGACTGGTCGTTGCCCGATGTGATCTTGTACCCAACCGGGGGCGGTACCGGCCTGATCGGCATGTGGAAGGCTTTTGCCGAACTTGGCTCCATGGGTTGGCTCGCCGACGAACGCCGGCCTCGCATGGTGTCGTGTCAGTCGGACGGATGCGCGCCGATCAGCACAGCTTGGGCCAAAGGCGAGCGATTCGCCGAGCCCTTCGCAGATGCGGCCACAGCCGCCAGCGGGCTTCGGGTTCCAGTAGCAGTGGGCGATTTCATGATTCTCGATGCGGTCAATGAATCTGGTGGTCAGGCTCGCGATTGCCCAGAAGCCGAGCTACTGGCGTGGGCTCGCCGTGCATCAGCTCTCGAAGGAATAGCCTTCGCGCCCGAAACCGGCGCTTGCCTCGGTGTGCTGGAGATGCTCGTCGCTGAGAAGGCAATCGACCCCGACGAAAGGGTCGTCATCTTCAACACCGGCGCCGCCCAGAAGTACGTCGAGGTCATGGGCATCGAGCCCCTGCCCAACCTCCCCGACCCGGTCGACTGGACCACACTGACCTCGCCCTAGCCCCGCACGTACCTTGCCGGGAACTGGCCGTAGGTCATGGCTGCGCCTAGGGCGAGGCGTGAACAGGTAGTCGCTTTGCTGGGCCGGGGTGGCTGCGGGAGACTCATCGCCCGCGGGCGGATGCGCCAGCTCGTGTGACTACAATACTAGTCATGTCTGAGATATTGCCACTGGCCAGCGTGAAGGCCAAGTTCTCCGAAATGGTCGACCGCGTCGAACACACCCGCGACCGCATCATCATCACCAGAAACGGCCGACCGGTCGCTGTACTGATTAGCCCCAAAGAATTGGAGTCGCTGGAGGACACTCTCGAACTGCTCTCAGACCCAGACGCCATACGGCAGCTCGACGAGTCCCGGCACGCATATGCAGCAGGAGATTTCATCACGGGTGACGAGCTCCGCAGCCAATACCTGACCAAGTGAGCCAGGAGGATCCCGGCTACAGACTCCGAGGCGCCGGACCGGCAGAACGCCAACTGAACAGGCTGCCCGAGGGCACCGCTGTAGCGATCGTCGAGTTCTTGCTCGGAGCCCTGCTCGACAACCCACATCGACTCGGCGGTCTCCTGCAGCGCGAACTCGCGGGCATGCGATCGGCACGGCGGGGCGCCTACCGAATCGTGTATGAGATCGCGGAAGCTGAACGGTTAGTCATCATCCATCGGATCGAACACCGGTCAACGGTCTATCGCCAGCGCTTAACCGACACCAGCCTGGTCGGCCCACGGCTACTTGGCCCACAGCATCTGTCCGCCTCGTCGCTGATCACTTCAGGGGTGCCTGCACCCCCTCACATACACATGCACGCCATATCGAACCAGCACCGCGAGACTCGTATCCTGAAAGCACCAGCTGGCGCCACGTCGTCGGCTTAGCCGCAAGGAAATGGACCATGACGAACGCCACCCCAGAGCTCGACACGAGTCAGCCCCAATCGTCCCAGCCCTCGCAGCTGCATCGAATGCCGTGGAAGATTATTCTGGCCGTGGTCGTCGTCATGGGAATGCTCGCCACGGCTGGAGTGGTAGTGGCGCGGTCAGGCGAGGAGCAACAAGCCGAGGGATTTGTCGAAGGTAGCTTCGAGGTCGAGAATCCAGGCCAAGGCCAGGGTGTTGACGCGGTCGACAAACCACGGCTCATCACTCGGGTCGACGAGAACGTGATCGACGCGACCGCAGGTGACGCTGGCATCGGCTCCGGATTGGCCGAGCCCAAACGCGGTGTTGAGCCAATCGAGGACGTTGTGGTTGTCAACAACGCTGGCGTCGGCGAGGCCGATGGCGATCTCACAATCAGCCTTGGCGCCGGGGCATTTACGCTGACCAACGCCAATGTGGCTGTCTCCCAGGATGCCAACGGCGAGTACACCCGTGTCGAGTCTGGCACCGCGACCCTTGAACTCCCAACCGTTGGAGTCTTGTCGGACACCTTCATCGATCGCCCTCTCCGCGGTGCCATCGGCATGGCTACGGGCGCCGAGCTTGCCCATATCGGCGCACACCTCAGCCCCGAGAAGTTGTATTTTTACGCCGACCTCGGCTCGCAGCCATTCAATCTGTTTCTCGACCTTGAGGACACGTTCGAGGGTGCAACGGGTCTGCCCGAGCAAGTGTCAACGGTCGGCCTTAGCGGTTCGGCACTCTTCATCGCCGACATCGAGGGTGACTACTTCTACCTCTCGGTGCCATGCGACGCGATGGTGCCGACGGGTGAGGGCAACCCAAGCCGCACCAAGCAGGACAACCAGTACGTCGACGAAGATTCCTCGTTGATCCCTAACATCTCACTCGACCTGAGCTCGTTCGATCCAGGCGGCTGCGGTCTCGGCTGGTCCGCTGCGGGTCTCATCCCGTTCACACCACTGGCCAACGAACGAATCGTCGACTTCCCCGACGATTTCACCGCACATCTCGTAGTCGACGGAACCATCCCGGTGCACCCAGCCGCCTCGCTCGACGCCGAAACGTTCTACAACTTCGGCCCCGACTCGGCATCGATATGGGCGAACGGTGAGCTCGATATTGGCGTCCCGATGCTGAAGGGCGCAGTCGAGATCTCCTTACCAGCCGCACGAGGCACGTTTGGAATGGTCGCCAGCGACGACTCTTTCGAGTTGTGGGTCACCGCCAACATTGGCGAGGGAGCCCAAGAGGGAGAACTGCTGGAGCTGCTGACGGAACTGTCCCCGATCTCAGGTCGGCTCGATCTAGATGGCGAGCTTCACATCATCGATGACGAGGTGCAATCCGACTCGTTCTTCCAGCTCTCTGGCAACCTCCGGCTGGGCCTCGGACCCCTCGAAGCTCTGTCCGGCGGAGACCTTGACGACATCGCAAACGTCGAGGCGATAGTCCGCATCGACGCAACGGGTGTGGCAATCAACGGTTCGGCCAGGCTCTCGCCAGTTTCGATTCTGGATGTCGTCGGTACCGCGCAAGTTGAGCTCCTTGTTCCTTTCGCCGATCCAGCCGAGAGCTTCTTCACAATGGAAGGACAGTTGGAGATAGGTCTCGTTGATCTAGGTGTCCAGGCAGCGCTTCGCATCGACAAGAACGGTGTAGTTGCCAGGGGCGATCTAGCGCTCGGCTCCATGGCCGCAATAGCGATTGTAGGCAAAGCTGGGCCGGACGGTTTCCAGTTGACAGGATCGGCCGAGGCCACCCTTCCAATAGGCGACTTGGACAAGGTCGCTGCGAACCTGGTGGACGCGACGGCGAACGAAGAGGTCATACGCCGGATCAACCTCCAGGTCGATGAGCGCATCGGCCAAATCGCCGGCGGCGATGCCGCCAAGGCCACCGAGCTGCGCAACACCTTCAGTGACTTTCGCAGCGCATACAACACCATTGGCCAAGCACGCACCAACATCGCTTACAACGATGGTCTCATTGCCAACCTCTGGGCTGAGCATCAGGCCGACATCGACTGGCACTGGGCGCTGAACGACTTCGACCGCTTCTGGGACAAAGGCCCACACGCCCTTCGCCTCGGGGCGATCCTGGTCCGAATGGAACCACTCAAGTTGGCCAACACTGTTCAGTACGGCTACATCGATGTGGCCAATCTCGTCGTGTCTGGCACCCAACAGGGCGTCATCGCCATCATCGGTTGGGACGAAGAACTAAACACATTGCTGACATTGCAAAGCGAGGCGTACGCAACGACGTTGGGCGGTAACTTCGTGGCGACCGTGCTGAACGGCGCTGATGCAATACTCGACGCATTCGGTATCGACGGATCGGCCCAAGGCGTGGTCGAGTTCACTGTCGGCACCGAGGGCATCGGTGCGACTGCATATCTGGACTGGTGCCGCGATGGCTCGTGCGAGCGGTTGGCTGGCGCAACAATCGACCTCACGGACACGCCCCGCTTATGCGGTACGTTCCTTGGCGTCGAAAGCTGCGTGAACCTGTAGCGCGCGCAGTTGATTCTGTTTCAGTCGATCAAGGGTTCTTCTTGGGCCGGTCGAGCACCGAGCGCCCTTCCTTGATGTTGTTGAGGATGGCTTCGGTGCCATCGGTCAGGCCAAGGCCCTCAGTCGTGGGCCACGTCGAGATCTCGGTCTTGGCAAAGTCCACCCACTTGACGATCAAGTCGAAGAGTTCAAGTTGGAACGTGGCGAAGAGCACCGACAGATGCGTTCGCTCGGGGAAGGGATGCTGGCCATCTAGGTAGCTGACGTTGATCGTTGCGACCTGCTCGTAAAGCTCGGCGGCATCCTCGGCCATCGTTTCGAGGGCAGTAATCAGGTCATCGGTGCTGCCATTTTCAGCGAAGAGCAGGCGGAGCAGCGCCTCTGCTTCCAATACCGGAGGCTGCGGAGCGGTGGCCATCCACGCCGATAGCGCAGTGCGCCCTTCGTCGGTGATCGTGTACACGGCGCGACTTCGTTGGCCCGACGATTCCCGATGCGAGGTGGCGAGCCCGTGCTCGACGAGCTTCTTGGGCTCGGCGTACAGCAGGCGCTCGGATTTGGGCCAAGCGAAACGCAGGCTCCTCTCTGCCTGCTTCGTGAGCTCATAGGCGGTCCAAGGCTGTATTGCCAGTAGCCCCAGAACTGAATAGGACGAGATCGTGAGGCGTGAAGGCACGCTCTTGACTTTACTGCAATTCGCAGTAAAGTCACTACTGCAGATTGCAGTGTAGAACCGCAGGGTCCAGATCGCATGGGCCGGAGGAGTTGAGCTCGCTATGAACGCTGAGGATTACGTCGGATTTGTCATCGCAGAGGGCGAGTTGTTCGCTAGGGCGGCCGAGCAAGGCGACCTGACCGTGGAGATAGCGTCGTGCCCAGGCTGGGATATGCGCGAGCTTGTGCGCCACCTTGGCTTGATTCACCTGTGGGCCGCGGGGAACGTCGCTAACCCGACCGACGAGTGGCTCGCCGCCGATGATCTAACGGATCTTGCCGACCACTGGCCCGAACTCGCTACATCCTGGCCCCAAGACGCCGACCTCGTCGCCTGGTATCGAGATACCCACGCCAACCTTGTTGAGGTACTGAAGTCGGCGCCAGCCGATCTCAATTGCTTCACGTTCCTCCCGGCCCCGTCGCCGCTGGCCATGTGGGCGCGACGACAGGCCAGCGAGATTGCCATCCACCGATTCGATGCCGAAGACTCACGCGGCATCGAATCACAGTTCGACCCGCAGTTTGCCACCGACATGCTCGATGAGCTCTTGTGCGCGTTCACCCCAAGACCCCGCCCACTCGACATAGAGGGTCCAAAGGTCATCCACGTCCATGCCGAAGACACCGACGAGCACTGGCACGTCACCCTCGGTCCGGAGCAATCCGACACCGCCCGCAGCGGCGGTGATGCCGATCTCACACTCACAGCAACGGCCGCAGAGCTCTACCTCCTGCTGTGGAACCGACCCTCCCACGCCGGCGTCGCGATGACCGGCGACACCGATCTCATGAACCTGTGGCGCGGCAACTTCCGTGTCCGCTGGTCGTCATAGTCGCCGTCCACGCGATCCGACGATTGCAACCATCTCAAAACCACACCTAGGAGAAAACAACATGACAACCACCGAGACACCCGTCAACAACGGCGTGAATACCGAAGCGCTGCTGGGCGCCCGCAAGGCGCTAACAGAAACCCCCGAAGCTGCGGAGTTCACTTGGAGAGCAAACTGCTCGTGGGTCGACGGCACGTTCAGCAAGACGACCGTCGACGGATTCTCCGGACTGGGCCAGGAACACAACCACAAGACGCCCTACTCGTTCGAGGCTGACCATCCCGAGTGCTTTGCTTCCGAAGATCGTGGCGCGACACCTCCCGAGATTCTGTTGGCTGCGTTGGCAAGTTGCCTGACCGCCGGGGTGGCGTCGGTCGCCCAGCACCGTCAGATCCAGCTGCGGTCTGTGGCGGCGACAGTCGAAGGCAAGATGAACGTGCTTGGCATCCTGGGTGGCGATCCCAACATCCGCAACGGTTTCCACGACGTCACCGTGCGCTTCGACATCGACGCGGATGCCTCCAGTGACGACATCGAGGCCCTGGTAGCTCAGAGTCAGAAGCGGTCGGCGGTCTACGACATGGTCACGAACCCAACACGGGTTGCCGTCGAGGTCAGCTAACGGGCCAATGACAGAACCGCCAACACACGTCCCGGCCGTCATCATCGGCGCCGGGCACGCTGGCCTCGCCTTGAGTCGCCGCCTCACAGAGCGTTCGATCCGTCACGTGGTGCTCGAACGTGCTGAGGTGGCGAACTCATGGCGTACTGAGCGTTGGGATTCGCTGCGTCTACTAACACCAAACTGGCAGACCAGCCTCCCAGGCATGCGCTATTGCGACAACGACCCCGACGGGTACATGACGATGCCAGAGGTCGTCGACTTCATCACCAACTATGCAGTGACGATCTCGGCACCTGTCCAGTCCCATACAACGGTTACCCGAGTCCGTGTCAACAATCGCGGCTACGCCGTGGAAACAGACCGGGGTAACTGGACGTGCGACAGCGTCGTGATCGCAAGCGGAGGCTCGAACATCGCCAACGTTCCAAGCGATTCGACCAACGTACCGGCCTCGGTCGCCCAAGTCGACGTCATGACCTATCGACCCCCGAACGACCTCGACGACCGAGCGGTACTGGTGGTCGGCGCCTCAGCAACGGGAGTACAACTCGCCGACGAAATCAGCCGTTCGGGCCGGGCCGTCACACTGTCTGTGGGAGAACACGTCCGAATGCCGAGGACGTACCGAGGACGAGACGTCTTTTGGTGGATGGACAAGGCCGGCGTGCTCGACGAACACCGCGATGACATCGACGATCTCGTACGTGCTCGCCATCTGCCGTCGCCACAACTCATCGGTACACCCGAGCACCGGTCCATCGATCTCAACGCGCTCACCGACCGTGGGGTCGAAATCGTCGGTCGGCTGGGACTCATCAGCAACGGCACCGCCCAGTTCTCAGGTTCACTCGCCAACACCTGCAAGCTGGCTGACCTCAAAATGAACCGCCTGTTGCAGAGGTTCGACGACTGGGCCGAAGCTGCCGACATCTCCACTGTCGGACCGACGGCCCGGTTTGCGCCAACCAGACTTCCAGCGAAGGCGCGCTTGGAAATCAACTTCGCCGACGACGACATCGGCACCATTGTTTGGGCGACCGGCTATCGCCCCGACTACTCCTGGCTCGATGTGCCGGTGCTCGACCACAAAGGCCGCGTCCAGCACGACGGCGGCGTCACCGACGCCCCTGGCCTGTATGTGACCGGCCCCAATGTGCTCCGTCGGCGACGGTCGAGCTACATGAGCGGAGCAGAACGCGACTCCGAGGATCTCAGCGAACACCTGCACCGGCACCTCGGGCAAGTCACGGCCAACCGCTAGCTCAACGCTGACAGATCGCGCATGGCCCAACCAGCACGCCTAGGATCAGATCAACAAGGAGAGCCATGAGCGCGTCAACCGATGAGACCGACAGCCCGGCCAACCTGCGTCCAATCGAACGGACAATGCTCAACCTCGTACGCGCCGGCAAGACCGAAGCTGAGATCGCGTGGCGAATCCGCCGTAGCCCCGGGCACGTCCGCCGAACCTTGGCCCTAGCTCAGATACCTCGCGTTCCTAGGCCTGAGCAGCAGCGCAATGCATGGGAGCTTCGACCCATTGAGCGGACCGTGCTGCGGTCTCGAAAGAACGGGGTCCCCGAGGCTGAGATCGCCGCGCGGTTGCGCCGATCCCCGGCGTTCGTGAAGCGGGTGAGCGCCTTCACCGACTACAAGCTTGCCAAGGCCTCGGGAGAGTCTCCACAATGAAGGTCTGGATTGACCAAGACCTATGCACAGGCGATGGCCTCTGCGAAGAGATCGCTCCCGACGTGTTCTTCGGCATGGATGACGGGCTGTTCTATGTGAAGGAGTCGGCCGACACGTTCGGCCAGGAGAAGCTGTTCGACGGCGAGGCTAACCCCGCTGGGGCTGACGGCACCGCGCGCATCCCTGAAGGAAAAGAAGAGTCCGTGATCGAGGCCGCCGAGGAGTGCCCCGGCGAGTGCATCTTCATCGAACTGTAGCCGCGCTGGAATCTTCGACTCCGTGGGCTGATCTGTACCTACAGTTATCGCATGAGCTTTGTCGCAGACGACTTCGTGGTGCCCGTCAGCTTTGATGGACCCGGTTTCGATATGGAACCCCTAGGACCCGAGCACAACCAAAGGGACCACGAAGCTTGGATGTCGAGTATCGACCACATCCGGGCGACCCCCGGTTTCCCAAAAGGGTCGTGGCCTACGGAGATGTCAATCGAGTCCAACCTTGCCGACCTGGTCCGACATGCGAACGACTTCGAGAATCGATCCGGGTTCACGTATTCAATTCTCGACGGCGACGA
Source organism: uncultured Acidimicrobiales bacterium (assembly GCA_964569385.1). Classification (GTDB taxonomy): domain Bacteria; phylum Actinomycetota; class Acidimicrobiia; order Acidimicrobiales; family Poriferisodalaceae; genus JAADHX01. The sequence goes on from CAZMUM010000016.1 coordinate 87,447, forward strand.
CGTGATCGGGTGCCTGTATATCTACCCGTCGCAAGCGGCGGACGCTGCGGTCAGTTCATGGGTGCGAGCGACCCGAGCCGAGATCGATGTTGTCACCTGGCAAGCCATCTCGTCCTGGCTCGAAACCGATTGGCACTTTGCAACCATCGAGTATGGGGCTCGTTAGTTCACTCAAAAGCGCTATGACCGTGTGGACGAAACCTCGGTTCATTGCTACAGCACGGGTTAGCTGCTGCGCGAGCCGTCGATAGTCTCGCGAATGATGTCGGCGTGGCCCGCGTGCCGAGCCGTCTCTTCGATCATATGTACTGCGACCCACCGCACATTCTTATCGACCATGTCGGACAGAACACATGGAGCGTCAAGATCGAAGCTGTCCAAGATCTCGTTTGATGCGGCAATCTGTTCTCGGTAGTTAGCAATAACTGACTCGATGTTGTCCTCATCGGCGAGCCGAACCGTCGGGTCCGAGTCAGCGGACTCTTCGTCAGTGGCCTCGGGGAGATCTTCGCGAACGGTACGCCCCGCGACGACAATTTGGAACCATCGTCGCTCCCATATCCCCGAATGTTTGACTAGGGCCAGCAGCGACAGAGAGCTTGCAGTCGGAGTCATCCGCACCTGGGTTTCGGTCAGACCTTCGAGCTTGCCGATCAGGTCCTCGCGTTGGTAGTCAAGAAACTCGCGCAGAATTGCTCGTTCGCTCCCAGTGGAACTTTGCGACTCAGACACAGCGGCACACGGTAGCCGGAGCTGTGAGCCGAGGATGCGGACGGGCGGGTGGTACGCATGGCACGGATCATCGCCCGACCCTAAGCTCTCGATGAAATCCTGCGAACCCAGGAACCTCCCATGGTGTGTGGTTCGTCCCATACGTATGGTCAAGATGAAACGGGGAGCGCTATGAGCAGTAGAACCAAGCGCAAAGTGGTCATTGCAACAGGGTTGGCGTTGTTCGCGGCGAGCTGTGGCGATTCAGTGGATGACACGTCGCCAAGCGCTCCAAATTCGACGAGCTCTGAAGTATCCCCGACATCGGTGCCTGTGGCATCGAATGACTCTCTCGCAGATGGGTCAATACCGATCGGCGACGGCGCAATCCAACTCGTGGCGCGAGTGAAGGATCGGGAGCTATCTCCCGAAGCCGACGGCGACGCTGTCAACGCTGTGATCGCAGGCACCAACCAGTTCGCAGTCGACTTGTTCAAGACGATTGCCGACCCCACCGAGGACACCGTGGTCGGCAACTACAGCTTGAGCACGGTCCTGATGCTCACCATGGCCGGCACAAATGCCGAGACCACGGCCGCGTTTGCCGACTTGCTTGGCGTCGCTGACGTTGACCCAACCGAACTCCATCGGCCGTGAATGCCATCGACCTTACTCTTGAGAGCAGAACCAGCGACGGTGTTGAATTGTCGACCGCAAACGCTCTGTTCGTGCAAGACGGTCTCGAGCTCAAAGACCAGTTCCTAAACGCTGCGATCGGTTCTTACGGAGCGCCAGTTCGGGCCGTCGACTTTGTCGACAGCGACGCGGCTGCCGACACCGTAAACAATTGGGTCTCGAATCAGACCAACGGCTTCGTCGAGGAAATCACCGACGGATACTCTTTCGACACCGTCGTGGTTCTGGCCAACGCTATGTATCTGAAGGCGTCCTGGGTCGTTGAGTTCCGCCGGTTGGACACCACAGGTGTGTTCAGAAATGCCAACGGCACAACCGTGCAGACCGAACTCATGGCCCACGACGACTTCCTCCCTCTGAACGTCGGCGCAGACTTTGAGGCGGTCGAACTGCCATACCGGGGCGGAAATCTTGGCCTGGTCATCGTGGAACCCACGGACCTCGCGGACTTTGAAGCCCGACTCACCGCTGAACGGCTCGGCGAGATCGTCGATGGTTTGAGCGAGAGCGGCGTCCACCTCACTATGCCGATCTGGTCCACCAAGACCAGCATCGAGGCCCTCGAGCCACTCCGTCAGCTTGGGCTTCCCGAAACCTATGACTTCAGTAACCTCTTCATTGGCGAGGACGAGGGCTATTTCATAGATTCGGTGTCTCACATGGCCCGCATAGATGTTGACGAGACGGGCACCACGGCCGCCGCTGCATCAGGCGTCGAGATCGTTGTATCTCACGGGCCCACCATCAAGATCGATCGGCCGTTCTTCTACTTCATCCGCGACCGCGGCTCGAACACAATCCTGTTCATGGGTCACGTCGTCGACCCGACCCAGACCAAGTAGGCGCGGCGGTCCAGCAGAACTACGTAGCAATTCTGGGTTGCTTGTCATCCTGTGGGGTCGCTGCTGCGAGTGATGCGTGAGAGAGGGTTCATCGGGTCATGTCGAGTTGTAGAAGACAATGAACTCGGTGGATGCCGATGGGACCGAAGTGCTTGTCACCGGGGAGAGCTTCGAAGTGTTCTATGAGCGGGAGTTCCATCAGGTCGTTGCGCTGGCATTCGTGTTATGTGGCTCATGGTCAGCCGCCGAAGACCTCGCCCAGGACGCATTCGTCGCGGCGCAGCGACGGTGGGCTGTAATAGGCAGATATGACAGTCCAGAGGCCTGGGTTCGGCGCGCGGTAGCGAATCGATCTGTTTCGTTGACCCGTCGCAGATTGGCCGAAGCTCGCGCTGTGCTGCGACAAGGCCGCGAACGGTGGACCGATCCGGTCTCGTTCGATGATGGCGACAGCGAATTCTGGGACACCGTCCGGAGTCTTCCTGCTCGCCAGCGTCAGGTCATCTCCCTTCACTATGTGACCAGCCTGAGCGTCAAGGAGATAGCCGGCACCCTTGAACTGAGCGAAGCCACGGTAAAAACCCATCTTCAGCGCGGCCGCAGAAGCCTGGAGCTCAAGCTCACCAATCGCTCGGACCAGTCGTGAACCTCGACGATCGCGCCAAGTTGGCCAACCTCGCCCTCGCGGCCCGGTCGACCGAGATAGCGCCGCATCGCGCTGGACTGATCCGGAGGCGCTGGGTTGCTCCGGTCGGCATGGTCGGAACTGCGCTAGTCGTACTTGTCTTGGCGATCTCGATCGGCCGGTTCGTGTCCGATTCATCTGGGCGAGTCGAGACCGTTGCAGTGCCTGACGAGACAACAGTGCTTATTGTTGATGGCGTCAGCGGACCGATCCTGGCCGGATACATTTCTAGGTTCGGAGAGATCAGCGTCTTGGTGGGCGACGCAAGCTCACCAACGCTCGTGCAGCTCGATGCAGTTGCCGGCGCACCTGCCCTCGGCGTGGACACGATCCCCGAACCTCGCTGGCAATTTGGCGGCCGGGTGGTCGAGTACGTCTCTGACTTCGAGGGCGAGCTGAGCGTCGTACGAGTTGATGTGCGCACAGGCCGAAGCACAAGAGAGCCGTACTGGGCGGTGTTGTTCGGCGGGGGGATCTCGAGGTCACTCGAAGACGAGGGGCCGTTAACGGGATCGATCGGGCTGATGGCTGGCGCCGGCGGTGTGTCGGTGCGTTCCGTTGAAGACGACACCGGCGTTCGATGGGAGCTGCGCACGTTCGTCGACGATCGAAGCGTCCTCCTCGACATCGACACAACTCGGTTTCTCGCTCCAACAATGGACGGCCTAATTGTTGTCGCCGACGGCGTTATCGGGACAATGAATGGCGAGGGCGTGGTGACCGAACTCGCGATCGATGGAGTCACCGCCGAGACGATCAGCGCGGTCGCCGCCAGCCCTCGTTCGGCGCTGGCCTTCGGATTGAGGAATGGCTCGGTGCTGGTGACGGCTCCCGAAACTACCGGGTCGCTCAACTTCGACCTCGGGACGGACTTGGTAACCGGCCTGTCTTGGTCGCCGTCTGGCGAGGCTCTCATCGCGACGGCAACCAACCAAGAGGAGACGTCGATTCGTATCTGTCTTGTCGCAACGGTGAGCTGCAATCAGATCAGGTCGACCGGCGCAGCTGGAGGGCGACTCGTCCGCGGCACACCGACCCCGCCCGACACGTTCTTCGGCCTCTGGCCAGAGAACACAGAGGAGACTGCGGATGCAGCCGTCACCGCCGAGGATGCAGCCAGTTGGCGCTTCGATCCCGACCTATTGGTGCGGGAGTTCGCTGAAGTTATCCTCGGCTGGACCGATCCGATTGTGGCTCCGGCTGATGGGTTTTCGCTGCTCCCCCATTGGTCCATTTACGAGCTTCGCCCATCACCAGACCAGGCGCCAGTCACCATCACCGCCGCTCAACTGGCCGGAGAAAATGGCTGGGCCATCACTGGTGTCCGGGCGCCGATCCTCAGTTTGAGAACCGGCTTTTCAAGTGGCAGCCCAGTCACTATCGGTTTCGATCGGCAGGGAGCCGTGACTGTCGAAGTGATCATCAGACTCGGCGACGAGGAGTACTCACAAACCACGGCAGACCTCGACGTGCTCGAGTTCGATATCGACCGCTCCTTCGACGCTGTCGCCTCATATCTCATCTTGTTCCGGGACGAAGAAGATCGCGTGTTTTCAGCCACCTTCGGCTTCCTCGGCGAATCGAACCTACCGAGTTCGATCGGCTAGCTCGACCCTCCCAGCCACGTCGGCCTCGGGCGCCCGCGGCGGAGCGACACCTGCCAGACTGCGGCGATGGCAGGCACTGGTCTTCTTCATCATTTCAGCGAAGATCCTTCGATCCGGGTGTTCAAGCCTCATGTTCCAGCAACCAACCCGACACAACGCGCCGCAGTCTGGGCAATCGATGCCGATCACGCGCCCTTGTATTGGTTCCCGCGGGAGTGCCCGCGTATAACTGCTTGGCCTCGTTCGACCATCGAACGTCGTCATTTCGAGGCTGTTCTGGCGACCACGGCTACAAGACTGCATGCCATCGAGATCGGTTGGCTGGAGCGAATGCGCACCGCCGAGGTGTATCGCTACGACTTCGACCCGGCCGCATTCAGTCGATGGCCCGAGGCATCTGGCCAATGGGTCAGCTATCGGGTGGCTGAACCGGTCGCAGTATCGCCTGTAGGCGACCTCTTTGAGCTTCACGCAAAGTCTGGGATCGAGCTTCGCTTAGTTCCGTCACTATGTCCGCTCGTTGATCTCGTCAATGATGACCGCTGGGATTTCAGCATCGTCAGGATCGCGAATGCCGTGCCGCGAGATGCCGAGTTCTGAATCAGGTTCGCCGTGCCTGACACCATTTCGACATGGCGAATCACCATGGCCCGATGACCTTTGTCGCAGACGACTTCGTGATGCCTGTCAGCTTTGATGGTCCCGGTTTCGGTATGGAACCCTCTAGGACCCGAGCACAACCAAAGGGACTACGAAGCATGGATGTCGAGTATCGAACACATCCGGACAACGCCTGGTTTTCCGGACGGTTCCTGGCCCAAGGAGATGCCGATCGAGTCGAGTCTCGCCGACCTAGTCCGACACGCCGAGGACTTTGGGAATCGATCCGGATTCACATATTCGATTCTCGACGGCGATGACGTGATCGGATGCCTGTACATCTACCCGTCAAAAACTGCGGATGCCGCCGTTAGTTCATGGGTGCGGGTGACCCGCGCTGAGCTGGATGTTCTTACGTGGCAAGCCATCTCGACTTGGCTAGCGACCGACTGGCCGTTCGAAACCACTGAATATTCGCGTCGCTAGTCCACCAGCCCATCAGGGGCGGAACCCAATTCCGCCGATCGATATCAGCAGCGCCTAGCCCGCCGAGATATCGATGACGAACCCGTGTTACGACAACTGGAGGTGTGAAGGAATTCCTTGACATCATCATCCGACGCACCAAGGATAGAGAATATGAAGGAATCTCTTCAGATTGACGACTCGGCGAGGACCACTGATAGACGCATCATCGATGACGTCGACGCGATGAGAGCGCTCGCCCATCCGGGCCGCCTCGCAATTCTGCACTTCCTATTGTCGGCCAAAGCACGGACAGCAACAGAGTGCGCAGCCGAGATAGGCGCTACGCCATCAGCATGCAGCTATCACCTGCGCGAGCTCGAACGGTTCGGACTTGTCGAGCGGGCAGCGCCTTCCGACGATGGACGGGCGCGACCCTGGAAGGCCGCGGCGATCGGATTCTCGGTAGGGCGCGATTCGTCCAACGACTCGGCGGCGGCGCTGGCCGCAGGACACGCCATCAGAAGCGCTGGGCTGGCCGAGAACAATCGGCTCATTCACCGATTCGTCGAAGCTGTCGACGAGGTCGATCCGCGTTGGCGATCAGCCAGTGACTTCCACAACTTCGAACTCCTCGTCACACCAACCGAACTTGAAGACCTGAACAGCCAGGTCGCGGCCGTCCTGAGTCACTACCGCGCCCCAATTCGAGTCGATGCGCCAGACGACGCAGCTCCGGTGCATGTTGTTTACCAGGCGTTCTTGCGCCTCGACGCTTGATACCGGACTCCGGCGGCGCGACACCCCCATGGCGCGAGCGCGATTTCAGAATCGCATGGTCCGCTGGCTTCATCAACGACACCGGCGACTGGGTACTTGCCGTGGCGCTTCCGGTATTCGTATTCGTCGAGACGAGGTCAGGCACGGCGACGGCGTTGCTCTTTGTCAGCCAGGTACTGACCGCCGCCATATTTGGGCCGATTGGTGGCAGCCTCGTCGACCGCTGGGATCTTAAGCGTTCGCTGGTCACTACTAACCTCGCCCAATCACTCGCCTTGTTGCCGCTCCTTGCGGTAAGCGAGGAGCGCATCTGGCCGGCCTACATCGTGATGTTTCTGCAGGCTCTTCTCACTCAGATCAACAACCCGGCCAACGTCGCGCTGATCCCTCGCGTCGTGCATCGCGATCAGCTCACGACCGCGAACGCCGCTCTTGCTGCTTCGGCCAGCTTCGCCCGCCTCCTTGGCGCGCCTATCGGTGGATTGTTGGTGGCATGGCGTGGTCTCGGCCCAATCGTTGTCGTAGACGCCATCAGTTTCTTGTCGGTTGCTGCATCTCTGCACTTTCTTAGCGCCGATACCAAGCCGCTCGGCCGTCCAAACGACTCCGAACGATCGCATCTGCGCACCGGACTGCGGTCGGTTCGGTCACACCCTCGGTTGGCCCAAGTACTTTCGCTTCAAGGAGCGGCCCAGATAGCCCAGGGCGGTTTCGTAGTCCTGTTCGTAGCCTTCGTCATCGAGACCCTCGACGACAATGGCAGCAAGGTCGGGCTCATCCGAGCCGCGATGGCGATCGGGGGCCTTGTTGGGTCGGCGATGATCGGACACCTCGCCCGGCGCATCGACCCGACCATCCTCTACTCGACCGGACTATTCGGAATGGGTCTCATCTCACTGGCCGTCTGGAATGCCCCTCAGGTCACAGTTGCTTTGTGGGTCTACATGGCGCTGTTTGGTTTCTCGGGTTTGCCAGGCGCCGCTTTGAGCGTCGGTCTATTCACGATCGTCCAAACGCAGAGCCCGACTCACGTATTAGGACGTGTCGTAGGGCTCCTGAGTGCGTCCGAAGCGATCGGTGTCGCTATCGGGTCAATCACGACCGGGCTGCTCATCGACCGCCTACCGCTCACGCTATTGCTGAACACTCAAGCCGCTATCTACCTTGTGACCGGCGCATTGGCCCTACTTCTCGTCGTTCCACATCGCAGCCAGGATGCCACCGACTCGCGCTGACCTCTTATGCCCGACCTGTCTGGCCTTTCAATACCGGTCAAGGCGATGTCAGGCGTGGATCCCCGAACACATCGGCCCACGTCGTGCTGGATGCGGCATCGGCGAAGCCGGACAGACAAGGATCGGCTAGCCCAGACTGTCCAGCGAAATCGAGCACCGCGACGTGGCGAGCATCACCGCCAACGAGCCACCGCTCGCCGATCTCAGGTGCTAACTCGGGCATCCAGACCGAAAACTGGTCTCCCCAGTCCTGGACATACCAGGCCGACACCTCGAACGTAACCCAAGGCCACACCCACAGACTTTCGTCCTCAACACTTTCGCCCGCCTCCCAAGCGGCGAACACTTCGCTTTCGTATAGGACCTGCGACGCCTCTATGACGACACCGTCAAACGCGAACTCTGCCGCAGCGAAAGGGTCGTCAGAACAAGCATTTGAGTTCGGCTGGTATGGCTCCCGTGGGGCTTCGGAAACTTCCACTGGTTCGGTTGGCACCGACTCGTCCGTGGCGCTTCTGTCGGGGGATTCGGTGATCGGGCTTGCGTCGGGATCATCACACGCGTCGATCATCTCATCAGGAGGCCATGGACCAAGCAAGACCGGCCCGATCCGCCAGCGGAGCAGCAGGCCGTCTACGTCGACGACGCTGCCAACGGTGAGTTCGCCGATGTTGTTTGCGGACCCGTCTGGATTCGCTCGCCACGCTGACAGTTCGGGGGTCCCGTAGCCAGCGGCGTCTGCCGCAAACCCCGCTATTCGGCGTTCGTCATTTGTCGGGCCACAGTCGAGTGTCACTGTCGCAAACCACCGATCGTCGTAGACCGAACCATCAGGCAGCACGCAAACCAGTCCAGGAGGACACGAGTCCGACACCTCAGCCTCGTCCAGAATCGTCGTCGTCAGACTCGGTTGAAGGTGAACGGTCGTACCTGGCCTAGGGGGCGTTGTTGTCGGTGTCGCCGCCTCAGTCGCTCTATCGGAATCGTCGCCTGAGGCATCCACCAGCGACGACTCGCCGCACGCTCCCGCCAGCAACACGACGGCGACCAAGACTCCGGACCAACTCCACACGCGGGCAACGGTAGCACTTCGCTCTATTCAGACCGGCGGGTAGCGACAGCGCTCGCCCTCTGGACTGCAACGTCGTTGGCATGCACGACAGCCGCTCCCATCGTCAGACCGCCACGATGGCAACATTGGGGCTGTGGGCGGCGAGGGCTGCCAGGTCCATCGGATCGTGGGTTGCAACCATTCCTCCACCCAATCGCACCGCTGTAGCCACGACAACAGCATCGATTGCCATCTCGCTCCCGGCATCAACCCGCGCCAACAGGTGCCCTGCGATCCGCGCGATACGAGCCCCAGTCGTAACCACTTGAACAAAACCTCTGGCCAAGACCGCATCAATTGGCTCGTCAAAACCGCCGCCGCGGTAGAGCTCAATCAATACTGCCGACGGCACTCGAACCGGCGCGTTGCGGTTATGGGCGGAACGCATCGCGGCGCGGACCCGCTGATGGCGAAACTGATCGACATGGGGTCTCGCAAGCGCGGACAGAGCCTCACTGTCGAGAACTAGAACAGCGATTGTTTCGCGTACTCATCGACTACTTCTGAGGGCACGGCACCAAACTCGGCGTCGAGATCGTTTAGGTACTCATCGAGCAGATCACGTTCGAGTTCGTGCTCAACAGCACGGGCGACAAAGCCGCTCAGACCTCGATCGCCGACGCGAACCTCCACACGTTCCGCCAAATTCTCCTCGACGCTCACGGACCATTTCCGAACAGGCATGAGCCCATCCTACCCCGGTAGGAATCTCCATGGACATGGTTCATCTAGATTCGATCCAAGCCACGCTGGCCCGTCTTGACAGCCGAGAAGGTCGCGGGACCTTTCAAAATCGGTAACAAGTCGAGATGCAGGCTGCCAGGATTGGCAAGTGACTAGGTTCGAAGATGCTTGTGTGAGTGCGCCCGCCGGGGCGGCGTTGCTCGCCGCGCTTGAGGGGCGTGAACGCGACGACGTCAGCTGGTTCAAAGCTCCGCTCGACAGCACACCGGCTGCCGTAAGTGCGGCCGTAGTAGCTGTTGAGTCCATGCCGTTTGGTGAGTTGTGTTCAATAGCGGTGGATACCGCCGACTCACTCGTCGGTCCGTGGACGAAGGACGCTGCCGAGACTGCTCTGACCGTAGCTAGATGGGCCGAGCACCGCCGACCGATAGCGGCCGCGATTGCCGAGCGCTTCGATGCTGAGCTTCACGCGCCTATGGATCCGGACTCTCAGCAATTGTGGCTATCAAGCCAGATCGGTCAGCCAGCCAGTCGGCTACCGCTCTTCGAACGCTACGGTGACGTTTACGCAAACGGTGAATTCACATGGGCCGGTTTATGGACAGTGACCGATCCACCGCCCGAAGTGCACGATGGGCTGATCGATGTTTGGGAGATGTTCCCTGGGCCCATCAGCCGATGGCGACTTCGTACACAACCCAAGATCCGAGTATTCGAGATTCATCGCCCACAGGACTGGGCCGCGCTCGTTACAAACCATCCACTCGTTGCCACCAGGGCCCACCGTGGGTGGGAACTGCCTGGGGGCGATCAATACCCAGAGCGCACCGGACTGCCGAGTGTTGGCGATCAACCTGCGGCGCCCCGGCCGCGCAATCATCTGCTGCCGGACTGGTCGCGCGTAGCTGAGACTTTTGACGCGGTACATCTGAGTTGGGCCGGTTTCACCACGACCGAAGGCTGTGTCACTCCGATTGGTGACGAAGCGGTCATGATGCTGCGCTATTGGAGCAGCGAGCGGACTCATTGGCTGCACGATTGCTTCACGCAGCCAGAACCACTCGACGCGCCTGCCCTCTCAAGACGCATCAACGGCGACGTCGGCATTAGCACCTTGGCTGATCTTGAACGTCGGGCAGCCGACAGGATGCAGCTCGAGCAACTCCTGGGCAGATAGACGGGTTGGCAGTGCCAGCCGGCCTGTTCAGATCTCGCTTTCCAACGTGTAGTCGAGCGTCACGATCTCTGTTGGGGTTGGGCTGACTTCGGCGATTTCGGCAATGAAGTCGCGGTCGCCTCCGATGTACAGAGACCAGAAGTCCACGTCGGTGGCAACGAACCAGCGATGGTCGTCAGGCCAGAACAGATCGGGTTGATGCCAGACCGTGTCTTTCGATCCAGGGTCCTCCAGCTTGGTTACCGCTGACATAGGGCCAGATAGCAGATAGTAGGTGCGGTCCGGCCGGTCGAATCGAGGAACCTGACTGAGCTCATCGAGTGTCGCTCCTCGCGCCATGATGCCAGTCGACCGTGCGGCGAAGCCGTGGCCCTCCCAAACAGCGAACCATGCCTCGCCTGGTCTTGACGTATGCCGCTCGCCGACAGACGCGATGATCTCAAACAGGTGGCGATATTCCGACCACCAATCCTCCGCGCTCGCCTCTGGCGGGTACACCCGCAGCGTCGAGGAGTACTGATTCGGTATCAGCGATCCGACGGTCCACGCTGGCCCGCTGCACAAGTCCTCGATCCACTCGGCGGGAGCGGTATTCAATGCAGCTTGGAAGTGGTCACCGAAGATCATCACAACAGGATCTCATCTCTTGGTCAGCGTTGCCTCAGGTACAACTGAGGGCGGTGAGGCATCCTTGAACCTTCTGGCAGATCCATCGGAGAGGCGGTGAGACAGATAATGGAGTCGAGTGCAGTCTCGCGGGCACTGATAGCAACGAGGTCAGTCGCGTCTGGCCTCGGTCTGAACGTCGAAGACACGATCGTCATCCAGAACTCGAACCGGCTCGCCGTGCAACTCGCGCCTTGTGACGTGCTCGCTCGTGTCGCACCCACAGGCCAACGGAACAACGAAGTCGCCGCATTCGAGATCGAGATAGCACGGCACCTCGAAGAAACCGACAGCCCGATCGCGGTGCTCGACCCTCGGGTTGAACCTCTGGTCTATTCGCGCGACGGGTTCGAGATCACCTTCTGGAAGTACTACGAGCCATTGCATGGAGGAGACATCACACCGGCCGACTACGCGCAGGCGCTCGAACGTCTGCATGTCAGTATGCGCCGGCTCGATATCGCCTCGCCGCACTTCACGGATCGAGTCGATGAAGCGCAAGCGATTGTTCAGGACCGGTCGCGAAGTCCGGAGCTCGTTGACGCCGACCGAGAGCTTCTGTCCGATTCGTTGAGCAGCCTTTGCCAAGCCGTGGTCGCCCGCAGCGCGAACGAACAACTCATACATGGCGAACCACACCCTGGCAACGTGTTGGCAACTAACAGCGGCATCCGGTTCGTTGATCTCCAGACGTGTTGCTACGGGCCAGTCGAGTTCGACATCGCTCACGCACCTGATGATGTTGGCGAACACTACGCACTCGCCGACCCGCGCCAGCTTCGGGATTGCCGGGTTCTCACTCTCGCCCTGGTAGCGGCGTGGCGAGCCGATCGAGATGACAACTTTCCGAACGGACGCGAGATGCGTGAAGCGCTCCTCGCCAGAATCAGACAAACCTGCTGACGGAGCCGCACGGAGGAGCTTTACGAGACGGCTGACCTCCACTGGTCGTGGAGCGTCCCGCGGCGCACCGAAAGTCTTGGCCAACTGTTCTGGTTCGACAGCCAAGGCCAGCCTGAGGCAGCAATACTCATGGTCGATTTCTCCGATGGAGGCTCGGCCCTGTACGACGCGGTAACTATCTGTCCGCTGTTCTTGCCAGACCCAAATCCGGAACAAGTTGCCTACGTCGTTGGACGAGGGCTCGCCTCCGCTCCAGAGTACGGGTTCAGCTCTGTCGAACTCGAGGTCGACCAATCAGACGACGTCATGCATGACGTGTTGGCAGAGCACGGGTTCTCGGTAAAAGAGGGCGATGTTCTTGCCGAAGCGTGGGTGTATGTAAATGCACTATCCGAGGTCAGCGTGTTGCACGACAACTACCGGTTGGCTTCGCGGGCCGAGACGACAACGCGACCACACCACTTGAACGAACGCAACTCTTCGTTCGTCGAGGGGCGTTTGCTCGGATCGTCGCTGTATCGCCCAGAATTCGATCTTGTCGTCGTCGACAGCGACGACAACTACGCGGCTTATGGCCTGTTCTGGTTCGATGCCGAGACGGCCACGGGCGTAGTGGAACCAATGCGCACCAAGGACGAGCACCAACGCCGCGGCCTCGCACGCCACATACTCACCGCCGGGGTCGACATGCTTGTGCAGGCTGGCGCCGAGTGCATCTCGATCAGCTACGAACCAGCCAACCGCGCTTCGAGCGGTCTCTACCGCAGCGTCGGCTTCGAACCTGTCACGAACACCGACCTCTTCTCGGGTCCGATCTGACCATGTCGAAGTCAGTCGGTCAACAGCAACTCGTCCAGGCGAACCTCGGCCCGGGCCGTGAACCGCGGGTCGGCGTGACTGTCTGAGTTTGCCAGCGTGTTGAGTGTCTCGATGAGATTGACCAGTCGGACTCGATTCGACCAATCCTCGAGATCGCAATGTATGGCCTCATAGGCCGCAATGAATGTTTGACGAGCATGAGGCACGTCGAGGAACAGCATCCACTCGAGTTTGAACCATTCGCCAGCCTGATCCCATGCCTCAGGCATGTCCCAGTCGATCACGGCCCGAAGGGTTCCATCGGGCCCGACGATGAGATTGTCAGCGT
>CAZMUM010000017.1:0-38177 GCA_964569385.1 uncultured Acidimicrobiales bacterium
GTCCCCCAGGTGATTGCATCGCCACAAGCGCGCGAGATGGATGACGAAGCGTTGAGGCCTCGGATCGGTCTGGGGTTGGGTCTCCTTGTCGGATCGCTATTGGTGGCGATGTTGTGGGTTGGCGTCGGTGGGGCCAGAGCCAATGCTGCTGCGACGACCGAAACGAGGGCCGAGCCGATAGCGGTTGTCGCACCAGGCGACGACGGCGAGACCGGCATCGACGACGGCGGCTTTGGTGCCACCCTCGGAATCGTGCTCGGCGTCAGCGCCGTAGTCGCGTATGGCTACATGCGAATGCGTAACCAATAGAGACCACGCCGCTCCCTAGCGGGAGCTAACCGGGGTTTCACTCTCACAGTCACATCTACTGGGTTCGAGCGATAACCCGCAGACCACTACTGTCACCGGGAAATGTTCGCCCGCAACCGTTTCCCGGTGACGGGTAGGTCTTAAACCACTCCTGTCACCGGCATCTGTTCGCCCGCAGCCGTTTCCCGGTGACGGGTCAGGTCTGGATTGTCCAGAGGGAGGCTTCTTCTGCGCCGAATAGCACAACCTCGTCGCCCTTCGTTGTGGTGAGCGACGTTGCCAGTTCTCGGTCAATTGCTTCCCGGGTCATGGTGATTGTCGAGCGGGGAGGTTCGACTCCCCAGCAGGCAACTCCGTTCGTTGAGACGAACTGGCCAAGCCGATCAAGGCGGCCAGCTTGATAGAACGCTTCGGCCACCACCTCCAACCCGTAGGCCGCGTTAAACACCCCGGCCTTGGCCACGGGACCGTACTTTTCCGTAGTCGGATGTGGTGCGGAATCGGTACCAAGCATGTAATCCGCGGCACCCGACGTTGCGGCTGCCAGGAGTGCAGCTCGGTCGGCACTGGAGTTAATGACTGGCTTGCAGTAGAGGTCGGGTCGCATCCCGTCGGCTAACACGTGAGACCGATCTCGGGCCAAGTGATGTGGGGTGATCGTCGCTGCGCATTGCGAGTGAGCGGCAACGAAGTCCACCCCGTCGCTGGTCGACACGTGCTCGACCGTCACCGACAGCTCGGGCAGCGCCGCGCAGACAGGTGCGAGCTGTTCGGAGAGGAAGTGAGCCTCGCGGTCGAAAATGTCGATGTCTGGATCGGTTGACTCGGCGTGTACCAGTAGCCGGATCCCAGAGTCGGCCATGACCTCGAACAACAAGATGAAGTCGAACATCGAGGATCCTCCAGCCGCAGAGTTTGTGGTGGCCCCAGCCGGGTAGTACTTGACGGCCGCTATCGAGCCGTCGACGGCACCTCTCTTCAGATCGTTGAGATCGATGTCTCGAGAGCAATACACCGCAAAGAGCGGACGGAAATCGGCAGCGTCAACGGGAGCGACAGCCATGATGCGCTCGCGATACGCGGTTACCGCGGCAGTCGACGTGATGGCTGGCACCAGGTTTGGCATCACGAGCGCGTAACGGAATCGGTGGGCCGTATAGCCAACAACTGCGGCCAGCATGTCATCGTCGCGCAGGTGAACGTGCCAGTCGTCTGGCTGTGGGATCTCGATCGAGGTGATCATCGTCTCTTGGTTCTAGTCGCTCGACTGCGTTCACGTGCGCGGTTGCCTTGGATGGACGTGATCTTCGACCTAGGCAAGACTGCGGTTGTGCGCCGGCGGGTAGGTTTCCTAACACTGATTCTGGTCGCGGCTGGGTGTTCCGATTCTGGTGGTGCACGAGTCGCAGAACCGACAACTCCAGCCGAGGCTGCGACTGCGACATCCACCGAAGCCTCGACGCCAGTGCCGGATCCTGGACCGCAAGCTGCGTCCACAACGGCGACGACTACTTCGCCCCCGATCGGAGCTGTCGCGGTTCTGTCTCGTTTCGAGCCGCCCCCAACATCGGGCACGTTCTCGTCGATGCTTGCGCTCGCAGTTGGACGAGTACAATTGCGGGGCGAATGCCTTGTGCTTCACGTTTCTGGGCAGCGGTATGGTCTCGTGATGCCGTACGGCACGTCGGTCATCGACAACGTCGTTCACTTCGCCGATGGGGCCCAGCTTGCCCTTGGTCGGTGGGAGGTCGTCGGCGGGACCGGCTCCGGCTCCGACGTCGCCGACAGACGGACCTGTGATGACATCGACAGACATTGGATCACCGGGCATTTCTCGGACTGCTGCCGCATCGCACCTGACGGATTTGGCGCGGACTAGCAGCACGCGACACATTTGAAGCTGCCCGCCAACCCCAGGACGCCGATGACAGCCGACCAACTCGCAGATATCGATGCCGACGTGCTGCGGCAGCGCTACCGCGACGAACGAGACAAACGACTACGTGACGATGGCAACGATCAGTATCTCGATGTGGTTGGTCAATACGCCCACTTTGTCGATGACCCGTATGTCGAAGCTGGACTCAGCCGGGATCCATTAACCGACGATGTCGAGGTGGTGGTGATTGGCGGTGGCTTCGGCGGTCTTCTTGCTGGAGCCAGGCTTCGCGATGCCGGAATCGCCGACGTTCGAATCATCGAAAAGGGCGGCGACTTTGGTGGCACGTGGTACTGGAATCGGTACCCGGGGGCAATGTGCGACATCGAGTCATACATATACCTGCCGCTGCTTGAGGAGCTCGGTTACGTACCTAGCGAGAAATATGTCAAGGCCAAAGAGATCCTCGAGCACAGCCAGCGCATGGGCGAGCGCTACGGGCTATATGAGAATGCGCTGTTTCAAACTGAGGCCCAGGAACTGCACTGGAACGACGAACACCGACGCTGGATCGTCAGCACTAACCGTCGAGACGCGATTCGGGCCCGCTTCGTCGTCATGTCGAGCGGTCCGCTGCATCGCCCGAAACTGCCAGGCATCAGCGGAATCGAAACGTATGAAGGTCACTCGTTTCACACAAGTCGATGGGACTACGACTACACCGGTGGGGGTCCCGAGGGCGACCTTGTTGGCCTTGCGGGCAAACGAGTTGGCATCATCGGGACAGGAGCTACCGCAGTGCAGGCGGTGCCTCACTTGGCTGCAGGTGCCGCCGAGCTGTTCGTGTTTCAGCGAACGCCATCATCGATCGATGTCCGCAACAACAAACCGACCGACCCCACATGGGCCGCTTCGCTCGAGCCAGGATGGCAACAGCGCCGAATGGAGAACTTCAACAACTTGCTCACGGGCAAACCTGAGGCCGAAGACCTCGTCGACGACGGCTGGACCGACATCATCGGCAACTTACTTGTAAGAATTCGTAGCGCTGGAGACAACGCCGACCTCTCGGCCGAGGGTCTCCGACGGACGATGGAATTGGCAGACTTTCAGAAAATGAACCAGATTCGCGAGCGTGTCGACGCGACTGTGACCGACCAGGACACCGCAGACTCGCTGAAGCCTTGGTATCGCCAGTTCTGTAAGCGGCCGTGTTTCCACGATCAGTATCTGCAAGCATTCAACGAACCGAACGTCACCCTGGTCGACACGTTAGGCAAAGGCGTCGACCGCATCACGCCGCAGGGAATCGTGGCCGGCGGGACCGAGTACGAACTCGACTGCATCATCTATGCGACTGGTTTTGAGGTCGGCACCGGGTTCACCCGTCGCGCCGGGTGCGAGCCGTACGGGCGGAACGCACTGTCACTGACCGACAAGTGGGCCAATGGTGTTCGCACCCTTCATGGCATGCACGTTCACGACTTTCCCAACCTGTTCGTTGTGAGTAGCAGCCAAGGTGGCTTCACTGCCAACTACCCACACCTGCTAGACGAGGTCAGCGCGCACATCGCATACGTCATCGCGGCGGCAACTACTCGCGACGCCACCGTTGTTGAGGCATCGGCCAGGGCCGAGGACGACTGGGTCGAAACCATTGTTGGTTTGGCCCGCAACAACCTCAGTTTTCTCGAGGACTGCACGCCGGGCTACTACAACAACGAGGGCAAACCTGGCGACCGCAGCGGCCAGAACACGTCGTACGGAAAAGGTTCTGTGCAATTCTTCGAGCTATTGGCCAAGTGGCGAGACGAAGGAACACTCGCCGGGCTTCACTTCAGCTAGCAGGGCGCTCCCACCGCACTCGATCGAACCGGGCGAAGTCCGAATCGTATGAAACGATCTCGGCACGATGCTCAACGGCTAACGCGGCGAGGTGAAGGTCGTTGGCGAGGTTGCCTGTCACCTCGGAGGTGTTGCTTAGCTCGGCCATTAGGGCGAGGTGACGATGTCCTGGTTCGACTATCACTGTCGACGGAAGCTCGATCCATTGGGCGACTATCGACATTGCATCGTCAATGGTCAAAGGGTGGGGGAACAATCCTCGCTTGGTTGTGAGCCGAACGAATGCTAGAAGCACCAGCCATGTGAGGCCTACGGTTGCCCCGCCAGACATTGCCCGATCGAGCCACGTTTTCGCCTCGACGTGGCGCTCGGTGTCGGGGTTGACCGCATAGATGAGTACGTTCGCATCGACGAGTTTCATGAGCCAGTGGCCAGCTTGTCTGCGAGCGCTTCGTCATCTAGTTCGGCTGCGAGATACAGAGCGCGATCGAGGTTGAGTGACGGACGCCCCATTGGAATTGTTGGTGACTCGAACGTGGTCGGATTGTCGGTGCGATGACCATCTCGTATCGCTCCGTTGACGGCCTCTTTGAACGAGCATCCACGATCGCGCATGCGAGCTCGTATGAGCTGCTCAGTATCTGACTCGAGCGTGATGGTCGTTCGCATAGTTTGATGCTACTGCATCAAGTTCGGTGATTCGCAGCGTCAAATGCGAAACTTGAGCCGTTTTGGCAGCGCACTCACGTCTATTCTGTGGCCGCAGCTTGGGGATGAGGCGCGTTTGCTGTCAAGCTGTCTCGACCAAGAAGTCGCCGAAGTTATGAAGTCAGGAAAGAGGAACGAAATGATCGCAGACCAGTTGATTGACCGCCGCCAGTTCTACATCAACGGTGCGTGGGTGGATCCCGCCGTGGCCAACGACGCCGAGGTCATCGATCCTTCTACCGAGGAGGCGTGTGCTGTTATCTCCTTCGGCTCGCAGGCCGACACAAATGCCGCGGTGGCCGCGGCCGATGCCGCATTCGATAGTTGGAGCCAGACCAGCCTCGACGAACGTGTCGTTCTTCTGGAGAAGCTCCTCGAGCTCTACGTCGCCAGGGCCGACGAGATGGCCGAGGCGATCTCATTGGAGATGGGCGCCCCGATAGCGCTGGCCAAAACAGCTCAGTTTGGCGCTGGTGCTTTTCACATTCAGACCTTCATAGCCGCTCTTAAGAACTTCGAGTTCGAGCGCCCACTTGGCGATCACGCTCCTGGCGACCGGATCCTGTACGAACCAGTCGGTGTTTGCGCCTTGATCACACCGTGGAACTGGCCCATGAATCAGGTCACGCTCAAGGTCGTTCCGGCGCTCGGGGTTGGCTGCACCATGGTGCTTAAGCCGTCCGAAGTGGCCCCGCTTTCTTCAATGCTGTTTGCCGAGATGATCGATGAGGCCGGGTTCCCGCCTGGGGTGTTCAACCTTGTCAACGGCGATGGTCTTGGCGTCGGCACCCAGCTCTCTGGCCATCCCGATGTCGACATGGTGTCGTTCACCGGTTCCACTCGCGCCGGTGTCGCGATCACCAAGAACGCAGCCGACTCCGTTAAGCGCGTCGCTCTTGAGCTCGGTGGCAAGGGTGCCAACATCATCTTCGCCGATGCCGATGAAAAGGCAGTGACACGCGGCGTTCGCCAGTGCTTCAACAACAGTGGCCAGTCGTGCAATGCGCCTACCAGAATGCTGGTGCAACGGCCCATCTACGATGAAGCCATCGCCACCGCCACCAAGGTTGCCGAGCAGACTGCCGTCGACATTGCTTCGGCCGAGGGTCGCCACATTGGCCCGGTTGTCAACAAGGTGCAGTTCGACAAGATTCAGGCTCTAATCGCCAAGGGTGAAGACGAGGGCGCGACCCTGCTGGCTGGCGGCACCGGTCGACCCGAGGGTCATGACAGCGGTTATTTCGTTCGTCCAACAGTGTTTGGCGATGTCACCCCAGACATGACGATCGCTAGCGAAGAGATCTTCGGACCGGTCTTGTCGATCCTGCCGTTCGACACTGAAGAAGAAGCAATCGCCATCGCTAACGACACCGCATACGGGCTCACTAACTACGTTCAAACCGCCGACAACGATCGGGCCCGGCGGGTGGCTCGGCGGCTCCGTTCAGGCATGGTCGAGATGAACGGCCAGTCGCGTGGTGCTGGTTCGCCCTTCGGCGGCTACGGCCAGTCAGGCAACGGTCGCGAAGGTGGCGTATGGGGCATCGAAGAGTTTCTTGAGGTCAAGTCGATCAGCGGCTGGAACGAGGCCTAGAATTCACTTGTTGGCTCGCTCAGCTGCCTTCTGGCGATGCTGCTGACCG
The DNA here is from genome assembly GCA_964569385.1 of uncultured Acidimicrobiales bacterium. Taxonomy (GTDB): domain Bacteria; phylum Actinomycetota; class Acidimicrobiia; order Acidimicrobiales; family Poriferisodalaceae; genus JAADHX01. Next base: position 6,385 of record CAZMUM010000017.1, read on the forward strand.
AATAGGCAGTAGTTCGACAAGTTGTCGGTTCTCTTCGGCATCGAGCACGCCATGCTGTACACACGCGGGCACAAGTTGGTCGGTCTCGGGATGGCCCATGCTGTACGCGCACGCTTCCAAACGCTCTTGGGCCTCAAGGATCCGCGGTTCGGTCGCTCGAGTTCCAGCCAGAATGTGTTGCCATCCGTCAGCGGTGTCGGCGGCATCGATGAACTGATGCATCACGTAGGTGACCGCTTTTGCATCCCACCACCTCTGCTTGGCTCCTCCGCCGCGTTTTGCGAATCGGCCTGCCCAGCGGGCCGCATCCACGACGAACTTCGGATTGCTCGCTAACGACCTCGCAATCCGAACTCCCGTCTCGCCCTTTTCGCGCCTGATGAAGTTGCCGGGGAACGTCTCGATCCAAGCCTCGGCCATCGCTTGGTCGCGTGGGTCTTTGTCGTCGAGCAGGGGAACGTAGGTGTCGCCCAGCCACGCGCCCCAGGTAACTCGGTTGCACCGAAGATCGCCCACTCGCATTGCTTCGAACGGCAGTCGAGTACCCGTGCCCGCTTCGACCTCGCCCCACACCAACTCCGACGTCAGCTCGCGGTACCCGGTGCTCCACCGGGCTTCGTTGCCGATGTAGGCGGCTGGTTGAAATGAGAACATCCGCCAACCCTGGTGCTTACACGCCTCGACCACGCCAGCGACCTCGCTGATGTTCTCAGGTGTGACGGTCATGTTGTGTGCGAGGTAAGACGACACGCCATGTTCTCGCTTCAGGCGGTCGAACATGTTGCAAAATCGGGCTCGAAACTCGTTCAGTTCGGCCTCCGACTGTGGCTTCTTGATACCGCTTCGGCCCATCATGGTGGTGTCCATGTGGCACGCAAAGGACAGGCTCGGAAACCGCGGCTTGTCGTTGTCGTCGATGGCAATTGCCCGCAAGTACTCGTAATCGAAGTCGCCGTGAGTGAAACTCATTGGCGCTCGTCCGTGGGTGCGTATGACTTGTATCGCCGCTGCGTGATCTTCTGGGTCCAACAGGCTCACTTCGCCGCCGATTAGTTGGGCGAACCCACCCCATCCCCGCCTCTCTCGAAGAAAGGCCATCTGCTTGGTGATTTCTCTGATGGTGTGCGGACCGTCAACTCGGACCTTGTTGGCGTCGGCCGAGTGGTAACACGGTTTGCAGGAGAAGTTGCAGCTAGGAAACACGCCGTGGGTCGCCTCACAACCAGTGCTCTTCTTGCCGAGCAACTGTCCGGGAACTTTCGAATTTGCTGGCAGCTCGGCCCACCGGACCCCTAGTGCCGCCGCGGTGTCGGGATCGACTGGTCTTGTGCGAATTTCGAAATCACGAATGGTGGTTCTGACAGACATCACGTAGCCAACCCCGCCGAACCTTGGGTTCATACCGAAATTTGGCACAAACGAAGCGCTCGCCGGGTTTCACCCTGAATGCTCGATCAGATTGTTCGCCCCATCGTCGCGAGACCACTCGACCGCGCCGCACAATCGCTTGATCGAGCCGGTGTTACTCCCGCCGGAGTTACTGCGACCGGCCTTGGTCTCGGTGTTGCCTCGTGCGTTGCGATCATTGCCGGCGCATGGTGGTTGGGGATGGGCTTCTGGCTTCTGAACCGACTCGCCGATGGCCTCGACGGGTCGCTAGCGCGCCGCCGCGGCGGCCCGACCGATTTTGGTGGATTTACCGATCTCTTGTCAGACTTCACTGTGTACGCCGCGATCATCGTGGCCATGGCGATCCGCGTCAGCGATGCCCGGATAGCGGCGATCTTTGTCTTGTTTGCTTACTACCTCTCCGGAACGGCCGGTCTGGCGTGGTCGAATCTTGCGGCTCGGCGAGGAGCTGTTGGCGATTCAAGAACATTTATTTTTCCGGCGGGGTTGGCCGAAGGCACCGAAACGGTGATTGCCTATGTAGTGATGTTCGCATTTCCCGCCCACCTAGAGGCGCTTCTATGGACATGGAGCGCCGTTGTTGGCGTGACCGTTGTTCAGCGCGTCGTCTATACGCGTCGGTTACTAACATGACCCCCCATAGTGACGGTTCGGCTAACCATGGCAGATACCGCGTCGACCGCCTCGATGTCGGTGATGAGACGGCGCGCCTATTGGCCGACTTACACGTTGGGTTAGATTCGTCGCCTAAATCCATTCCGCCAAAGTGGTTCTACGACGAAGAAGGGTCGCGGCTGTTCGAAGAGATAACCAAACTGCCGGAGTACTATCCAACAGAGGCCGAGCGAGCGATCCTCACCGTCAACGCCGACGCAATGGTTGCTCTGGCCGGGGCCGACACATTGGTAGAACTCGGCGCTGGGGTGTCCGACAAGACCACAGCGTTGCTCGATGCGATAGGCCATCGGAACAAGGGCAAGATTCGTTTCGTTCCATTTGACATCAGCGAGGCTGCTATCGAGACGGGTGCATCACGACTTCTGGAGCGATATCCCCACATCGAGATCCACGGAGTGGTTGGCGACTTCGACCTGCATCTCGGGCAACTTCCAACCGCGGGTAGCCGGATGATTGCGTTTCTTGGTGGCACCATCGGGAACTACGCACCCGAACCGCGTTTGAAGTTGCTGCGCCAGATCATTTCATCGATGGACTACGACGACCACCTGTTGCTCGGAACCGACCTAGTCAAGGGCGAGGATCGCTTGGTCGTTGCTTACGACGATCCGGGTGGGGTCACGGCGCTATTCAACAAGAACGTCATCACGGTCATGGCCCGGGCGTTCGATCTCGACATGTGCGCCGACGATTTCGAACACAGAGCCATATGGAATCGTGATGAAGCGTGGATCGAAATGCACTTGATCGCCAACCGAGATATCAGCTTCGATCTGCCAGGGATGCATGTCGATATTGCGAGAGGCGAGTATCTCCTTACCGAAGTTTCAGCGAAGTTCACCCCAGAGTCCTTGCTTGCTGATTTCGAAGCAGTCGGGCTGCGAGCTGTCGAAACTTGGACCGACGGCGATTTTCTGGTGAGCTTGTCCCGATTGGACAAGTAAAAAGGATCGGTTGCCATGAAACTTGAATCGGCGGGCAGTGTCTTTGGTGCCTATGTGCACGATATCGACCTGAATGATCTGACTTCGGCTGATGTAGCCAAGCTCGACGATGCGTGGGCCGAGTACGGGGTGTTGTTCATTCGTGACCAACAGCTCACTCCGCAGGAGCATCTCGCATTCGCCGAGCGATTCGCTTCCATCGATGTGAACCAGTTCTTTCGACCCGTTGACGGCCACCCTGGCATCGCAGAGGTTCTGAAGGAACGCGACCAGACCGTGAACATAGGTGGCGGCTGGCACACCGATCACAGCTATGACGATGAACCGGCTCGAGGCTCGATCCTGTTGGCCCGCGAGACTCCGCCGGTGGGCGGCGACACCTGTTTTGCCAGCGTGGGAGCGGCGTATGACGATTTGTCCGACGGTTTGAAGAAGATTCTCCGTCAGTTGCGGGTACGGCACTCAAACCGTCACGTATTCGGCGCCGCCGCGGGCTACGGGGCGAAACCCACCGAAGGTCGAGTCGGCAATCCCGAAGCAGTGCGAGATACCGAACATCCGGCCGTCGTTCTGCATCCAATCACCGGCCGCGAATTGTTGTACGTCAACCCGACGTTCGCGACGGGATTCGTTGGCTGGACCGACGAAGAATCTGCCCCACTTTTGAGATTCCTATACGACCATGTGGTCAAAGATAAGTACGTCCACCGTTTTGTCTGGGAACCGGGGTCGATCGCAATGTGGGACAACCGATCAACATGGCACCTAGCGCTCAATGACTACGACGGCCATCGACGGCTGATGCATCGCATCACCGTTGCGGGCCAACCGCTATCTGGTGTTGGCTGATACCTCAATGTCACACCGCACTGCTACGTTCGAGCCTCGCAAACCTATTCGCAGATAGTCACCGAAAAAGGGTCACTACACATGAGCACACAACCGTACGAACAAGCCATCGCTATCAGCCGCGGGGTTCTCGAAGGCGTCAAAGCCGATCAGATGGCAGCATCGACGCCATGCGCATCTTGGGATGTTTCGGGGCTGATCAACCATATGGTTGGCGCTCAGGGGTTCTTTAAGGCTGGCCTAGAGGGAGCCCCTCCAGGCGACACCGACACCGACTACGCATCAGGCGACTATCTGGCCGCATTCGACGAAGCGTCGGGGGCATCGTTGGCCAGCTTCCAGGCCGAGGGCGCTCTAGGTAAAACCGTTTCACTCCCATTCGGCGATATGCCCGGCGCGGCGTTCATGGGCCTCGCCATAAACGACACGTTCACCCATGCATGGGATCTCGCCAAAGCCACTGGTCAAGACACCAACCTTGCTCCAGAGCTCGCTGCGGGCATCCTGGCCCAAGCCAAGATGGCCATCCAGGATTCGTTCCGAGGAGAAGAAGGCTCGCCGTTCGGTTCCCAAAAGGACTGCCCAGAGGGTGCATCAGCTGCCGACGAACTCGCGGCATTCCTGGGTCGCGAAGTCTGACCATCGCGGCGCGTTTCGACCCTTCACCGATTCTGTCGCCGATGGTTCGCCCCGGCGACAGAGTTCGGTTGGTCTCGCCCGCGAGCTGGCCCAGCCGTGAAGGCGTCGATAGCGCTGTACGGACTCTAGAGAGTTGGGGTCTGGTTCCCGAGATAGGCGACCACGCCCTCGATCGGCATGGCTACATGGCCGGAACCGATGTTGATCGAGTCGCCGATTTCAACGACGCGCTCCGTGACCCGCGAGTTCGGGCAATCGTGGCCATTCGAGGCGGCGCTGGTTCATACCGAATCATCCACGGCCTCGACTTCGATGCGGCTCGAAATGACCCAAAGCCGTTTGTGGGATTCAGCGATGTGACCAATATCCACCTCGCCCTTTACCTTCAGTGCGGGACCATTGGAGTACACGGAGCGGTCGACGGTTCAGAGTCTGGATCGACGACTCGCCAGTTGATGATGTCGACCAACGATGTCCTCCTGACCAGGCAGCCCGAGTCGCTAACGGCACACGTCAGGGTCGAAGGCGTAGCGGTCGGTCCTCTAATTGGCGGCAACCTGCGAGAGGTCGCTGGATCGATTGGATCTCATATTCCGAACCTCGACGGAGCGCTGTTACTGCTGGAGGATCTACGTCACGTCGGCCTGGGCCAGGTGGATCGCAACCTAAGCCAGCTCATCAACTCCGGAGCCATAGACAACGTCGCCGGAGTGGTGCTCGGAGCCTTTACCGGCTTCGGCGGCTTTGAGGACCGAGGGTGGAAGCTTCTCGACGTGCTCCAGGACCGACTAGGTTCGCTCGGCGTACCCGTTGCTGGCGGGTTCAACATCGGGCACACCGATGACCCGACGTCGGTTCCGATTGGTGCTCACGCAACACTCGACGCAACCGTCGGAACTCTTAGCGTGAGTTCAGCGGTCTCGAACTCCAACCAGTGTCGAGGATCGGGGTTATAACAACGATCCTCGACACTGGTTCGGGGTTTTGCCGCCGCTACCTTCGCTGGGTTATCGCGAACGGCGGGGACCGCCTGACTTGCGTCGGGAGGAGTTGGGTCCACCGGACCGGCCGCCGCCGCTTCGATTGCGAGGACCGCCTCTCTTTCGGGACCCTTGGCCACCGCCCTTTCCTCCGCCTCGGCTGCCACTGCCGCGGCCGCCTCCGCCTTGATTGCTTCGGCTGCTTCCGCCTCCGCCCGCCCTGTTCCCGGACTTGCGGCGACCATCGTCTCGCGTTGGTTCATCGCGTTGGGGCCGCTCGCGTCTAGGGGCCGAGGCAGTTCCCTCGCCACCGATCTTGCTCAATAGAGCGTCAGTTAGGCCCTCGGGCAGGCCGACCTTGCGCTGGATCTTACGAAAGTCCTTGGCTTGTTCACCCTGAACCAAAGACAAGACCATTCCACCCTTGCCGGCTCGAGCCGTGCGGCCCGACCGGTGGATGTAGGTCTTGTGGTCTTCGGGGGGGTCGAAGTGAATGACAAGTTCGACATCGTCGACGTGGATCCCTCGGGCCGCCACGTCTGTAGCTATCAGGACCTGGGCTTTGCTGCTCATGAAGTCGGCGAGGGCTCGAGTTCGCTGATTCTGACTCCGCGCGCCGTGGATAACAGCGGTATCGACACCGTATTTCGACATTTGACGACCAATACGATCGGCGCCGTGACGAGTCCTAACAAAGACGATCGCCGGCCACGCCCGCTTGACGGCTTCGGCAGCTAGCTCAACTCGATCCGAACGGTCGACCCTCCAGAAGATGTGGGTGGCAGACAACACGTCGGGAGTGTCCGAGCCGATCTCGTGGCGAACCGGTTTCGTCTGATACTCGCGGGTCAACTTCGCAACGTCACCATCGAGGGTGGCCGAGAAAAGCACTGTCTGACGGTCGCCTCTAGTCAGGTCCAGAATCCGCCGAACCGCAGGTAAGAAACCCATGTCGGCCATACGATCGGCCTCGTCGATTACAACTGTTTCGACCTTGCTAAGCGACACGTCGCCTCGTTCGATTAGGTCCTCTAGACGACCAGGACACGCAACCAAGATCTCGATGCCCTTACGGAGTTTCGAGACCTGCGGCCCATAACCGACTCCGCCGTAAACCACGCCAGTGCGAACTTTGCCGGCGAACGATCGCAGCTCCTCGTGGATCTGATCGGCGAGTTCGCGGGTTGGGGCCAGGATCAGGCCGCGCGGATGCCTGGGTGAAGCGTCGCCTACGTTGGCAACCAACGGTATTCCGAACGCAAGAGTCTTGCCTGACCCGGTCGGGGCTCTGCCACACACATCGCGCCCGGCCATGGCGTCGGCGATGGTGGCCGTTTGAATCTCGAAGGGCTCGGAAATGCCGCGATCGTCGAGGGCGCGAACAATTTCTGGGGGGACGCCCAACTGGGCGAAGGTGGGAGGCACACATGCTCCTGAAGACGCGACACCACCAAGAGGTACCGCCGGGGAATCAACAAGTCTAGGTGAGTGCCAGCGAGTATCGGCCAAGACGCCACTATCGTCGCAAGCCCAGCTTGGTATCTGCAAGGATCCGTGTGAGTCGAACCCTTAGAACAGTCGCGGTGGTTGAGGCCTTTACCTACCTAATCCTGCTCGCCGCTGTTGTTCTCTATCGCGTCTTCGACGGGCCGAAGCTCACGCCGATCCTTGGCCCGATCCATGGAACAGCCTTCCTGCTCTATTTCTGGTTCGTGATTCAGGCCCACCACGAACGCGGGTGGGAATGGTCGCGCACTCTTCCGATTCTGGCCGCCTCGGTAGTCCCGCTCGGCGGCTTCTACGCCGCCGAGCGGCTATTTGCCGACTAGCTGCCGACCTGCTCGGCCGTTGGTGGCCGAGATCCGGAGGTGACAACCGGACGACCCATGAACCATGTCCCGAACAACAACGCCGCCACCGAGAGCGCGATTGTGGGCATCCAGCTGCCGGTGAGGTCCCGCGCTGTTCCGCCGATGATCGGGCCGAGAGCCCCGGAAACGCCGAGTGCAGCTCCTTGTAGCCCCATCAGCAGACCAAGGTCGGTTGGGTCGAAATGAAGTCGGGCATACATCGCCTGTAGCGGAGTTAACGCACCGAAGGCGACCCCCGTAAGCAAAGCGAATCCGATGGCCGGGCCGATGCCGCCTAACAGCAACGTCGAAACACCAACGGCTGCCCCCAGGTAGGCGACCCGGAGCAAACGACGGGCGCCATGACGTTCGACGGCTCGGCCGAGGCCTAACCGACCGAAGATCTGGCAGAAACCGCGGACGCCACCGATAGTTCCAGCCAGCTTGAGGCTAAGCCCCGACTCGATGAGGACCGGCACCTGGTAGACAAGAACAGAAGAAAACGCCAAGCCCACGGCGGCGTAAACGATCAGCATGTGGCGCACCCCTGGGTTCGCCAACGCGGTCTTGACCGATGAGAGCGGCGACACCGATGGGCCCGCGGATGGCGGCGAGGCCGACTTGCGGGCAAACCATGCGGCGCTCGCAGCACCCAGGATCGCGGCGACGGCGAGTATTCGCATGGTGGGGCGCCAACCTTCGTTGCCGGCGTACCAGGCGGCCAGCGGCAGCACGATCGGGCTCGCGAAGGCCCCGATGATCGTGACTCTCGAAATGGCGCGGTCTGGTTGGTCTGGTCTCAGCCTCGCGGCCGCAGCAGTAGTGACGTGGTAGAACCCCGTTGCCCCCGTTATACCGCCGCCGATGGCATAGAGCAGAGCGAACGTCCATCCGGTAGTGGCCCACGTCGAAGCCAGCATCAGACCCCCTCCGCCTAACGCCTGAACACCGAACGGGCCGATTCCACCGAATCGATCGAGAAGTCGCCCGCCGACAAAGGCGCCGACTCCGGTAATGAACTGGGCCGCACCGAAGGTGAACCCGAGCATGGTTGTGCTCCAACCCGTGTCCTCGGCGATTATCTCAAGCAACACTCCGAAGCCGTAGAACCATGACCCGTACGCGGTGATGGTTACAACGCCAAGTGCTACCACGCCGCGGTTGGGGGAGACTCCAGCACCGGCGACCACCACCAAACCCTATAGCTCCGGTGTCGCGACCAAGTGAGTTTGACTCTGCGTCGTCGCTCAGCGGCAACCCAAGTAGTGCGCATGGCAGTTAGGGAGCAGTGAAGGCGAATACCTCACTCAGACGTTTGCGTCCGTGATCGGTCAGCCATAGAGCGCGCCCGTGTGTCCGAGTGATCCATTTGTGGTCGAGCATGTGGTCGAGCAGCAGAGCTGGCACCGAACCAGCAACGTGGTGGCGCCGTTCGCTCCAGTCGAGGCAAGGACGCACGACATCTCGCCTCGACGACACCGCACTGGTGTCGATGCCAAGGGACTCAAATGTCTCACAACCAAGGGTCGTGAAGGTGAACCCGGTGCCGCTGGGAGCGAGCAAACCTCCAGTCAGCACCGAGTCGGTCAGACCAACAGCCAGGCGACCAGCCAGGTGGTCATAACAACTGCGGGCATATTGAAGATCGGCTGGTACACGGGCTCGCTTGACCGGGATGCGGTCGCTCAACCCAAAGAGCGTCTCCAGCATTGAGGCGACCTCAGGACCTGCGAGGCGGTAGTACCGATGTCGTCCTTGGGCCGCTATCGAAACGATCTCGGCATTGAGTAGCCGAGAGAGATGCTCACTGGTAGTCGAAGCCGCCACCCCGACATGGCGGCTCAGTTCGGTGACGGTGTAGGCCCTGCCATCGAAGAGAGCATCGAGTAGCGCAACACGAGTCGGGTCTCCAAGGAGCTTGCCAAGTTCGACTACCTGCTCGTTCGCCATAGGACGAGGCTACGAAAACACATCTCGGAGCGCGCCGAAACGTTGGTTGTCATGATGAACCCATGGCAATTCACCACCTAACCGAACGACTTGAAGTTGAGGCGTCTCTTGAACACTCAGATCTGAACCCGCCGTCTTCGGACCCATCTTTGGGGAGTGGCGCCACGGTTCGGCTCCGTGAGCTAATGGCTAGGTTTGCGGGCGGGCCTACGCATCTGTTCCGTAGGGCTGCGATCGTGGAGGTTCTCGACGCGATCGATCTGAGCAGCGTTGATTCTCTCGCTCGGTGTTTGACACAAAGCCGCATCGCCAACGGCGAGACCGAGTTGGAAGAAATCGCATCAACGGTTCCCGTGGGCGTGGTGGCAGAGTTGCTCGGGGTCAGCTACCACGGCCCGAGGGTCGGCCGGTCGGTGTCATTGATAGACGACGTTGCGCTGGTCGCCGGTTCGATAGGTGCCGGTGTGCGGGCAGGGAGGGCCGTCGATGCGGCGTCCAGTCGAATGGTTGCCGCCTGTGGTGGTTGGGCCGAAGTCGGCGTTGCCAAGGCCTCGCTGCTGTATCAGGCCTACGGCGCGACTCGAGCTCTTATCATGACCATCGCCGACTGCCAGACGGGTTCGCAGCGTGCCCCGGCGGTTCTCGCCACTGAGCGAGTTGCGGTCGACCATCTGTCTCTGTGTGGCCGAGAAGTCGAGTTCGGTGACCGAGTGATGATTGAAATTGGGGCGGTGGGCCTTGAATTTGGCCATGGCCCACACCATTGCCCTGGTCGAGACTTGGCGGAACTAATCGCGACCGCCGTTGCCCAGGAGTTCGCTGACACGAGATACGGTTCGGCTCATGACTAGCTCACCGATTCACGAAGTCGAGAGACAACATCGATTCATCGAGGCGTGGATGTCTGGTGCCGACGTCGACGCTCCTGGGTGGCAGAGCTTCGGCGACTCCCTGGGTGCGGCATTCGAAATGACCACCCCCGACGGCAACAGCATCGCCAGGTCGGACCTGCTAGCCAGTTTCGAGCAGGCTCGCAACGCGGTGCCAGGCGTGAAGATCGAGATTCGCAACGCCAAGGAACTCTTTCGATCGCCGACGATGGCCGTGGTCCGATACGAGGAGTGGCAGCTTCACCCGACCCATGCCAATCAGCGGGTATCGACTGTTGTGCTTCAGGCCGCAGCCCAAGCGCCCGGGGCTTGGCTCTGGGTTGCCTTACACGAGACTCGCCTCGAACCGGGAGTCTCAACAACTGAAAGTAGGCCATCGACATGACCAACAACTTTGTCCAGATGCACGAAACGGGAACGTTTCTGCTGCTGAACGTCCACGACGCGGCCTCGGCCGGCCTCGCCGAAGCAGCGGGTGCCCAAGCGCTCGGTACGACCAGCTCGGGTTTCGCGTACACCATGGGCCGCGCCGATGGGGCCGGTCAGGTGACGCGCGACGAGGTTCTTCGTTCGGTCGAGCAGATTTGTGCAGTGACATCGTTGCCGGTGAGTGTCGACGCCGAAAACTGTTGGGCTCACGACCCCGATGAAGTGGCCGAGACGATCCGACTACTTGCCCATGCCGGCGCCGCTGGTGCCAGCATCGAAGACTGGTCGGGTGACGTTCGGATGGGTTTCTATCCACTCAACCTCGCCACTGAGCGAGTCCAGGCCGCCATCGAGGCCGCCAAAGCACTACCTCAGCCGTTTGTGATCAACGCCAGGGCCGAATCGTTTCTCCACGGCGCACCCGATCCATTTGATCACGCTCTCGAACGGCTCCAGAAATTCGCGGCGCTCGGAGCCGACTGCGTGTACGCGCCCGGGCCAACCGATGAATCGACCGTCAGACGCCTCGTTGCCGAATCAGGAGCACCAATCAATGTGCTCATTACCATCGGCAGTTCGGTGACGATGGCCGACGCCGAAGCCATGGGCGTTCGCCGAGTCAGCATCGGAGGTTCGTTGTACGGTGCCATGATGGGCTGGTTCGAGGAGTCAGTTCGACAGTTGGTTACCGAGGGCCGTTTCGATATTGGCGGCTCGCGAGTAAGCGGTAAGCGGTTCGCAGAGCTGTTCTCTCAGACGGGCAAGTAGCCGATCACCTGAACCGCGCCGGCGCTGGCTATTGCAGGTTGATGCGCAGGCCGGCGATCAAGATTTCAGCGTCGCCGGTCAAGATGCCTCTGGCCGCGGCGGCCCTGACCGCCGCGGCGCGGTTGGTGGTGGTCACATCAATCGCGCCTAGGCCTTCTCCTCGACCATCCAGCGCTTCGACGAATCGAATCTCGGCGTTCTGGAGACTCATTGCCAAGCGACCGGCGCTGTCGGTACCGAGCTCTAGCTCGACGATCTCTGACCATCGACGAGCTAGGCGTTCAGGGTCGGGGCTCTGAAGCTCGGCGGCGGTAATGGCGCTCACGTTGTCAGTTCGTACGTACGGAGACCAGTTGGTGCCAGCGGGGTACCAAGGGTCGACGTCGGTTGTGTTGGCGCTCCCGGTTTCGAGCATCTCGTCCATCTCGAAGAAGCTGCCACCGGTGTCTGCGGGGTGCAGCTGAATTCCGTCGTGGCCGTCGTGTGGAAAGTGGAGATCGAACGCGATCCGCACGCCGAGCTCGGCTACCCGTTGTCGACGAAGCCCGATGTTGTCGACCTGGCTAATCACCATGTAACCGCCGTCGCCGCCACGACGGTCTAGGTAGCGTTGGGCTGGGGTGCCATCTGCGATCGGCGTTACTACTTCGATGAACTGCGACCCCACTGGCCACAACATGTTCTTCAACCCGAATCGAGCCACCGCGGGGTCGGTGTAACACGGTTCGAGCCCCAGAACTTCGCCGAGATCGAGGCTGACTGGATGTAGGTCGCTGGTGACGATGGCGATTTGACGAAGACGAATCCACATCGGATTAGGGCCCTGATCCTTGGAGCCAGTGCCGCTCATTGAGGGCCTCAAGTATCCAGCGGCCATCGGCTGTGAGTTGAAGTCGCGTGGCGGAGCAGTGACCGGCTCGCATGTGGAGTTGGTCAGACCCGACGACGTTGCGAACAATGGTGTTGATCACAACGCCGTGGCACACCACCGCGACTCGTCCTTCGGAGTGCGAACCGACAATTGTTTCGAAGCCGTCTCGTACCCTTCGGAGAAACTCGGGCGCCTTCATCCTCGCCCGCAAACCGGCAATCACTTCAGCCGAGAGGTTAGGTAGTTCAGAAGGAGCGATGTAGCGGTCGTCGCCATAGTCGAACTCGGCAATTCGTTCTTCGACGACTGGCTCAAGTCCGAGAGCCTCGGCCAAAGGCCCGGCCGTTTGCCGAGCGCGAAGCTGGGGGCTCACATAGACAACATCGATGGGCTCATTCGAAATGTGACTTGCCATCAAGGCAGCCTGGGCGCGGCCCAACTCGGTGAGCCCTGGGTTGGACCCGCAATCGGGCCCGCTCACTGGCTCGCCGTGGCGAATGAGAAGAATATCCATGCATCGAACTCGAGTCTTTAGTCGCTTGTCGGCTCTACGCTAACGAGCAGGCGTCCGTCACGAAGGGGACTCTTCATGAACGACGAGACTTTGCGCGAGATCGAGCAGAGGGTGCTGTGGCTGGCCACACGTATCGTCGATCATGCCAATACCCGCTCAGGGGGAGAGATCAAGGTCGGCGGACATCAAGCTTCGTGTGCCTCGATGGTCTCGATCATGACCGCGTTGTGGTTCGGCCAGCTCACCGGCGAGGACAAGGTTGCGGTAAAGCCGCACGCGTCGCCTGTGTTTCACGCCATCAAATACCTGACCGGCGAGCTCGACCGTTCGTATCTCACCCGGTTGCGCGAACGAGGAGGTCTTCAGGCCTATCCATCGCGCACCAAGGACCCCGACGTCTCGGACTTCTCGACCGGCTCGGTGGGGCTGGGGGCAGTTGCCCCTCTCTTCTCGGCGCTGACGCGACGTTACGTCGACGCTCGGCTTGGCGAACGGCCCGACGCGAGGTTCTTCGCGTTAGTTGGCGATGCCGAACTCGACGAGGGCAATGTATGGGAGGCGATTGCCGACCCGGCCACTCAAGACCTCGGCAACTTCACCATGGTCATCGATCTCAACCGCCAGAGCCTCGACCGGGTCATTCCCGACATCGCCGCTATCCGTATGCAACGGTTCTTCGCCGATGCAGGCTGGCATGTGGCCGAGGCGAAGTACGGGTCTCGCCTCGCTGCGGCCTTCGCCTCCGACGGCGGCGACGCTCTGAAGGGTCGAATCGACGAGATGGCTAACGAGGCCTACCAGTCGCTGTTCGCGATGCAGGGAAGCGATCTGCGGACCAAGTTTCTCGACGGTGCCGACACCGCGGTAGGCCGGTTCGTGTCCGACCTTGACGATGCCGAACTGAAGACGCTCGTCACAGATCTGGGTGGTCACGATCTCGGGGTCTTGGCTAAGACGTTCGACGAATGCAAAGCTCATCCCGAACGTCCCAGCGTGTTGTTTGCCTACACCATCAAGGGTTGGGGCTTGCCGATGGCCGGCGACCCAATGAACCACGCGGCCCTGCTCACAGCAGGCCAGATCGACGCGTTCCGCGCTCATGTTGGGCTCGACGAGGGCAGCGAATGGGATCGTTTCGATTCCTCGTCGCCAGCCGGACAGCTGTGTGATGCCGTCGGCAACGACGTCAACAATGCACCATCGGTACCTCGCCCTTCTTTGCCGATTCCGATTGCCGCCAGGCCGCCGCTGACACGAGGCAAGTCCTCGAGCCAGGAAGCCTTTGGACGAGTACTAGCGAGTCTGGCCGAGGTCGACGGCGTTGCCGAGCGCATCGTTACAACCGCGCCCGACGTATCGATCTCGACGAATCTTGGCGGCTGGATCAACAAACGAGGTGTGTTCAGTCATGTCGAACGTGACGATCACGGCGGAGGCGATCGGCTTCTGAAATGGGCGCCGTCGCCTGACGGTCAGCACATTGAGCTTGGCATCAGCGAAATGAACCTGTTCATGCTGCTTGGCCAGCTGGGGCTTAGTCACGATCACCACGGCGAACACCTGCTTCCCATCGGAACTGTCTATGACCCGTTCGTGCTGCGGGGGTTAGACGCGTTCGTCTATGGGGTCTACAACGGCTCGCGATTCATCGTCACTGGAACTCCGTCCGGTGTGACCCTGGCTCCCGAAGGCGGAGCTCATCAGTCCACGATTACCGCCTCCGTCGGTGCCGAACTCCCCGGTGTGCACTACGCCGAACCTGCCTACGCAACCGAAGTCGACTGGCTGCTGTGTGACGCATTAGCTCAACTTGGGGCAGACGACGGCGAGAGCACCTACCTCCGATTGTCGACGCGTCCGCTCGACCAAGCTCCTTTTGCAGCTGCGCTCGACGTGTACGGCGAAGAGAGGCTTCGAGGGTTAGTGCTTGCGGGTGGATACCGCCTCATCGACGCGCCACCCGACGGCCGGCCTGGTGTGACCATTGTTTCCACTGGCGTCATGGCCCCCGAAGCTTTGGCCGCTGCTGCCGAGCTAAACGAGGAGGGCATTCAAGCAACGGTGATTCATCTGACTAGCCCCGAACGCACTTATCGCAGCTGGCGTCAGACCTACGCGTCCGCGGTGAGTGGCGGAGCAGTTGTACGGCACGCCAGTCACCTCCATCGGCTAGTGCCCGCAGCCGAACGCGCCCGTCCCGTGGTCAGCGTGCACGACGCAGCCAGCCACAGTTTGGCGTGGATCGGTTCGGCGCTTGGCTGTCGACAACTCGCTTTGGGCGTCGACCGTTTCGGCGAGTCAGGAACTATCGCGGACCTCCACGAGATAGCCGGAATCTCCACCGGCGACATCGTCAACGCTGCCCTGATCGCCACCAGCGAACCCACCTAATCGACCCGCTGGACCGGGACCCCCAAAAAGATCGAACCAGTGTCGAGGATCGGGGTCATAACAACGATTGTCGACACTGGTTGCAGAAAAACGACCGAACCTGTGCCTAAGAACGCGATGGGGACCGCGGTTTTGGGCACAGGTTCGAGGAATGGTTGTCAATTTTGGCTGTTAGTGGTTGGAGACGGTGCCGGTGGTGCGTCGATGGAGGGCCTCGGCATGCGGGTTGAGCCCTACCAGAACAGCGGTGATGCCACGATCGGCGAACTTTGCGACGACTGTGTCTAGGGCCGCTACTGCCGATGTGTCCCAGATGCGGGCCTCGGTTAGGTCGATCTCGACTCGTTTCACCTTCACTGCGTCGTAGTGGAAGGCGCGCACGATCTGGTTGCTCGATGCGAAAAACAACTCGCCGCTAACCGAATAGAGCCGTTGGGTGTTGTCGGGATCAACAACGCTCGTGACTTTCACGACACCCGAGACGTGCCGTGCAAAGAAGACCGCCGAAAGCACCACACCAGCGGCGACTCCGTAGGCCAAGTTGTGGGTCAGCACGACGATCGCAACGGTGACGACCATAACGGCGGTCTCGGCGCTCGGTGCCGACTTCAAGGTCGCGAGCTTCACGCTGCGCCAGTTGAACGTGCTAATCGACACCATGATCATGACTGCGACCAATGCTGCCATCGGAATCTGGGCGACTAGGTCGCCAAGGCCGAGAATTAGAACGAGCAAGAACAACCCAGAGGCCAGGGTCGACAAGCGGGTCCGACCACCGGAGCGGTAGTTGATCATCGACTGCCCGATCATGGCGCATCCGGCCATTCCGCCAAGGAAGCCAGTAGCGACGTTGGCCACACCCTGGCCTCGGGACTCGACGTTCTTGTCGGAATCGGTGTCGGTCAGGTCATCGAGTAACTGGGCTGTCAGCAACGATTCGAGTAAGCCGACGAGGGCCAGGGTGATGGCGAACGGCAGAAGAATCTGGAGCGTCTCGAAGGTAAATGGTACGTCGGGCAGGCTTACGAACGGCAGTGCGTTGGGAAGCTCGCCCATGTCGCCGACGGTGGGCAGACCGAGGTTCCAGAAGATCGCAGATCCGGCGAGCACCACAATGGCAACGAGCGGCGCGGGCACGGCGGTACTCAGCCGCGGCAGCCCATAGATCAGGCCAAGGCCAAGCAACACGAAGGCAACGTTCAGCGGCAGTTGGGATGAGTCCGCATCTTCTCCGGTCAGGAATATGTGAGGCACCTGGGCCAGGAAAATTAGGATTGCGAGCGCATTCACGAAGCCGACCATGACGGTTCGGGGGATGAAGCGCATCAATGCTCCAACACCCAGATAGCCGAAACCGATCTGGATAAAGCCAGCGAGAATTGTTGCGGCGAACAGGTAGGCGACTCCGTGTTCTTCGACCAGTGGAACCATCACGAGCGCCATGGCGCCGGTCGCAGCCGAGATCATTCCTGATCGACCACCGGCGAAGGCGATGATTATGGCGATCGAGAACGATGCGTACAGCCCGACCTTTGGGTCAACACCGGCGATGATCGAAAATGAGATCGCTTCTGGGATGAGTGCCAACGCGACCAGCAGGCCAGACAGCAGGTCGACTTTTACGTTGGAAAACCAGTCCTGTTGGATCTGCGACAGGCGCGTGCGCGTAGGCGCGGCTTCGGGGTTGGATAACAACTTGGTGACCTTCGGGGGGAGTGTTGCGACGACCGTCGCTGAGACACAACAACACCATCGGTCGTTATGTGCTAGGAGCTAAGGATACGTTCGGGTTTGGCAACGTGTGGCGTGAATCGGTGT
Organism: uncultured Acidimicrobiales bacterium; assembly: GCA_964569385.1. Classification (GTDB taxonomy): domain Bacteria; phylum Actinomycetota; class Acidimicrobiia; order Acidimicrobiales; family Poriferisodalaceae; genus JAADHX01. The sequence continues at coordinate 23,366 of CAZMUM010000017.1, forward strand.
CTGCGGTTTGCGACACATGTTCGGGACTACTTGGAACTATTGGACGTAACGGCGGGCCTTGGCCTTCTTGCCGCGGATGCTGGAGCCGTTGATGGCCGCCACAACTTCGTCGACAGATTCGTTTGGTACGCCGACCACAGAAAAGTGATCGGAGATCTTGATAGGACCTATGTCGCGGCCGGGTATCCCGACCTCGTTAGCGATAGCGCCAACCAGATCGCCTGGGCGAATATTGCCCTTGCGGCCGACACCAACGTAAACGAAGCCGGTGTCGTCACCACCGGCAGCCCGATGCCCGGAGTTGTCGCGGCCAGACTTGGAGCCACTCTTTTCGTAACGAGAGCGACCCTTGTTGCCGCCGCGATCGCGACCGCGCTCCCGTTTCGACTTCGCCTCGGCGATCTCAGGAATGTACGTCTCGTCGATCGAGGAATTGCGGGCTTCGTGCACCAATTTAATGGCGGCCAGGGCGATGTCGCGGAGATCAGCGATGCTGGTCAGCTCGTGGATGATGTTGTTGTACTCGTCGAGGTCCTCGCTACCTAGGGTGTCGCGCACAGCGGTAACGGTGAGTTCGAGCTGACGTTCTCGTAGCTGTTCGATGCTTGGCACCTCGGCCACATCGAGCTTTCGTCCAAGGAGGCGCTCAATGTCGCTAAGCAGGCGGCGGTTTCGGGGTTCGGCGAGGGTGATCGCAACGCCTTCGCGCCCAGCACGACCGACTCGCCCGATTCGGTGCACGTAGCTTTCGGGCTGGCTCGGTACGTCGTAGTTTACGACGTGGCTCAGGTGGTCGACGTCGAGACCGCGGGCGGCAACGTCGGTGGCTACGAGAAGATTGGCGGTGCCGTCCCTCAACCGTCCCATGACGCGATCGCGCTGGTTCTGGTCCATTCCGCCATGTAGCGCCTCGGCTCGATACCCGCGGACATTCATGGTCTGGGCTAGTTCGTCGACGTCGTTGCGCGTCTTGCAGAACACGAGTGCCGATGTTGGTGCCTCGATGTCGATGATGCGCCCGAGAGCAGCGGGTTTGTGCTTGCGCTGAATCATGTACACCGTTTGACGAACGAGATCGTTGCTCGGAGCATCTTTGCCGAGGCCGACCTCGATCCGAACCGGATCACGCTGGTGGCGAGCCGCAATCGAACGAATTCGCGGCGGCATCGTTGCCGAAAACAGCAGTGTCTGCCGCGATGACGGTGTCGATTCGAGAATCGTCTCGATGTCTTCTGCGAAACCCATGTCGAGAATTTCGTCGGCTTCGTCGAGAACAACGGTGGCGATGTCGTCGAGGATTAGGACTTTGCGTTTGATGAGGTCGATGGCCCGGCCCGGCGTGGCGACGACGATGTGTACTCCTCGGCGAAGACCACGTATCTGGTCCTGGATGGGCGAGCCGCCGTACACAGCCAAGACCTTCACGCTTTGGCGACGGCCGTAGCCGGTCATGGCCTCGCTGACCTGGATGGCGAGTTCTCGGGTCGGGACCACAACCATCGCTATGGGAGCACCAGGCTTACCCGACTCGATGCCATTGATTATCGGCAGTGAAAACGCCGCCGTCTTGCCTGTACCGGTTGCGGCCTGGCCTAGGACATCGGAGCCTTGTAGCAATAGCGGGATCGTCTCGAACTGGATAGGTGTCGGGTCGCTGTAGCCCAGGTCGGTAAGCGCTTCGATGAGTTCGGGCCGTAAGTCAAGAGTTGCGAACCCTGAGTTTGTAGGCGCGTCTGAACTATCGGATTCTTCTGAGTGTTTGGACATGTTTGCTCCCTGCAAACGCTGGCATCTCTACTGCCAGCGTGGCCTTCTAGGCCCAGCACCTGCCAAACCTCAACCCATAACGATACCGGCGAACGCGCCTGTTCACTAGGGGCGGAGTGCCGACCGGTTCAAGAAAACGCGCGAGTTGGTGTCGATATGGCCTCACGCGGTTCGCCCCGAGTGGTGGCTTCGGGGCTCTCCCAGAGGTTTGCCGAATCAGCTGGCAGAGTTGTCAAGTGCCACTATTCGCTCGGCCCGCAACGCTCCGCGGCGGACCTTGCCAGCATCGTCGCGTAGCGCACTATCGACGAACTCGATGGTCCGGGGACGTTTGTAAGTGACGAGGTGTTGGGCGAGGTGCCTCAGCAGATCGTCTTTGCTTAGGCCTTGGGCCTGCACGATGGCGTGAATTTGGTTCCCCTTGTCGTCGTCGGGAAGGCCAACCACGGCCGAGCTACCGACGTCAGGGTGCAAGTTGATGGCTGCTTCGACTTCGGCGGGAAACACGTTGGCGCCCCCGATGAGGATCATGTCGGTCCGACGGTCGGCAAGGTATAGGAACCCGTCGGAATCCATCCAGCCGATATCGCCCAAACACTCCCAGCCATCGCGCGACTCAGCTTCGGCGCCTACGTAGTGGTACGTCGGAGTGTCACGGCCTAGCGACCGCATCCAGACCTCTCCTACCTCTTCGGCCGCCAGATCAGCGCCGTTGTCGTTGCAGATCTTCATGGTTCCGGCAGCCGGTTTGCCGACCGATCCCCGGTGTTTGAGCCAGTCGACGCCGTTGATCACCGTCGAGGCCTGACCCTCAGTGCCGCCATAGAGCTCCCAGATGTTCTCGGCCCCGATCCAGTCGATCCAGACGTCTTTCAACCAGGGCGGACACGGCTCGGCGAGGTGCCAAGCGAAACGAATCGACGAAAGGTCGTAGCTGTTTCGCACATGTTCTGGCAGTTTCCAGATCCGTAACATCATGGTCGGAACCAAGTACACCGATGTCGCACTGTTTCGCTCGATCGCGGCCAGCGTCTTCTGGGCATCGAATCGGCTAGACAGTGCGATGTGTCCACCGACGAATAGGGCTGACCAACCCCAGATGAACGGACCGTTGTGATACATCGGTCCCGGCATGACCATCGTTTCACCAGTGGCGCATCCGAGAAGAGCGGGTCGCGTGGCGAGATCACTCGCGAACACCGAGGGATCACCGCTGACGATCAGCTTTGGTCGGCCAGTCGACCCACCCGATGTGGGGGCTTTCCAAGCCGATGCCACAACATCGGGGAGTGGTGTGTTGTTGGGTTCGATGGTTGTTTCAGTTGTGATTGAGGGGCGATCCACGTGTTCGACACCTATCACGGCAGCGGAGGCGGCCAACTCGACGATCGCATCAAGCTCGCCAGCGGGCAGCCGCCACGACACGGGTTGGGGTACCGCTCCGATCTTCCAACATGCCACGCAAGCGATGAAAAACTCGAACGAGTTGGGTTCGGCGATTGTTACGTACTGGTCGGCGGTGACGCCAAGATCGGTCAGGTGGTGGGCCAAGGAATTGGCTCTCGCATCCAGTTGGGCGAATGTGAGCACCTCACCGCCGTCGAGAGTGATCGCCGGCGAATCGCCTCGAACCAAGGCGTGGTGTCTCATCAGAGTCGCAAGACTCTCGCCGATTACTTCGTCCAGGGTGGCTGTCATCGGTTCTCCGGCGATCGGGATTTGTTCGAGTGTTGTGCAAATTGAGGGTTGAGGCGACGTCTTACATCTCTGTCTCGTGCAGCTGGTTTCACCAACGTGGCCAGTACTTGTAGTCGACTAAAGGCCGGCGACGATCGAGATCTGGCCGAGGTGGTAGAGGACGTGCACCCACATTCGTCGGTCGGTGCGCGGGATGTCGAATCGGTCGGTCGCTAGAAGGGTGTCCGATGCGACGAACAACAGCGCTCCGAGGGCAATCAGCGGATGACCTGTTCCGACTCCAACGATGAGCATGACGCCGATAACAACGGCATATGCCAGAACCGGGACAAAGATCCGGCTGGTACGCACTGAGCCGAGAACGGTTCGACCGGCAGGGACGAAGAGCAGCATTGCCGCGACTCCAGCCGCTAGCCAAGCGGCCTCTTGATCCAGAGCGACGAATGCGGCGATATACAGAACGTGACCGACCAAGAACGCCGCTAACCCGCCAATGAAGTTGTTGATCTTTGGTAGTAGCAACACGTCGCCGATCAGGCCGCCAGTTAGACCTCCGACTACTAGCAACCTCACCGTGGTCGAGTCGATGTCGACGACGAACACCCCACCGATCAACACGATCATGACCAGAGGCTTGGCTATCTGTTCGACCTGGCGTTTGTCGGCACCCACCGCCCACCAATCGACTGCTGCGACCGCTATGGCCAGTACCGCGAGAAAGAGCATCAGCCAGAAATCGCAAATGATCGAGGTGGTTGGTGGTGATGTTGTCGCACGGAGGTACCCCGTCGTGTTAGCTGGGTCATCTAATGATCATTCCGAAGCCGACAACTTTCACACTCATGCCCGGTTCGTTCGCTCTCTCGGAGTCTTGCATGATCGAGCTCGGTACCGACGACCAAGAGGTCAGATGCGTAGCTGACTATCTACGATCGGCGCTGGCGGCCGAACCATGTGGGTTGACACTCGAGATTGGCGTCGTCGACCGCGGCGGCGACACGAAACCGGCGGTAGCAGAACGAGGCGCCATTCGATTGCGCTTGGCCGACGAACTGGGTGAGGCCGTCGGCCAGGCTACGCCACTCGACGAGGGGTATGAGCTGAGCATCTCCGACGACTCGATCGAGCTGGTGGCTACTCACCCGGCAGGTTTGGTACGAGCCGCGCAGTCGCTTCATCAACTTGTGATGAGCCAACTGCCGGTCGATGCAGATAGCGACGAGCTGGTCGGCGGAAGTGTTGTTCTTCGGGCATTGCACATCTCTGATCGGCCCCGTTTCGGCTGGCGGGGAATGCACCTCGACTCCAGCCGCCACTTCTTCTCGGTCGATGAAGTGAAGCGGTTTCTCGATCTGCTGGCCACGTTCAAGTTCAACGTCTTCCACTGGCACCTGACCGACGATCAAGGTTGGCGAATCGAGATCGATGCATACCCAATGCTCACATCGGTCGGAGCGAAGCGGGCGGGCAAGGAGCCCAGTCGCAACGGGTTCTATACAAAGGATCAGATTCGAGATGTCATTGCCTACGCGGCCCAAAGACACATCGACGTTGTCCCAGAGATTGATCTCCCAGGGCACACGAGGGCGGTCTTGGCCGCTCATCCCGAGTTGTCGTGCACTGGTGGTCCGTTCGCGGTTTCGACGAGGTGGGGTATACACAAAGATGTCCTGTGTCTTGGAAACCCGGCAACAACCGAGTTCGTCGAACGGGTTCTCGCTGAGGTCGTCGAGCTTTTTTCCAGCCAGTACGTTCACCTCGGTGGCGATGAATGCCCAGTCGACCGCTGGGGTGCGTGTGTCAAATGTCGACGATTAGTGGCAGTCGTTGGTCTGACTGACGAATCTGAGCTTCAAACGTGGTTCAGTACGCGAGTTGCGGACTACCTCGCTGGTATCGGCCGAACTGCGGTCTTTTGGGACGAGGTGCTCGATGGTGGCCTTCCAAGTGGGGTGGCGCTCATGTCGTGGCGAGGCGTCGAGTACGGCCAACGCGCCGCCTCGCTCGGACACGATGTCGTCATGGCGCCGGAGTCGCACTTGTACTTCGACTATCGCCAGACCGTTGAGGGCTTCGACCCCGGCGCCGACTGGGCCGAACCGACGACGCTCGAGCATGTGTACGGATTCGAACCGACAGAGGGCCTCAGTGACCCGGTCGCGATCGCCCACGTTCTCGGTGCCCAAGCCAATGCCTGGACCGAACTGATACCCGACATGGCAAGGCTGGAATCAATGGTGCTGCCGCGGATGTGCGCACTCGCCGAGGTTCTCTGGTCGGACCCGTCCCAGCGCGATTGGGTCGAGTTCGGTAACCGGCTCACAACCCATGCGTCGTGGATTCGGTCGATCTACAACTCGCACGAATCGTTGTGACTCCGCCGCTGTGGGCCGCCGCTGTCAGACGGTGTCGAAAGTAATGAAGCCTCCGGCGGCCCAGGTTGGGGCCGGTTGCTCGTAGAGGTCGGTCGAGTCGGTGTAGGCGACGTCGAGCACTTTGCCTCGAAGCGGGCCGCGTAGTTCGCTGAATAGCTGTACACAGTCGCGGTCGTCGCTCTTGGCCCGTAGACAATGCTGCTCATACCCGGCGTAGTCGCGATGTTCTATGTACTCGAAACCAGCTTCCATGCTGGCCCAAGCGGCCCTTACCCCGTGGGGTTCTGGGTCGAGGGCTTCCTGGCTCGGTGTGCCGTGGCCGATTCCGTGGTGGAACTGATCGGCGGTCGCAACAATGACGGCATCGGCCGCGACTGACGCGACTTCGTCGTAGTTCGGAAGCTCGGCTGGATGGGTTCCGGCCAGGAAGGGATAGCGCTCGACGAGTCGCCGGTCGGTGATGCCTCGGCGTCTGGTTTCGGCATCCCAAAAGTGGCGAAGGATCCGAAAGGCGTGGTCGCCTTGCCACTCAGTTCTGAAGTCGAGCCCTGGGCCTTGAATGCCCCAGGTTTCGTGGTCGGAGGGTTTGCCTCCAGCCGTTACCGCTTGCCGCGCGTTGTCCATCTCGGCGGTGAACGCGTGCAGAACGCTGATGGCGAGGACCGTGTCGGCGCCGGTGTCGAGGCAGGCATTGACCGCGGCGGCTGCGTGAACTCCGCAGTCGGCTACTCCGACGTGGCCGAAACACACAACCCCTCGGTTGGCCAGGGTGCCGCTCACATCCCAGCGGCGAGCTTCGTCGAGGAGCTTGTAGGTTCCGGCATCGCCGAGGTCGTTGAGTTCGCGAGCGTACAGGTCGTTGATCAGCACCTGGATCGCCGTTCGGTCGTTGGCGCCGTCGTTGGTCATTTGACGCCTATCCCGCACTCCGCTGGATACGGGAACCAACGCAGGTGTTCGAAGTCTTCGGTTGTCGACGGCGGTTGGAGTGGGGTGTTGCCGGCCTCGGCATCGGCGATATCGTGAGCTTGGCTGATGAAATCTGACAATGGCACGTTGCCAAGCCTGGTGCGGTGGTCTTCGTAGTGAAGCCCGTCGGAGCTGTAGCTGATGTCGTGGAGGCTCATCGGCACCTGCCGTGGGTTTCGGTGAAGCCACAACCCTGACTGGGGTTCGAATCGATAGTTGGCTAGAAGCTCGGCTCCACGGTTGGCCACAAAGACGACTGCTTCGACTAGATAGTCGAACGTGTCGTCGTCGATGAAGTAGTTGAAGTTGAGCCGTACCCAGCCTGGTTTGATGCCTTCGCACCCGCGGCCTACCTCGCGCTCGAATTCGTGTGATTGTTCGAGGTCGATTCCTAGAAGGCGATGACCATAGGGTCCGGCGCATGAGCATCCGCCGCGTGACTGGATGCCAAAAAGATCGTTCAAGAGTGCGACGACAAAGTTGTGGTGCAAGAAGCCGTTGTCGCCGTGCTTGACCACGAACGAGACGATCGAGAGCCTCTCGGCGTCGTGGTTGCCAAGCACGTGGATCTTCGGATTGGCCTCCCAGCTTGCGATGGCTCGTCGTACGAATCGTTCTTCGTGTTCGCGGATTACATCGACGCCGACGACCTTCTTCAACTGGAACACAAGACCGGCCCGGATGGACTCGATGATGGCAGGTGTTCCGCCTTCTTCGCGGTGCTCGATGTCGGTTAGGTAGCCGTGAGCTTCTGGGTTTACGTAGCTGACCGTGCCGCCTCCGGGTACGTCGGGCACGCGGTTGGTGAACAGTTCGCGGCGAGCCACGAGCACCCCTGGTGTGCCAGGTCCGCCGATCAGTTTGTGCGGCGAGACGAAAACGGCGTCGTAGTACTCCGCGCCTGATGCCTTGGTTTGCATGTCGATTTCGACGTACGGTGCGGCCGCGGCGAAGTCCCAGAACGCGAGGGCCCCATGTTTGTGCAGCATGGCCGACACGCCGCGTGTGTCGGTGATGATTCCGGTTACGTTTGAGGCTGCCGAGAACGACCCAATCTTGAGCGTGCGGTGGGCATGGAGTTCGAGCTGCTGCTCCAGTTGGTCGATGTCGAGATGACCATCGGCGTCTTCGTCGATCGTGACCACGGTGGCGATCGACTCCCTCCACGGAAGTTCATTGGAGTGATGTTCGAAGGGACCGATGAATACAACTGGCCGGTCGGCTTCAGGAATGTGATCTGATAGGTGATGGGCATCGTCGAGGACGGACGGAATTCGCAGACCCATCACTCCGATGAGTTTGGCGATGGCCGCCGTACACCCGCTTCCGCAGAACAGAACGGCGTGTTCGTCGGTGGCGCCCATGCAGTCGGCGATGATGTTGCGAGCATCTTCACGGAATCGAGATGTCTGAAGGCCTGTGCCTGACGACTCGGTGTGAGTGTTGGCATAAAGAGGAAGTACCGCTGTACGGATGTAGTCCTCGATAAAGCAGAGAGAGCGACCCGATGCGGTGTAGTCGGCATAACTAACCGGCCTTGGCCCGAAGGGGCCATCGACTACCTCGTCGTTACCGATAACCGAACGGCGTATCAAAGGTAAGAGATCGCAAGTAGCCATATGAAGATTATGGCCCTCAGAGCTGTCGGCTGCACTCGTAGCGTCGTATCCCGTCGCTGAAGTACGGTGCCCCAATGGAGACAGAACGAGCCCGCAAGTATCCGTTCATCCCCGGTACGCCGGCCCTGTGCATAGTTGGAGCCGTTGGTAACTACCTTATTACCGACGATGGCCGGCGAATTCTCGATGGTGCTGGAGGAGCTGTTGTCAACAACATCGGCTACGGGAGAGCCGAGATTGCCGATACCGCAGCTCGGGCCATCAGGGGTGGCGGCTACACCTTGCCGACCTTTGCAACCGAGGCGAGAGTCCGACTAATCGAGCGCCTGACCGATCGCTGGCTACCAGCGGGCCTTACTCGTTGCCTATTCGTGTCTGGCGGATCGGAATCGGTCGACACCGCGATACGGATCGCCCGCCAACACCACGAAGCCAAGGGCAATCCAAACAAGTGGAAAGTACTGGGGCGTTCGATCTCGTACCACGGGTCGACGCTCGCTTCGTTGTCGGTCGGCAACCACGACCGACGTCGTGCGGGCTTGGGCCGATGGATCACGGATCTACCCAAGATCGACGTCTACGACGCCGAACTCGCAGCCAAGGTTGTCGAAGCAGAGGACCCGGCGAGTATCGCGGCCATCATCGCCGAGCCGGTCATCGGAGCGTCAGGAGCAGCCATTGTTCCGCCTGACGACTATTGGCCGGCCCTGCGTCGGTTGTGCACCGACAACGACATTTTGCTCATCGCCGATGAGGTCATGACCGGGTTCGGGCGGACCGGCAAGAAGATGGGTGTTGACCATTGGTCTGTCACGCCAGATCTCTTAGTTGGCGCCAAGGGCCTGGCCGGTGGATATGCCGCGATCGGAGGGGTGTTTGCTACCGATGAGGTTGTCGAACCACTGTCGGAGGGTTCGATCATGTACTTCACGTTCAGTGGCAACGACCTGGCCTGCTCGATTGCCGACCGAGTTCTTCAGATCATCGAAGATGAGGAGCTTGTCGAACGCTCTGCGGTATTGGGCGACCGTCTTAGGGCACTCCTCGAAGATCGTCTGGGCGAGCATCCAAACGTTGCCGACATACGAGGCCTTGGTTTACTGCAAGGCGTCGAGTTAGTTAAGGATCGAGCAACGGGTGAGTCCTTTGATGGCCAGCTAACAATGCCGGTCGTGCACCAAGCCCTGAAACGCGATTGCTGGATCTACCCGGCCGGGTCGGCTGGTGTTCCTGATGGCTTGTTGTTCGGGCCGGCTTTGACGGTTTCGGAGCATGAACTCGAGGTGTTGGTAGACGTAGCGGTTGAGTCGATCGATGCCGCAGTTGCGCAGCTCAATAACTGACGCACCCACAGCGGCACCGAGTAGTGTCGGGCCCTCAGTTGATCTTGGAGGAAATGATGTTCAACTCCCGAAGAAGTTTGATGAAGTTGGTGGCCGTTCTGCTGGCGCTGGCGTTCGTGGCGGCCGCATGTGGCGACTCCGATGATGATGCCGCAAGCGGCGACGGCGGCGGCTCTTGCGAGGTCGCCGACCTCAACCTCATAACGGCGGGAACGCTGACGGTTGCGACAGGCGAGCCCGCTTTCCCACCGTGGGTCGGCGACGACGACAACTTCGACTCACCCGAGTCGGGAACCGGTTATGAGGCGTCGCTTGTTTACGCCTTAGCCGCCGAAATGGGCTTCGCAGAAAGCGACGTGGTCTGGATCCGAACTGCTTTCAACGAAGCCGTTGCGCCAGGCGCTAAAGACTTCGACTTCAACATTCAGCAGTACTCGATCAACGATGCACGCGACGAGGTTGTCGACTTCAGCGATCCGTATTACACGACCCGTCAAGCCCTGGTCACTTTCGCCGATTCGGAGTACGCGGCCGCTGGTTCCAGCGCCGACCTGAGCGGGGCCCAGCTCGGTGCCGCGATCGGCACGACGAGCCTCGACTTCATCGAAGATGAGATCCAGCCAGACTCCGATGCCAGTGTTTATGACGACAACTCGGCTCTCACCGCGGCGATGACTGCTGGCCAGATTGACGGGCTAGTTGTCGATCTTCCCACAGCGTATTTCCTCACAGCTGTTCAGCTCGATGGTGCGGTGATTGCTGGTCAGTTCTCCTCTGCTGCGGCCGAGCCCGATAACTTCGGCATGCTCTTTGCCGATGGCAACTCGCTACGAGACTGCGTCAATCGTGCGCTTAAGACGCTCGACGACGACGGCTCTCGTCAGGCTCTTGAAGATAAGTGGCTTACTCAGGACGGTGGCGTGCCTGAGATCTCCGGCTAACAAACTTGAGCGCTCCCGAGCTTGACCTCGACCGCGTCCGCCTGTTCCCGGGCGGGGGCGGCCGGGGCGAACTCTTTCGCGAAGAAGGGGCCCGTGGCGCACTCGTTGCCGCGGGCTCGACCGTCGCTCTTGGGGCGCTGGTGTTGTGGTGGATTCTTACCTCCGACGCGTGGCCCGCGGTCCAGAGACAGTTCTTTAGCCCAAGACACTTCATAGCCGCATGGCCCGATGTTCTTGGCGGGTTCTGGCTAGACATCAAGATGTTCCTCGTCGCTGAGGTGCTCATTTTGTGCATAGCGCTCATGCTGGCCATGATTCGCTCGCTGCGAGGGCCAGCCTTCTTCCCGCTACGAGCTTTGGTCATCATCTTCATCGACCTGGTGCGCGGCATACCGATTATTCTGCTCATCTTGTTGCTGGGCTTCGGAATACCGTCGCTTCAACTCAAGGGTGTACCTAGCAGTCCGTTGTTCTGGGGCGTTGCCACTCTTGTCATTAGCTACAGCGCCTATACCGCCGAGGTCTATCGCGCTGGAATCGAGTCGGTTCACGAGAGTCAGCGCATGGCTGCTAGTTCCATGGGGTTAACTCAGTTTCAAGCCTTGCGTTACGTTCTTGTTCCGCAAGCGATTCGCAATGTCACTCCGGCGCTGCTCAACGGGTTCATAAGCCTTCAGAAGGACGTTGCGCTGGTGTTCGTTCTTGGAGTTCGTGAGGGCGTCCGCGAGGCCCAGATCTACACCGCGGGCACTTTCAACTACACCGGTTACATGGCCGCGACCGTGTTGTTCTTGGCAGTGAGCGTGCCCCTGGCCCGGTTTGCCGACTGGTACACCGAGCGAGATCGCAAACTCAAGCAGGCGGTAGGCAACTGATGGCACCGAAGATCGAGTTACTCGACGTCAAAAAGGCTTATGGCGACAAGACGGTTCTACAGGACATCGACTTGGCTGTCGATCAGCACGAGGTCGTGTGTCTTATTGGTTCGTCTGGTTCTGGGAAGTCGACGCTGCTTAAGTGCACGAATCTGTTGGTCACGATCGACTCCGGCGACATCTTGCTCGACGGCGAGTCGATTGTTGATGGCGCCATGAACCCCACGGCCGTTCGCAAAAGAATGGGCATGGTCTTTCAATCGTTCAACCTATTCCCCCACATGACGGTGTTGAAGAACATTTCGCTCAGTCCGATGAAGGTTCACGGGGTTCCTGAGGCTGAGGCTGTTGAGCGGGCCCGCGATTTGCTCGAACAGTTCGGGCTTGCCGACAAAATCGACGAATACCCTGACCGGCTTTCTGGGGGCGAGCAGCAACGGGTAGCCGTTGTTCGGTCGTTGGCCACCAACCCCGAACTGATGCTCTTCGATGAGGTGACATCTGCGCTCGACCCTGAGCTTGTCGCCGAGGTTCTCGGGGTGATTCGAGGCCTGAAGGACGATGGTATGACGATGATCATTGCCACCCACGAGATGGGTTTCGCCCGCGATGTGGCCGATCGTGTTTGTTTCCTCGACGATGGCGTGATTCTCGAGGACAGGCCAGCCAAGGAGATTTTCTCCGATCCAGCAGAGCCACGAACCCGCCAATTCTTGCAGCGGATTATCGATGCAGGTCGGATGTAGCAGCGGATTACCGATGCAGGTCAGATACAGCAGCGGATTATCGATGCAGGAGTGGCTTGACTGCTCGGAACCAGCCCCAGCGTTGCTCTCCAGATTCGGCCCGTGCGATCTTTGCCTGCCACCCATCTTTGAGTTCTTCGATCTTCGGTCCGGATAGGTCGAGGGTCGAAAGCTCATCAAGCTCGCGTCGGTGGATCGCGATGAACTCGTCGGTCCGATCGGTGGCTTCTACGTGTTCGTAGCCTGTGTCGACGAGAAGCTGTCCGATGTGGTCGACGGGGCGTAGGTCGTATCCGAAGTCGGTCATGTAGGCCGCGAAGGACTCACTGGGCGCGTTTGGTCCGTGGCAGTAGTCGGTGAACATTAGTAGCCCGCCGGGCCTCAACAGCGACATGAGTTGGTGATGCAGTGCGGCTTTGTCGCGGATGTGTAGAAACACCTCGCGGCTGTGGATGAGATCGAACGTCTCGTCACCAGCGAAGGTCATGATGTCGGCGTGCACCACGTTTACCAACTGGTCTAGCCCGTAGTTCTTGGCACGAATGGCAGCCTCGGTCGCCATGTTCTGCGAGAGGTCGATGGCCACTACTGAGCTCCCGAAGTCTTTGGCCATCATGAATGCGGCTCCGCCGAGGCCGCACCCGACATCGAGAATCGACGTGTGGTCTGTCAGATCGAGAGCAGCCAGAATTTCTCGTGTTGTTCGTTCGCCACCAGGGCTAACGAAGTCGGTTCCGTACACGGCCTCATAGGCCGCTAGGCCACCAACGGTGTACTGATGATCGTCAAGAGGAGGCCCGTGGTTGTGGGTCATGGCTTCGACCCTAGTTTCGCTGTGGCGAGGCGTTTGACCGACTGATCAAGCCGCTAGCTGGTCGTACATGGCCAACAGATCCACAACCTCTTTGGGCATGTCGATCTTGGCTGGGTTGTAGCGAGGAGACAGCGTCCTGGCATAGCGGCCTAACGTCCCGAGGCGGCGGTGGCGCTTGAGCATGTCGAGAATCACGCGGGATCGGCCGATTGCCTTACCCCTCTCGTTGGTTTCGAGCACAACCGCCAAGTTCACGATGTACCACAGATAGTGCAGCTGCGATCGCGTCGCGGCGAAGAGTCGGTAGAGGTAGCCGCCGTAGATCTTGTCGTAGGCATCGAAGGTGACGGTGCGGTGTTCGACCTCTTCGGCCAGGTGCCAGGCAAGCAAGTTCGCCCAACTTTCATCGGACCCCTGTGGAGGCGTGGCGAGCAACGACAGCGCCAAGGCCAACGTCATTGCCTCGAAACCTTCGGCGTAAGCAAGATTGAACTTCAGGCTCTTGGTCTCTGTGTAGCGCTGGTAGTCGGCTTCGAGCTTGTCTTCTAGGGCCCGCACCGCGAGCGCGGTTTCGGGTGGCAGCTTCGCTCGGACGATGTTGTTGATGCGCGAGTGGTTCTGGTGGTGCTGGGCTTCTTGTTTCGAGAACGCCTTAAGGTCTTGGGCCAGCTCGGGCGAGATGTCCTCTTTGCCCGCTACTCGCATAGTTCTGATGAGGTACGGCTCAAGATACGGCAGCGTGAACGATAGAGCCACTAGCTCACACGACTGACTGATGTCATCGGGGTTCGGGAGTATTGGAAGGTCATCTGGCCACTCGAAGGCCATTCGGCGAACGGTGATTTCGGTCATGTTCTATCCCATCAGCAGACTGGCTTCGACCTTGTCTTGGAAGTCGATAGGCCAGGTGTCTCTTAGTTCGGTTATGTTGCCGGGTGTAGTCATTGTGGAGGTGAGTTCAAGGGCCACGGTGAGGATTCGCCGCTGGTAGTCGGCTTTGCCTGGGGGCCCGAATGGATTACCCATGGGGAAGTTTACGAACAACGACCGGGGCGGCTTCACCAGCCTGGTGAGATCAAGACCCGTCGACACCAACATTGTTGGGATGCCCGACTCTTCTATAACCCTTGCGACCAGACCGACGGTCTGGTGGTCGAGAGGTCAGGCGGGCACCAGCAGGAGAAGATCGACGTCGTCGTCGTGTAGCTCGGCGGCTAACGCCGGAGCCTGGACTTCTCTTACCTCCGTGCGTTTGTAGATACGACCCATAAACCCTGACCACAGCCGCGGCGCGACCGACCCTATGACGCCTTGTTCGTCGAGTTCTCGAAGCCGGTCGATTGGGAACACACAGTTGATGTCGACGTTGGCGTCTGTTGTGTCGTAGTAGCTGTCGTTGACCTCGAAGTCTGCTGCGGTGGCCGTTGGGTCGACTGTGTCGAGCCGAAAGTCGTTTCGAGCAAATGCGTCCCAGGGTTCGAGGCTGCAATGAGACACGCCACCGGAGGTGAGCATCGAGACCCTGCACTCGGACAGCGGCTTCACGAGCGGGGTGAGCGGAGCGTCGTCGTTCACGGTCCATTTGTATTCGGGGAATCCTTGTTGTTTGTAACGCTCGTTGAGCAGGTCGACATACCGCACAGGTTCCATGTCGTCGACGGTAGC
>CAZMUM010000017.1:38277-93271 GCA_964569385.1 uncultured Acidimicrobiales bacterium
AACGCTCGTTGAGCAGGTCGACATACCGCACAGGTTCCATGTCGTCGACGGTAGCCGCCGCAACCTGCGGTTGCTAACCGGGGTTTCGCTCTCACTTCGTTCGAGCAATACCCCGAAAGACCACTCCTGGCAGCGCCGCGGCCTTCGGCCACTAACCGGGGTTTCACTCTCACTTCGTTCGAGCAATACCCCGAAAGACCACTCCTGGCAGCGGGAAACGCGCGCCCGCGGCCGTTTGCCGCTGACGGTGGAGGTCTTGGATTTTGGCGGGGGAGAGTGCGTCAGTCCGCGGCTGGGAGTCGGCCGGTCTCGTAGGCCCAAATGGCCAGTTGAACCCGATTGCGAGACCCGACCTTGCGCATTACGGCGTTGACGTGGGTCTTGATTGTGCTCAGCGAGACGTGAAGTGTCGCTGCTAGTTCGGCATTGGTCAGGCCCCGCCCGATGCCGAGAGTTATCTCTTCTTCGCGGTCGGTCAGTGGCTCGACCGGCTGAGCGGGTGGCGTTGTTTCGGAGCGTAGGGCGAACTGATCAAGGAGTCGAGCGGTGGTCGATGGTGAGATGAGCGCATCGCCAGCGGCGGCTGCTCGCACGGCTTGGACGACGAGTTCGGCCGAAACGTCTTTCACGAGGAACCCTCTGGCGCCCGAACGAAGCGCTTCGGTTACGTATTCGTCGAGGTCGAACGTGGTGATGATTACGACAGGGAGCGGGTCTTCGACTCCCGGGCCCGCCAGTTGACGCGTCACTTCAAGCCCGTCCAGTTCGGGCATTCGGATGTCGATGAGGCACACATCAGGTCGAAGGTGAAGCGCCTTGGTTATCGCATCGCGGCCGTTGCCCGCCTCGGCGATCACGTCGATGTCGGGTTGGGCTTCAAGGATCATTTTGAGCCCAGCCCTGACTAGGTCTTGGTCGTCGGCTAGGAGAACTCGCAACTTTTTGGACTGAGTCACGACTTCGACACACTTTCGACTGGTATTGACGCCCGAACCGTCCAGCCGCCGACATCGCTTGGACCTGCTGACAGATCGCCTTCGAGGATCCGTACCCGTTCTGTCATGCCGACGATTCCGAACCCGGTACGTGATGGTCCCGGTGTCGCGCCGTTGTCGGCGATCTCGACTTCAACGATATCGCTCGAACAGTTGATGTTCACCGAAACCGTTGTGGCTCTTCTGGCATGACGAACAACGTTGGTGAGAGCCTCTTGGACAATCCGGTACACCGCGCTGTTCACCGCTGCTGGTAGCTGTTCGAGGTCGCCAACAATAGTTACGTTGGCAGTCAACTTGCCCGCCAACGATTGGGCGAGGGCTTTAATCGCGTCCGGGCCAGGAGTCGGTGTTAGCTCCCCGGCCCGACTTGGTTCGCGTAGCAAGGTAACCATCCGGCGCATTTCGGTGAGCGCTGTCGAAGCCGAGGAGTGAATTGCTTCGAGTGTCTGTTCGGCTGCGGCCGGATTCTGGTGAATCACCGACCGTGCCGCTTGAGCCTGAATAGCGATTGCTGAAACATGGTGAGCGACCACGTCATGCAGTTCGCGGGCGATTCGTTCCCGTTCTTCGTGCCGCGTTTCGGCCCGCTGATATCGGCCCAAACGGGAGCGGTAGCGCATGGCGAGCGCCAACGCGGCGACGAAGCACCACAGGAGGACAGTCCCGACTTCGGTGGTGGTCTTACCCTCAGGGACTGCGTATTCGCCGACGATGCCCACAACGGCGAGTACCCCGAGCCCGATTCCGACATTGCTTAGCGGGGCCCACCTGGCCAACGAATAGATGAGCGCCATTAGGGCTCCGAGATGGGCCAACGTAACTAGCACCTCGGGCTCCTGGGTGCTTGGCCAGAAGTCGAGGGCCGCTTGAACTCCGAATGCGATCAGAACCCCAGCGAGCGGGTTCGAGCGACGTATCAGCGTTGCAATGACGGCGATGGAACCGGCGACCAACGTCGCTACTGGCCAGAGAGTGTCGCCAGTGATTACTTCCTCAACGTGCAAAAGCACGAGCACGACCACCAAAACAAGGTCCCTACGTCGCAGGCTCGGCGGCGGCGTGTTGATCCTCAGCTCATCGGCCAACCGTGTCATAACATCGGGCACGCTCCCATGGTAGGAGCTGACACCGAATAGGGCTTCGATCGAAAGGTCATTTGCCTCTCGACCCTTAGGCCAGGTGAGTAGCCCTTGCGGACCCTAAAGATCGGGAAGGTTTGGCCTCAAAGTCGATGTGCGACGTAGCTTCGACTTCTCACACTGTCCCTATGACTCAAGACCAAGATTCGTCGCGACCAAACCAACGCAGATTCCGTTTGATGAGCCGATCAACTCCCCGACTCAAACGCTGGAGAGCTGGTTTCGGTCGGTTCGTGTTCTTGATGATCACGGGCGCAATCGTCAGCGTGTCATCTGAGCGAATGTTCTGGTACTGGTCGTCGAATCCACTGGATCACTTCGAAATGGCTCTGTACTACGGCGCCGCATCGGCTGCTGTGCTTTGGGTCATTCAGCGGTTCAAGGTCAACTCGCTGTCAAGTTTGCTGCTGGTGGCCCCCATCTTCGCCTACATGGTTGAGGGCATCATCACCCCGATTCTGTACACCGGCGGGCCCTTCGTCCCGTTCTTCCCAGCATGGTTCAGCTTCTGGCACGGCTTTCTTAGTTTGGTTGGACTGTGGTACCTGCTGCATCTGTGGCTGATAAATGGGCAAACCCGAGTGATTACCTTGGCATCGATTGGTATAGGTTTGTTCTGGGGAATGTGGTCCATCACGATGTTGCTGCCGGACAACTTCAACGATCTAGAACTGATCGAGGATCAGGGCGGTCCACTCGAAATCTTGGCCCCTATGGCCTTCGCTCGTTATGCCGTTAGCTTCTCGTTGATCTTGGCTGCCATGCATTGGTTGTGGGGGCGGCTTGTGAATCCGGTCGACTTTGAACCAAGCGCGTGGGGAAAGCGACTGTACGTCGCGGCGGTGGCGGCGATGCTGGTCATGTGGAGCGTTGCTATCCCGTGGGCAGCACCGATGTTCGGCGTCTATGTCGCGATCCAGGTATGGGTGCTTCGTCGTCACGCTCAGGGTGCCACCGGCCCTGGTCTCTTCGAGCAGTTGAGCGGGCGGGTCCGAGGACGTCATCTCTTGGCTCTGGTGCCGTTACCTGTGGTGGCCGCGGCCACATACGCATTGTTATGGGAGCTTGACCTTTCGTTGGACCTGATCGAAGCGTTCATGTTCACCGTCATCTTCGCCCAGGCTGTGGTCGGCCTAGTCGTGGTGGTTCGACACATTCGACGGACTCTGAAGCAGAATCCAAGGCAACCGGAACCTGAGGCCGTGGGGTGTGGCTAACTCACCCAACCTTTGCCAGGAGCTAAGGCAGCTGAAACTACAGTTGGGTTCTGGCGTCGTCCAAGGAGTTGGGTCGTGAGAAGAGGAGTCCTGTTGGAAGACCTCACGTGGGTAGAAGCTGAACGGGTATTAGACACCGACACCGTTGTCGTCCTGCCGATCGGCGCTGCGGCTAAGGAACATGGGCCGCATCTGCTGTTGAAGAACGACCTGCTGATCGCCAACTACATGCGCGACCGGGTCCTCGAAGTTTGTGATGTGGTGGTGGCTCCGACTCTCGGATACCACCACTACCCAGCCTTCAGTGAGTACCCCGGCAGCACGAGTTTGCGCCAAGACACCGCACGCGATGTCGTGGTCGACATCTGTCGGAGCCTCGCCGCGTTCGGACCTCGCCGTTTCTACATACTCAACACTGGTGTCTCGACGGTTCGGGCTTTGGCTCCGGCGGTCGACCTTCTGGCCGCCGCCGGCATCGTGGCTCGATATACGGATCTGGCCAGTTTTGACGAAGTCGAGAAAGTCGTCGGATCTCAGGAAGGCGGTAGCCATGCCGACGAGATCGAGACGTCGATGATGCTGTACATGGCTCCAGAGTCGGTCGATATGACCAAGGCCGAACTCGACTATGACCCTCGCGATCTACCTGGGCTAAGCCGTAATCCCGGCACGTCCAGGACGTACTCGCCCACTGGGATCTACGGCAACGCCACCCTGGCCACGGTCGACAAGGGCCGAATCGTGGTCGAGACGTGGGTCAAAACCCTCATCGAAGAAATCGAGTCGCTCCGAGCAGTAAGTTTGCCCTGATTCGTGACGGCGCGCGACTGAGCGGCGTGTGACCGGAACGAACTTTCAAGAAGACGCTGTTCACTGGCGGCCAAGGGATGCCCCGCAATGTGGGGATGTCGTCCTTGCAGGCACATACACGATTAATGTCGATCTCGACACGATCGACCTCTCCGTGGGCGCAACCTAGCCTTGTGATGATGAGACTCGTATTGTGCGTCGTTTTGTTGGCTTCGAGCTGTACAGCTGGGTCCGATGGCCCGTTGGGCGCAGCGATCTACGTCAAACCTTTGTCGGCGACCGGCGTATTGTTCGAGACAGCGACCGGTCGCCAGTACTTGTGTGACACCGAGGCTCGATCGCTTTGCAGTGTTGGTCTCGTTCTGGACCTGTCTGGGGTTGAAACTAACGCCCTTCTAGACACGACTAGCGTCGTGGGGCGTCGCTCGGGCGATCTTGTAACGATCGTTGGTGCTGATTCGTCGGCTGGCTTTGTCGTTTCTGAGCTAGGGATAGCTGACGCCGGTGCTCCACGGTTGCGCGACCAGCCGGTGAGCGATCTTGGGTCGTTCTTCGATCAAGGACCGCCTGTCATTGACGCGGGCGATCTGATCGAAGCCCCTATTTGTGGCGGCAAACTCGTCGAGGTCGGCAACGGAACCGAGAATTGTCCTGTTAGAACGACAGTGCTGGGGTTCAGTCCACTGGCATGGAAACTGGTTGAACGGAACGGGACCACAATCAGGCTTGATACCCAAGAAGGAGCTTGTGCGTCAGGGGGCGATCAGCCCGACCGCCGCCGCGAACTACTTGTAGTCGAAGGCGCCGAGGGCCTGAGCCTCGTTGTCTTGATTACCCTGCCAACGGACGACCGACTCACTTGTGCGCCTAACGAAGTCATCGAAGTCGGCTTCGAGCTACCACCACACTTGGTGGATACGGCGATCCTCGAAAGCGAAACCGTTTCGCTGGAATACGGGTGAACAAACACGCGCCGTCGCAACGTTTCGGTGGACGGGACTACTTCAGTGGTGATGCCCTAGTCGGCGATTGAAAGGGCGCGGCTTGGGCATTTCTCGATTGCTACCTTGGCGCGATCTTTCGGTAGTCGCCCATCGCCCACCAACTCGGCAATACCGGTGTCGTCGTCGATGCGGAATACATCGGGTTCGAGTAACTCGCACTGGCCGACCCCGATGCACACCTCGTCGTCGATTGCGATTGTGACCAAATCGTTGTCGGTCATCTGAAGCTCCGGTCTCGACTCGGTGCCGTGTAGACGGACTCACGCGAGCGCTTATAGGGTGAATCGTTCGGTAGCGAACGAGTATTGCATATCGTCAGCAATGCCCGAAGTGCGCCGATCTAAAGAAACGAGCGAGCGCATGGCTGAGCGCCAACGAGCACTTGACGGGCTGAAGGTTCTTGATCTTGCGACCCTGTTGGCCGGCCCGTTCGCAGGCTCGATTCTGGGCGAACATGGCGCCGACGTCGTGAAGGTCGAACAACCTGGTGTTGGCGATCCATTGCGCAGGCTGGGCACCGCTAGCCCGACCGGCGACACGTATTGGTGGTTCACCGATACCCGCAACAAACAAATGATCGAAGTCGACCTCCGCACCGACGAAGGTGTCGCCGAGATCAAGGCTCTAGTTGCCGAAGCCGACGTCGTGATAGAGAACTTCAGGACCGGAACGATGGCCAAATGGGGCCTCGGCTACGACGAACTTGGCGCCATCAACCCTGGGCTGATTCAGCTTTCTGTCACCGGCTACGGTCAGAGCGGACCTCTCGCTCAGACAGCTGGGGTAGCCAGAATCGCCGAAGCGTTCACTGGCATGACTCACCTCACTGGCCAACCCGACGGGCCACCGGGCCTAGGCGGGTCGTCGGCGTTGGCCGACTATATCTGTGGCCTGTATGGCGCGCTGGGTGTCATGTTGGCCATCTCGGCGAGGCAGAAAACTGGCCGGGGGCAACAAATCGACATGGCCCTGTACGACGGCGTTGCTCGATTTCTCGACGAGTTGGTACCGGTGTTCATCCACACCGGCCAAGGACGCGAACGTATGGGTAGCGAGACGAACAGGTCGGTGCCGCACAACAATTACGAGGCGGCCGATGGGCGTTGGGTGACGATCGCGTGCACCAACGACCCACTCTTCGCCCGCCTGGCTACTGTCATGGAACGGCCTGAGTTCCTTGTCGACGATCGCTACGCGAAGAGCCATGCTCGAATCGAGAGGCGCCACGAGGTCAACGGCCTCGTCGCCGACTGGGTTGCCAAACACGATGCCGATGAGATAGTTGCGTTCTGTGCAATAGCCACGGTTCCGTGCGGAATCGTCAACACTGTGGCCGACTACGTGGTCCATCCCCAGGTCGAGGCTCGCGACTCAACGGTCACTCTCGACGTACCTGGCCTCGGGAAGTTGACCGTTCCAGGTGTTGTTCCTGCTCTAAGCGACACCCCAGGACGGGTCGACCGTCTTGGCGGAACTCAGAACGAAGCATCGGCGGCGGCGATTCTGGCTCGTTGGCAGAAGTAGGGATTCAACAATCACCAGCCTTGCCAGCGCAACCGTTCGGAGTAACAATTACGTCAAACTGGCGTCTGGAATTGGGGAGAATCCAATGGCGAACTTGTCGAATGTATGGACCAAGCTGACCGACCTCGAGATCGCCTCGGGTGAGGGTTCGTGGGTTACGACGACCCGCGGCGAGCGCTATCTCGACTTCGTTGCCGGGATCGCCGTCAACTCGACGGGGCATTCGCATCCCAAGGTTGTCGAAGCCGTCGCCAACCAGGCTGCCCGTGGCCTTCACCTTCAGGTCAACATATTCACCCACGATCTGCTCCAGCCGCTCGCCGACAAGCTCGACGAGATCACACCACCCGGAATCGATACGTTCTTCTTCACCAACTCTGGTGCCGAAGTCACCGAGGCTGCGGTCAAGCTGGCCAAACAAGCCACCGGCCGATCAAACACCATCGTGTTCCAGGGCAGCTTCCATGGTCGCACCCACATGGCAATGGCTATGACGACGTCGAAGACGATCTACCGAGCCGGTTATGCCCCGCTTCCAAGCGGGATATTCGTGGCGCCGTTCCCCGATGTCCACGCCGACGACATCGACGCCGAGGTCGCCAAGGCCCTCGACGGGTTCGACACGTTGCTCAAGACGATGACTGCTCCGAGCGAGACCGCTTGTGTCATCGTCGAACCCGTACTCGGTGAGGGCGGATACCTACCAGCGCCTCCTGGGTTCCTTGAAGGCATCGCGGCCAGATGCCAAGAGCACGGCATCTTGTTCATCGCCGACGAGGTTCAATCGGGCGCCGGGCGCACCGCGAAGATGTGGGCTATCGACCATTACGACGTAGAACCAGACATCATCTGCATGGCCAAGGGCATTGCGTCTGGATTCCCGTTCGCGGCGCTCGGTACCCGCAAAGAACTCGACGACAAGTGGACTCCTGGAAGCCACGGCGGAACCTACGGCGGCAACCCAATGGCTTGCGCCGCAGCGCTCGCCACCATCGAGATTCTCACCGCCGATGGCTTCCTCGATAACGTTCAGGCTCGCGGCGATCAGCTAGCGGCAGGTCTTCGCCAGCTTCAGGCCGATCGTGGTGGTATCGCCAACATTCGCCAGCTTGGCTTGATGGTTGCCGCCGATTTCGTCGATGCCGTTACTGCGTCGGCCGTTGTCAAAGATGTCTTCGACGAAAGCCGCGTCATCTTGATGACCACCGGTCAGGCTGGCGTGGCTGTTCGGTTCATGCCGCCACTCACGGTTAGCGAAGACGAAATCGACATCGCGCTTCGAGCTCTCGACAAGGCCCTCGTGTCGATCTAGATCTTCACGTACTCAAACTCGAACGGCTTTTGGTGAATGCCAGAGGTAGGCGCAGCGATCCAGCCGGCGATCTTTCCTGGCTGGGTGACCGCGACCATCAATGACTGCACATGAGCCCGATCGGCGTCGGTGGGTAACCATCTGCCTACACCAGTGTTCCACTCGTTGTCGTCGACGATCTGGCCGTCTGGGGTGACGTTGTAGCCGCGAAAGGTTCCGACCTGACGGTGGAACCCAAGATAAGGGAGCCGGAACTCAAACTCGACGCCACCTTCGGCCACCAACCGATTCCAGCGGACCAGACCTTTCTGGCAGTCGAGCGCGTAGTCGTCGCGCAGGGTCTCATTCAACGCCGCTAGCTGGGTGACTTCGCGGTCGGTGATTCCGCTGCTGGTGGCTTCAGGAACGTTGCGGCCGATGTTGATAAGGCGATGATCGTCAGATCGTTTCGTTTCCTGGAAACGGCCTTTGATGCCGCCAGCGTAGAAGTTGGCCGCGTTGGTCGACGTTTCGGAACCGAACAGGTCGAGCGAAACTGAATAGTGGAAGTTGATGTACTTCTGGATGAGTTTGAGGCTGACGCCGCCGTGAGGCTGAACTTCGTCTGTGTCGTGCTCGCGCATTAGCTCGAGGGTGCGCTGGATGATCCGAGCAATGCCAGATGCGCCAACGAACATGTGGTGGGCCTCTTCTTTGAGCATGAACTCACAAGTGCGAGACAGCGGATCGAATGCCGATTCTCGCAGCGACGCGAGCTGGTATTTGCCGTCGCGATCGGTGAAGTAGGTGAACATGAAAAACGACAACCAGTCGGGAGTCTCTTCATTGAACGCGCCGAGGATTCTTGGGTTGTCAGGGTCGCCGGAGTGCCGTTCGAGCATCTCGTCGGCTTCGTCTCGGCCATCGGGGCCAAAGTAGCGGTGAAGTAGGTAGACCATGGCCCAGAGGTGGCGGCCCTCTTCGACGTTCACTTGGAACAGGTTGCGCATGTCGTACAGCGATGGAGCGGTCAGGCACAACCGTCGTTGCTGCTCGACCGATGCCGGTTCGGTGTCGCCCTGAACAACGATGAGGCGCCGCAGATCGGCCCGGTACTCGCCGGGCACTTCTTGCCAGACGTCTTGGCCCATGTTCTCACCGAACGCGATCTTGCGGTCTGGTTCGGCGTCGGCCATGAAGATGCCCCACCGGTAATCTGGCATCGACACATGGTCGAAATGGGCCCATCCCTGCTGGCCGACCGCGACGGCTGTGCGGAGGTAGACTGGGCTCGTCTTGTATGCAACCGGGCCAAGTTCTTCCCACCATTTGATGTACTTGGGTTGCCACGATTCGAGGGCCCGCTGGAGTCGGCGATCGCCGGCCAGGTCGACGTTGTTCGGGATCTTGGCATTGATGTCTACTTTGCTCACGATTTCAGACCCTGGCCTTGTCGTATTCGGGCCGGGCGCCAGTGCCGAAGCGCAATAGCGCTCCGGCTGGACCGACGGCGTTGGGACGTTGGAAGATCCAGTTCTGCCAAGCTGTTAGGCGCCCGAAGATCTTTGTTTCGATGGTTTCTGGGCCAACGAAGCGGTAGTTGGCTTCCATGCCAGTGAGTGCATCGGGGGAGAAGCTGGCCCGTTCTTCGAGCATGACCCGAATTTCGTCTTCCCAGTCGATGTCGTCGAGGGCGAACGTAACTAGCTCAGCGTCGAAGGCATCAAGGGCAGCGAGCGGTTCGCCCACCCGAGAGTTTGCAGCCGCCAAGGCATCGGGGCGTTGCCAGAAGCGTGCCTCTAGACGACTGAGCCCGTTCGACATCTTGAACCAGCCAAGGTTGGCGGCGGTCAGCTCGACCTTGGCCTCGGCAATGTCGGAGGTTTCCCATTGGCCTTCGAGCATGTAGCTACGATCGGCAGCCAAGAACAGCTCGGCGAGCATGCCAACAAAGCAGCTTCCTGGCTCGACGAGGGCCACGATTGTTCTGGCCGAGAGGTCGAGGCGCTTGAGGGTCCGTTGCCAGTAGAGACGCGCCTCGCGGGTGGCCCAGGTCTCTACTTTTGGCGACAGGATTTGCTCGGCGCGCAGCACGCCTTCAGGGTCGCCGGTGGTCTTGATTATCCAGGTGCCGATGTCGACCTCATTGAAACGCAAGTGCAGCATTGCGTCGTCGAACTGGCGCGCGGCGGCGATGATCCAGGAGTTGGCGCCCTCGGTTTCGAATACCTCGACTGACGTTGGCGGAGCGGTCGAAGGCGCTCTGATGGTGATGGTTGCGGTGGCCAGGGAGCGGTCGATGCCGACGCTCACGTGTTCATAGTCGATCTTGTCGTCGCCAATGGCGCGATCGAGTAGTTCGAAGACGATCGGTTGGCCGTCGGCGGGACGGTCCGATACACCCGCGTAGTGGCTGGCGCGATCTTCGATCAAGGCTTCGAACTCACTGGTTGGAGCGACAAAATCCACGAGGCCCCAACTCAGGGCCTGTTTACCGCGCACCCCTTCGGTGCGAGTCGAAAACACGTCGGCTAGGTCTCGGCGCACGTGGCGTTTGTCGACCACCCGGGTGAGCCCGCCTGTGCCTGGAAGGACCGCTAGAAGCGGAACTTCTGGCAGCGAGACCGCCGACGCACGGTCGTCGACCAGCAGGATTTCTTCGCAGGCGAGGGCGAGTTCATAGCCACCACCAGCGGCTGTCCCGTTGACTGCGGCTATCCAAGTTTGGCCCGAGAGTTCCGATGCGTTCTCGATCGAGTTGCGGGTTTCGTTGGTGAACTTGCAGAAGTTGACCTTGTGCTGGTGGCTCGAGGTGGCGAGCATTCCGATGTTGGCGCCAGCGCAGAAGATCTTGTTGAGGCCGCCGGTTACAACAACGGTTGTGACGCCCGGGTGTTCAAACCGAAGTCGTTGAACCACGTCGTACAGCTCAATGTCGACGGCTAGGTCGTACGAGTTGGTTTTGAGCTGATAGTCGCCACGCAACCCGGCGTCGGGGTCGACGTCCATTGTCAGAGTCGCCACCGGTCCGGCGATGGATAGACGCCAGTGGTTGTATGACGACGGGTCGACCCTGAAGTCGATCGCGGTTGGCTTGTTGTGCGCCATAGACCCCTACCTCGCCATAAGGCAGTGGTCGGCTAAGTAGTTGCGCACTTCTTTGCCCACGAAATCCGGAGATTCGAAGGGTCCAAGGTGACCTAACTGCGGGTAGGCCCGAAGCGTTGCGTTTGGCATTGCCTCTACGACCGAAGGAGCTAGGCGGGCGGGGTTTGGGCCGTCTTCTGGGTGGCCGGCGGCGATCAGCGCGGGTAGGGCCAGCCCTTGGATGAGGTCGGTCGTTACCTTGTCTTCACACTCGAACGCCTTGGCTTCGTCTTCTGGTGTGCAAGCAAGGCTCACCGTTGCGTCGTCGTTGTCGACAAACCCTTCCTCGACGTAGGCGACAAGAGCATCAGTTCGGAAACGAGCGAACGGAGGTTTCTGTGCGTAGCGCCACGCCACTTCGGCTCGGGATGAGAACATTGACCGTCGGTTGCGGGCCCGGCTGCTCATCAAGTTCTCGGTGCGACCAATGAGCAGACCTGGCGGAAACACGATGGGCTCGTATAGATAGGCAGCGCGTAGCATTCCTGGTTGGTTTAGCTCGGCCAGTAGGAGAGCTGCGCCGCCTAGCGAATGACCGAAGGCGACTACCGGTTCGGAACTGAAAGCTGCTATTCCCGCGGCTACATCCTGGGCGATCAGGTTCCACGAGAAGTCGCCACTTGCCGGCGAAGGCGAGCGACCATGCCCGCGCACGTCGATGGCCCACACAGTGAAATCGTTGGTCAACCGCTTGGCCATGGGACCATAGGCGGCACCGTGGAATCCAGTGGCATGGCAGATAACTAACGGTGGGCCGTTGCCACCGAATGAGCGAACAAAAATTCCGCTGGCATCGTCGGATTGCACCGAGAACCCATCGGTGCCTGATTCGTGTGTCGAGCCCACGGGTTGCTACCGGTCTCTCTGCCCCTGGCTGGGCGTTGATCTATCGTCAGCAGACGAACAGCAATGGTATCTCGCACCGTGTGTCGTACTGTTAACTACGTGGGCTCGGCTAGACGTGGACCATCATCGAAATAGGCAAACTGAGGCTTAGGTAGATCGAATCGATGGAAACGAACTCAGGCGACGAAACCACAGCAGCGGACTCTCCTACTGGCACACCTAATGTGCCGACGTCGATACTGGTCCGCGGACGATCGCTCGAGATCCAACAATGGAACTCCGAATCGCCCGCTGAGGCTCCGATAGTTCTGGTGCACGATGGCCTCGGGTCGATTGGGCAGTGGGGCCCGTTTCCTCGGCTGATTGCAGAAGAAACCGGACGTCGAGTAGTGGCCTACAACCGCGCTGGACACGGAGGCTCGGCGCCAGTGCCGACTGGGCCTTGGCCGGCCAATTGGATGGCCACCGAGGCGGTTGTGCTCGGCGACTTACTTGACCAGCTAGGTGGATCGCCAGCAGTGTTGGTAGGCCATTCCGACGGCGGAACGATTGCGCTGCTGTGTGGGCTTCTGCGGCCCGATCGAGTTGCGGGGGTGGTCGCACTAGCGGCCCACACTTGGGTTGAACACGTGTGTGTAGGCGAGATAAGGGCGATGCGCGATTCGCCGGGTCGGATCTTGTTGTTTCTAGCGAACCACCACGCCAACCCGGCGGCGCTATTTGATGCGTGGAGCCGCGGCTGGACAAGCCCGGGGTTTCGTAGCTGGGACATCCGGCCCGAGCTTGCTGGTCTGAACGTACCGGTACTCATCGCCCAGGGCGACGAGGACGAGTACGCCACCAAAGCCATGGCCACCGAGACTGCGGCTGCCATCGGACTCAATGCATCGGTGACGATCGTCGACCACTGTGATCATCTGATGTATCGGCGGGCGACCGCCGAGGTGTTGCGGCTGATCAGCGACTTCCGGGCCGAGCTTTGACCTAACCATGGTTCTGGAAGCAGCTCGACGGGAAGCTCCGGATCTAGGAAGGAGAACCGCCGCCAGTTATCGACGATCGCAATAGTGCTGCCGACCGCGTCGGTTTTAGATGATGGTTCGACCTTGCCGAACCCATCGATGAAGGTTTGGTATTGGCCGTCCCAGGCTGGGTGCTCGGTATCGGAGTTGTAGATGCGCTCGGCCTCAGTGGCCAGAAGTTCGTGGCCCGATTCGGTCAGATGCCACCTGGCCTTGCGTCCGTGTTTCATCGGCCGGACGACGTCTTGGCCTCGCAGCCGAGCAAGCGCCTGCCTGGCATTGCGTTCCGACACACCAAGTGTCGCTAACGCGTCGACAATGGCATTGGTCCAGATTCTCCTATCGCCTGGCAGCACGAACTCGCCGAACCTCGTTAGCAGCAATGACCGCGCCTCTCGATGGGCTTGCGACTCATCGCGTCGGGCGCTCACTAAGCGTCGGGAGCTGGGCGAAAAGTCTTCGTGATGTGGGTTCGAACATTGGCCCGCACGCGCTCGACAAACTGAGGTGGGATTTGATCGAGGTCGGTAACGATGCCGGCCTTGACGATGTTGTACCGCTCGTTCGGCGACATCGCCACGAGTTCTTCGGCGGTCCAGGTCTCTCCGTCGGCCATAGGGTTCACAGTAACTCCTCGGTTCATCGCTCGGGCTGCCGACTTCTGTAACACGGCGGGAACACTCAATTCGACCTGGGTGCTTGAAAGACATCGACGTCATTCAGTCGGCTAGTGGCGTATCACACCAAAACGCCTCGGCCTGACCTTGGATGAACGACATTGCTTCGGCGGCGACTCGCCTGTAGCGCGAGTCTGATTGAAGATTGGTCGAGCCGTTGTGTCCGGCGTGTGGTCCGAAAGTGAACCAATGGTCTCCCGTCGGAAACGTCTCGGAACCTAGGCGAGCGCGAAGCCGGCCGACTCCGGAGACGGTCGATGATTCTGGATCCTGAAGGCGGTTCCCCCAAAGTCCGCAGACCCCGACCTCGACCACGAACCTTCCGCCATATCGATCGAACTGGACTGTGAGCAGAGCTATTCGATCCTCCTGAATCCGTCGGAGGTGCGGATAACTTCCAGAGAAACCAAGAGGGCGGACGTGCTGATTCAAACCCGATCTGAGCGCCGCATCCATTGCGCGTCGCGGTGTTTGATGCGACGACGGAGGTTCGGATGGCCTGCGGAGCGCTAATCGGCGTAAGTACTTCATGGTTCGTCGGTTGTCATCGTATGATCCATCGCCAACGGGGCCGAGGGCCAACCGGATCTAGGCGGGTTGGACGGCCCGCGGCCCGCCCAAAATGGCTTCGACTAGGCGTTGAACCGAAAGCGCCTCGGCGAACGTGGCGACCCCGCTCGGCTTTCCGGCGAATAGGTCGTGTAGGTCACTGAAGAAGCGAAGGTTGTTGGCCTGTCGGTCGTCGGCGTTGGCGATCTCTTGTCGGTCCCATGGCCCTCCATCGGTCAGGTACACCTCGTTCCAGTTGCTCAGTCGGATCGACTTGTGGCTTCCGTGGATCGTGAACTCGACTACATCGGGGCCTGCGCCAAGCGATGTTCCCGATAGATGCACCGGGACGCCAGAGCAGTCGAGGGCAGCCGCGAAACTTGTCTCACAAGCCTCGTCGTCTGGGTAGGAGACTGATGAGTGGACCAGCGTCGCTTCGCCGAACAACCTCTCGGTCAGGAACACGAAGTGCGAACCGACCTCGCGTAGATAGCCACCCTCGGCTCGTTCCGCCAGCCACGTCGCCGTGCTCTGCCAGGAGCGGGGCCATGGATTGAAGTGCAGCTGGAGATCGACGCTCATAACTTCACCGAGTTGGCCCCCGCCAAGCGCCGCCTGGAGGTAGTCGACCTGAAGATTTGCCGCGAACGGAAAGTTCACCGCGTTGATGATGCCTTGGCTGGCGAATAGTTCGACAAGGGCCGCGCTCTCGGCAACGTCGACGCCGAGGGGTTTCTCGCAATACACCGCCTTGCCCGCCTTGGCGGCCATGGAGATGTAGTCAGCATGGGCCTTGGGTGGGCAAGCGATGTATACAACGTCGACGCCCGCGACGTCGACGGCAGCCGTCGCTCCGCCTAGAACTAGGACGTCTGGATAGTCGAGCTTTGCCTGGTCCCGTGCCTCAGAGCTTGGATCCCACGCGGCCGCGACCCGAAAGCCATCATGCATCTTGAGGCTCGCCAGCATTCGATTGCCCATGATGCCGAGCCCAATTATGGCAACTCCAGTCGTCATGGCAGCCGACTCTACAGAGCAAGGGCTGCCCGCAGCGTCTTTGGTGTCGTTGTGTCATCACTCGGCTCAAGAACCACGAGCTCGCCGGGATCTGGGCCGTCGTCGTTGTCAGAGTTCTCGTCTGGGTTGGATCGCAAGGAGGTTGCGGCGGCTAGAAACACGATGAACAGCGGTGGGGCCAACATCTCGTAGAACCACATCATCAGTGGAATCAGGGCCACGCTCACATGAAGCCAAATATCGACCTTGTTTCGCCGTCGAAATGTTCGTTTGAGCAGCGAAAGGATGAACAGCACAAAGAAGATCGCCGCCGGGATTCCGTGTGAGTACAACACTGTCCAGAACTGGCCGTGAGTACCGACAGCTGGTTGCAAGGGGCGTTCGACGTTTGTGGTTGGCGCGCCGAATCCCAACAGTGGCGAGTCGGGTATCTGGTCGAGTACCTGGCTGTACAAGCTGAGCCTGGCATTGTTGCTATGGGGGCTGTCGAATCGGCCTTCGGCTGCTGCTCGCAGTGGTGTGAATAGAACCACAACTCCTAGCAGTACCGCGGCGATTCCGAGCAAGGCCAGGTTCCGTCTGCCGAATCTTCTGGCCATGAGCAACGATCCGTATGTTCCCGCAAAAACGACGCAGACCCATAGTCCTCGATTTACCGACAGGATCGCCGGTACTAAGAATGCGATGACCATCAGGACCGACCAGGCGTGCCAGCGGCGGTCGAGATATGACCATCCAGCAATGACCACCGGGAACAAGACCGCCATCGCTGCGCCCCATTCGTTCGTGTAGACGAACGGAGCAGAGGGGCGAGATAACACGAACCCTAGGAAGTCCTGATCCTGAGCGAAGACGGGGTGCACCAGGTCGCGTGCAAAGCTGTTCTCGAGAATGGACTCGGGCAGCATCATTTCGACAACAGAGGTGAATCCCACCTCGCCGAGGATGAGTCCTAGATAGCCACCGATGGTTCCCCAGAGGAAGTAGATGGTTGCGAGCTTGATTAGTCGAGCCTTGGGTAGTTCCTCCTCGGTGAGGTTGTAGATGAACAGGAACATCACCGTCGCCGACAAATACAACAGACCGCGATATGCGAACGACAGGTACCTAACACCCTCGACCTGGGTGACCGAGGCGACCATCCAGGCGAGAAACAAGAACCACAAGCCGAAGCCCCGAGGCACGCGAAGCGGAGTACGGGTTAGGAGTCGCAACCCCATGGGTATGGCGAAGGCGATCCAGACCATTGAACCAGCGCCTAAGGCCCACCACAGAGGCACGCCACCAATTAGCGCCGTAAGGGGCCATGAGGCCGAGCGGGAGCGGGATGCGTTGGCGATGCCACTCAACATGACGCCACAGCGCTTGGCTTGGGCGCGGCACCGCGGCCCGGTGCACTGCGCAGATCATCAAGATGGAGCTGTCGGCGGAACCGTCGAACTCCGGCCATTAACAAGCTCGCCGAGATAACCAAGGCGGTGATTGTTCCGGCGAGCCCGGCAGGCCCGGTGGCGGCGACCACCGCAGCGGGAGCGGCCATGGCCGCAGCGACACCAGCGATAACGGCAAATGTCGTAGCCGAAAACGGTGACAGACCGGTTCGGGCTCGCAGCTGAAAGTAGGGCCCGTAGTTCGTGAGCAGAATGCTCGCAACCCATGCGATAGCGGCACCGTTCAGCCCGATCCGCGGCACGAGCAGCAGATTGAGGCCGACATTTACCACGAGCGAGGTCAGGTGGTTCCCGAGGTTGACCGCGGTGTTGCCACTAACAATCAGCACCGACTCGACCGAACCCACAATCGTGCCTGCAAACTTGCCGAGTGACAAGATGACCAAAGCGGTAGCAGCGGCTGTGTATTCGTTGCCGAACACTCGCGAGAATGTGTCTGCGTGCAGAGCGGTTGCCAGATAGATCGGGCCAAGCAGCAGGATGAGCCACCATGTGGATGTGCGATAGAGCTCTGCGGCCCGTGCGGTGTCTTGCTCACCGATGGCCTCACCTACGTGCGGGGCGATGGTGTCGGCAAAGGCCGTATTGACCAGCGATGCCAACTTCACCAAACGCGTAACCGCAACGTAGATAGCTGCCTCGCTGGCACCAAGCAAGATGCCGATGAGGATTCCGTCTTGCCATCGAACCATGGTACGGATGCCATCGACCCCGGTTTGGGGCAGGGCCACCGCCCAGAATGTCTTACCCGTGTCGACTTTGATGCCGTCGGAGGTTTGGGCTTCGGAGCGGCCGGATGTAACTCTCGATTGGTAGATCGAACGAAGCCAGATTGCCGAAGCAAATAGAGCTGGCACCGACGCTGCCGTCCATGCCAATGCGAGCCACTCTGGTCCGCCGCCAAAAGCAACAACAGCAACGATGCCGAGAAGCTGAACTAACGGCCGGCCAACACGGTCGACGATGACCATCGGTCGGATCTCGGTGAAGCCTCTGGTGGAGTCGAGGAGCACGGTCGTCAACGCGGCGACAGGTATGAACGGAGCGGTCCAGCGAAGAGCCGAAGTCAGGTCGGTCGGGTCGTCGGAATCGACGAGGTCGCTCAGTATGTCGGCGCTGGTGAATATGGCGACCGCAAGTGCGCCCGACACGATCGCTACTGGCGCTAGAGCGTGTCGAAGCAGCATCGGCAAGTCTCGATCGGCACTCGTGACCCGTCTGGTGGTCATGAAGTGCACGATGGTGGTGCCCGTTCCGATCTGACCGATGCGACTCGCGATGCTAAATACGGCGAGAGCCAAGAGAGCGGCGCCGGCTTCATCGATATCGAGGCCGCGAGTGGCAGCGATGACAAGACCGAAGCCGGCAACGGACCCCGCCGCTGCGCCCATCAGCGAGAGGAGACTCTGCCGCCTCAAGCGCCGAATCGGATTGGCTCGGCTCATGTCCAAGATGTGCCGAGTACAGTTCTGGCAGGGCTCTCGATCACTCGCCCGAGTAGTTCCTCCAGAGCAGACTCTGTGGTCTGATCTGTTGTGTTGATTAGAGCCACATGACGGCTCGATGCCGAAGCTCGGGCACTCCACTCGCTGACAACTCTCTCGATCTCGCCCACATCCAGGTCGGGTTTTCGATCGTGCATCGCCTGGGCATCGCCAACTAGGACGAAAGATGAGTCCGGCTGCGGAAATATGCGATTCAGTGCTCGGACCAAAGGTTTGACAACTGGAGCCAGGCCGTAGCGGCGAGAGTCGATCGCGTAGTCGAGCCAGCCTCGCTCGCGAATTAGTACTGTCGGCTTAGAGGTCGGGCGGGCCTCCACGATCCAGCGGGCGACGTAGAAGACGTATTTGGCGCCCACCCGAGCGAGCGACTCGACCCGGCCCCGTTGGCGAGTTTTGTGGGGGTTGTTGTAGTCGTACTCCGATGTCCGAAGCCGTTGGGTGCTCTTAGGCCGACTTCGAGCGGTGCGGACCGAGACGTCGTTGTCCTGCAGCCATTCGGTTAGAGCATTTGCAAGCGTCGACTTGCCCGAACCGTCTGGACCATCGAAGGTAATCACTAGCGGCCATCGGCGCGCGAACGAACCGGAGGCACGTAAAATCGTTGATGGGGTACCACCTAAAGCGTTCACGACTAAACCTCGCATGCGACCTTGACGAATGACAGTCGCTCCCAAAGACCGGGGCTATCAAGCCAAGGACGATTGACAGGCACCGGCCGCAGAAGGCCCGTCTAGGCAGAGAATACCACAGACTGTGGCTGAATTCGAAAGACGTTTTGAACCCGTTGACGCGCTGTCGCTAACGTGTGGTCACGGCCGCTTCGAGAACGGGGCGGTAGTCAGTCGACGAGTAGGGGACACACAATGTCAGATACCGCAACTGGGTCGGACCTACCGCCCGTAACCGATTGGCTTCACGACTGGGACTGGCTCGACGATCAGTGGGGCTCCAACGCGATCGACATTTGGAACAGCGTTCGCGAGCAGTGCCCCGTCGCCTCGACCGAGCGCTACGGACGGGCGTTCATGCCGGTCACTATGGAAGGCGTTTCCCAAGTCGCCAAAGACACCGAGCATTTCTCGTCGATTTGGGTCAGCGTGAGCCGTCCTGATGCCCCGCGGTCGCCGGCACCCCCGATTACTTCGGATCCACCCGATCACAAACCTCACCGACGGTTGCTGTTGCCGTCGTTCAATCCGAAGAGGATTAACGCCATCGAAGACACGATGCGCGACTACTGTCGCAGTTTGATCGCCAAGCTCGATGGGGTAGAAAGTGCTGACGCGGCCGAGCAATACGCGCAACACATCCCGGTGTTCGGCATTTGTCATCTCACTGGGCTGCCAGAGTCCGATGCCGACTTGTTCCGCGACTGGATCTATCGGAACTTCCAGCTAGCACCACGCGACAACGCGGTTCGAGTCGAGCTCATGGGGGAGATGGGCGAGTACATCGGCGCGATTCTCAACGATCGCCGTGAGAACCCTCAAGACGACATGCTGTCGATGATTGCCAACGCCGAGTTCGATGGCATCGCTGTCGACTGGGACCTAAAGATCGGGTACGTCAGGCTTCTGATCGTCGCGGGCATCGATACGACCTGGAGCGCAATCGGTTCGGGGCTTTGGCACTTTGCTCAGAACAACGACGAGGTTTCCCGCTTGGTTGCGGTCGAAAACGACGACATGTTGTGGCAAACAGGTACCGAGGAAGTCCTGCGCTACTACGCGCCGGTAACGATGGCCCGCAAGGTCATCAAAGACACCGTGGTCGCAGGTTGCCCAGTGCACGAGGGCGATCAGGTGCTGGTCACGTTCCCGGCCGCCAACCACGATCCTGAGAGCTTCGAGAATGCCGAAGAGTTCCAACTGGACAGGGCCAAGAACCGACACGTTGCCTTTGGGCTCGGCGTGCACCGCTGTGTCGGTTCTAACCTGGCCAGGCTCGAGCTACTGGTGGGGCTCCAAGAGTGGCTGCGAGCGTTCCCCAACTATTCGTTGGACCCAACTCGGCAAACCACCTGGGCCAATGGTCAGGTCCGCGGCCCCCGCAAGATCCCGGTGCTACTCAACCGCTGACACATTTACAACTCGAACCTGGCACGCTGGTCACGAAGTCTGCAGCCTGCGGTGGAGGAGCGGCCGCACCTCTGCGATCCGCTCGTAGTGGGCGTCGACGTGCACAACCCCGATTTCATGATGCAGCGCAATTGCTGCGATGAGTAGGTTGGGGATCACCGCCACATCTCGCCCGAACCTAGGACATCGAGATCGACAGCGTCGGCAAGCCTCGATAGGAAGAGCCGCTGATCTATTGCGTTGCGAGCCGATGCGGTAGAACGATCAGCTGGTCGGGGCGAGTTCGATCTCAAGGCCGGTTTCGCGGGCGGAGACCTCCCAGAGTTGGGCAGCAGGTTTGTCGACTCCTGGCCGAAGCGTCGGGCGCCGAACCGCGGCGCCGAACGAGGTGAACCGGGGACCGTAGAGGCTGCCGCCATTGACGTTCGGGTCGGTTGCTGCTCGCAGTGCGGGGAGTGCGCCCTTAGCCGGTTCCATGCCGGCCATAGCCGACTTCTGGGAGATCCAGCCGAGGAATCCGGCGCCGCCGTGGTCTTGTGTTGTGCTTTGCAGGTCGGAGTTGCTGAACCCGGGGTGGGCGACGAAACTCATCGCGTTGACACCGGCGGCCTCGAAGCGTTGTTGCAGCCCGAGGGCGAACACATAGTTCGCCAACTTCGATTGGTTGTAAGCCTTCCACGGCCCGTACTCGTCAATCAGGTGCGGATTGTCGAAGTTGATCTTCCTTGCGGCTAGTCGGGCCATGCTCGACTGGGCGACAACTCGCGCCGCCGGCGCGTTGAGGAGGCTTGGAAGCAGCCGAGAGGTGAACGCCCAATGCCCGAGGTGGTTAACGCCGAACTGCATCTCGAAGCCGTCGGCGGTTTTACCTTCTGGTAGCGCCATCACCCCGGCGTTGTTGACGAGGATGTCGACGGCCCGATGGTTGGATGCGATGGACGTCGCTGCCTGTTCCACTGAGGCCAGCGAGCCGAGGTCGACTTCGGTGATCTCGAGCTGCGCGTCAGGGTGCGCTGTCAGGATCGCGCTGAGGGCGTGTTTTGCCTTATCCTGGTTGCGGGCGGCTATTACCACGTGTGCGCCCGCTCCGGCTAGCCCCTTGGCGATCTCGAGGCCGAGCCCGCCGTTGGCGCCGGTGACGATGGCCACCTTGCCGCTCTGATCGGGAATGGAGGATGTCGTGTACGCCATGTCCGCCTTCAGTCGGTGATTTGGGCGAGACCAGAGCGGCGGGATCGACGAACGGGCGCTTGTCTGTGCTGTCTCGCCCCTGCGCTCCTGGCACAGGTTAGGCGATGCATGTCCCCGCCTCACAGACCGATCACGCCAACTGGTTCGCGGATACGCCAGCTTGAGGCGTGGCGTGATTCGCTTCGGTAGTGGCGTGATCGGCCTATCTCCGCTTTCCTTTCAGGTCTAGGGTTATGTCGTGTCCGGCCGCGGTTTCAGTGTTGATGCCCGTCCCGCGCTTCTGCTTGTCGACGTCGGGGTCTCGCCGGGAAATGTGTTGCGGCGAGCCGGGCTGGCTGGTGATCTGTTCTCCCGGTCCGCATCGTCGAAGCCATGTCTGCTGAAGTGTTCGACGTCGCCATTTTCGCCGCGCTGTGCGGTCGCGATCTCAATGCAGCAGCTCTGCGTGTGCAGAAGTTCAAGCCGCTCATCGCCCCGTTGCGCCTCGAGATCTCGATCACCAAACGGGCCACCACTATCCGCCCAGACTGGAGCGCTGCTGGCCCGCCGCCGGCAGGGCTCGAACTCGTTGAGCTGCTGTTCTGGGTAAGACTGGTTCGCCTTGCCACCCGCAACCATGTGGTTCCCATATCGGTCGTTGGCCCCGAGTCCGAGGCCAACGCTGTGTGCTCGGAGTATCTCGGCGTTTCTTACAGCACCGGCTCCGACCGGGATCGACGCGGTAGCGGCGAGGCTGGCCGTGAGCACGCGAACGCTTCAGCGGCAACTTCATCGAGAAGGCACAAGCTTTCAGTCGGTTCTGGCTTCGACCAGGGAGCGTCTCGCCCGTCACTATCTCGCAACCGACGACATCCCGGTCGAGCAGATCTCGTACCTGCTGGGTTACGAAGAGCCAACGCCGTTCGGACGAGCCTTTGCCGGCGGGACCGGAACGAGCCCCCATCGACTCCGAACCGGCCTACCTTGACCGAACCAGAGCCCACCGAAACAGCAGCGGGCCTTTGGCAACCCCCAGCAAGAGGTCTCTCCGGCTAGGAGCGCTGAGCTGCGCGGCGACGAACGGGATATGGTTCTCGAATGGCCATTCTCCTGGCGATCCTTGCTGGTGGCCTTCTGGGCTATGTCTTGGAACGCGGCGATCTCTGTTTCCATTCAACCTGGCGGGGCCTGCTTAGGAAGCCACGCCAGGTCGACCTCTTGCGCGCCTACTTGCTGCTGCTCCTAATTTCGGTACCCGCGGTGCAACTCCTGAAGGCATTGGGCTGGATCGATCCGTGGATTCCGCCGTTCGTCTGGCGAGCGAACCTCGCGGGCGGACTCGTTTTTGGCGTCGGCATGGTTGTCGCGTCCACTTGTGTAACCGGCATGTTCTACAAATTCGGCCATGGCATGCTAGGCACAGCGGTCGCAATTGCTGGCTGGGCGATCGGCGACATCGTGACCTACAACGGCCCGCTCAGCTTCCTCAGAGATGAACTGAACGCAGGTCCGGTAACAGTCAGCGGTGAAACAGCGACACTAGGAAATGCCTTGGGTCCATTCGGACCCATTTTGCTGATAGCCGTCGGAATTGTCGTAGCGGCCTACCTGTATGGCAACCGCGCCTCGCCCGGAGCGCGGGCCAGGGGCAAACTGTGGGGCTGGCTGCCACTGGGTTTGGCCATGGCTGCAGTTACGTCGATTGCCTGGCTGCTCGTAAACGTTGAGGGCTCAGATTACAGCTTCGGCACTTCGGGAGTGCCGACCACAGTCTGGGATGCCTTGAGCGGAAGTCGCGAAGCTGGAGCGTCGATTTGGATCCCGTTGGCCCTGGTCAGCATTGTTCCTGGCGCCTTCGTCGCCGCGAAACTCTCAGGCACACTCTGGATCCGCGGCGAAGACACCCGCCGATACCTCCAACTAGGGTCAGGTGGCCTATTGATGGGAGCGGGAGCCGCTGTCGCGGGCGGCTGCAACCTCGGCCATTCCATTGTTGGTGTCCCCCTGCTTTCGCTTGGCAGCATCACCACCACGATCGCCATGATCGCCGGCGTCTTCGGGGCCCACTACGCGGCAAAGTTCATGGGGTCTGCAGCGGCAAAACCAGACCAGAGTCGGCAACCGTCCCCCCAGCCGACCTGATCACAAGTTCTCCGAGCTTGCGGGTGCGGTCCGCGATGTTTGCCACCGAGTCGAATTCAGGCAAATCGCCGCCGATTAGGTCTTGGTTGAAGTAGACGTCGGTGGAGTTCTTCACCGACTCCGGGAGCCCTTCAAAGCCGACAATTATGCCAATCAGCCCAGCCGCGGTGGTCATGTTGTTATCGGCGTCCCAGCCGGCCAGCCCCGCAATGTTGAGCGTTGCGATGAGGTCAGACTCGCCATATAGCAGGGCCATGACCGTAACTGCGAAGTTGACGCGGCTCGCCCACCATTCTGGGTCGGTGTCGTAGGCGTCCCTGATCAGGTTTCGAGTGATGCGCCAATCGGCTCGATTCTCCTGGTGCCAACGCCTCACATTCTCAACAATCTCCGAGACCTCAGAATCAACCGGTTCGGCCCTCACAGCACGATCCAGAAGCCATTCGATGTTGGATTGCACGAAGGCCTCGGAGTACAGATGGGCGTAGAAAGCGCTGACCTCTACAGCAAGTCCGCTGTTGGTGATCCGTGCGAAGTAGGTGGCTCGTCGCCTTGCCTCGCCCCAAAGGCCCGGTGCGATCATGCCGAACAGCTCCGTCTGAAGCTGCGCATCGATCGACCAAACTCCTTCGGGATTCAGTTCAGCGGCGCCCGTCTCAGGCGGCAGTACCCCGGCGCTCATGAGTTCTCGGGCCCGCGCCGTTGACACCCAGATGTCGTTGTTCAGATTATCTACCCACTCGTCGCGTATTTGCTCATATGTGGGATCGATTCCGAACCGTTCCATGATGTGGAGATTCAGCCATTCAACATGGGTGTCGTCATCAGTTGACCATTGCTCGGGGAACAGCAATTCGATTTCGGTCCCCGGTCCTGGTTCGTCCAACCACAGACCTTGCAGAGCGATGCCCGATTCATTGGCCAGCATCGTTGCCTGCCATGCGCCGTGCAACTTGTCTGCATAGACCTCTGGTGAGAGGGTGCGTGTCGAATCCCGATCAGCACTGCCACACCCGCCCGCTACAAGGGCCAAGACGACGAGGATTGCGGTAAACCACCTCACCCCGAAACCACAGTCATTACGGCGAACAATACCGTCTGGCGGATTCGACTACTCCGCCGGTGCGGCTGATGTCAATGGTCACCCGATCTTCCCGAAGGCCTTGATCGTGAGGTCGATGTCGGCACGGGAAACGCCGAGGTGGGTGACGAGCCGCATTTTCTCGTCGACGGTGGCGTTGATGCCGTGGTTGGTGAGACACTCGCTGAGATTGGCGAGAAGGCTCGGGTCGACATCAAGGAAGACCATGTTGGTGTCCTGTGCTGTGACGGTAACCGCGTCGTTGTCCTGCAACCCGGCGGCAAGGATTGCGGCGTTTTCATGATCTGTAGCGAGGCGTTCAAGATGATGATCGATTGCGTACAGGCCAGCGGCAGCGAGCATCCCGGTCTGGCGGAGGCCACCGCCCAACATCTTTCGCCATCGTCGTGCTTCTTCAACTAGTTCTGTCGAACCAGCCAGGACAGCCCCAGCCGGTGCTCCGAGGCCTTTGGAGAGACAGACCGTTACTGAGTTGAACCCGTGCGCAATCTCACTCGGTGAAACCCTAGAAGCCACCGCTGCGTTCCAGAGTCTCGCTCCGTCGAGGTGGACGTTCAGCCCTCGCTGTGCAGCCAGCGTCTGAATAGCGTCGACATAACTAGGTTGCAACACCCGACCGTCGGTTGTGTTTTCGAGACAGAGCAACTTTGACACGGCAAAGTGATAGTTGTGGGAATCGGTGATGATGCGTTGGTCGACATCATCGAGCTTCATTGTTTCGTCGGCCTGCATGGGAACCGGCTGAGCGACGATGCCACCCAGCACCGAGGTGCCACCCGCCTCGAAGCGCTGATTGTGGCTCCCCTGGGCCAATACGTACTGATCGCCGCGCTGGCATTGAGCAAGAACTGCGCACAGGTTGGACTGCGTTGCGCTAGTTACGAAGACCGAGGCTTCTTTCCCCAAGAGCTCAGCGACTGACTCCTCAAGCCGGTTCGCCGTGGGGTCATCGCGGTATGCGTCGTCGCCGAGCGGCGCCGCGCTCATAGCGCGTTTCATGGAATCTGTTGGTTGGGAAACGGTGTCGCTTCGAAGGTCGATCATGTTGGTCAACGTACCGCCGCCCGCCAACACGGCGATTGCATTCTTTGCGTTAGCACGCAAGAATCTTGCGTGCTAACTGTGCGGTTAGACGAGATTGACAAGCATCTATTGAGGCTCGTCCAAACGGACGCATCGCAACCGCTACACACGCTTGGCAAACAGGTCGGCCTGTCAGGTCCAGCGGTGCAGAGAAGGCTCGCCAAGTTGCGACGCTTAAACGTCATCTCGGGCATGGTCGCCGTGGTCGACCCAACCGCGATCGGACTCGGCCTGACCATCATTGTTCACCTGTCGTGCGAACGCGACAGCCTCGAAGCAACAGAACGCCTCGAGAACTCCCTGACCGAACTAGAAGAAGCCAAACACGTCTACCGAGTCACCGGCGACACAGACTTCGTCGTGATCCTCACGCTTCCCAATATGGAGCGCTACGACCAGATCTCCCACGAGATCTTCTCCGACGCGAATATTCGCAGCTACCAGACCCATGTCGTGCTCACAACCCTGCAAGACACACACCAGCTACCGATCTAGGGCCCGAAGCGGACGAAGCGATCAAAGATCTCGTCGACAACGACATCGACATGTCGTGAGCCATTGTCGGCCCTGGCGTTGGGCATCTCATCGAGGAACACCGCTGTCGAGAACTCGGTGAATCGCCCGGCAACGAAGCCCCGCACGACCACCCAACTGGAACCTACGACTCCCCACCCTCGAGTCTGATTGAGATCGGAAGCGCCAATTTACGGGAGGGCTGCGGGTACCGGTGGTGTCCGGCCGTCTGGACAGGCGGCTAAACGCTCGCCTCGCACAACTGAGAAGTGCCTCTCCATCCGGAGGCTGAGAGTCTCGAGCCCTTGAAGGAGTACGAAGGCGTTGAACGGCGACAGCGCGGAATCCAGGTCGCGTAGCAGCTGAAGTGTCGTAGATGATGAGTGGAACGTCGTTGGCATGGGCCAGGTCATCGACAGGTCCTAGCCAGCGGGACTCTTTCGCCGAAGCGCCAATCGACCTCCCGACTGTTTTGGTCTGGCGCGGTGTCTTCAGGGGCTCAGTGTCTTCAAGGGCTCCGAAGCATCGCAATCAGCGGTGATCTACTTCGCTCCGAGCCGCTGAGCCAACTACTGCGCGCTCAACAGGTGCGGCGCGACGATCCCGTTCGCTCTGTTAGCTCCCCAACCGACGCTACGTTCGCTTGACCCACAACATCAACAGCCGAGTTCGTTTCTCCAGACGACCGGGCGTTTGCGGCTCAGGATGCCCGGATGTGGTCTGATGCCCGAACAAATTCGCGTGACACGAGTTGGATCCGTGGATTGCCCGCCAGGATGAATCGATGAAGTCGGTCGACGAACTCACGGACTACCTCAACGCGGTGCCTCTGGTAGCCATCGCCGCCTATGGGCTCGGACCGGTCCGGTTGGGCGATCCATCGAATTCCCCGAGCGCTCGGCTGGGCACACTTAGGGGCTCGCAGCTCGGTAACTACACCGCCATCGACACCGCGGGGACAATCGGCCGTCAACTTTTGGCGGTGGTGGCAGAGCACGGCGGGGAGATCAGCGCCGAGGTACTCGCCCAAGAAACTGGCGATGTTGGAGTCGAGGCCCTCGCCGACGCAACCGACCGGCTCTGCACCGCCGGTGTCCTCCAACGCCGCGCAAATTCCACGGGCTCGGGCCAGGCTCACGCTGGCGGCCTGGCCCTCAGCGCTGATGTTCGTAGCTGGTTCGAGCCGAACAGCGTTTCGATGCGGGACCAGCACGCGATTACGAACGAGTCACTCGCCCTCATCTGTAATGAGCTCGGTGTGGCGGTGCCGGCCCGCAAGCAGGAGCGCATCGATGCCGTGGCCGAGGTGTTTGCTAACCCGCAACATCGCGCCGCGGTTGAGGCCGCGCTCTCACCTGCAGCGCGAGCGACGCTCGAGAGCATTGTCTCGCGAGGTGGTCCAGGAGTCGTTCCGGCCGGCCTGGCCGGCCTGGATGTCTATGACCTGTACCTGGCGGTGGCGCCCCGTTTTGCCCTTAGACAAGTCCCGTCATCGCCAGAACTGAGTGCTCTATTAGAGCTGACGTCGCGCGGCATTGTGGGAGTGTCAGAGTACGAAAGAGAGATTTGGGTCTGGAGAGAGGCCTGGCCTTTCGTCAACCGACCGTTCTACCCAGCGTGGCCTCAGGTCGTCCGTCCCGATCGACGAGAAGCGAAGGTCGCCGAGCTGCGCGTGCCACCGGTGATGGTCGTCGTTGACAGAGCGCTCGACCACTGGGCAACGAACCCACCGACGGTGCTCAAGAAGGATGAGATGCGGCTGGCCAAGACCGTTGTGCGCTCCACAGCTAAGGCGCTTGGTTCAGACGAGGACACGATCGAGACAATTTCGCGTCTCCTATTGGCCACCGGCCTCCTTCTACGCAACACAGCGTCGACGTCTGGGCGGGGACGGAATCGCCGGGTCGATCAGTTGTGGATGATCGACCCCGACCTCATGGAGGCCTGGCTCGCGTTGCCGGTCGCCCAGAGATGGCTCCGTTTGGTGAGCGAGTGGACCCGACCGAGCCACCCGGTCTCGGACCAACTGCTCGCCAATCGTCACCTCTTGCTCTGGGAGTTGTCGCTGTTGCCCGCCGACTGCGGCTGGAGCGACGTCGAACAAGTCGCCGGCTGGCTGGATCAGCGTTACGAGCCCGTTGGCAACCGCACGGCTTTCGAGGAGTCGCTGCGCGACGTCGCGATCCTCGACCTGGTTCCATCGAGCGGACCGATTGCCTTGACTGCGCTTGGCCGCCTAGCGCTCGCGGATCCGGCCAACGTCGCAGCGGCCGAGTTTGGCCGCTCCGATCAGGCGACCGTGCTGGCCGACCACACGATCGTCGCACCGCCAGACATCGACCCCGAAATAGCGGGCCGACTGGCGAGGATTTCGGTGCTTGAGAGCGACGCCGGAGCCCGTGTGTATCGCCTCGATGAGGCACTCATTACCGGAGCTGTACAAGCCGGCGATAGTGCTGAGGAGATCTGTGGTTTCCTCGCTGAGCTCAGCTCGGTGCCACTGCCAGACTCGGTTCGTCGTCTGATCGAGGACGGGGCGAGCCGGGCCGGTCGGGTGAAGGTGGTGTCGACAACCACCGTCGTCGTGACGTCGGACCCTGTCGATCTCGTGACTGCGTGTTCGGTGAAGGCCGCCAAGCTGACGGCGATCTCGCCTACGGTCGCAGTCTCCGATGTGCCCGCCGCGAAGGTGAGGACGGCTCTCGACCGAAAGGGCCTGTCCCCTGAGTTGGTGACCGGCGGCGAGATCCCGGTCGCGCGGCGCAGCAGCGATGATGCCGCAATAATTTCCGAACAGGCCGAGAGGGCCATGGCGATGGCCGAGCGTCATGGCTACGAACATTTCGAGGTGCATGCCCGCCAGCTCGCCCAACGAGCAGCTGCGGCCAATGATCCGGCGTCGCGGCTTGTCGTCACCGGCCCGCTCGCGCTTACCCCAGATCTCGTGGAACGTATGAGTCGACAGGCGGCCAAGTGACAGCTGCCGACAACCCCCTCATCGTTCAGAGCGATCTAGCAGTGCTGCTTGAGACCGCTTCGCCACACGCGCAGGCAGCGCGAGCCGTGCTGGCCCGCTTCGCCGAA
The DNA here is from genome assembly GCA_964569385.1 of uncultured Acidimicrobiales bacterium. Lineage (GTDB taxonomy): Bacteria > Actinomycetota > Acidimicrobiia > Acidimicrobiales > Poriferisodalaceae > JAADHX01. The sequence goes on from CAZMUM010000017.1 coordinate 67,647, forward strand.
CTCGAAAAAGCGCCCGAGCACGTACACACATATCGGATCACACCTTTGTCGTTGTGGAACGCGGCGGTGGCGGGAATGACCGCTGACGAAGTAGTAGCCGCCCTCACCGATTTCGCTAAGTACGACGTCGCCCCGGTGGTGATTGCCGAGGTGCGCGATCAGATGAGCCGTTATGGGCGCCTACGGTTGGTACACGACATCGACACTGCCGGTCTTGCCCTAATCGCCGACGAGCCTGTTCTGCTTGAGGAGGTTTCTCGTCATCGCGATGTGGGGTCGATGCTCGGAGAGCGGCTCGACGGAAACCGATTCGCGGTGCGGCTCGGAGATCGGGGCGCGCTTAAGCAGTCGCTTCTCGCGCTCGGATGGCCCGTGGCCGACGAGGCGGGGTTCGACGAAGGCGCCGACCTTGGCAACGTCGAACTCGGCGTGTCGCTACGGTCGTACCAAGCCGAGTCGTTGGCCGCCTGGTGGCTTGACGGCGATCCGGCTGGCGGTAGCGGCGTGCTCACACTGCCGTGCGGCGCTGGCAAGACGGTGATCGGCCTCGGCGCCATTGTCACAACTCGGACCCGAACCCTCGTTGTGTGCACGTCGATCTCAGCGGTTCGCCAATGGATCCGTGAGATTATCGACAAGACATCGCTCACAGAAGACGAAGTTGGCGAGTGGTCTGGTCGGCGCAAACAGCTTCGGCCCATTACCGTCGTCACCTACAACGTGCTCACCTGGGCCGACCCATCGGTCGACCCCGACGCTGATCTTCTCACTCGATTCCCCAACCTCTCGCTGTTCGATGCTGAGGCGTGGGGCCTGATCATCTACGACGAGGTCCATCTCCTGCCTGCACCGGTGTTCCGTGCGACCGCTCGTATCCAAGCCACCCGCCGACTGGGGTTGACCGCCACCCTCATTCGCGAGGATGGACACGAAGGCGACGTGTTTAGCCTCATCGGCCCGAAACGCTACGACGCCCCTTGGGCCGAACTCGAAGCGCTTGGCTGGATTGCACCGGCCACGTGCACCGAGGTGCGCCTCGGCCTCAGCGACGAACGTCGCATGGAGTACGCCCTGGCCGAGCCCCGGCATCGGCATCGCATCGCCGCCACTGCCCCCGAAAAGCTCCCGATTCTCGAACGCATCATCGATTCTCACGAGGGCGAACAGGTTCTGGTGATCGGCCAGTTCGTCGACCAACTCCGAGATGTCGCCGACTATCTGAATGCACCGCTTCTCACCGGCCGCACCGGCCAGGCCACACGAGACAGAACTTTCGAGGAATTTCGGGCCGGCAAATTGCGCGTTCTTGTCGTGTCAAAGATCGCTAACTTCTCTATCGACCTACCCGAGGTTGGCGTGGCCATCCAGATATCGGGCCAATTCGGCAGCCGCCAGGAAGAGGCCCAACGCCTTGGCCGGATTTTGCGCCCAAAGGCCGACGGTGGCGAGGCCCACTTCTACTCGCTCGTAACCCGCGACTCCGATGAAGCTCGCTTTGCCCGCAACCGGCAGCGTTTCCTCGCCGAACAGGGGTACACCTACGTGATCGTCGACGCCGAGGATCCCACGCTCACCTGGTGAGCTCCCAACCTCGCGACCCCGAAGCGTGCGATACGAGAGACCACCCGTCAGTCGCAGCTATTCGGCGAGGCAATTGTGTAACAGAACGTTCATTGGTCTTCGCACTTCCATCGGCACCGCTCGGCCTAACCGTAGGCATGTGCGGATGTCATGTGATCACGGTGTACCACGGGGCCGTTTCAGCCCAAAACGACGAAACCCCAGAACGGGCGAAACCGTGCCAGAACTGGGATCTCGGGTGGTACGCCCCTGGGAATTGAACCCAGAACCTGCGGATTAAGAGCAGGATCAGGGTGGTTTCGAGCTGTACCGGATTGTGCCCGACAATGCCGCCTGAGCTAAGGAACGCCTGAGACTAGGGTGTGGATCGTGTGGGGCTATACCTGTGGCTAACACCCTGTAACGGATCTACTGTGACCACCGTATGACCACAGGAGGGTCCAATCAGGGAGCGATCGCCGCAATTACGCGTTGCGCCACCTTAGCTCCGGATTCGATTGTGTAGGCGTCCGGCCAGTTGGGGACCATGGCATAGAGATCGTTTCGGAAGTCCTCGTCTTCGAGTTTTGCAGCGAGGTTCTTGAGCGCGAGGCGCGCCGTCCACTTTTCGGGTCGATACGGCTCGAAACATGAGGCGATGGCCTCGGGGCTGAGGCCGAGGTGTTCAACGGCGAGCCACATGTCGAACAGGTCGCGTCCCTTTCGGCGCTGGTACAGCGCCCGGATTTTGGTCGCGACAAGCTCCTCGGCAACGAAAGACGCGACCTCGGCGTTCCCGTTGAACCAGGCCGACTCGACGGTGAAGGGGACAGCGGTGATCGGGCGTGCGGGTGAGCGTTCGTAGGTGTTCATTTCGACCTTGACGCGCATCGGGTTGCCGCTGTTGAAGGTGGTGATCAGGCGTGCCTTGGGGTGGCGGCGCACGTCGGTGCGGACTCGGTCGAAACCGACGGTCTCGGCTACTTCGCGAAGCGCGTCGAGGACTTGTCCGACACCTCCTGCACTCCGACGCACGTAGTCAAGGTCTTCGCTGTAGCGCCACGGCCGGTCCATCCAGAGTTTGTGAAGGCAAGTACCGCCACGAAAAACCAGCTCGTCGCCAAGCAGTTGGTGGTTGGCGATCTCGATGATGAGCCGCGACAGAACGAGGTCTGTTCAACGTTGTCGTCGGTTTCCCAGGGGGCAACATGGCGCCACTGGTTGAGGGTGGCTTGGTTGATCACAGGTCGTGCTCCACATTCGTGTTGAGGGTCACGTGCCAGCGCTCGCTGCGCGGTCCGTTATCAGTCAGGCGCGGGTCGAGCGGCGTGTAGTCGGCTCCATCGACGAGTGAGCGAAGTGCGTCGAGGTCGATCGCCTCGTCAACCTCATCTGCCATGTGCTCGAGAAGCCAGCCGACGCGCTGTGCGACAGTGGTTGGATAGCGAGCGGCTCCCTCCACGAGGCGCGCAGTGTCGATGTGTCCCTCGAGTAGGAGTTCGCCGAGAACGTTCCCAACATTGCCCAACCCAGCTGCATGTTGGGGTGCGCCGACAACATCTAGCACGGTGGTCTCTGGGGTGGCGACGGTGATGGTGCCCGTATCGGTGTCACGGCGTTCAACGGCGTGATCAGCAGTGGTAGCTCTGCGAATGAACTGGATGCGATGGCCTCCGATTCGCCGGTCTCGCAGTCTGCCCGGCGTGACGATCTGCAACAGCATCGGCACCTGGTGCGACGCACCGTGGATCCTGGCTGAGGACAAGAACCCGATGTAGTACGGGTGACGCAGGAAGTCCATCAAGTACTCGGTGTATTCGATGGGGGGCGGGGCCCCAGTCGCTCGATGGGTCGGCGGCACCGGGACCCAGCCGCCCTTGGTCACCGAAACGATCTTGTTCGCGCGCCGGGCCCGGTGCAGGCTCGTGGCAACAGATTCCGCTGGAACCGCGATCAGCTCGCTGACTTCGGTGGTCGTGACGAAGTGGCGTCCGCGTCCGAGCAGCCAATCCGCAAGATTGCTCGGGCTGATCGTTTCCGTCCTCACCGGATCAAAGGTATCAAACTCTGTCGTTTTGCCAAGGTTTGATGATCCGAATCCGGACGCTCGCCGCTCAGGGCATCGAAATGCGGCGATGAGCCGGGGTTCGATACCCGAAACGGCAGACCGTTGCCGTTCAATCCATCCATTCCCGTGGCGAGGTTAGATGGCCGGGTTCGTCGAGGCGGTGGGCGAGGGTCGCGCCGAGGAACCCGAATTGGGCATCGACCGTCGCGGGCTACGAAATCCAGTTGGTGACGATGTGACAATCCAAGGCCCAAATCGGTGCCGGACATGGCTCCTCGGCTGACGCCGTCATCGCCAACCATCTGACACAGCAGCGATGGTTCTCACTGTCGTTGGAGTACAGGACTATCTGTCCTCAGCAGTGAATGCTGTATCGAATCGACAGTCAAGATCGATTGCGGGCAAAGCGTCAGCCTGACCGGAGGTAGTCGTCGGTGCAGGACGCTTCATCGAGGTAGAACTCCAGCCCCGTCCAGGCTCACCGACAAACCCAGCACTCGCCAGCTCGACACCGAACGCCCCGCCTGGACACCCGAAGAACTCAGCACCTTCCTGGCCGCCGCCCGAGACGACGAACGGACCAGCGAGATCCTACGGGCCCACCTCCTGGCGATCGGCAAGAACCCGAGAATGGTGAGCGAGCGTCTCGGTCACGTCGACGTCGTGTTCACACTCCAAGTCTACGGCCATGTCCAGCCTGGCCATCAGAGGGAGGCCGCTGAGCCGCAGCGGGGCCCACGACCAAGTTCACGCCGGCCGGCGTCGCGGCCATCATGTCGATGGCGAGTCCAACCAGTGCTCGGGACAACATTGTTTCACCGCTCAAGAAGCTGGCGCTGATTGACGACGGCGGTTCGCTGACCCCACTGGGAAGCAAGTGGCGCGTCGACACCAGCTACGACGATGCCTGTGACGAAATCATCGCCGCCGTCTATCCAGACGAGCTGGCGGCCTTGACCGCTGCTGACGGCGACCCCGACTCTGAGCAGGTGAAGACCTGGTTCGACCACAAGGGGTTCGGTGACTCCAACGCTCAGAAGATGGCCAACACTTACATCCTCATCGCTAGCAAGACGGTGCCCGAAACGCCATCCGGGGAACCAGCCAAGAAGGCGGCAGCGAAGAAGGCAAAGCGAGCGCCGACCGTGCGTGCGTCGGAGGGCACCAAGCCGGCTGTAGCCACACCACTTATCCCACCGATTAGGCCGCCCCTTCAGGGCGGTCCGTCACTCCACATCGATATCCAGATCCACGTGCCAGCTGATGTGGACTCAGAACAGATCGACCAAATCTTCGCGAGCATGGCGAAGCACCTGTACCCGCAGCAGGCGGGTGAGTGATTCAGAACTTCCGCGGGTCGTCGCTCTGGCTCGGGTCATGGCGGGAGACATCAACGAACTCATTCCACCGTCAGCGCGAGATGTCGGCAGCGAAGAGAGCGTCGACTGGGTCGTGGAATTCGACAGGCGAGTCACTGACCCCGATCTCCGCGCTGCCACACGGACCCGATTCGTCAGCGAGCACTTTGCCGACGCTGTTGAGGCCGCCGTGAAAGCGCTCAACGAGCGTGTCCGTTCACGGTCGGGGCGGACGGAAGCCGGCGACAAGTTGATGACGAAGGCCTTCTCGCCGAACACTCCACTGCTCAGGCTCAACCGTCTCCGCTCGAAGAGCGACGAGAGCGAGCAGCGAGGCCACATGTTGCTCTGCCAGGGCGTAGTAGCAGCATGGCGCAACCCACGGGCGCACTCGCTTATTGACGACCACCCCTCACGGGCACTCATGATGATTGAGAGCATCGGGGATCTCATCGCCAGCACAAAGGGTGCTACGCGAACGCGCCGGAGGAGTGGCACGTAGGCGGCACCGCAGCTGCTCCTTGGGATGAGGCCAAGCCGAGCCTGAAGTAACGAGACCTCACATGACGGGACGAGCCCGGCCGCTCACCCGGGGAGCATGCCAGGCCCGCTATACCGGCTGTTGGACTCAGTGCTGCCGGGCCAGCACACACTTCACGGACACAGATCACGGAACCAATCTGACCACCGTGTGACCACGGGGCCGCTTCGGCCAAGAACGCCAAGATCCCAGAACGAGCGAAACCGTGCCAGAACTGGGATCTCGGGTGGTACGCCCCCCAAGACTTGAACCCGGAACCTGCGGATTAAGAGTCGCGACAATATCGTCCAGGGAGTCCAGGGAGTCCAGGGAGTCCAGGGAGTCCAGGGAGTCCAGGGAGTCCAAGGCAGTCCAGCCAGTCCGGCTCGGTCCGGTGGAGTCCGGCCAGTTCGGCACCCACTTAGGCACCCGAGCTGACGGTCGTTGGTGAGGGAGAGCGGCGTCCTTCGGTGTGGTGAAGGGCATGCACCAGCGTGGCTTCGCCAAATGCTTGGTTCGTGTGCCCCCTGAAGCCTCCGCGGCGAGGCTGGGAGTATCTCCGTATCATGGGCCGAGTAGCGCGAGGGGTATGACGGCTATGCCGTCGGATCGTCGGTAGGCCTCTTTGCCGGTGGTGATGACGATGAGGTCGGTGGTTTGGGTGGGGTTGTGGTCTCGGAGCCAGTGCAGGTGTTTGACATCGCTGCGGTTCACTGTTGGGGCGAGCTTGGCTTCGATTGCCAGAATTCGGTCGGGGTTCTCGATGATGAAATCAATTTCTTGTCGACCCCCTTTGGTTCGCAAGTGGGAGACATCGGCTTCGGCGGATTGCGCGAAGACGCGCAGGGTCTGGGCGACGAGGGATTCGAAGAGAGCGCCGAGGAGGGTGCCGTCGCGGATAATTGGGGTGTCGGGCTCGTTTCCGGTGAGTAGCCGGTCGGCGGTGCTGTTGAGCTGGCGCAGGGCGAGCGCCGGGTCGACTAGGTGGTGTTTGGGGCTGTTGGTGAGGGTGCGTAGATGGTTCTTGGTGGGGAGCCAGGCGGGGAGCGGGTCGAGTATCCGTAGCGCAGTCAGCAGTTCGATGTAGGGGCGTGCGGTGGTTGCCGCCGGTGGGTTCTCTCCGGGGGAGGCGGCGCGGCGAAGCTTCTCCCAGGTGGTTGTGGTCGAGGTTGCCGCGGCGTAAGCGCGCAGCCACCCCTTGATGAGTTCGGGTCTCCTTACTGTCAGCCCGGCTTCGGGGAGGTCGCGGTTGACAATGAGGTCGAGGTAACCGTCGAGTTGTGTTCGTAGTGCCCTCCCTGAGAGGTGTCTCATTCCGGGGAACCCGCCGGCCTCGATTTCTGACGCGTACGTAGCCAGATCGATTGTTGTTGTGCCTTTGATGGGGTCGGTGGTTCCAGCCAGGAGAGCTTCGAGGGACACGGTGGTTTTGAGGTGGAGTCGTTCGGGCAGTGTCAGTGGTCGCATTCGCAGTGAGGCGATGCGTCCTGCCCCGGAGTGGGTGGCGATGTTTCGGGCCGCTGCGGGGCTGGAGCCTGTCAGCAGGTACTGGCCGCCGGCGGAGTTGTTGTCCACGTGGCGGCGGACTGTATCCCAGACCGACGGGAGTCTTTGCCATTCGTCGAGAAGGACTGGGCGCTGATCCTGCTCGATCCGGTCGGGGTCCGCGGCGAGTATTTCTCGGTCGCGATCCTCGTCGAGGCGGCGCACAGTTCTTGCTCGCTGGGTTGCCGTGGCCGTCTTGCCGACGCCCTTTGGGCCATCGAGCAGCATTGCCGGCAGGGCGGCGAACAGCTCGTTGATCTGACGGTCGATGATTCTCTCGACATAGTCGTCTTGGAAGTTTCGCCTGGCCGCCATGACCTGAAGATAGCACTACGCTCTCTTTGGTACAGTCTATGCACTCTGTTTCGTGCAACCCATTGTTCGGGTCGAGATTGCTCAGGCGGATTGATGGGGGTGTGGGTGCGGTTGCACCGTTTCTAGTGTGTAGCGTGTACCAAACCGAGTCTATGGCACCAGGTCAGACGCGTGTCCCCGAATAGCGAGAGCCGCTGACTGGTAATAGTCCCTGGTCAACGGTCTTATCGGTGGTGCGCCCCCTGGGAATCGAACCCAGAACCTGCGGATTAAGAGACCGGAACTTTCTGTCCATCCAGTCCGAGCCAGGCCAGATAGAACGGTTCTGTCCAAGTTACTGGCCGGTCAGTCCGACCCAGACCGGGCAAGACCGGGAAGTTAGGCACCCGGGTCGAGAAGGTCGAGACCCTCGTGGGTAGCGAAGTCGACGAAGTCCTTCTGGTTGAGCGTGACGAGCCCGACCTGTAGTTGGATGCATGTAGCGGCGACCCACGTGTCGTTCTGGGGTCGCGGGCGTCCACGCAGCTGGGCGCGTGCCGCGAGCTGTCCCCAGGTTCTGGCGATGGCATCGTCGTAGGGGACGACGGGCTTGTCGAGCGACCATTGGTCGACTCGGCTTCGAAGCTGCGGGCCCCAGCTGCGGATTTCTGCCCACTTCGCCAGTTCGCCAATGGTGACGAACGTCAGCCACACGCGGTTGCCGATTAACGCGGATCGAACCCATTCGGGTTCTTGGCTCTTGATGATCTTGGACGCCACGTCGGTGTCGACGATGAGGTCGTGTGCCATCAGGCGATACTGCTGTTCCTGCTAGCCCTTAGGTCCTCGAGGAATGCGTCGAGTTCGTCGTCGGTCTTGAAGATGTCGGCCGCCCACTCGTCAGTGCTTTGCATTGGTTGGACGTTCTGGGCCGCGGCGAGTTCCTCGATTGTGGTTGGCCGGGTGGGCCGCAGGCTGTCGGGTACTGGATCCGTGGACATCGTGTCGAACCTCCGTGTGTCCAGTGTAGAACGAGTTACTGGCCGATGGCGGTCGATGAGGGGCCGCGATCTTCATAGTCCTCAGGTTGGCTTCGGGTCTTCGCGCTTTGGATTCGATGCGTCGTGTTGAGGGCTGATCCGAGCAGGGCGAGGATGGTGCGGTCGCCGCCTGTTGGGAATAGCCATCGGCAGCGTGAGAGAACAAGGCGAACCAGAGCAGGGATGAGGGTCACGATCGCAGAACGCTACCGTCGAGCCGGAGGCCTGAAACCCGCGGAATCACACGGTGGATGAATATTCGGCCCCCTCAGGCGTCGACGGTCAGCTTCCACTTTCCGTCGCCGACCTCGCGCTTGGAGCCGGTGCCCCTCTCAGCACGCTTCCTTCGCGGCGTCTCGACCTCGACAGCCGTGATGTCCATCTCAAGATGGTCGACTCGCACGCACAACCTGTGATGCATGCAGGACCGGATCCGACCGCCAGCCGGGATCGGCCCGCGTTCCAGCTCCCAAGCAAGTTGAGCAGCGGTGCGCAGCTTTCCGTCAATCCGCACTTGGCCAACGCCAGCAGCAGTCTTCGCTCCGGTCCAAAGGTGGCACGCGCCGGACCGGTCTACCTTCGCCTCGAATCTGTCTTCCCAAGCCGCCACGTGGAGAGTCTATCGAGCAGTCTATCGCCAGTCTATGGCACCCAAGGTGCCTAACTGGCTCCGATAGATAGGAGAAGGGCGAAACCCTAGGCCGCCCGTAATGAGCGTTGACCTGGGGTTTCTTCGAGTGCGCCCCCTGGGAATCGAACCCAGAACCTGCGGATTAAGAGTCCGATGCTCTAACCAATTGAGCTAGAGGCGCCTGCGAACACGAGACGATAGCGGGTTGGGTGGGTTCGCGAAACCTCAATTGGGCGTCGCGGGCCTGGGTCGGCTAACCACCGAAGCGATCGAGGTTGCTCGCATCCCAGTCGGGGCGAGATGGGAACGAGCTAGAGCCGTCCTCGGTGTTCTTGCTGGCGAGGATCTGATGCACCTGAAGCCGGCCGCCACTGAAGTTGGTCGCGGTGCCCGCGAGGTACAGCCTCCACAACCTGGTGCGATTCAGCCCCGCCTCGGCAACACACTCGTCCCAGTTGGTTTCGAGATTCGCCAGCCACACTTGGAGGGTCGGTCCGTAGTGCTGGCGGAGGCTCTCGATGTGCTGCACCTCCAGTGCATGACGCTGCATTTCGTCAGCCATGGTGCCATGCGGGACAAGCTCGCCATCGGGGAAGATGTAGGCCCGCAGGAAGTCTGGCCTTAACAGTGGCCGCTTCGAGAGCTCGCGGGTGGTGATGGCTTGTATTAGCGCTCTCCCACCGGGTTTCAACGCGTTCGTGACCGTCTCAAAATACTCGGGGGCACCTACGATTCCGACGTGTTCGAACATCCCGATGCTTGAGACTGCATCGAAGTGCTCGCCGTCGAGGTCGCGGTAGTCCTGCTCGCGAATCTCGACCAGGTCGCCGACTCCGGTTTCGGCGACGCGTTTGCGAGCCAACTCGGCCTGGGCATGACTGGTAGTGAGCCCAACGCCATGGACGCCGAAGTGTTTGGCTGCGTGAACGAGGTGGGAACCCCAGCCACAGCCGATCTCGAGCAGCCGATCGCCACTGCCGATGTTCAGCTTTCGGAGCACGAGCTCGTGTTTTGCCGCCTGGGCCAGTTCGAGCGTCCAGTCCGGGTCTTCCCAAACTGCACACGAATAGGTCAACGAGGAGTCGAGGATCAGCTCGTAGAACCGATTCGACACGTCGTAGTGATACTGAACAATCGCCTTGTCACGACCCAGAGTGTGCAACCGGCCGTAGCGGCGCGACTCCTCAGGCGGCGGGGGTAGCCGTCGGGCATTGCGGCCAAGAATCTTCGCGATCGCCTGAAGATGTTGGGGCCGAACCCTGACCTCGGGGAAATGGCTGGCCAAAGACAAGGCGACCATCAGATCGCCTTCGATCTCAAGTGCGCCAGATACGTAGGCGCGTGCTAACCCGATCTCGCCCGTACCGCCAAACAGGATGTGATTTAGAGCATCGGGGCTCTTGATCACGAGCGTTGCTCTGGCGTCCGTGCTGCCAGACGATGAACCGTCGTAGGCCTCGATTCGAATTGGAAGCTCTCCACCAAGCACGTCGTCTATGACTTCGGTGATCTTCACAGCACCAATGCCTCCTCTCGGAACTCACGCTCTGTGGTCACAACTCTCTAGTCCACTAATCGATTACAGGAAAGAGAAATCTGAAACTTTCGTTGTTGGCACGAGGAGCGACGATGAGCATCGGATTGTCGATGCTCAAGAACAGAGAAAGGCAGCCCGAAACTTGCGGACTGCCTTCCTCGTTTTTGGGGTAACCGAGGGGTCTCGAACCCCCGACCTCCAGGATCACAACCTGGCGCTCTAACCAGCTGAGCTACGGCTACCAAGGATTTACAACTATAGGCCACGGCAATCCGAATGGCAGGAGCTTTTGGGCTGCTGCTTACATTTCGGAGCGTCCCGAATTCTTCGCCCTGGTGAGCTTGCACGGCGAGCGGCAAAAAGAGAGACGGGGCTGCCATCGACGGTGGAAACGATGGCAACCCCTTACCCGTCTAAGAGCACCAGGAATCCGCTTTGGGGACAACCGGATTTCGAAAGTTTGTGGCGCCCCCGGTAGGAGTCGAACCTACGACCTTGTCATTAGAAGTGACCTGCTCTATCCAGCTGAGCTACGGGGACTTGTGGCCAATTGTAGGAAGGTCGACGGCCTCGCATCTCCCTTTTTCTGCATTTCCTTCGATCAACGCGATGAGGCCGGTCCCAGCAATAGGGACCGGCCTCATCTTCACTCCCCGAGCGTCTGGAAGTGGCCCGCGTTTCCACGAGCAGAATCAGTTCGAGGCCAACGGCCCCTATGGATGTCTGACCAGAGGTCGGCCCTGACCACTGAACCCCGGTCTTTCGGACCGCTCCCCGCTGACAACCGATTCGAGCCGTTCTTGTAGCTCGTTGGCATCGAAGTTCTCTGCGAAGCGGCTGTCGGGGTTTTCGGCGATTCGTGCTTCGACGTTGGCAACAATCCCCGCGATGACAGAATCGAGATCGACGCCGTTCTCATTGGCAAGGTCAGCGATTGTCGCTCCGCCCTGGAGCGCTTCACGAATATCTGACTGCTCTAGGCCGAGCGCATTAGCAATAGCGCCAAACCCGCCCGGACCGCGGCCGCCATGGCCGCGTCGGCCCTCTGCGCTACCGCCGAAACGACTCTGTTCAAATTCGGCATCGCCGTTCACTCCGTCGGTCAATCGTTGGCGAAACTCGTCGGCGTCGAAGTTCTCTGCGAATCGGCTGCCGGGCTTCTCGGCGATTCGTGCTTCGGCTCCAGCGACGATCTCGTCGATTGCAGCATCGAGATCAACGCCATGCTCCGCGGCCAGTTCTGCGATCGTTGCCCCCGCTTTGAGAGCATCACGAATCTCGGCGCGGGCGAGGTCCAGCCCCTCAAGTAGTTGGCCTATTCCGTGCCCGGCGTGCTCGGCGTGCTCGGCGTGCCCGGCGTGCCCGGCGTGCCCGGCGTGCCCGGCGTGACCACGGTGGCCGTGGCCTTCAGGCCCTTGGGACTCGGTTTCGGAGTCGCTAGGACTATCGGTTGATGGATCCGAATCGGTGCCGGAGGTCTGCGCTCCAACCATCGCCGCTCCGCCGAGAATAAGGGCCGGAACCGCGAGACCTGCGAGAGTTACCTTCTTCATCTTGACCTTTCGTATCCGATCGCGCCGGATCGGAGATGCGTGGCCTCGATTTCACGAGACCGCCATAGTGGCCATGATGCGGTGCACTCCTAAACAAACCCTGAGACGAACCTAAGAGTCTTCTAAGAAAGCGACTTCTCTCATGAGCAGCAAAGCCCAAGACAGCGAGCAGTTCGAGACACTCACCGTCTCAGCCAATGGGCGTAAAGGCGCGCTGACGCTCAACCAACCGGCCAAACTCAATCCGCTATCGGTTCTGGCGCTACGCGAGATCGCGGCTGCCGCTCGTTGGTTCGATAACCAGAGCGAGGTTCGGGTCGTCGTCGTGACAGGGGCCGGGCGAGCGTTCAGCGCCGGAGCCGATGTCAGCGCGTTCGGCGAAAGCGAGGACATCGACCCGCGCGACAGCGCCGACACGGGTCGGCGCATGGCCGATGCCATGGAGGCAATGAATGCTGTAACCGTTGCCCGTATCAATGGCGCAGCTGTCGGCGGGGGTCTTGTGCTGGCAGCGGTGTGCGACCTACGCATCTGTGTCGAGGATGCCTATCTGTCGATCCCAGAGATCGACCTCGGCATCCCGTTGGCCTGGGGTGGGATCCCTCGCCTTGTCCGCGAAATAGGGCCGGCCCTCACGAAGGAACTCGTCATGACGTGTCGACCCTTCACCCCCGCGGAGGCCAAGGCCGCTGGGTTCCTCAACCGGGTAGTTCCAGCCGATCGACTCGATGCCGAGGTCGACGAACTCGTCGAATTGTTGGTCGCGAAACCCCGACATCCGCTATGGCTAACCAAGGCCAGCGTTAACGCTGTTACCGAAGGGATGGTTGGAACTCGACGCCATTGGTCCGACGCCGACGGGCTGTTGATGGGCCTGCGCGATCCAGAGGGTCGGGCGTCGGCCGTGGCCTACCTTGAGAAGGTCAAGAACCGCCGGAAGTCGTAGGTCTCAGCTCTGGCCGGCTGTCTCTACGAGAGTGCGAACTCGAGCGTGAAGATACCGATGTCGTTGAACTGCTGGTCGGTGATGAAGAAGAAGGCGATGTCGGGCTCGCCATCGGAATCGCTGGCGGTGTCGAACTTGAGCCTAAACGACACCCGATCTGCGCCACTAGCTGCAGCATCGGCCACCAGCTCGGCCACGTCACAAGTGAGCGATGCCGAATCTGGGTCGGCGACACAGATCACGGAGTCTCCAGCCTCAGCAGCCACTTTGGCGTCGACGCTCGGCGGGAACTCGGGATCGTCGACGAGAGTCGCAGTGATATTGCCAAGCTCGACGAACGGATCGCCCACAACATCAATCATCGCCTGAGACCGGAGGGTGACAGCGGTGATGGCGCCCGACGTCAAGGTTTCGGTTACGTCTTGCAGACCGAAGGTGATCCACGCTTCGAGGCCCTCGCCGTCGGGAATGTCGGGGGAGAGTTCATCGCCGACAAACAACGAGTTCGCAACACCCTCGCTAGCCGACAGCGCCGACCCCTCAAGCGCCCCACCCTGATTTGGTACAACCACGCGGGTAGCACTGTTTTCGAAAGCCTCAGGGAACGGCGACACGACCTCGATCATGTCGACCACGAAGATCAGCGCTTGGCCTGGCGGAATGTCGGCGCCCGCACCCCTGTCGCCGTATGCGAGGGCGGCCGGGATGAGAAGTTCGCGCCGGCCACCAACTTGCATACCATCGAAGCCTTGGTCCCACCCTGGGATCACCTGGCCTACGCCGAGCACGAACTCGAACGGTTGGCCACGGTCCCACGAAGCATCAAACTGGACACCGTCTTCGAATCTGACGCCGACGTATTGCACGACAACGGTGTTTCCCGCTGTCGCAATGTCGCCGTCACCGACGATGAGGTCGTTGATGATCAGCTCAGTCGGTGGGGCCTCAGATCGGCCCAGTACTACTGGCTTGGTGCCCCAGATCTGCTCGCCTGGAGGAGCTGCGATGACTTCGCTGTCAACAGCGGTCGTGTCGGGTGCTGTTGTTTGGTCGGCAGGTCCGGTCGTTGTGGCCGGCGTCGTATCGTCGTCGGCAGAGGCGCAAGCAGTGGCTACCAGAGCGACGGCAATCAAGAATGCGCCTAAGCGGGCGCGGGTGGAGTTGGGGCGAATCATGCGGGAAATCCTCATCTCTGAACGTCGCGTAGGGTAGGCCGATAGAATGAAAACATGGTGTCACGACAAACACGTTCACAATCAGGCCCTCTACTAGAGCGTTCATCGAGTAACCCGATGCTCACCAGAGCGGCGTTCTCCCAGGGTCGTACCCAGCAAAGCGTTGGATACGACGACGGACCTGGTTCGCCGATCACTGAATCCAGCGTGTCCGACACGTGGGCCGCCGTCGCGGCCACGTTTGTGGTGTTTGCCGTGTCGTTCGGTGGTGGCTGGTGGCTTGGCGGTCGTGTGGGCTTTGGTCTGCTTATCGGCCTGGCATTCGTTGGTCTTGGCATTGCTTTCTTCACGGCGTTCAAGCCAACAACAGCGCCGCTGACAGCGCCGCTGTATGCAGTTGTCCAGGGTCTGTTCGTCGGTGGAATCTCTCGCTTCTACGAGTCCGCCTACGACGGAATCGTGCTCCAAGCGGGCCTCCTGACGGCATCGATTTACGCCGGAATGTGGTTCATGTACGCCAGCGGACGGCTGCGGGTCACACCCAAGCTCCGCAAGGTCATTGTCAGCGCAACCATGGGAATCATGGTCACATACGTACTTAGCTGGGTACTACAGGCCTTCGGAAGCTCGATTCCATTCCTCCACAGCTCGGGTCCGATCGGTATTGGCATTTCGCTAGTCATCGTCGGCATCGCCTCGCTCAACCTGCTTCTCGACTTCGACTACATCGACAACCTCAACCGGCAGCCGCACGAACGCTGGCAAGACTGGTACGCCGCGATGGGCCTGCTCATCACCGTTGTCTGGATCTACCTCGAGATCTTGCGCCTGCTGTCCAAGCTCCGCGACTGATCCTTTGGTGCTAGTTCGCGACAGCTTTGCTTTCGCTCATAGGCACGTTTGCGCTTCGTTCCCGACCGGCTAAGCCGGACCGGTCCTCAGTTTCCTTTGGTGCTAGTTCGCGACAGCTTTGCTTTCGCTCATACGCACACTTGCGCTTCGTTCCCGACCGGCTAAGCCGGACCGGTCCTCAGTGTGGCCTGCCCGCTTTGGGTGGGAGTTGTCCACCGTGGGGGTGGGTAACTCGGTCCGAAAGGCTTTGGGTTGGTATTACGCACCATTGCGGTGGGTAAACGGTCCCGAAAGCCGTGCGCTGTTACAGGGTGAAGCGCATGTCGTTGATTAGGGCGCCGGGGAGGCGGGCCGAGTTGGTTGATCGGGCGCCGTAGCTTTCAGGGTCGAGGAGCACCTCGCTCGTATCGGTAAGGGCTTCGAGTCGGTCGCCGAAGAGGCCGAAAGCTGTGTCGTCGAAACGCAGGGCCGTAACTGGGGCCACGATTTCGCCGTTTTCGATCCAGAACGTGGCAAATCGCGTCATGCCGGTGGTGCGACAGTTGGCGCGGTCCGAGAAGTTCAGGTACCAGAGGTTTCCGACGTACAACCCGGTACCGAGTTCGGCCATGGCCGAGTCGGTCGCCAGATCGCCCGAATCCATGGAGATCGAGTGCGGCGCTTCCCACGACGACGCGCCGTTGGTAGGTACGTCGAACTCCTTGGCCGATCGAGGTGACACAAGATGGCTCGCGAACTTGCCGTTCTTGATGAGCGGCACCGCGTCGGGCCGCAAGAACCCCTGGCCCTCGAAGTTGGGCGCAACACCTCCCGACGTGTCTTCGGTGATAGTCAGCATGGGAGCGAACGACACGCCTTCGGTCACCATCTTCAAAAGTGGCGCGTCCATGGCTCGATGGGCTCGGAGACTAAAACCGCCCCACGACAACATGTCGGTCAGCTCTTTGACGGCACTGGGCGTGAGATAGGTGCGGTAGTCGCCGGGGTCGAGGGTGATCGGGTCGCGCCGAAGCGCATCGAGCTGAAGCCGCTGCGTCGCGACCTTCGCGGCGAACGCCTCGTCGTTCCACTCGAAGCCGGCGTACCCCTGCTTGGTGGCCTTGTCGGCGTGCAAGTACAGAGACCAGTCGAGGTTGAAGGTGTTGCTGTCGAACCAGTTGCGTTGGCCGAGTGAGTTTGTAAAGGCCGAGAATTGCCGTCCCGACGCCCAGATGCCGACTAGGTCGTTGGCGCCTGCCTCGGTGGTGACGCTGTCGATGATGCCGGCGCCGTCGGGCGCGCTGCCAGGATTGGTGTGCTCAGACGACGCAACATCGGTCGAGTACATGAAGTACGGATCGTCTGGAACAATGGCCCGCTGCTCTCGCATTGTGCTTAGCGCCCGCGCGATGGCGGCCTTATCAGCGTCGGCTTGGCCCGATAGGCCGACCGTGGTGGTGGTGTGACGCGCCCCTTCGGAGAGGTCGAGGTCGGCCGATAGCTGCTGCACCGATCCGGCCTGGCGAACCTTGCCCCCGTTGAATCGAACGAAGTCGCTGTCCTCACCGCCGAACGACGCAAGCAAGACCTCGTCGCCGGTGAGGTGCGATGTGGCGTATTCGGAGAGGTCATCGATGTAGGTGCGTACGTCGCGAACCGTCTGGGAAGTGGGGCTGCTCATGATTCGGCCCCAAATACCTCAACGTCAGAGAATCGACACGGCGGCGATGCGTGGCCAACCCAGATGACTTGGTTGGGTTCACCCTTTCCACAATTGCCGACCCCCATGACCTTGAACGTCGATGGGTCACCGACGCCCGAAAGGTTCTTCCAGAACGTACGGGAGATGCCTCGGTAGCTCGGGTTGCGAACAACGGTAGTTAGCTCGCCATTGTCGATGAGAGTGCCTCGTTCGCAGCTGAACTGAAACTTGTTCCGGCTGTCGTCGATCGACCACGAGGTGTTCGTTTCGAGGAACACCCCGTTCTCGATGTTGCCGATGATGTCCTCGAATGAGCTGTCGCCTGGTTCGACGTTGAGGTTCGCCATACGGTCGATTGGTGCCCGGTTCCACACCGATGAGCGCGAGTTGGCTACGCCGTCCATGCCAGCACGCTGCTGGCTGAGTGCCCCGCCAAGCGGCCGAACAAGAAGTCCGTCTCTGATGAGGTACTGGCGCTCGGCTTTCGTGCCCTCGTCGTCGAAGGCGTAGCTGGCCATCTGGCCCGTGACCGTCGGGTCGAAGGTGACGTTGAGAAGTTCCGATCCGTAGTGGAACGAACCAAACATGTCGGCGGTGACAAAGCTTGTACCGGCGTAGTTGCGTTCGTCGCCGAGAATTCGGTCGAGCTCGAGGGGGTGGCCGATCGACTCGTGGATCTGGAGAGTCATCTGATCGGGGGCGAGCACGAGCTCCATCGTCCCGGTCGGGCAGTTTGGCGCACTGAGAAGTTCAACAGCTTCTTCGACAAGGCGTGGTGCGGCGTCGCCAAATCCGAAGCGGTCGAGAACCTCGAGCCCACCTTGACCCATCGACGAAGACCCGCCGAACGACCTGATCTGGGTCAGGCCATCGTCGAAGGCAACCACCCGCATCTCAGGCACCACGTGGTCTTGCGACTGGTGGATGACGGCTCCGTCGCTGCTTACGAAGACCGACTCGACTCGTCGCCAGTTGAGCCCGGCGTGAGTGTCGACAATGCGGTCGTCGGTTCGGAGTTTCGATTCGTGTAGACGAAGCAGATCGAGGCGGTCGGACAGACTCGACTCCGACCACGATTCAGCGACGGGGGAGTGATACTCGCCCGACGAACCAGCTTCAACCGGTGCCGCTACCGCTCCGACACCAGCAGTCCGATGAGCCCACGTGGTGGCCCGGTCGATCGCCGCTTGCAGGCCGGCGTCGGTTAGATCACTCGTCGCCGCGTAACCGTGTCCGTCGCCCACCCAGATAGTCACAAGAACGCCACCGTCGACGGCCGTATGCAGCGGGTCGACCACGCTGTTTCGTACAGTTATCTGTTCGCTCGTTTCGACCATGTGTCGCATTGAGCAGTGATCGACTCCGGCCGGCATCAAAGAGATGAGCCGACCAGCCAACGTGTCTTCAGCCAGTGCCATCTCGCGATCCTACGTGTTGGCGAACCAGCCAAAGCAGCCATTGCCACCGCTGCCTCCGTCGAAAACCCGCAACCTGTGCCCAAAACCGCGGTGGGGACCGCGGTTTTGGGCACAGGTTCGGGAAGTCGCTGCGGGCAGGCGGGCAGGTGGGTAGCGGGCGCGAGGGCTAGACGAGGAGGGCTAGACGAGGAGGGCGTCGGTCATGATCTCGACCAAGGCGGGCCCTGGGTGGGCAATGGCTTCGGCGATTGCGTCGTCGAGGTTGTTTTGGTTGGTGACTCGGATGCCTTTGGCTCCGCACAACTGAGCGAACTCGGCGAAGTTTGGGTTGTGGAGCGATGTTTGCCAGACGTCGTAGTCGACGGCGCGTTGTTCCTTGGAGATCTTGCCGAGTTCGTTGTTGTTTAACAGCACGTGGGTGACGTCCATGTTGTATTTGACCGCCGTCGTTAGTTCCATGGCGTACTGACCGAAG
Organism: uncultured Acidimicrobiales bacterium; assembly: GCA_964569385.1. Classification (GTDB taxonomy): domain Bacteria; phylum Actinomycetota; class Acidimicrobiia; order Acidimicrobiales; family Poriferisodalaceae; genus JAADHX01. The sequence goes on from CAZMUM010000017.1 coordinate 86,300, forward strand.
CCACCATCGCCGCTTACCGACACAACCTTGCGGCTGCTGCCTTGGGCTTGGAGAGCAGCCCACGAGCCCATCGCTGCGGGGAAGCCGAAGCCGATGGAGCCGAGGTATCCAGACATCAGAACGGTCTGATCGGTGACCTCGAAGTAGCGCCCGTACGCGTATGTGTTGTTGCCAACGTCGACGGGCATAACGGCATTGGAAGGCACCACACGGCTAAGAGCGGCCATGACCGCCGCGCTGCTGATTCCGCGGCCCTCATCGTCGGTGACTCGTCTCGCCTTCTCGTCTCGCCAGATTGACCAACGCTGGGCTATCTCGTCGCGCAGATCGACGCATTGAACGTCGGCATGATCCAGCGCTGTCGACAACAAACCGGCGGTCACACCGCATTCGCCTTGTACTGGAAGCTCGACTGGGTGGAATCGTCCGAGTGCCATCGGGTCCTGGTCGACTTGGACGATTGGCTTGTACGAAGCGATGCCAGTGTGGTTGGAGAATGAAGTCCCGAAAGCGATGACCAGGTCGCACTCGTTCATGAACCACGAGGCGATCGGTGTCCCGCTGCGGCCAAGCACACCGCAGCCGAGCGGGTGATGGTCGCTAATCTGGCCCTTGGCCTTGAACGTGGTAACCACCGGAGCGCCAATCTGCTCGGCCAACGAGATGATGCCGTCCTTGGCCTCCCTGGCGCCAGCTCCAACAATGATTAGAGGCCGACGAGCAGCGGCAATCATCGCCGCAGCGGCCTCAAGCACCTCACCATTTGGGGCGATGGCCCGACTGCCCACACGGCCCGTCGGACTACCGGCCGGTGTATCGGCGTCGACCACGATGGACTGCACTTCGTCAGGCAACACGAGGTGGGCTACGTCGCGTTCGATGATTGCCGTTTTGCAAGCGAGCGTCATTAGTTCGGCTGGGTCGGCGGTCGAGTGCACGGACTCAGAGAACGCAGCAACGTCGGCGAATGCGGCCTCAAGGTCCATGTCTTGAAAGGCACCGCGCCCCTTGTTCTTTGATGGCACCTGACCGCACAGTGCCAGCACAGGAGCCCGGTCGACCTTCGCGTCGTAGAGACCAGTTAGTAGGTTTGTTGATCCGGGCCCCGCTATGGCAAAACAGCCGCCCGGAATGCCGGTGAGTTTTCCGTAGGCTGTGGCGGCGAACGCAGCTGCGCCTTCGTGCCGAATGCCGATGAATGTTAGATCGCCGCGGTCTTCGGCCCGCCGCATCGCGTCCGCGAAGCCGAGGTTGCTGTGACCGACCATTCCGAACACATGGGTCACGCCCCAATTGGTCATTGTTTCGACGAGGACGTCGGACACCGTGCGTTGCGGTGCTGTCTCGGCTGGAAGGGCGACCCAGACTTCGGTGCCGCGGAGTTCGGTGGTGAAGCACTGCGGGGCGTCGGAGAACGCTCCTGGCGGTTGACCGGTTAAGGGATCGTAGTCGTAGCCGTGCCACGGGCAACGCAACCAACCGTTCTCGATTGAGCCTTCGCCGAGCGGTCCGCCCTGATGGGGACAGTGATTATCGAGGGCGCCAAACGTGCCGTCAACGTTGGCCAAACACAGTGATCTGTGGCCAGCGACCACCGTCTTGACTCGACCGGGTTCGATCTCCCTGGCATCGGCTACGTGGTGCCAGTTGAGAGATTCGGCGGCGTGGGCCATTGGATGTTCCGTTCGTGTTCGTGGCGTGGAATCATGGTGCAGTGACTAACGCTGCGCTAACCGTCGAAGTAACTAGAGGAAACCGGGTTGAGAGCAAACACCGGGTCGATGCGGTCGTGTCTGATGCTAAGGGTGAGGTGGTCGCGTCGTGGGGCGATGCTGATCGTCCCACTCAACCCAGGAGCGCGTGCAAACCCCTCCAGGCAATACCGCTGATAACGAGCGGGGCAGCCGACGCTGCGGGCCTGACCGATGTCGAGTTGGCATTGGCGTGCGCAAGTCACACTGGCGAGGAAGGTCATGTTGCCGCGGTCGAAGCGTGGCTTGGTGCCGTCGGCGCCAGCGTGGCCGACCTCGAGTGCGGGACTCATACCCCAAGTTATCGGCCTGCTGCCGATGCGCTAGTTAGCAACGGCAGCAGCCCGTCGGCAGCGCACAACAACTGCTCGGGCAAGCACTCGGGGTTCATTCACACGGCGCTGCACATGGGCGATGGGGTGGCTGGTTATCTGTCGCCCTCGCATCCGCAACAGGTTCGAGTGACCCGTTCGATAACTCGATTCGCCAGCATCGACGTCGCTAGCCAGTCGCCGGGCGTCGACGGGTGCGGCATTCCTGTTTGGACGATGCCGCTGCAGGCTTTGGCTAGAGGTTGGGCGCAGCTACAGGACCCCCAATCCGTCGATGCAGACGAAGCTGCGGCTGCGCGCCGGCTTCTCGATGCGATGGTGGGTGAGCCGTGGTTTGTGGCCGGAACCGAACGTAAGAGCACCAACATGATGTACGCCCGCGGTGGCCGAATTGCGGCCAAGAGCGGAGCCGAAGGTGTGTTCTGCGCCGTCGATCGAGAGACCGGCAGGGGGTTCGCCCTCAAGACCGACGATGGTGCCGGGCGCGCCTCCGAAGTCGCCATTGAGTGGTTGGTTGCTCGCATGTTGCGTCTCGACGAACCTGCCCCCGAAGTGCTCCGCAACCACGCCGGCACCGCCGTCGGCGAGATTCGAGTGCGGGTGCCTTAGCCGTAGGGGTCGTTCAGCATCTAGACCGCCACTGTCACCGGGAAAGAGCTGCGGGCGGACAGATGCCGGTGCCAGGAGTGGTATTCAGACCTTCGCTTCACCGGGAAACGTCTACGGGCGAACGTTTCTAGGTGACGCAAATGGGCTGACGGCTGACGGGGAGAGCCCCAGGTTGTTGCTCGAAGGGAGTGAGAGTGAGAAGCCGGTTAGCAACCGAAGGGCGCGGCGGTTACTCCGCCGTAGGGGATTCCGCCCAGGTGGGCGAGGTCGCGGTCGAAGGTGGTGAGATCGTCGATGGTCATGTCGGTGAGTGAAGAGCGACCGCACGCTCTGGCCATTACCTGCATGAGTTCAACTGATGCGCTGAAGAAGCGCGCCAACCGTTCGGTGGCAACCTGCACTGGCAGCCGGTCGCGTAAGTGCTGTTTTTGTGTGGCAATGCCGACGGGGCAGTTGTTGGTGTTGCAGGCGCGCGTGCCTAGGCAGCCAATCGCCTGCATGGCCGAGTTCGACACTGCGATGGCGTCGGCGCCCATGGCGAGGGCCTTGATGAAGCCGGTGTGGGTGCGCAGTCCGCCTGTGATGACCAGCGTGATGCCATCGTCCTTGCCTCGGTCGAGATGACGCCGGGCTCTGGCTAGCGCGGCAATGGTAGGGACCGAGATGTGGTCGCGGAAGATGGCTGGGGCGGCGCCCGTGCCGCCGCCTCGACCATCCAAAATGATGTAGTCGACGCCAATGTCGAGGGCAGCATCGATGTCTTGCTCAATCCGTTGGGCCGACAACTTTGCTCCCACCGGAACCCCACCGGAGATCTCGCGCACTTCGGCCGCAACCGCCTGATAGTCGCCAACAGTTTGCAGCTCAGGGAATGTTGCGGGCGAGATTGCGGCTACGCCTGGCTTGAGGCCCCGAACTTCGGCGATCTTGGCTTGGACCTTGATGCCAGGGAGATGACCCCCGGTGCCAGTCTTGGCGCCTTGGCCGAACTTGAAGTGGAAGGCCTGCACAGTGGCCACTTAGTCTATCGACCAGCCGAAACCGCCCGATGCCAGCTCGTAGAAGTATCGGGAGTTCTCGGCATGTCCCTCTGGGAGCATGCCTCCCTCGCCAGAGCAGGTTCCTGTGCCCGCTATTTCGGCGCCTCGAGCGAGAGCCACCTTGGCTTCTTCGGACAGCGCCCCGAACGACATGTCGGAAACGAACAACGGAATGTCGAGCTCGAGTGGCTTCGTTGCGTTCGGACCGACGGTGGTGCCAGTAGCTACAGCGTCGTCGTCTAGTAAGGGTCGGCGCGCCAGCTGAGCCGTGACAATTTGGATGTCGTCCCATTTCGGGAGATCTTGGGACGAGACTCCCATTGATGTGACCGGCCCGTGGTGGCCGACCTTGGTTAGACCCTCGCCAGCAAGGCTGCGAATCAGCCCAACGTGGGGCTCTTCGGCGGTGCCATGGTGATCTTGGTAGACACCTTGTTACGAGTCGCGGTTGTAGGGCTGGGGGTTGTCGGCGGCCCAGGCGGCGATTTCGTCGGCGCCTACAACCAACTTGTCGCCTTCGAGCCACGACGCGAACTTGGGCAATCGTTCGTCGTTGTTGTAAGCGCTGATACCTGTGTGGATTCCGTAGTCCCACCCGTGTAGACCGCAGATGAGGTCGCTGCCACGAACGAACCCGTCTGCCATCAGCGCGCCCCGATGCAGACAACGGCCGTACAGGACCGAGTGATTTGATCCGTCTCGCACAATGACGAGATCGATTCCTTCGACGAAGGACCCGACCGGTGACCGGTCGGGAATGTCTGGCCATTTCGCAATGTTGGTCGCGCGCACTCGTTTACTCCTAGGGTCGGTATGACAGAAGTGTGAACGAATGGCCGACGTGGAACTGGCCGAACCTGGTGTCGTTCATGTTCTGAACACCGCGATCCTGCCACGCTTGGCACGGGAGCGAATCGGACTGAGGCAGGTAGATATCATGTTCACGTGGATTAGGGAACACAAATTGGCCGCCGGCGGAGGGGGTCTCGTCGTTGTGGCCACCGTCGGGTACTTGGTGTTCTCGGTGTTCGGGGTACACACCTTGTTCATCGACGACGTCGTAAGCGAGGATGGGCCCGTCTTCTCCTCGGGGGCGACTGCGACGACCGCAGCGGCCAGCGATGACGTTGTATCGACGACCGTCGCGACCGAAGCCAACCCGACCGACGATGCGACTGTCGATGAGACACCCGCCGACGGTGCGACTGTCGATCCGGCAGCCGATGAGACACCCGCCGACGGTGCGACGGCTGACGAACCGGCGGCCGAGGTTCCAACCACAGAGGATCCGGATGCGGTCGCTGCGGGCGAAGTTGTGACTCTCGCATCTGGCTCGTTCATCGGGCGAGACCACAATGCTGTGGGCACACTAGTTGTGTTGAGCGACGGCTCGGCGCAGCGGTTCCTGCGATTCGAAGACGACTTTGCAACCGACAACGGACCAGACCTCTTTGTGTATCTGTCCAAAGGCACAAGTGCCAACGGGCCGACTAGCGAGTTCGACGACGACTTCGTGAATCTCGGCGTGCTCAGCGGCAATATCGGAAGCCAGAACTACGAGATTCCAGAAGGTCTCGATCTGTCTGAATACAACACCGTGTCTGTGTGGTGCCGTCGCTTCGCCGTTGCATTCGCCGCGGCAGATCTTGTCTTGAGCTGACAGACGACATGTTGATGCTCGAGTTGCTGGTAATCGTTAGAAGGTTCTGGAATTCTCTAAAGTCGACCAATAGCGATGTCGTTCTCCCTGTCTAGTGATATTCACAATTTGGGCAAAGGGCGCGGCATGTTTAACTCCTCAAGGAAGAGATTGTTCGGCGATAGTCGGCGCAGATTTGCAGGTCTGGCGCTCGCGCTAGCCGTCGTTCTTGCGCTGCCAGGAATCAGCTACGCACTCACATCAGGTGAGGAGTTTGCGCAAGACTCGTTCACGATCGGCGAGATTGCAGCCGAGATTGGCGCCGACTCGTTGTATGCGCAGGGTCTTACCGGTCGAGGTGTAACCGTTGCGGTGATCGACACTGGTGTGGCTGATGTGCCGGGGCTGAGCGGTGACAAGGTCATCTATGGCCCAGACCTGTCGTTCGAGTCTGGTGTTGAAGAGTTGTACAACGCAGACACGCATGGTCATGGCACTGTCATGGCATCGATCATTGCTGGCAACGATGGCGACCCGCACGGGTTCCGTGGTATTGCACCGGGTGCCAGGATTCTGGCTGTGAAGGTCGCCGACAACACCGGCGCTGTCGATGTCACCCAGGTGATAGCGGCGATCGACTTTGTGATCGAAACCAAGGACGACTCTGGTGTTCGCATCATCAACCTTTCGTACAAGAGCGACGGCGGCAAGAGTCCCGAATCCGACCCGCTAGTAGCGGCAGTTGAGCGGGCGTGGGATTCAGGAATTGTTGTGGTGGTCGCGGCCGGAAACGATGGAAAGAAGTCCGAAGGGCTCGGAAATCCAGCTGTATCCCCATTCGTGATAGCCGTTGGTTCGGTCGATGAGCGACTCAAGAAAACCGAGTACGCTTCAACTGGCGACGAACGTCGCCAAATAGATCTTGCGGCCCCTGGTAGCCGGGTACTTGGGCTTGCATCGCCAGGTTCGCGCCTTGTGCAAGAAAACCCCGGTGCCTACATCGACAGCCGGTTCCTTCGAGGTTCGGGTAGTTCTCAGGCTGCGGCCGTTGTGTCTGGTGCTGCGGCACTGCTTCTCGAGCAGCGTCCAGAACTCAGCCCAGATCAGGTCAAGGCCCTTCTAATGGGCAGTGCCAACGAAGAGAAGCTCGATCCTGCGATGGAGGGAACCCTCCTGTTCCAACTCCTGGGTGTAGACGGTGGCGATGAGGACGAGGCCGACAACGAGGAGGGGAACAACGGGGCCGACCTCAGTGGCGACGCACAAATACTGGAGTTCCTGAGCGAAAGCTGGACTGGCTCGGAGTTCGCAGAACGAGACCTCGACCGACACATCGGTGTCGGACGTTTAGCCATCGGCCGGGCAGCCACGCATCCCGAAATTGCTATTGAGCAGCGCCATCAACGTTCCAACGGAACGGGTTCACTTGACGATGCCCGCGGCGACTCGATCGTGGTCTTGCCAGACGGCACCAAGCTGATCGGCGATGTCACGTTCACCGGGTCGAACTGGTCCGGTTCTTCTTGGTCCGGCAGTAGCTGGTCTGGTTCGAGCTGGTCCGGTTCTTCTTGGTCCGGCAGTAGCTGGTCTGGTTCGAGCTG
>CAZMUM010000018.1:0-92414 GCA_964569385.1 uncultured Acidimicrobiales bacterium
CCCCAACCGCCAACCCAGCCCCGGCGGCCCCCACCAACAACAACGAGGCCGAGGCCGCCGTTCAAGCCCGACGGCCAGTTCCGACGGCGATGACCCCGCCTAGCTAGCCTCCCACGAACCTCTCAAGTAGAGCCGCCGCGCAGTGTTGCTACGGTGGTTCGGTGAGCACGAACGACATCCCTGCCGACCTCCTGAAGTCGGCTCGTACGATCTGCCTTGCCCTGCCCGAAGCGCTTGAGAAAGAAACCTGGGATCACCCAACTTTCCGCGTGCGCGACAAGATCTTCGCCGGAGTTGGATCAGCCGACAACGACATCTTTGCTGAAGGCCAAACCGACGCGCCCGTGGTCACGATGAGCATGAAGGCCGCGCCTGGCGAACAGGAGTCGCTGCTGGCCCAAGGATCTCCTTTCTTCAAACCGAAGTACGTGGGTTCAAAAGGCTGGATCGGGGTTGTCATCGATGAGAACACCGACTGGGGCGAAGTCGCCGAACTCGTCCGCGACTCATACATTGCGATCGCACCGAAGAAGTTGTCGAAGGACCTCTGAGGGAGTTTCTCGCAACAGATTGCGGCAGCTGTGAGTCTCTATGTGTGATGACACAGACGCGCATCGGGTGGCCGACAGAGTTAGAAGACCTATACCGCGAACGCAGAGTCGGTTTCGTTCGCCTTGCCTATCTCATGATCGGCGATCAACGAATCGCCGAGGAGTTGGTACAAGACGCCTTTGTCGCTGCTGAGCCGAAGTGGCCCGAAATCGACCATCCCGCTGCGTACATTCGCACGGCCGTCGTCAACCGCTGTCGATCATGGGCCCGCCGAGAACACCTGGCCCGAAAGCAACCCGTTGATGCTCCCGAGTCGATCGAGATCGAACCCGACGAGATGTGGGATGCGCTCCAACACCTCGACGAGAAGTACCGCGCCGCCATAGTTCTGCGTTTCTACGAAGACCTGCCCGACGACGAGATTGCCGACGCCCTCGACTGCGCCCAAGCGACGGTTCGCTCGCTCGTGAAACGCGGCCTCGACCAACTACGCCTGGAGATAGAGCCATGATTACTGAAGACGACTTCGAACACCAGGTCGCCGCGATGCTGTCCCGCCGATCTCTCGACGTGGAAGACGTAGCCGTGTTGACAGGTCATCTGCTCCAGACCGGCTCCAAACCGAGCTCCAGCTCATCGAAGTCGCGCCCTCCGCGAAACCGAAGCCGAGTCTTGGTCGCCGCTCTAGTTCTCATGATCGCCGGCACCGCAGCATTCGTCGCAGTAAGCGGGTCTAGCTCGCAGACCGTCCGCACCGCCTCTGGATCCAGCACGACCACACTGAACGCACCACCAGCTTCGCCGTGGGGCACGCGAGTACCGTCAGCTCGCCTGTTTCCAGACGGGTTCGACCTAGCGAGCGCTCCGTCTCTCTTTTCTACCTCCGGCGGGGCCGAGACGGCAGCCGTCAGGTACATCGAAGACCGACTCCCGGAACTCAGCCCGTTCTTCACAATCGACAGCGCCGAGCTTTCCGACGAGCGAGATCAGGCGCTGTTCGGTTGGAGTTGGACCGAACAGTCTCAGCTCGGTGCTCAGGTATCGGGTTGGATCTATGTCTCGTTGGCGGACGACTTGTGGCACGTGCGAGCCGCAACCACCGATGGGGTCGATATGTCGGGGCTGCGGTTTACGGCAGAGGGGCTCGAGGGTGTCATTAACTCCGCTGACTTCAACTCCCTCACGGCGAGGGTGTGGATCGCACCTACGAACGAACTCACGAAAGGAATTGTCGAGCCGCCCGCAGACGACCCATTCAGTGCGGTCAGCTTGAACACGTCCGAAGTTGGCGCGGTCGAGTTCGAGATACGGTGCCTCGACCAATATCGGGCCGTCGCCAGCATCCTCGTCGGAGATCAGCCGGTTTCGATAAGTGAGCACTTGGTACTCAACAACCGACCAGATCGCCTGGACTGTGAGGGCGCAACATTTGAGGCTGGCTTCGATCTAGACGGAGGGCCCGCTACCACCGAAGATCCGGCCGATCGCACCGCCACGACCGGCGGAATGCCTGAGATTCTCGATGAGCGAGAGATCCCCGCCGTCGTTCTCGACACTGACCAGATCGAGTTGCCAATGACGCTCGCCACCGCCTACTCGATCACGGGCACCTCGGACATCGACCGTTCGACTTCGTTCTACATCCAGAGTTTCCGAGCGAGTGTGGACGACTTCGACGGACCGATGGTCTTCATAGAATCATCCGATCCCGGGAGTTCCCTCGGGTACGACTATGTCAACCGGCCCGACGGCATCGACGTTGGCGGCGTCGAGTTCTACGTCCTCGAATCTAGTTCAAGCTGGCAAAGCCTCATTGGTCTCGGACCTGGTCAAACGTCGGTCGAGGTCACCGGCTACGGACTACCGCTAACGGGTCTAGTCGAGTTTGTGGAGAGGATGCTCCCGCCCTTGCCCGACGAGACTGCGTGGAGAGTTCCACAACCGGGACCGGGCATCCACGAGGTATTTTCTGGAGCCTTGAGCGCGACGGCGTCTCGAGGTGCGAATCTCAAACACTTCACGAGTTGGGAAGTTCCGGGAGTTTCCGGAGAGATCACCCTGCTGGTCTCGAGCGGAGGTGACGCCTATTTCGAGGCCTCGCTGGCTCGCATCGCGGTCACTGCTGAGATAACTCAGTCTCGCGGGGTCATCGCGGGTCGCACGGTGGTGTTTGCGTCTCTTGGCGACTTCAGCATGGCGATCTGGCGCCAAGGCCCGCAGGCAGTAATGACGTTGCAAGTGACCGCAGACCTCGGTCCAACGACGATGGAAGACCTGACGGGAGCGGCGACCGAACTGTCGCCCGAGGAGTGGGACGCCTTCCGAGAAGATGCTCCGCAACTCCCAGGCGTCGACCACGACTGAGGGATCGGACTAGTCGAAAATGGGTTCGTCGAACTCGGTTACTGAGTGGTCGCGATCGAAGATCAGGAAACGATCGAACGACTTTAGGAACCAGCGGTCGTGGCTTACTGAAATAACCGTGCCTTCGAAGGCGGCTAGGCCTCGTTCCAGCGCTTCGGCCGATTCGAGGTCGAGGTTGTCGGTTGGTTCGTCGAGCAGCAGCAGGGTTGCGCCCGTGATCTCCAACATCAAGATCTGAAGCCTGGCCTGCTGGCCGCCGCTCAGCGTGTCGAAGGGTCGGTCGGCGGCGATGGCAAGCTCATAGCGGCGCAACATGCCGATAGCCCGATTGCGATCGGCGGGACCGCGGGCAATCAGGTCGACAATGGGCACACCCTCCCACTCCGGATGGGTATGGGTCTGATTGAAGTGGCCAGGCACAACGTTGGCACCAAACCAAACGTCGCCTCGATGGTCGACATGCTCGCCCGCCAACAGCCGCAGGAAGTGGCTCTTTCCAGTTCCGTTGGGGCCCACGACGGCAATACGTTCCTTGGCGTCGATCTCGATCGAGAACGAATCGGTCAAACCGTCGAGCGACAGGTCGGTAACTCGTAGCACCCGCTTACCGGTTCGGGCCCCGACCAACCGCATGTCGATGTTCTGGTCGTTCACACGTACGGGTGCCTCGGTACGGACGTGGGCTTCGAGTCGTTTCTTGGTTTCGCGAACTCGGGGCGCGAACTTTTCTGAGATCGTCGAACGCACGCGATACTCGACCAGCAACTTCTTGAGCCGCTTGCGTTCTTCGCTATGACGAGCAAAGTCCTCGTCGAGCCTGGTTCGGCGATCTTCTCTCGCGTCGTCATATGTCGCGAAGTCGCCGCCGTGTACCCACGTTGTCTGACCCTCAATGGTCACAACCTTGGTGGCGATCTCGGACAACAACTGCCGGTCGTGGGTGACCAGCAAGATTGTCTTGCGGCACTCGCGGATGGCTTGAGACAACCACTCCTTGGTCGGTACATCGAGATAGTTGTCGGGCTCGTCGAGCACGAGCACCTCGTCGTCACCTCGCAACAGCACCTCTAGAGCTAGGCGTTTCTGCTCTCCCCCACTGAGTTGGCTAAGAGGTCGATCCCTCGAAACATCGAAGCTTTGACGGAGAGCGGCCATGGTGCAAACGTCCCACAACACCTCAGCATCCCAGCCGCCGGCATCGCCCCATGCCTGATGAGCGTTAGCCAAACGAATGCCCGATTCCGCAGTCTCGTCGGCAGCAGTTTCGGCTCGCTCCAATCGCTCCGCGGCTTCCTGCAAGGTGGACACAGACAGATCGAGCAGTAACTCAGCCACAGTCTTGTCGTCGCGAATCGATCCGATGAACTGCCGCATCACCCCGAGCTGGCCTTCGATGTAAACCGCGCCCGCGGTGGGGGCCTCGTCGCCAGTAGCGATTCGCAACAAGGTGGTCTTGCCCGCGCCATTAGCGCCGACCAACGCCACATGGTCGCCATTACCGATACGAAACGAAGCCTTCTCGAACAGGACCCGACCATCTGGGAGGGTGAACGCCAAATCGCGGACGTCTATTGCACCCACAGGCCCGCCGTTACATCTACTGGTACATCTATTGGCATGTCATGCAGGCGAAACCGCTACCGGTACGCCATTAAGAGCAATGTTGCCGCTAAGCGGATCGAAGAACTGCTCGTCGGTTAAGACGTTGGTGTTGACGCCTCGATACTCGGTAGCCACCGCCATCTTCACACCAGGCATGTTCTGACCAAAGCCGTGAGGAATAGAGATCACACCGGGCCGAATGCCATCGGTGCACTCGGCGGTGATGGTCACCTCACCGACCCTGGAAGTGACCTTGGCCGGGTCGCCATCGCTGATGCCAAGACGATCGGCGTCGTCTGGATGAATCTGCATCGTGCACCGATTGCGTCCCTTGGTGAGCACACCAATGTTGTGCATCCACGAGTTGTTCGACCGCACATGGCGACGTCCGACCAGCACCATGGCCTCGTCCCAGTCGCGGTCGAGTGAAGCTTCCAGGCGCGGCAAATCGTCGGTGAACATCTCTGGCACGAGCTCGACTTTGCCAGATCTCGTGCGCAAAAGTGATGGAATTCTTCCACCCTCAAGCGCTCCGTGGTCCATACCGTGCGGATGGTCGATGAGAGTGTCGAGGTTGACCCCGTTGGGGTCGGCGCCAAACCCGTCACCATACGGACCCGTGCGCAGCATGGCATCGAGCATCCGAAGCGGCCCGGAGCGGTCGCCAAGTTCGCCGATGAGGTCGTCGACCTCGCGACCGTTTACCTTCGACCACTCATCACGAACCGCCGATTGCAACATGAACTGAATGTTCATGTCGTCGAGAGCAGCGATATCGGCATCGGCGCCCTCGCCAGCAAACACCGCAGAAAGCCTCAGCAGGATTTCCCACTCGTCTGGCTGACCCTCGTCGAGAGGCAGCACCGGTAGCGACACATTCGATACATTTCGGACGGCAAAGTTCAGCAGCGCCAGGTCGTAGTGGCTTTTCTGAAGGGCCGACGGCGGCGGCAAGATGACGTCGGCGTGACGGGTCGTTTCGTTGATGTACATGTCGACCGCCACCATGAACTCGAGCGACGCAAATGCGGCGTCGAGCCGGTTGGCGTTCGGGTTCGACGAAATCGGGTTGCCGCCGATGGTGACCAGAACCCTGACCTGGCCCTCACCTTCGGTTTCGATCTCTTCTGGCAGAGCAGTGACGGGGAACTCGCCAAAGGCTTCTGGCCTGCTCGCCACACGGCTGTGGGCTCGACCCATACGAAAACCTCGACCGGTACCTGGTTCGCCCTTGGTGGACGGCTGACCAACAGCGCTCTTGGTGAACATGGCCCCACCCTCTTTATCGAGGTTGCCGCTGAGGATGTTGACCACGTCGACCAGCCAGCTGACGAGCGTTCCGAACTCTTGGGTGCAGGTTCCGATGCGGCCATACACCGCGGCGGTCGGAGCGGCGGACAATTCGCGGGCAAGCGAACGGATCTCAGCGGCGCTGATGCCACAAACCGGTGCGGCTCTCTCCGGAGTGAACGCTGCCAGCACCGCAGGAAGCTGATCGAGCCCGTCGCAGTGTTCGGCTACTGCCCCAGCGTCGGCGATGCCCTCGGTCAACATCACGTTGGCCATGGCCGCCAGCAGGTGAGCGTCGGTTCCTGGACGAATCGCAACGTGTTGGTCGGCCTTGATGGCAGTCTCGCTGCGCCGAGGGTCGACGACCACAACCTTGCCTCCACGTTCTTGGATGCGCTCGAGCCGACCGGGGAAATCGGGTGCGGTGCACAACGACCCGTTCGATGCATAGGGGTTAGCTCCGAGCATCAGGATGTAGTCGGTGCGGTCGAGGTCTGGCACAGGAACCGAAACCGACCCGAACATGACAGCCGCCGAGATCTCCTTGGGGCGCTGATCGACCGTTGAAGCCGAGAAACGGTTACGGGTGCCAAGCGTTTTGATGACGGTGCGGTTGTAGAGCATCGGTCCAAGCGAATGAGCGCACGGGTTGCCCATGTAGATGGCCGAAGCATCGCGGCCGTGTTTGGCCAGGATGGGCATCATCTGTTCCTCGATTACGGCAAATGCTTCGTCCCACCCGACCTCGACAAACTCGCCGTCGCGCTTGATCATCGGCATTCGTAAACGGTCTGGGTCTTCGTGAAGCTGCTTGAGCGTTGAGCCCTTTGGGCAAATGAAACCCTTCGAGAACACGTCGGCCATATCGCCACGAATACGAGTGACGGCATCGCCCTTCACCGTTATCTCAAGACCGCACCCGGCCTCGCATAGTGGACAAGTCCGGAACGCAGTGCGTGTCGGCAACTCAACATCTTGAACATCAGTCATTAGAACCCCCTCGGCAGGTAACCAGTGTCGCAGACACCGGGGACGATCTCTCCATCGGACCCTCCTACACTCACAAGACACCTAACGTGTATGATTGGTGTATGGCGAAGTCGCGCACCAACATCGAAATCGAGATGTCACACCTCACTGCGATCATGGATCGATATGGAGTACACACCAAGACCGAAGCTGTCGATCTTGCCCTACGTCACTTGGCCGGCCAGCCGATGAGTCGCGATGAAGCCATGGCCATGCGCGGCGTCAACGCTATCGACGACGTTCCCGACGAGGCCCCCGCACCGCTGTGATCTTGGTCGACACCTCGGCGTGGATCGAGTTCGACCGAGCCACTGGCACTTCAATCGATCGACGCCTAACTCAACTCATCGCCGACGACTCCGACATCGCGGTGACAGAACCTGTGGTCATGGAGGTGCTTGCGGGCGCAACCAGTACCCAACGCGAGAACGACTTACGCCGCCTACTTCAGCGATTCAGCCTGCTGCGGTTCGATCCCATCGTCGACTTTGACGCCGCGGCTCGCATTTACCGTCTCTGTCGCTCAAATGGGGTCACGCCCCGAGGCATGATCGATTGCATGATTGCCTCGGTCGCAAAGCGTCATGGAGCATCGGTACTCAGCGCCGACCGCGACATGGTTGAGATTGGGCGAATAATGGGAATTGTTATCGACCGAGCTATTGACTAGAACGCACGTTCGACGCGATGATTAGGCAATGACCTCGACACCTGCCATCGCCCAACACGAAGTGGCCCAGATCCGCCAAACAGTGGCCATGCTCCAACCGGGCTCAATGGCCAGTATTCGCCGCGAAGAAGTACTGCGCCTGGTCGCCGAAGTGCAACGACTTCAGAACGACCTCACCCACCTGACTTCGGGGCTCCGAACACTGTTGGCCAAGACTGCCTAATCGAACTGGCTAGCCGCCGCAGTGCATGGTCGCTCTGCTTTGGAGGGTGACGTTGTACGTGCCAACGAATGGGATCTCGTAGCCGTACGGATACGAGATGTCGGCGGTGGCTACATCGTCAAGATCTGGAGTCGGCCCACAGCTAGTTAGCGAGATGCTCAGTGAACCAGCGTCCAGAGAGTCAGCGGCGTTGAACGCCGCAGCGCGGGCAGACGACGCGCTGTCGGTGACAGCCATCGTACGCGCTGCCTCTCTGGCGGCACGAGTGACAACCAACTGCTGGTTGTAGCCAACACCAAAGGCGATAATCCCCGACACCAGCATGACGAAGATCGGCAAGATGAGCGCCAGTTCAACGGCTGCGGCACCGCTGTCATCGTTTCGACGTTTCGGTTTGGCCATCACTCGACGATCTTTACGACACGCAGATAGGCGATGTCGTCGATGGCTCCGGACCCTGGCAGCTCAACTTCCATGTAGACGACGCCGAGCACGCCACTGACAAACTTGTCGACGGCCTCGCCATCGCCAGCTCCGGACAAATACGCAACGTCGAGAACGTTGTAAGACTCGTCGAACAGCGTGACAACAGCTTGGACATCTTCGTCGATATCGAGCAACGCGATCGAACGAACGCTCACCGAACCAGGGCCGAGGTTACTGAAGTCGAATGTGAAGGTCCCACCCCTGGCCTCGTCGTCGGGGTCGTTTTCATCGCCGTCCTCGGTGATGATCAAAATGTTGCCCTGGCTTGGGAACAACAGGTCGGCGTCACCGCCAGTACAACCACCACTGCAGGTGCCGTCGAAGATCATCTCGCAGTGACGAACCCCTCCGATCTCGTTGCAGCGGCTGCTGTTGCTGCGATTGCTCGACGCCCGGATGCCTACCGAACCCGGAATGAACTCCCCCGAGATCCCCTGTCCGTGGCTAAGCACATTGGGTGTTGCCCCTTCGGAGAAGCCCGAGAAGTCCAGAGTGGTGAAGGCCAGCAGCGCAACAGCGGAGGCGTCAACATCGGTTACCGGCCGGTCGATAATCCCGGCGAGCGAATTGTTGACCGCGTTGCCCGTGCCCCCAGTGCGGTAGACCCTGACCCGCACCGCGTCAGGACTCTGTCCCCCAGACGAAAATACCTTTGCGTTCAGGTCCCATGTGCCTGGTTCGACCGAGACCGAACCCGCGGTGAGCTCGTCGTGGTTTGCCAACGCAATGGTCCGTCCCCGTGCAACGGCTGCCGACTCGTCTGGCAACATGGCCGCCGCGGCCAGCGCGGCAGCATCGGCCGACGTCTGGAGCTCGGACTGAACAACGAATATGCGCCCGACATCGAGCACTATCGCGGCCATCCCGAACATCACCACCATCGAAACGGCGAACATCGCCGCAACTGCTCCCCTCTCGTCGAACTTGTGACGATCGCCCCCGATGGCGCTCACATGTGCCTCCTCGATTAGTTACCCTCGCACCACTACTCGACCCAATGCCACGGTCGCCTTTAGTAAAATCCGTGTCGACTGGCGTGTCTGGTGCACTACCGGTCACCATGGGCAAATGCCACTGGACCCCCAAACCGTTGACTTCTTAAAATTGTTCGAAGAACTTGGCGTTCCGCCATTTTCCGAACTCAGCCCGGCCGAGGCGCGTTCGTGGTTTGGCCGACCAGTCGATCTTGAGACCCAGCGCCCCGTCGATCATGTCAAAGACCGCACAATCGCGGGCCCGTGCGGAAACCTAGACGTACGGGTGTTCCGTCATGGTTCCGAAACAGCCCAGCCGCTCGTTGTCTTCTTCCACGGCGGTGGCTGGGTCCTAGGCGATCTCGATTCACACGACGAAACCTGTCGCCACCTATGTCTCGACGTCGGCGCGGTAGTTGTTGCTGTCGACTATCGGCTCGCCCCAGAGGCTCAGTTCCCGGCTGCCGTCGACGACTGCATAGCCGGACTCATTTGGGCTGTCTCTCAGGCCGCCGACCTTGGCGCCGATCCGGGTCGGGTCGCGGTCATGGGCGACAGCGCCGGTGGGAACCTGGCCGCGGTAGCAGCCCTTGAAGCCAGGGATCGCGGCATCGAACTACGCCACCAGGTGCTCCTCTATCCGGTTACCGACACCGACTTCAACCGACCGAGTTATGTCGAGAACGCAGAGGGCTACTTGTTGACAACGCCGACGATGAAGTGGTTCTGGGACCACTACGCCCCTGAAGCTGAACAGCGAGCCGACTGGCGAGCCGCACCGATTCTCGCCGACTTGGCCGCAGTGTGTCCGGCCACTGTCATAACCGCCGAGTTCGACCCACTTCGTGACGAAGGTGCGGCGTACGCCAAAGCCCTAGAAGAGGCCGGTGTCGATACCACCTATGAGATGTACCCCGGAATGGTTCATGGGTTCTACGGCAACCATCTGCTCGTCGACCGGGCCCGCGACGCCCAACTCTCTATCGCCGCAACTCTTAGAGCGGCGTTGGCCTAGATCGCGACGAAGCCGACTATTTGAAGAGTCTCGGTGCTGGTCTGGCCGCCGGCAATCGCAACGATGGCAGCTACGTAGATAGCAAACAGAAAGACACCCTCGATACGGCTGACCCGCCTACGAGTCGCCGCCACGAGATATGCGAACACGACCGCGCCAAGCATGATCGCGGCGCCGCGTCCAGTTAGGAGATCGTCGCCGATACTCGAGGGGTTGATGAGGGCGATAGCCGCACCAACGGCGAGTGAGTTGAAGATGTTGCTGCCCAACAAGTTGCCCACAACGAGCCCGGTCTGACCTTTGCGACAGGCTGCGACAGTTGTACCAAGCTCTGGCAACGAAGTCCCGAGCGCAACCAGAGTGAATCCAACGAATCCTTCGGTGAGGTCGAGCTCGTCAGCGATCTTGGTAGCGGACCACACCACACCCTGAGCACCGATGAGTGTCATGACGAGGCCAAGCCCCGTGGCCAGGGCCACCACCTTCATCGCGCGACCTGAAGGCTCGCCTAGTTCGCCTGTGTCGCCGCCGATGCCACCGCGGATGATGAGCCACAGGGCAACGACCAACCCAACGAGCAAGACCAAACCCTCGGCGCGGGTCAACTCGCCGTCGAGTATGAACACCGCGAACAGTGCCACCGCGGCGGTAGCCAGCGGCCCTTCGCGAGTAAGAACCTCGCGCTCCACGCTGAGGACCGCAATCATCGACGCGACACCGAGCACCAGCGTCAGGTTGGCAACGTTGGACCCGATGACGTTCCCGACACCAAGGCCCAGATCACCTTGGGCTGCCGCAACCGACGACACCAAGAGTTCAGGTGCCGATGTGCCAAACCCGATTACCACCGCTCCGACAAGAATTGGCGACCACCGACGCGCCACGGCAATATCGGCGGCGCCATCGACGAACCGGTCGGCGCCTTTGACTAACAGCACGAGACCAACGACTAAGACCGGTATGGCAATTAACACCGCATGACACCAAATTCGCTAGCCCTTAACACATCAACACTCAATTGTACGACGGTGTTACTTGGCTGCTTCGCCAACTTCGGGATAAAGATGGTCGAGCGACCCAGGAGATATCTTGCACTGCAAGATGTAGGCCTCGATATCGCCCGATTGCAGACGGATGACACGACCAAACCGGTAGGCCGGAAGGTCGCCTTCGTTAATGAACCGATACAACGTCCGAGGCGTAATACCTAGACGCCGGGCCGCTCCTGCTGTTGATAACCATTCGATCTTGTCAGGCATGATTGTCATCGTAGTCCCTCTCGTATCGTGTCACTGCATTTCGGACAAAATCCAGCAAAGTTCGCGTCCGCCCGTATCGCGAAAAGTGTTCATCGGTCGATTTCAGCCCGACCTTTGGCGGTAAGTCCGAGAAAGTCCGGACTTGTCTGTCTAACGTTTGTTAGGTAGAATGGAAAGCCTTGGTAGCAACCCTTGCCCCTGGGCGTCAACTCATCCTCGACCAGGCCGCCACTCTGTTTGTCGAGCGCGGGTTCAAGGGCACCTCACTACGAGACATCGCCGCGGCGTGCGAAATGAAAGCAGGCTCGCTCTATTACCACTTCGAGTCCAAGGATCACCTTCTCATCGAAGTGCTGACACGGGGCATCGATGTGATGGTCGAAGCATTCGACGCGGCAGCAACCACGACAGCTAAATCTGGCGGCAGCACACGGCTTAAGGCCCACATTCGCGCCCACCTGGCAGCTCTGTACGAAAACGGTCCATACACAGCAGTGCACGTAACTTCGTTTCGAACCGCATCGAGCCAGGTTCGTGCGGCCATCATTCCCGAGCGCGACCGCTACGAATCGAAATGGACATCGCTGCTAACCGACATGGTTGGCGCCGGCCAGATCCGCGACAACATGTCGCTAGGCCTAACCAGGCTCACCCTGTTTGGCGCCATGAACACCTCGATCGAATGGTTCGACCTCGACCGCGGCAACCTCGACGAGTTGGCCGATGTACTAGTCGACCAATACTGGAACGGTCTAGCTGCATGAAAATCATCGAGTCCCGTATCGACGTCGACGGCGCTGAGTTCGCCGTCAACACCGCCGCCTACCAAAAGCTCATCACAACATTGCGCGAACGTCAGCAGTGGGCCATCGACGGAGGCAAGGGTCGAGCCCGATCAATCGAACGGCACCTGGGGCGGGGCAAGGTCATCGTTCGCGATCGAATCGACATGATCATCGACGACGACACGCCGTTTCTAGAGTTCTCGACGCTAGCCGCGTATGGCCAATACGACGATGCCGCCCCCGGAGCCGGCATTGTCACCGGTGTCGGCCTCGTCCACAACGTTCCTTTTGTTTTCATCGCCAACGACGCCACCGTGAAAGGTGGGTCGTTGTTACCAGCTTCGATCAAGAAGCACGTTCGGGCCCAAGAGATCGCCGAATCAAACCAGGTCGGAATTATCTATCTAGTCGATTCCGGTGGAGCGTTCTTGCCCCTTCAGGACGAGATCTTCCCCGACAAGGACCACTTCGGCGGCGGGTTCTATCGCCAGGCTCGCATGTCGGCCCAAGGTCTTCCCCAGTTGGCTGTAGTGCTTGGTGGCTGCACAGCCGGTGGGGCCTATGTTCCGGCCTTGGCCGACGAAGTCATCATGGTCGACGGTATTGGCCGCATCTTCTTGGGCGGCCCGCCGATCGTCAAGGCCGCCCTCGGCGAGATCATCGACCCAGACGATCTTGGCGGGGCCGAACTCCACACCAAGGTCTCGGGAGTTTCGGACTACATAACGGGTTCTGAAGCCGAGGCCTACGGCAAACTGCGCGAAATATGCGAGACCACAAACCAGCGACGAATCGACGATCGCCAAGGTTGGATCGACCGCACCGAACCAGAGGATCCGGCCCACGATGCCTCCGAGATCTACGGCATCGTCAGCGCCGATGACCGCATCCCCTATGACGCCACCGAGATCATCGCCCGAATGGTCGACGGTTCTCGTTTCGCCGAATTCAAACCCGACTGGGGTTCGTCGATCGTGTGTGGGTTCGTCCGGATATGGGGTCACTTGGTTGGCGTCATCGCCAACAACGGCATCATCTTCAGCGAATCGGCCCTCAAAGCCACACACTTCATCGAGCTGTGCGAGCAGCGGAGAATTCCGCTGCTGTTCCTCCAGAACACGTCTGGTTACATGGTCGGACGCGACTCCGAAGCGGGAGGCATCGCCAAGAACGGCGCCAAGATGGTGGCTGCAGTTGCCAACGCGACGGTGCCGAAGTACACCGTGCTGATTGGAGGCTCCTATGGCGCCGGCAACTACGGCATGTGTGGACGCGGATTCGATCCGCGGTTCCTGTTCGCGTGGCCAAACAGCCGGATTGCGACCATGGCTGCCGACACCGCCGAGACGGTTCTGGTCGACATTCGAGTGGGCGGAATGAAGGGCGCCACCACAAGCGACGAAGAGCTAGAAGCGATTCGGGCCGAGATCCGCGGCCAATACGAAACCCAATCAGACCCCTACTACGCCACGTCGCGAATGTGGGACGATGGCCTCATCGACCCCGTCGACACCCGCGACGCTCTCGGAATGTGCCTAGCCGTAGCAGCGCGTCAAGACGAACCGGCCCAAGGGCCTGGCATCGTCTACCGGATGTGACTGGAGCACTATGAGCCAACGAATTCTTGTAGCGAATCGAGGCGAGATAGCTCGACGCATATTCGCCACTGCGTCGCGCCTTGGTCACCAAACCGTGGCCGTGTTCGCCGAGCCAGACGCCGCGGCCCCATTCGTTGCCGATGCCGGTCAATCTGTACGTATCGGCCCGGCCGCGCTAAACGAGTCGTACCTCTCGATCGACAAAATTCTCGAAGCTGCGATTGCTACCAATGCGAGCGCCGTTCACCCTGGCTACGGCTTCCTATCGGAGAACTCCGCGTTCGCCAAAGCCGTCGTCGACGCCGGGCTCATCTGGGTTGGCCCGTCCCCAGACGTGATCGCCGCGATGGGGTCCAAGATTGAAGCCAGGCGATTGGCCTTCGCTGCCGGTGTCGCTGTCATTCCCGGTTTCGACACCAGCCAAGACGCCGACGATTTGGCGGCCGCGGCCGGCGAGATCGGCTACCCAGTCCTGGTTAAGGCCTCTGCTGGTGGAGGAGGCAAGGGAATCCGCGTCGCCAACACCGCAGACGACTTTGCCAAGGCACTCACCGAGGCCAAGACCGAGGCCGAACGAACCTTTGGCGACGACCGGGTGATCGTCGAGCGTTACGTCGACAGCCCACGCCACATCGAAGTTCAGATCGTGGGCGACAAACACGGGTCGATCATTCACCTCGGCACCCGCGACTGTTCAGTTCAGAGGCGCTATCAAAAGTTGTTCGAAGAGGCGCCAGCGCTAGGCCTCGATGCGTCGATCGTCGACGCCATGACCACAGCTGCGGTCCAGATGGCCACCTCGGTTGGCTACGACTCAACGGGCACAGTCGAATTTGTCGTCGATGGCACCACCGGGGAATTCTTCTTCCTCGAGATGAACACTCGGTTGCAGGTCGAGCACCCTGTGACCGAACTAGTAACCGGCATCGACTTGGTCGAACTGCAAATTCGTGTAGCTCAGGGCGAACCCCTCGGTATCGACCAGGCCGACATCACCATCACCGGCCACGCCATCGAGGCCCGACTTAACGCCGAGGACTGGACTGCCGGCTTCATCCCGCAGACCGGCACAGTCAGCCATGTCGCTATTCCTGCTGGGGCCCGGTGGGATTCGTCGGTCGAAGCTGGGTCGGTCATCTCGCCGCACTACGACCCGATGATCGCCAAGCTCATCGTTGACGGACGCGATCGCGACGACGCCATGGCCCGCATGCGTCAAGCCCTCGACGAACTCCTGATTGTCGGCGTGCCCACCACCGCCGGTTTTCATCGATGGCTACTCGAACAACGGCAACTCGTCGACGGCCAAATCACAACTCGCTTCCTCGACGAAGCCGACCTTCCCGCAGCAGACGACGTTTCAGGTGCGGCCGAGTTTGCCGCGACTGCGTGGCGCAAGGCCGTGCGAGCCCACCGGCCCAACAGCCCATGGTCGAGCACGGGGTCGAAGCGCCTCACGCCTCATGTCAGCTCGGCCACCCTCGGCCTCGTCGACCTGTTTGGCAACACCTACGACGCTGCACCGACCACTCGGGCGCCGGCCGTGTCGTGGGTCGACATCGCCAGCCGAACCGTGGCCGTCAATCACGATGGACAATCGCACACCTTCTCGGTCGTGGCCCGCACGGAGCGCTGGGCCCCAGACGACGCCGACAAACGCGCTGCCTCTGGTGCCATCACCGCTCCGTTTCCGGCCGTGGTTGCCGAGGTACTCGTAAGCCCCGGCGACGATGTCGCCAGTGATGACCCGCTCGTCGTGATCGAAGCCATGAAAATGCTGCACACACTTGCCGCGCCGGGCCCAGGCCGCGTCGCCAGCGTAAACGTGGCGGTTGGCGACCAGGTCGAATCAGCCCAAGTCCTACTCACTTTCGATACCCCTCAGGAGGACGACCGGTGAGCAACCGCAACGTCTACATGACCGATGAGCTTCAGGCCATCTACGACCAAACAGTCGACTTTGTGACCAAAGAGGTCACCCCGTTCGGCGATGCGTGGGAGCAAAACGGCAAGGTGCCACGCTCGGTGCTTCGAAAGATGGGCGAGCTCGGAATGTTCTCGTTGAGAGTGCCAGAAACACACGGCGGGCTCGGCATGGGCATGTTGGCATCAGCCACTTTCTCCGAAGCTCTCGGCGTCTCGACATATGCCGGGTTCGATGTCACTGTTCTGGTGCATACCGACATGTCGTCGCCCCACCTCGTCAACGGCGGAACTGATGCCCAGCTTGCTCAGTGGCTGCCCGGAGTGCTCGACGGAACTACCATCGTGTCAATCGGGGTCAGCGAACCCGACGCTGGCTCGGACGTGGCCGGGGTGCGCACCAAAGCAGTAAAAGATGGCGACGGCTGGCGCATTAACGGCACCAAGACCTTCATCACCAACGCTGTCTATGGCGACCTGACCATTGTGTTGGCCCGAACGTCGGACGAGAAGTACGGCCTGTCCACCTTCCTTGTTCCGGCTGACACCGAGGGTTTCAGCGTCGCCAAGAAACTCGACAAGCACGGCTGGCTATGCAGCGACACCGCCGAGTTAGTGCTCGACGACGTGTGGGTGTCAGACGACCAGCTGCTCGGAACCATCCACCGCGGCTTCTACGAAACCATGCGCAATTTCCAGAACGAACGAATGGTCCTTGTCGGCATGGGCGTCGGGTCAGCCCAAGCCGCCATCGACCTGACCAACAAGTACTGCCAAGAGCGTGCAGCCTTCGGCGGGCACCTGTTCGACCTCGGCGCGATTCGCCAACGCATGGCCATGAACCAGGCCAAGATCGATGCCGTTCGGGCCTCGATGTACCACGCGGCCTGGATGTCTGACTCTGGCCAAGACAACGTCAAGGAAATGTCGGGCGTTAAGGCCTGGGGCTGCGAAGCCATCAACCAGGTCATGTACGACTGCCTC
This sequence comes from uncultured Acidimicrobiales bacterium, assembly GCA_964569385.1. Lineage (GTDB taxonomy): Bacteria > Actinomycetota > Acidimicrobiia > Acidimicrobiales > Poriferisodalaceae > JAADHX01. The sequence goes on from CAZMUM010000018.1 coordinate 16,755, forward strand.
CAGTTCCATGGCGGCATGGGATACATGCGCGAGAGCACCATCGAGCGCATGTACCGCGATGCTCGAATCCTGCCGATCGGTGGCGGGGCCACCGAGGTCATGCTCGAAGAAGTTGCCAAACGCAGCTACTGAGTCTCTCTTGTAGCCGACCACAGCTAGCGGGCTAACTCAGCTCGGAACTTGGCCACGTTGGCCAACTTGATGTGTTCATAGCCGCGCACCAGATCGGCCGCTCCGGCCAGGGCGACTGCGGCGTCGAACGTCTCGTCGGTCAGATCGTCGAGCGCGGCATCGATAGCTGCGATGTACTCGGCTGGGAGCTGGCGTTCGACCTTGCGCACTTCGGCCCACCGGAACGGATCGGCCTTTGTGCCCCGCAGGCGTTTGCCCTTGGCCAGCAGCCGCACGCCAGGCGTGGCCCACGAGCCGATGGTGATCTTGCGATCCATACCCAAGGCGCGAAGCAGCGGTGGGTGAAGCTTCCAGGCGACCTTGCCTCGTTCGCCTGCTAGCTCTCCTGCTTCGGCTGTGGCCTCAGCGTCGAGCATCAGGCGCGCCACCTCGTACTCGTCCTTGTAGGCCACCAGCTTGTGGAGGCCCCTGGCTACCGACATGGTGAGAGCTTCGGATTCGGACCGGACCGAGATTTCAGCAGCGCGAGTTCGATCGAGCACGTCGCACCATGCGTCAACATCGGTGCGACTCCCCCACGCCTCAAGATCATCGGCCAACACGCCAAGATGCGTCGCTGACTTCGGGTCGATTCCAAGTCTGTCGATTCTCGGCAAATGCTGACTTACGCGATGCGGTTCGGCAGGTCTAGCGGTGGTGGCGCGCGCCGTGACGACTGCTTCGGGATTATCGATCTGAACCCTCCCCCACCGAAAGGCCGCGATGTTCGTCTCGACTGCGATGCCATTGAGCGTCAAAGCGTCCTCGATAAACGAGGCGCCGATCGGCAGCGCTCCGACCTGGACCGCCATGCCAACCACGAAGAAGTTGGCGCTCCCAGTGCTGCCGAATAGATCATTGGTGACGGCGTGCGCATCGGCCCAGTGATGAACGTCAGATGTGAACTCACCGATGTAGGCCACTAGCTCGTCTGGCGGCGGCGACACAACATCGAGGTGGGTGATCATGTCGCCGGTAGGCGTGGTGGTCGTCGAGCCGACCACTGCGGTGTGGCCAGGCCGACTCGTCAACAGACCGATATCGGAGCTGGCCACAAGCTGATCGAAGGCCAACAAAAGATCGGCCTGAGCCTTGCCAAGACGGTTCGTGAACACCGAACCCGAAGTCGACAGCCGCACGTCGGAAACAACCGGGCCTGCCTTCTGAGACAGTCCGATCTGATCGAGGCCCCTCACATCGAGGCCAGCAAGCATCGCCGCAGTTCCGAGAACCTGAGCCACCGTAACCACACCCGTCCCGCCGATACCGGTAATGCGCATGGCGAAGTTCTCGGTCGGGACGATGATCTCGGGCTCCGGTACCGACGGTGCGCTCGTCGCTGTAGGCGCGGGGTTGTCGGCAGCAAGCTTCGACCGGTCGCTCTGCACCTCGGAACGACCGAACCATCGGCGCAACCGACCGTCGGACTTCTGGCTGACGGTCATGAACGAGGGGCAGTCGCCTTCTAGACAACTGAAGTCGAGGTTGCAAGTGGTCTGATCGATATGGGTCTTGCGACCAAACTCGGTTTCGATCGGTTGAACTGACAGACAGTTGCTCACTTGACCGCAGTCGCCACAGCCTTCGCAGATGCGATGGTTGATAAGAACCCGCTGATTCGGCGTCTCGACCGTGCCCCGTTTACGGCCCCGCCTCGACTCAGCGGCGCAGGCCTGGTCATGAATAAGAACAGTGACGCCAGCCACCGTCGCCAGGTGTTCTTGGGCCTCGATCAGCCGACGGCGATCCCACAGCTCGACAGCTGAGGGGAGCGACTTGTACTTCGCGTCTTTGCGGTTCTCGGTCGTAACAAGAACCTGGCTTACGCCCTGAACCAGCAACATCTTGGCGATGGAACTCAGGTCGAGCTGGCCCTCTGGGTCCTGACCGCCCGTCATAGCGACGGTGCGGTTGTGTAACAACTTGAAGGTCATGTCGACCCCGGCCGCGACACAAGCCTGGACCGCGAGTTGGCCGGAGTGGAAGTAGGTGCCGTCACCCAAGTTCTGGATGAGGTGAGGGTGCTCGACGAACTCCGACATCCCGATCCACTGAGTGCCCTCGTTGCCCATGCACGTGAGCCCGGCAATGTCGCCGACACGGTCGGGGTCCATCAGAAGCGTCATGGTGTGGCACCCAATACCAGCACCAACTAGAGCGCCATCAGGGACTTCGGTGCTGCGATTATGCGGACAACCTGAGCAAAAGAACGGCGTTCTGGCCACGTTGACCGCAATGAGCTCGCGGCGTTGCGGCGGCACTGGCGCCAACCTGTCAGCCAGTCTTGGTTCCAGACGATGTCGAAGAATGGGTACCAGGCCATCGGCATCCAGGGCACCCCATCGCGGCAACAGGTCGTGCCCGTTCTCGTCGACCTTGCCGACCACAACTGGACGATCCGCGAGTGCGTAGAGAGCGTCCTTCAGCAGCGACTCGATGTTCGGCTGTTTTTCTTCGATGACCAGAACCTGTTCGAGACCGTTGGCAAAGTTCCGGACTGTGTGCTGGTTGAACGGCATCGGCATCGCCATCTTCAACAGCCTGATGCCTGACGCGTGGATCTCGGCGTCGGAGCCGATACCAAGCCGGTTGAAGGCCTCTCGCACCTCTCGGTAGGTGATGCCTGAAGAAACAATGCCAAGCCAGGCGTCGGTGGGATTGACGACACAGTGGTTGAGCCGATTTTCGGCTGCATAGGTTCTTGCCAGTTCGTAACGAACCTCGACGATCTCGCGTTCGATGTCGAGAGTGTGTGGAGTCAGCAGCAGCCCGTCGGGTTCGTGAAGGTAGGGAGCTCCGTCGATAAGTGGGATGACCGGCTGCACTCGGTCGAGGCTGAGGTCGATGGTGGCGGTGGCGTCGGCGACGTCGGCCACGATCTTGAGCGCCGACCACAGGCCGGTCGCCCGAGACATCGCGATGGCGTGACGGCCAAGGTCGAGGGCCTCACCGGGGTCGCCCGGATAGAGCAGCGGCATGTGCATGTCGGCCACAAGGCTGGCCGAAGACGACGGTACAGTCGACGACTTGGCGGCAGGATCATCGCCGACAATGGCAACGGCTCCGCCGAGCTGCGACGTTCCAGCAAACACGGCGTGGCGCAGGGCATCGGCGGCCCGATCGACGCCTGGTGCCTTGCCATACCAAATACCAACAACGCCGTCGTATCTTGCATCGGGTCGTCCCGCAGCGAGCTGCGAGCCCATGACAGCAGTGGCGGCGTACTCCTCGTTCATCGCCGGCCTGAAGGTGAGCCGAAGATCGGGCGCGAGCTTGGCTGCGGCCTTGACCGCTTCGCCGTATCCACCAAGAGGTGAACCTTGGTACCCAGACACAAAAGCGGCGGTGTTGAGCCCCTTGGCCTTGTCGGCTCGGAGCTGCTCAAGAGGCAACCGGGCCAGCGCTTGGATTCCGGTCAGGAACACCCGGCCTTCATCGGCAAGGTAACGATCTTCGAGTCGATAGCTGTGGTGAGTTGCCATGTGTGGTCGGCTGACCGTCAGCCTGCCTCCTTCGAGCTCAAAGGTACCGGGCCACCGCCCCCGAGATTGCTCTCCGGCTCTGGTGGCCCGACGCCACTGCTCGCGCCAGCTTCGGATACCGAAACGGTTAACGAGATGATGGGTCGAGCCGACCTGAACAAACATCGCGAGGACAAGAGGGCATCATGACCGACGACCAATTCCTGGAAACCCGATCGATATGGAAACGGCCGGAGTTCATCGGCCCGATTATCCTCGGGGTAGTTGCGGTGGCGATCGTGATCATTTTTGGAGGCGGTGGCTAACAAGACACGCTGTAGTTAATAGTGGTAGCGATGAGGCTATGAACGTAGGACTGTCTGTCGAAAGCCGAATCCCTGGACTGAACGGATCCGATCTAATCGACGCGATCGTCGAGCGGGCCCAGGCCACCGACGAAGCAGGGCTCGCGTCTCTTCACCTCGGCGACAGACATCAGGTCGACCAACCGTACGTGGCCAACTTGGCGATGGCGGCACGCCTAGCCGCCAGCTGGCCCAAGCGACTTGGGGTGCTTGTCATCAGCTCGGTGTGGAACCCGGTTCTGCTCGCTGAGCAGTTGGCGACACTTTCAGCCATGACCTCAGAACTCGACGTCGTTGTGGCAATGGGCGATGGCGAAGCCCACTTCGCATCGGTAGGTGTTCCGATCTCTGATCGGCTTGCACTATTCACCGACGGTCTCGCCGTTACTCAGGCACTGCTCGCCGGGGAGGCAGTGACTGCTCGCGTCGGCCCTCACAACATTGTCGACGCAAGGGTGGACTTGCGAGGCAACTCGGCGATCTCGTGGCTCATAGCCGCAAGCGCTCCCAAAGCGATCCGGCGCGCTGCGGCACTTGGGCTTGGGTGGTTAGGGAGCGCGAAGCTGGCGCCCCACGACGCCCTCGAAGCCCTCGATATCTATCGACAGGCAGGCGGTACAGGACCAGCCGTTCTGCGCCGAGACATCTACGTTGGCACTTCGCCAGAAGACGTTCGCGCCACGGTCGACCCCGTAGTCGCGGCCGGCCATCGCGGATACCCCGACGCGGCGCTGATGCGCGGCACCGTGGCGCAGGTAGGTGAGGAACTCCAGCGTTGGCAACAAGCAGGTTTCAACGAACTACTCGCCAGATCTCTAGCCCAGACTCAGCTAGCGGCTCTCGAATCGATCCACCGTCTAGGCGAGTCGGCCCGGTTCAGCTGAAACTCCGGCTCGCCGCTGCCTAAGATATGTTGATGAAGACCCCCGACAACGCAATATTCCGACACGATGCGACGATCGATATCGCGGTTTCGCCCGAGGCCGTCTATGACCTGGTGGCCGACATCTCTCGCATCGGCGAGTGGAGCCCAGAAACTATCGGAGCCGAGTGGCTCGACAGCGGTAGCGGGAAGCAAGGAGACTGGTTTCGGGGTCACAACGTCTTGGGCGAAGACAACAAGTGGAGTCGTGACTGTCAGGTGGCGCGTGCCGATAGGGGCCACGACTTCACCTTCGTGGTCGGCGGAGTCGAAGACAACTGCACATGGTGGAGCTACGAAATGGAAGCGATCGACAGCGGGACCCGCCTAACCGAACGGTGGTGGGTTGTAAACTTGACGGACGGATTTGCCGCCTACACCGCCGAGCAGAAACAACAACGAGCCGACCGCACCGCCATCATGTTGAAAACCACAATCGCAGCCGTCAAAGAAGCTGCCGAGTCGGCATAGCGTCGGAATGTTGTTGGTCGCGGCCACTCAGAGCGAGTAATCCTGGAGCTGGCTGGAGCCGCTCGATCTCGATTCCAACACTCAAGCGCCACCAAAACGACTGAGCACCGACACAATCGGAGAGGGCGAACACCCAGATTGCGTCGGCGCCAGAGTCACGACGGCACAACGAAGTGTCGAGCCGACGATCAACCGATCCCTTGCAGGAACATCCTCATAGTGACCCCTAGAGAGTCCAAGCAACAATAGGACATTCGTCTTAGGACCCCTAACCACGTATCCAATCATCCCGGCGTCGAAACAGTCGAGGACTTCTCGCCTATCACGGTGTGCGGTCAGCGCAACCACTGGCCTCTTCGGCAGGATCTGGTGGATTCGCCCCGCCGCATCTACTTCGCCGGTCGATCCCATGTTGAGAACCATCAACATCGCTGTCACTTGGCGCCCCCGACGACGCTCTGGTTGCACTTGACATTTACCAACAAGCCGGTGGCATTGGACCGGCCGTTCTGCGTCAAGCGGCTCCACAGCACGACTGGCAACTACCATTACCCACGGCGGTCAAGACTCGTTGCGTTTCAGTATGTTTCCCTAATTCCAAAGATTTTCACTGTGACTCTTGCCACGGAATGTGGTCACCACTAGATTGCGTGGCATGACAGCGGTGGCGACACATGCGGACAACATCGAAGACACTTCGGACGACACGCCGAAGCGGCAACTGACTCCCCGTCGGGTATGGCCTGGCAGCCGGGCCACCATCGGAGGGCTGCTTGTGGCGCTGGCAGCGCTTGGACTGTACGCCACGGTGCGTAGTGCTCAAGCGCCACCATCAACACTTTACGTGGTTGCTCGTACCGCGATCGCGCCGGGAACAGTGCTCACCCCAGATCTAGTCGGCGCTCAGCGAATGGATTTGCCAGACGGATTAGCAGCCGGCGCCTTTAGCAGCATTCAGGACGATCTGGTCATTGGCAGCGTTGCCATCGAGGCCATCGCTGCGGGCGAACTCGTGCAACAGAGCGACATCCGGCCAGACACCGGCAACAACGCCACCCCCTTTGAGATGAGCTTCAGAGTCGACTCAGATCGCGCCGTCGGCGGAACCCTCAGAGCCGGCGAACGAGTCGACGTGATAGCGACCTTCGGGTCGTCAGCGCAGGCATCGACCCAGGTGATCGAACGCAACATTCTCGTCATCGCGGTTCGCCGCTCTGGCGACTCGAGCCTGGCCGGAGAGCGACAAGTCATAACTGTTGCACTCGACAACCCCGAACAAGCCGTATCACTGGCTGGTGCTGTCGACAAAGCCAACATCACGCTCGTCCGCACGCTGGATTCGGGCCAATGAGTCGGCGCTTCGTGGTCCTCGGGCTCTCGACGGTACGTGCCGTCTGGCCTCGCGAAGTGACCGGCTGGGCGATGTCAGGCGCCTTGCCTCTCGAGTTCACCAAGTGCATCAGCGCAGAAGAAGTTCGAGCGAGGCTTCGAAGCGGTCGCACCCACTCAGCGGTGCTCGTCGACGCTTCGGCCTTAGGAGTGGACCGCGATTTGTTCGCCGTGATCCATGAGTTTGGGGCCGTCGCCATAGTCATCAGCAGCGACGATCAGGATTGGGGCGATCTTGGCGCCAATACCCAGCTTCACGAGGTGTTCTCGCGAGAAGATCTTCTCGAACGGCTCGAGGCGGCCGCATCACCTGTGGGCGACGACGACGCCCAGGAACATGCGCGCGATGACGTAGAGGACGACACACCCCACAGCCACGGTCGCCTCATCGCGGTCTTGGGTCGAGGCGGCTCAGGTGTGTCGACTCTCGCCGCGGCCATCGCCCAGTCGCTAATATCACCGACCGCCACGAGTTCGTGTGCCCCGGGCGGCCCAGCGGTTTTGATCGACCTGGCCAGGCGCGCCGATCAGGCCATGCTCCACGATGCCACCGACGTGGTTCCTGGTCTTCAGGAACTCGTCGAAGCCCATCGGCATGGCCGACTCACCACAACTCGAGTTCGCTCGATGACTTTCAGAGTACCAGCGCGCGGCTACGACCTCCTCCTGGGCCGACGGCGGCCGAGCGATTGGGTGACCCTGCGCCCCAGAGCCTTTCGGTCGGCGTTAGAGGGACTTCTAGACAGCTACGCGACGCTAGTGGCCGACATCGACAGCGATCTCGAGGGCGAGGCCGAATGCGGTTCGATCGATGTCGAAGAACGCAACCTGGCAGCACGCGACGTCACCTCATTGGCGGACGCCATCGTCATCGTCTCGGACCCGACCCTCAGCGGGGTGCACCGTATGGTCGCGATGGTCGACGAGGTACTGCGCCTCGACGTTGCCCCCGCACGAATCGTGCTTGTTATCAACAACGCCCCCAGGTCGGCCAGAACTCGATCCGACCTCGCTTCGTCTATCGCCAAGCTCGCCGACGGCGGTGCCGCGACCGAACTAGCGTCACCGATTTTTGTTGGAACCAGACGCCATCTCGATGACATTCACCGCAACGGAATCCGGTTCCCCCCTGGATTGGCGGCCGATGTCGCCACCGCCATCGAATCCGCCATTCGTCGCGCTCCCGGTAGGGAAACATCGCAGCCAGAGCCCGAACCGGTTGTCGTTGGGTCTCTTGGTTTTTCCGAATCGGCCCCTAGCGCTGGCGAATCATGACGAACCCCCTCGCCCTAATCGAGATCGAAGTTCAGTCTCGCGCCAAGGCAGACAACATCGACCCCGCCACCGACGTTGGCAAGGCTCAACTGTTGCTGCTAGTCGACAAAGAGGTCGAGCGATGGCGTCTCGATTTCCGGCGCGGTCGCCGCGACTTCGACCTGTCAGATCCCGAGCTTGTCGCCGAACGGGTAAACCGAAACCTGACCGGCTACGGCCCACTCGAACCGCTGCTCGACGATGACGATGTGTGGGAGATCATGGTCAACGCTCCTGACGCGATCTTCGTCAAACGTCATCATGCCCCTTCGGGATTTCACGACGAGGTGTTTCACGATGACGACCACGTCCGTCGGACTCTGACCAAAATCCTCGACGATGCATCCACCGCTCACCGCACCTTGGATCCCACCGAGGGCCTCCAAGATGCTCAGCTGAACAACGGTGCTCGCTTGCACATCGTGCATGCCGACCTCGCTCGGGGCGCGCACCTCATGTTCAACATCAGGAAGTTCACTGGGGTCGCCTATCGCACCCTCGACGAGTTGGTCGATGCCGGAACCCTCACTGTTCCCGTAGCTCGCTTTCTAAAAGCCTGCGTCAACAGCCGATCTTCAATCCTCTTTGCCGGGTCACCCGGAGCAGGCAAGACAACCCTCCTGTCTTGTTGTGCCGCCGAGCTTGACCCGGCATTGAGGGTTGTCATTGCTGAGGAGGTATTCGAAGCCGATGTCGCTCTTCCAAACGTGGCGTCAATGCAGACTCGTCCGTCGCGAGCCGAACGCGAGGCCGTCGATCTTCGCAGGTTGGTTGCGGGGTTCCTTCGGATGGCTCCAGATGTGGCCATCGTGGGCGAGGTTCGCGACCAAGAGGCTCTACCGCTTCTGTTGACATTGTCGTCTGGTGTCACTGGTTACACCACTATCCATGCTGGTTCGGCCCGCCAAGCTCTCACTCGCTTGCGGTTCATTTGCCAGCTATCGGACACCTCGAACGAACTTCCGATGTCGGCACTCAACAGCTTGGTCGCAGAATCGATCGATGTAGTCGTTCATCTCGAGCGCACCGCCGATGGCGTCGAGGTCACGTCGGTGCTGGCCGTCGAGGACCCTGTCGGTGGTCTCGATGGCGTGCAGTTCACCGCTACCGATGTGTTCAAGCGACCCCACCGTGGTGAGGCTCCGGCATGGAGCGGCGATTTGCCAATCCGTCTTGGCCACCAGCTGGCCGACCATGGCTACGACGTTCATGCCCTGGTTGGCGAGCCGAGTGGAATCAGCTCGTGATCGCAGTTCTGGTGGCCGCGGTGGGTGCCTTGGGCGTTCACCTGTTGTATTCGCGTGTCGCTCTCGGCCACCGAAACGTTCGGTTGATGGCGAGTGAGTCGCTCCTTACCCGAGGCACAGAACGAGCATCAGGCTGGACGACCGACTGGTTAGCCCAAGCCGGCCTTGGCGATCTTCGCTGGCGCGATGTTGGCGCGGTTTGTTCGGCGATGTTCATGCTTTCGGCTCTGCTGACGTACGCAGTTTTCGGCGGGATCATCCCCGCGATATTCGCCGGGTTCGCCACCGCCACAGTTCCGCCACTTGTCTATCGCCAGCGACGCCGACGGCGGCTGGCCGCCGCTCAGGAAGCGTGGCCGCGCCTGATCGAAGAGATTCGGGTTCTCACCGGAAGCGCAGGCACTTCGATACCACAGGCCCTGTTCCAGGTCGGGCGCCGAGCGCCAGTCGAACTCCGCGACGCGTTCGACTCAGCTCACAGGGAGTGGTTGTTGACCACCGATTTCGCGCGGTCGATCGACGTGTTGAAACACGCGCTGGCCGATCCAACAGCCGACGCAGCCTGTGAAACACTGCTGACCGCACATCAGATTGGCGGCGTCGACCTCGACCAGCGCCTCATCGACCTAAGCGAAGACCGGCTGGCCGATGTCCAGGGGCGCAAGGACGCCCGCGCCAAGCAGGCCGGCGCCCGCTTTGCCAGGGCATTCGTGCTGATCGTTCCTCTCGGGATGGCCATGGTCGGGCTCAGCATCGGCGATGGCAGAGCCGCCTACCAAACCACCGGCGGCCAAATCGCCGTATTGGTCGGGTTCTCAATCATGTTGAGTTGTTGGCTGTGGGCCGGGCGCATCATGACCATTCCGTCCGAACAACGGGTGTTTGCTCGATGACTCGCATAGCTGCGCTGTCCGTTATTGCGCTGTGGTTCGGCGCGACGTTGCTACTTTCGGAGTTGCGTTGGTTCAGACGGTTGCCCCTCGTGGCTCGACTCAGTCCGTTTACTCCCGGTGGCGCTCGACTAAGGGGAGGCTCCGGACATGGCAACCGATCGTTCGGCGACGTACTCGGCCCGGTCGCGTCGAGCATTGGCGAGCGAGTGTCGAGGGGCCTCGGCGTGTCAGAGGAGTTGGCGCTTCGACTCGAACGAGTGCACTCAGGCGACGACCCGACCACGTTTCGGACCCGCCAGGTCGGGCGCACCGCAGCTGCTCTCGTCGGCGCCGTCGCGGTGGCGTTCGTTCTAGGTCTTTCTGGCCCTCTGGCGGTGGGCCTTGTCGTCATCGCTCCGGTCCTGGTTTTCTTGTCGATCGAGCAGGCGTTGGCGAAACGAAGCGGCCGGCACCAAGAGCGACTTATGCTCGAACTACCAGTCGTGGCCGAACAGCTTGGCATGTTGCTCAGCTCTGGTTATTCGTTGGGCGGAGCCGTGGCTCGCATCGCTGAGCGCTCGAATGGTGCCTGTGCGATGGATCTACGCCGCCTCACCAATCGTCTGCGCCAAGGTGTCGGAATCGACAACGCCCTGCGGGAGTGGGGCCGGACCGCCGGCTTGGCTTCGGTTCACCAGCTCGTGTCGGTGCTCACTCTGCACCACGATGCGAGCGACCTCGGTCGACTCATCTCGAACGAAGCCCGCGGTATTCGCCGTATCCGTCAGCGTGACCTCATCGAACGAATCGAACGACGCAACGAACAGGTCTGGATTCCGGTCACGGTTGCCACCTTGATCCCCGGTGTCGTGTTCCTCGCGGTGCCGTTTTCGAGCGCGCTTTCAGGTTTTGGCTCCATATGAGCCAACCCACAGATCCCAACTAGAAGTAGGAGACAACAAATGAACACCAGTTTGATGATGTGGTGCACCGTGCGGTCGTTTTTGACGGTCAGCGGCACCCGTATCCGCGATGAAGCCGGAGAGGGCGTCATTTCGTCGGCAATTGCTGTGCTGATCGTGGCCGCGCTCGGGGCGCTTATGTGGGTTGGGTTCCAGGCCATTTGGGCCGACGCCGAAGCCACAACGCGCTCCAAGATCGCTGAAATCGGCGGTTGACATTCGCTGGCATCACAGCAGGAGTAGAACTCCAAGCACAACCCGTGATCGCGCTAAACGGCGTGACGGCGCGGGCCGAGACGAGCACGGAGCAAGCGTTGTTTCGTTGACCCTCGGAGTGTTGGTCTTCTTCGTCATGTTGTTTACGGCGGTGCAGGTGCTATTCGTCATGCATCTTTCTTCGGTGATGAACTCGGTTGCGTACGATTCGGCTCGGATCGTGGCTCGTTCGGGTTCATCGTCGGATGGAGCAGCGCGCTCGGCGGCATCAACTCACGCCAGGAGCCTGCTTGGGGGCGTCAACGAAGTTCGGGTCGACTTCGCGGGATCGACAGGGGACGCAGTCGTCGTAACCATTACGGCGTCACCCCCAACGTTCGTCGGCACATCGTTCGGCATTCCGATGCTTGGCGACATCTCCCGATCGGCCACCCTTCGGGTCGAACAACCAGTGCCGTTCGCACCATGAGCCGCTCTCGACCGCGCTCGCCCAGCATGGCCAGAACCCGAAACGAGCGCGGCCAACTCGCCAGCATCGAGTTGCTGCCTTTCGGCATATTGGTGTTCGTGATGGGCGTCTTGTTCTTCGGTCAGATCTGGGCTGTTCTCGATGCTAAGAGCGCAGTCGACGCGGCGTCTCGCGAAGCAACTCGCGCCTATGTTGAGTCAAGCGACGAGGGCGCAGCAGCGGCCGCGGCAAACATTGCGGCTGACTCCGCAATCCAGACCAGCGGACGCAGCCCGGCTAGGGCAACAGTCACGCCGACGGGGGCTCTGACTCTTGAGCGATGCGCCAGGGTGACGTACGAGGTCTCGTATCAGGTGCCGCTAGTGGTGGCACCGCTGTTGCCGTCGTGGGGCGACGGTTTTCGGGTGACCGCTAGCCATACCGAAATTGTTGATCCGTATCGAGATGGCCTAGCAGGTGATGGTTGTGTCTAGGCGCAGGCGGGGGCAGCCGAAGCAATCAGAACAGCGCAGGCGGGGGCAGAGTGGCACCGTGCTGCTGCTCGTGCCCGCGGGGGTGCTAATTGTCATCGCCCTCGGTGCCATGGCGGTGAATGCGGCGTTGCTGTTCCAGGGCGAACGCCGAGCCGCGAATGTGGCGAGTTCGGTGGCCAATGATGTTGCGACGTTGGCTCTAGATGTCGACTACTTCCGTGCCGAGGGCGAGTATCGCCTACAAGGCGACGTTTCTTCGGCGTCAGAGGCCGCTGTCTCGGTTGCCATGGCGTCGTCTGACGGTTCGTTCGTGCCTGGCTCGTTGCAGGTCTCAGTCGTGCTGGTAACACCACAAGAGATCAGGGTCACGGTCACGGCCCAGGTTGAGGCCCTGTGGAACGCACCGGGTCTGCCTCGCGTGACGACAGTCGAAGCGAGCGCCACCGCGACAGCTGGCAATTGAGGCAACATGTGAACGTGGTGATGTTTCAGTATATTTGACTATTTTTAACAGTCGTTCTAGGGTTCTTGCGTGTTCAACAGCCACAACCGTGCTCCCGATCCGGAGACTGATCCGAGCCGGCAGGCCGCGGGTGTTGTAATCAAACCCCCGCTTGGCGATGAGTCTGACATCCGAGGCCGAGAAGCAAGGTGTCTCGAGCGGCTTCGCCATCCTGGCATCGTCGAACTGATAGACGCGGTCGCTGGCCCCGATGGCACCACCCTTCATCTGGCTCAGGTTCCTAGCGCGGTCACGCTCGATGATGCCGGGTCTCTGTCCCTCAGCGAACTCTTGGATGTCGCGAAACAGCTGGCCGAAGCCATCGCCTACCTTCAATCGACCGGCACGGTCCACAACGCGGTGACGACCGATCACGTGCTGCTCGGCGATCACAACCGGCTGGTGTTGTGCGGGTTCGGCGACTGGGCCGAGCTCAGCGACACAAACACATGTACTGACGTCGTCGCCTTCGGCGACCTCGTGCTCGGCCAACTCGAACTGTCGATCGCTAGCGGAGCAGTCGACAGCGATAACTCCGTCGCCATCAGCCTTAGGCATCTGGGTCAGCTAGCAGCCAACTGCCCACTAACCGAAACGTCGGCTCAGTCCCTAGCCGACCGGCTCGAACTACTTCAGGCCGAGACGACGGAGAGTGACGCAGCTCGATCTGCTCTGTCCGACACAGTGCAAGCCGTCGGTCGCATCGCAGGGGGCGTTCTCATTGGTGTCTTGGTCGTCGGCTTTGCCTGGTTAATTCTGCGGCCTGGACCCAACACCTCTACGCGCCAAGCTACCGAAATCGTCGCACCGACTGCGCCCGAAACAACACCAACCAGACCGATCACCGACCCGCAGCCAACCCCAATCCAGGGCGCCATGCCTCCCGCTGGCGAACTCGTTGCGGCCACCGCACCACAATGCACAGCAGGCTCATCGGCGTGGGAAGAGTTACCCGATGTTCGCTGGATCGATCTCGACGGCGATATGTGCCTCGATCCATGGCGATACGAGAACGGAGTGCTTCATACGTCAGAGGGCCGATTCGCGGTCGGTGGGCCTGGCGACAGCTTCACCCTTGGCGACTGGAACTGTGATGGCGTCGCAACCCCCGCAGTCGCGAGCGGTGGTCTGCTGTACCGGTTCGACACAGCACCGTATTCGATCGAGCTCGGATCACAAGCGGTAGGTGAGGTGATCGCTGGCACGCCCGCCATCGTTTCGGTCGAGACCCGGACCAACGCGGAGTGCGACGAACTGGTTGTCACCGACTTTCGGGGCGAGACGTCTGTCATTGCCGGGCCGCAACTGGAGGTTTCCCAATGAGGCGCACTCTCGGCTGGGTGGCCCTACTGACTACAGCCGGCATTGGCCTGTGGTTCGCTCCTACGCCCGTTTCGAACGTTTCGTCAGAAGGGATCGGTTTGTGGTTCGCTTCGGCGCGTCCGGACCAGGTCGCCGTGGTTCTGGTCAGGTTCGTAGCGGCGCTTTGGTGGCTTCGTGCCGTCACTAGCACCGCATACCTACTGATCGCAACGCTGGCCGATGCTCCCGGTCACATCGACAACGCCGTCGCCAAACTCCCCTCGATCGGACGTCGGCTGGTCCGTCCCATCGCCGTAACCGTTGTGGCTACCACCTTGGCTACCACCGCTCCCGCTATCGCCCAAGTTGCCCCCGATACGACCGAACCCGCGACATCAATCCCGTTCGAACCCGAACCCACCCCGACTAGCTCGGCCGTTCCAGGGTTGGTTATGACCCGGTTGCCCGACACTGGCTGGCCCGACTACTCCTACCCCACCACTGCCAGCGACCTAGACCCGGGTGTGGCCACCACCGAGACAGCGAGTAGCAGCACCGCTGTTGGCGAGACTTGGATCGTGGAGCGCGGCGACCACTTGTGGTCAATAGCCCAACGAACCGCGCCAGAAGGCGCCACCGACGGAGAAGTCAGTCGACATTGGTTAGCCATGATCGAGTTGAACCGGGCCAACCTGGCAGACCCAAACAATCCAGACCTCATCTACCCAGGTGATGTGATCGATATCCCATAACCAGAGCAATAGCCGTTGGTCGCTCAACTAGAATCCAACTCGTGCAAGGGCCCAACCCGTCTCCGATTCCCGCTGACACCGACCCTGAAGTCTGGCGTTTGCAGATGACAGCCATCGGTCGGCGCAGTGTCGCGAGTCGCCTCGACGAGATGGCAGAACTGCTGGCCCACGGCGCTCGGATGGAAGCAGATGCAGTTCGTCGCCGCCATCCAGACTATTGCGACGAACAGGTCTTCCTTGCTCTGGTCAGACGCCGTTACGGCGATGCGCTGGCCTTCGAGGTGTGGCCCGATGCGACCGAGGTTGAGCCCTGATCGACCTCGCAGTGGCACTACGCGAGACGGTCTCTGTGTTGGAACAGGCGCGGGTCAGATACGTCGTCGTCGGTTCGGTGGCCGCGTCGGCATGGGGAGTCGTGCGGATGACCCGCGATGTCGACGTCGTCGTAGTTGTCAACTCTACAAGTGGCCAGACGATGCTCGAGAAGCTCGCTAACACAGGTCTGTACGTGCCCATCGAGTCTGCTCGCCGGGCCATAGCTACCGGAGGGTCATTCAACATTCTGCACCCACCATCGGGAGGTAAAGTCGATGTCTTCGTAATGCCGGCGAGCGACAGGTTCACAACCCAGCGACTTAACGACAGGGTCAGCGCAGTTGTGTTTGACGTCTCGACTTGGATAGATCGTGCTGAAAATGTCGTTCTGGCCAAACTGCGATGGCGCCTGAAAACGCGATCCGAGACCCAGTGGCGCGATTGCGTCGAAATCGCAGCGATCAACAAACTCGATGCTCACTACCTCAAGGCCTGGGCAGTCGAGTTGGGAGTCGAGGACGACCTGTTGGAGTTGTTAGCGATCGACTAGAGGTCCGATGGGCCACAGGCGCGGTGAAGTACCGAGTCGCCTGATTTGTCCTCGAGTGCATGTCAGACTTGTCATTGATGATAAAGGGCACACGCATTCGGGGCCTTGACGGGCTTCGCGGCCTGGCCGTGGCCGCGGTGGTGCTGTTTCATGCTTGGCCAGACACGGTTCGTGGAGGCTGGATTGGTGTCTCGGTCTTCTTCACGCTGTCTGGGTATCTCATCACCGGCATCGTGGTTCGTGAACATGAGTTGTCGCGAGCTTCGCTGGCATCGTTCTGGCGCCGGCGCGTTCGGCGGTTGTTGCCTCCTGCGTTGGTCACGATCGGCGTCGTTGTGGCCATCACCGCGGTCACTGAGCTCGACTCGCTGGCCGATGTTGGGCGTGATGGCATCGCGGCCCTGTTTTACGTTGCCAACTGGCGCCAGGCAGCAGCGCCTGGCGGTTACGGGGCGATCTTCGAAACTGCCATCAGGCCCTTTGCCCACCTCTGGAGCCTCTCGATCGAAGAACAGGTCTACATCTTCTGGCCAGTCACGCTCCTAGTGCTCGGAGTCCGCCGGGCCCTCGCCTTGGGAGTTCTGATTGTCGCCGCCGGGACAGTCATCTGGTGGGGTTCGCCCGATGCCTACTTCGCGACGCCCCTTCGGTTTGGCGAGGTTCTCACTGGCGCGGCCCTCGCCATAGTCCCTGTGTCGAAGCTCGACCGCCCCACGGTTCGAATAGCGGGCGTTGTCGCTGGCGGCGTGCTCCTCGTTCTCATCGTAACCATGGAAGAGACAGCCACAGCGATTGGCCATGGGGCCATGCCCGCCATCGGCCTGCTTTCGATGGCGGTCGTGGCCGCGGTTATCGTCACACCCAACGAACGACTCTCGAATCGGCCGCTCGAATGGTTGGGGCACCGCAGCTATGCCATCTATCTGTTTCACTGGCCGCTGCTGGTTCTGACCGAGCTGAATGGCGTGTTCGTCATAGTGTTCAGCCTTGCCCTGGCGGAGGTGTCTCACCGATTCGTCGAGTGGCCCATTCGCACTGGCGCCAGGGTGAAGCATCCGTTTGTAGCCATCGGTGGCGCCAGCATCGGCCTTGCCGGCCTTGTCTTCATTGCAACTCTCGCAGCCCCGACCCAGCCATCGGATGCTGAGATAACAGCCAACGCGGTCGCAGCTTTCGACGCCTCCGCACCAACCGACGAAGCCGCACTCGCGCTAGACGGCGAACCCCGCAATTCGCCAACCGAACAGCAGCCACCTCCGACCGCTTCAGTCGAGGACCCTGGCGAAACAGGTGGTGTCGAAGAGTCCTCAGCAGCCGCCGAATCCGATTCGGCAAATGACTCAGGAGTGTCCGCCCGCGAAGCCTCTCGAAAATCACTCGAACCAACGGTCATCGAACTAGTCGAGATTGTGCTGCCAGACGACCCTACAATCTTGGTTGTTGGTGACTCTGCCGGCGAAGCGCTTCACCCCGCGCTGCTTGGTTGGGCCGAAGCGCTCGGCTTCGAACTTCAAGCTAGGGCGTGGATCCAATGTTCACCGATGTTCAACGAACGAGATCATGAGGCGTGGACCACGTTGAATTTCGGACCGCTCGAAGTTGCCTGCCGACCCGAAATCGAGGACGGCATCGATGCTGTCCTCGTTTTCGACCATGGTGTCGTGCTGGTCGATCACTACAGCATCGTCGACGATCTTTGGGTCTCGATTACCGACGATCTTCTATTCGACGCAATACGGGCCGAGTACGAGTTTCAGATCACCGTCGCGGCCGAGAAGGGCGCCGAGTACATCTTTACCACTCCACCCAAGCCATTCTCGACCAGGTTCAACATCAGCAACATGACCGAGCCACTAAGGCTGGATCGCTACCTCCGCCTCATTCGTGAACTCGCCGATACGTACGACCACGTGAGTGTGATCGAGTTCGGTCGCATAGTTGACGCGGACGCTGCCACCTACGTGCGCACAGACGGCCTTCACCTCGACCGCGACACTTCGGCCATCACGGCCATCGCCGACCTAATCGCGCCGGTGTTTGTGATTCCGTAGCTGCTAGTCGAAGAATCGGCCATCTGCACGAAATCTCCACATATTCAGCGGGACATCGGCACGCGAAAATGCGTAACGTCGTTGGTGTGGCAAAACGAATCATTGTTGTTGACGACGACCGAGCTATCGCCAAGGCGGTAAAAGCTCGCCTAGATGCCGACGGCTTCGAAGTCGAAGTCGCCTACACCGGCGAGGAAGCGCTGGCGGCCGCGGCGCGACAAGCACCAGAGCTGGTTGTGCTCGACCTCGGCCTACCTGGGATAGACGGCATCGAAGTGTGCACCCAACTGCGTCGCACTCACGACGTTCCGGTTGTCATGCTGACCGCACGCGACGCCGAAACCGACGTTCTGGTTGGTCTTGGCCTGGGCGCCGACGACTACGTCGTGAAACCGTTCAGCCCGCGCGAGCTCTCAGCTCGAGTGTCGGCCGTATTGCGACGTACTCGTCCGGGACCAGACGAGACCCGCATCGAGTTCGCAGGCCTCACCATCGACGTCGCTCGGAGGCTTGTCGACCTGGACGGCCAACTTGTCAACCTCACGGTCACCGAGTTTGATCTGTTGGTCGATCTTGGCCGAGCCAATGGCGCCGTTCGCACCAGAGATCAGTTGCTGTCGAGTGTTTGGGGCTATCGAGACGCCGGAGTTGTTCGCACTGTCGACTCCCACATTCGGTCGCTTCGACGCAAGATTGGCGACGAGCGGATTCGCACCGTTCATGGCGTCGGATACGCCGCCACCCAAGAAGTGGGCGCGCCCAGTACCCCATGACTCCGCCTCTTAGACGGTTCAAAAGCCTTAAGACGAAACTGTCGATTGTCATCGTCGCGGCCGTTGGTGTGGCTGCCCTCAGCTCCACGATCGGGTTGCGCCTGGGCTGGCCCATTTGGGTGCGCCCGATTGTGGCATCGCTTCTTGCCCTTGTCATGGTTCAGTTCTTGGCCAGAGGCATGACCAGACCGCTGCGCGTGATCGATGGAGCGGCCAGGCAGCTCAGCGGTGGAGACTACGCCGTGCGGGTCGAACCCTCGACCTCCGACGAGATCGGGCGCCTCGCCAAAACGTTCAACGAGATGGCCACCGAACTCGAGGCGGCCAGAGCCCAGCGCCGTCGGTTCATCGCCGACGCGGCCCACGAACTTCGCACACCCGTCGCGGGCTTGCTGGCCTCGACGGAGAATCTGCTCGACGGAGTCTCCGAAGTGACCCACGACGAACTAAGCGCGCTGCACGCGCAGTGCCAGCGGCTGTCGACGATTACGAAGGACCTTCTCGACCTCTCTCGCTTGGAAGCCGAAGACGAACCTCTCACCAAGTCCAACACCGATGTAGGAAACCTGGTCAGACGAGCTGTCGACGACCTACGACGGCGACACGTTGCAGTTCAGGTCGATGTGCAGGTCGCCGACGATCCGATCCTCGCGCTGGTGAACCCCGATCACTTGCATCGGGCAACCTCGAATCTGCTCGAGAATGCAGCCGTGCACGGTCGAGTCGGAGACGAAGCGGCGGTGATCGCTGTAAAAGTCAGCAAGTCGGATCACTCGATCAAGATCGAAGTGCTCGACGAGGGACCAGGCCTTGGCGACGACCCGCACCAGGCCTTCGAGCGATTCCATCGGCGAGCCGCGCCCGATCAACCTGGCACTGGGCTCGGACTCGCCATTACCCGCGAAGTTGTACATCGACATCGCGGAACCATCGAAGTCAGGCCAAGTTCGGTCGGCGCTCACATCGCGTTAACCCTGCCCACGAACTAGTCACGACCAAACCTCCCTCCAACGACCTAGACGCTTGAGGACCTAACTCCCGAAGACGCAGCCCGTCTGCCATCCGACGATCCAGCTGATCTGAAGGTGCTCCTACGGACAGGAAAACTTGCGCTGAAGAGGGCCAGACCAAGTACCCCTTTCGTCGGGTGCCGTTCGTCACATAGGATGGTGATCGACTCCTGGGGGGGAATCATCCGTTGGGGCCGAACCGATGTGTTCGGCTCCGACGTGTTTTTGGCGCCGGTCCGGAATCGTCAGCCGAATGGCAACTTCGTTAGCCAGCAGCCGACCATCAAGAGTCAGCTTTGCTACCCCGTCGCTGTTCACGTCGACAAGGTGTCTGACCTCGTCGGCGATTGCATCAACAGACACGCCGTGAGATAGCCGAACCTGTAGCTGAAGCAGTTCGAGCGCTCGAGCCTCGGGTTCCAATCGTTCCGAGCCGGCCTCGACCGAAGTGCCACTTTCTATCGCCGAGATGTAGCGCTCGGGAGTGTGAACGTTCCAGAACCGGCGGCCGTCCTGATGGGAATGTGCCGCGCACCCAAGACCAAGGTAGTTGCCTCCCGTCCAATACAAGAGGTTGTGCTGACACTGCTGACCGGCCGTCGACCAGTTCGAGATTTCGTAGTTGGTCAGACCCGCACCAACCAAGGCCGCTTCGGCCAGTAGATACTTCTCGGCCTGATCGTCGTCGTCGGGGTGCCTGGCCGGATCGTCGTACAGGGCTGTACCAGCCTCGATCGTTAAGGCGTAGGCACTCACATGGTCTGGATTCAGCACAAGCGTGTCGACCAGAGTCTGTTCCCAGTCCGCTAGCGACTCGCCACTAGCCCCATAGATGAGGTCGAGGTTGAGGCGGTCGATTCCGGCTGCTCGGGCATCTCGAACGGCAGTCTCAACGTTGTCTGGATCATGGGTTCGCCCCAACGCTTCGAGCACATGGGGCGTCATGGATTGGACGCCGAGGCTGATCCGGTTGACGCCGTGGGCCACATAATGATCGAACCGGTCGCGATCTACGAAGTCTGGGTTGCATTCAACAGTAACCTCGGCTCCGGCCACGATTGGCAACTCGTCGAGGACGGCGGTCAGTAAATGTGGGTCGACCAGGCTAGGAGTTCCACCGCCGACGAAAACTGACGTGACCGGCGGCATCGCGTCGTGGACTGCCACCGCGGCCTGGTGCCGCATCGCCTCCATATAGGCGACCACAAGGTGGTCACGATCGGTCCAGGTTGCGAACGCGCAGTAGTCACACTTTCGAGCGCAGAAGGGAACGTGAATGTAGATCCCGAAATCGGCCATCCCCGAAGACGCGCAGGTTAAGCGCCGAGACGTAAGCCTAGATCGGCCAGGCGGCTCGATGCACTGTCGAGGCTGGTGTCGAGGATGCAGGCAATAGCGCGTAGGTCGTCGCGACGAATGGTGAGCATGCGTCCGTTGAAGTCCTGGCGCTGCATCTGGATCATCGATAGGTACCGCGTGAGCATGGCTGCGTCGGCGCCCTCCATCGATTCGAGCCTCGTGAGGTCGATGGTGACGTTGGCATCATCGCGGTTGTCGACGCCTTCGAGATCGGCGTCTTCGTCGGTGCGTGGCAGCAGCTGCGACACCGGAACGTTGTAAAACTTCGCCAGTCGATGCAATCGAGGGACCGAGATGGCCCGCTCGCCGCGTTCGTATGCGCCAAGCACTGACGCTTTGAACTCGTGCGCCGACTCGGCCTCGACGTCTTGAAGCGACATGCGCTTCTGACGACGAATGGCACGTAGACGCTCACCAACGCGTTTGCCGTACGCGACGTCGTCTTGGTTTCCTGCCGATGTGAGATCGATGTCCGGCATCGTTATTTCGTACCTACCCGCTCAACACGGACATTCATCGATCTGGAGGTTCCAAACCGACCGTGCCCGTCTTTGGTTCGCAGTACCCTAGCTCACTCTGCGTGACGGTGCACTATGTCGGCGCGAATTGCCGCTAGAAGCGCTCCGGCGACCACGGCGGCGGTTTCGGCTCTAAGCACGCCAACACCAAGATCGACGGTGGCCCCAGCGGCAGCCAACTCGTCGTTGGTCCATCCGCCTTCTGGCCCGATGAGCACCGTTGGGTAGTCGAGAGACGGATACTGGCCACCCCGCTGGGCCACAGCTACACCGGGTTCAGCCATGAGATCGACCGCAGGTCGCGACGGTTCGATGATCGGTAGAAACACCCGACGCGATTGGGTCGCTGCCGACCGCGCGACCGCAATTAGTTTGGCGTGAGCCTTGGGCCCGCGGTCGCCCGTCCAGCGCACCACCGAGCGTGATGAAGACAGAAGCAAGATTCGATCGACACCGATCTCGGTGAGTTTTTGCACCGCCCAAGCTGTTCGGTCCCCTTTAACGGCAACGATGCCAACCGACACCAACACTTCGGACTTGACGACCGACACCAGGTCGCCAGCGATTTCTGGAGCCGCCGCGAAGCGCGCTGCACACCACGAACCAGCACCATCTGACAGAGTAATTGGGTCGCCGTCACGCAGTCGCCTAACCCGACTCAGGTGATGGTGGTCGTCGTCCGAAAGTTCGGGTTGGGCGAGGGACTCGACAAACACATGCGGACCACCATTGCCATCAGGTACCGGCGCACGGTTCACTTCAGCTGAACGCCGACTTGATCTTGGAGAAGAGGCCAGAACCAGGCTCGGCGACGTCTTCGCCACGCATCTCGGCCAGCTGGCGAATGAGTGATTCTTGGTCCTCGGAAAGTTTGCGAGGTATGTCGACCACAACGGTCAGAACAACGTCGCCGCGACCGCGACCTTGCAACCGCGGGACTCCAAGGTTGCGAAGCCTCATGACCTCGCCCGGTTGAGTCCCGGCCGATATCTGAAGTTCCTCGGTACTGTCGAGCGTTTCGTACTCGACCTCGACCCCGAGCGTGGCTTGAGCAATCGAGATATGAAGCTCGTCGAAGAGATCGTCGCCTTCGCGAACAAACCGTGGGTGCGAAGCAACTCGCACGTGCACGTAAAGATCGCCACGGCCACCACCTCTGGGGCCGGCTGCGCCTCGACCGCTGAGCCGCAGCGTCGTGCCATGGTCGACTCCGGCAGGAACACGAACAGTGTGTTCCATTTCTTCGGTGACCCGACCCTCGCCATGGCAGACAGTGCATGGTGAGGCGACCTGGGTGCCCTCGCCCTGACAGGTGGGGCACAACCCGGTAGTCATCATCTGGCCGAGAATCGAGTTGCGAACCTGCCGCACCTGGCCTGCGCCAGCACAGGTGGCACACGTGATTGGCTCCGAGCCGTCTTCTGAACCGGTGGAAGCGCAGTGTTCGCAACCGACCGCGGTGCGGATCGACAGCTCGGTCTCGGTGCCAAACACCGCGTCAACGAACGAGATGTTCGCCACCACTTCTTGGTCGGCACCACGTGGTGGGCCTGCTGGACCGCGAGTGCGTCCGCCTCCGAAGGGGTTCTGACCGCCGAAGAACGAGTCGAAGATGTCGTTGACGTTGCCGAAGCCCCCGAACGGATCGTAACTGGCACCGCCGAGGCCTTCCTCGCCGTAGCGATCGTAGGTCGAGCGCTTTTCGTTGTCGGACAGCGTGGCGTAGGCCTTAGAGACCTCTTTGAACTTAGCTTCGGCGTCGGGATCGTCGGGGTTGGCATCGGGGTGCAGCTGGCGTGCCAACTTGCGATACGACTTCTTGATCTCTTCGGCACTCGCGCCGCGATCGACGCCTAGCAGCCCGTAGTAGTCAGCGCCCACTAGTTGCGGCTCCACTTCTTATCCAGAACATGACCCACCATTGTGGCAGCGTTCAGCCGAAACCGGCGCTCTGTACACGCCGAATCTCGCCAGCGTCGGACCACACAAGCCTACTCGTCGCTGGTGGTGGCGTTGATCGACGCTCCCAGACGCCTCGACACAACCTGTACCGCCGCAAGTGCCCTCGGGTAATCCATCCGGGTTGGGCCAAGAACGCCAACAGAACCGGCTTGTTCACCATCGACTACCAACGGCGCCAACACAACCGAGCAGTCGACAAGTGGCAGTCCAGTCTCTGAACCAATAGCAACCGAAAGACCTTTGTTGAGTAGATCGCCAACCATCGTGACGACCATCAACTGGTGTTCAAGAATGGTGAGAACGTCGCGCACGGTGTCGACTGCATCGAACTGAGCAGCCATGTTCGAGGTACTGCCAACAAACACAGGCACATCGTCAGGCTGACCAGCAATCGATCCGATGACCGTCGAGACCACACCATCGACGCCGTCATGACCCGACGTTTCAATGTTGGGCAGCGGCGCGGTTCCGTGGCCGATCAGATGTCTGTTGAGGTGATAGTTAACACGAGCGATGAGTTCGTCGTCGGGGTCGCCAGCGAGCTCGACGTCGTACCGCTCGACGGTACCGCTCGAAAGCACGAGCACGAGAAGAGCCCGATCGCCGCCAAGCAACACGAGCTGTGCCGACCGAATCGTGGCCGGATCGTGCGAGGGACCGACCACAACTCCGGTGTACGCGGTGAGCGTCGACAATAGCTCAGAGGTGTCGCGAAGGCGATCTTCGATGGCGCCTTGGGCCGCACTGAAAAAGTCGCGAACTTGTTTGGTTTCGGTCGGCCCAAGCACACCAGGGCCACCAAGCTGGTCGACGAAGTAGCGGTACCCCTTCTCGGTAGGTACCCGGCCCGCGCTGGTGTAGGGCTGACTGAGGTAGCCCAGTTGTTCGAGCGCCGACATTTCGTTGCGGATCGTGGCCGACGAAACCTCGATAGTTCCGTCGCGTTTAAGCGTTCCGGACCCGACGGGCTCGGCGGTGTCGATGTAATGCTCAACAATGGCACTCAGCACCGCGGCCTTGCGGTCGTCGAGGCCATCGGTTACTGCCATCGCGACATCTTACCTGCCACCCATCCAACGGCTTGGGTCGAGGCGACCGAACAGCCTATGGTCGGGTCATGGACGACAACTCAACCAAACGGCCGCTCGATCTGACCGGTCGAACCGTGCTTGTGACCGGCGGCAACGGCGGTATCGGCCTCGGCATGGCCCACGCGTGCGCACGCCACGGTGCCCGAATCGTCTTGTGGGGCCGGAACTCGACAAAGAACTCCGCTGCGCTTACCTCGTTAACCGAAGCTGGGGTCGATGCGTTGGCCCTTGTGTGCGATGTGGCCGACGAGTCGGCCGTAGAAGCGGCGTTCGCAGAGTCGGTCGAGTGGGCCGGTCGCATCGACACCGTATTTGCCAACGCTGGGGTTGGCGGGCCGGGGGTCCCGTTTATCGAGATGACGCTCGACCAATGGCGTCGAGTGATGGCGGTCAACCTCGATGGGGTATTCGTCACCTTCCGCACCGCTGCCCGTCACATGATCGAACAAGGCGGCGGTGCGCTCGTCGCCATTTCATCGACTTCGGCCATTCACGGAGCTCCAGGCAACGAAGCATATGGATCGTCCAAGACAGCCCTGCTCGGACTCACAAGGGCCCTGGCCGTCGGGATGGCACGCCACAACATCCGGGTGAACGCCCTCCTGCCAGGCTGGGTTCGAACCGAAATGACCGACGCCGGGTATGCCTATGAAAAGTTTCGCGACAACACTACGAAACGCACACCATTGCGCCGCTGGGCCGAACCGGCCGACATGGGACCAGCCGCTGTGTTCCTCGCCGACCCTGATGCGATATATCACACCGGCCAACATGTCACCGTCGATGGTGGGTACACGGTTTTCTAGCGAGAGTCGTCTGCTCTCATGTGCTGCGAGCTGACGGTCAGAGACCCAGGACCGTCACACCGCGCTCGTCGAGCACTCTAAGAAAGGCCTCCACTCGGGCCTTTCCACGCGATGGAATGCGTTTGAAGTCATGGTTGAGGTCGACCGCCGTCGCCGTGACCGGTGCATCGTCGCCAGCCTGAACGATTAGGCGGCGTTTGTGCAGCGAGACCGTCAGTTGGCGATCGAGTTCGAATG
The DNA here is from genome assembly GCA_964569385.1 of uncultured Acidimicrobiales bacterium. Classification (GTDB taxonomy): domain Bacteria; phylum Actinomycetota; class Acidimicrobiia; order Acidimicrobiales; family Poriferisodalaceae; genus JAADHX01. The sequence goes on from CAZMUM010000018.1 coordinate 42,315, forward strand.
TATGAATCGAGAACAGATTTCTGACCTCGAGACAATCGTCGTCGAGTCGCACCTTGACGCGGTCCTGCACCCACCAGCAACCAGCAACGACTGCCAGAAAAACAACCAATGGGAGTATCAGCGCCTGCAGAGACATCAACACAGCCAACAAGACAGAAAGGCCCATCGTCACTCGCATCGACGCAAACAGGGGGCTGACTTGAAGCACATGGTCGGCACCACGGTCGCGCCACAGGCTGAACAACACCACCTTTTAGTTGATGCCCTTCGCGTGGCCTTCCCAGTAGGGCGCACGAAGATCCTTCTTCAACACCTTCATAGCACCAGACAACGGCAAGGGTTCATCCCTGAAGTCGACAGCCTTGGGCAGCTTGTAGCCAGCTATCGATTCGCGGGCGTGATCGATGAGGTCTTCGGCGGTTGCTTCGGCGCCAGGATTCAGGACCACGATCGCGTGGACCTGCTCACCCCACATCTCGTGAGGAATACCAATCACGGCCACCTGCGCCACTGATGGATGAGTCGAGATCGCGGCCTCGACCTCGGCCGAGTAGACGTTCTCACCTCCGGTAACAATCATGTCTTTCACACGATCAACTAGGTACAGATATCCCTCTTCGTCGAGGTAACCAGCATCGCCAGTGTGATACCAGCCTCCTTCGAACGCCTCAGCAGTAGCGTCTGGTTGGTTCCAGTACTCGATCATGAAGTTTCCGGCCCTGGCACACACCTCACCAATCTCGCCCTGCGGCAGAGCATTTCCATCTTCGTCCTGAATCGAGAGCTCGGCGCCAAGCACAGGTTGCCCAACCGAACGCAGCCGCGGGTTCCCCGCGACGTGATCCTCGGGTAACAAGAACGTGATTACAGCCGAACCCTCCGTCATGCCGTAGCCCTGCGACAATTCGATGTGTGGGAGATCGACCAGGAGCTTGTCGAGGATGGCCGGCGGCATTGGCGACGCGCCATAGGTAAGCACCTGCATGGTGGCCAACTTCTCGGGCGAGTAGTCATCGTGACTGACCACCATCGCGATCATGGTCGGAACCATGACGGTCTGGGTCACCCGTTCGCTTTCACACAACGCCAGAACTCCAGCCGGATCGAACAAAGGAATGAACACCGTCTTTGCGCCAGCGATACACATTCCCAAAATTCCAACCATCGACGCCGCGTGGAACATTGGTGTCTGCATCAAGAACACAGCGTCGTTACGGAACCCGCCAAGAGCCATGGCCGAGTGGTACACATTCAACATTTCGGCTCGCTGATCGAGTAACACACCCTTAGGTAACCCAGTAGTTCCGCCCGTGTACATAAGCACTACAGGGCTGTCTTCTTCTGGCTCGGAGGGTCGCGTTGGGCTGGCCGCGGCCAAGAGATCTTCGTACTTGTCGGTATGAGGGACATCGCCGTCGCCGATAAGGACCACATGTTTAAGCGGATTGTCGTCGGCCTGGCAGATGGCGGTGTCGATCAGCGCCGCAAAGAAGGCGTCTACGAAGATGACCTCACAGCCCGAATCTCGAACGATGTAGTCGAGTTCTTTACCGGCTAGGCGCAAGTTGAGAGGGTTGATGACCCCCGCACCGAGGAACGCCGCGTGGTACAGCTCTTCGTACTGATGGCCATTGAGCGCCATGACGGCGAAGCGGTCCTTCTGAGTCACACCAAGTTGGTTCGCTAACGCATCGCTCAGACGAAGGACCCGATCGGCGTGTTCGCGCATGGTGGCGCGATACGCGCCAGAAACCATCACCTCACGATCGGCGTACTTGTCTATTGCCGGATAGAAGAGACGAGAGTAGATGAGTTCCTTCATACCGAGATGTTACCTGCGTCACACGCCGCCCGCAGAAGTCGTAGCTGTGCCCAAAACCGCGGACCTGACCGCGGTTTTAGGCACAGGTTGCGATCGTTATCCGAGGTCGCGTCACTCGGCGACTTGATCGGGGTCGAGTGCGATCACGCCTGGCTCGACCGATGCCGGGCCGGCGACGTCTTCGTCTGGTGCCCCGACTGGGGCCTCCAGATCGAGCGTGTTAAGCCAGGCGGCGGCGGTCAACTTGGCCTGGTCCACCAACTGAGCGGCTTGACCAAAATCGAGAGCGCCGACGTCAATAGGGCACGGAGGCGGAACCACTCGTAGGTCGACATGGTCGCGGTAACGCTCGACGTCGCGGGCCAAACGACGGTTGACCAGCAACGACACCGCGTGCAGCGCCATGGGGAGAGCGCCGGTTGGCATTTGTTCGGACCCGCAAGTAAACCCGTTCGGTATCACCCACACCCGATCGGCGCCAAGCCCGATGGCGTGCGACAACGGGGTGTTGTTTACGGTCCCGCCATCGACGTATGTGCGGCCCCCAATCGAAACCGGAGGCAAGATTCCCGGAATCGATGCCGACGCCAACACGATATCGATTGTTGGTCCGGTCGAGAACAGATGGTCTCGACCCTCCAATACGTCGGCTGCCACAACATGAAACGGAATCGCTGCGTCTTCGAGCCTCTGGTAATGCACATTGCTGCTCAAAACACGTCTCAGAGCCACAGGGTTCACGAGATGGTTGGAACGGCCGCTGAAACCCTTGATCAGCTGGGTCCACGACGTCGGGAATACGCTCTTGCGGGTCAGCCCGAGCCACACGCCGGCGAGTCCGTCGAGATTGTCATAACCACCTTCGCCCGCGATCCAGGAGCCGTTGATGGCACCAGCCGACGTTCCGACGATGAAGTCAGGTCGGATATCGCGCTCGTGCAACGACTGCATCATTCCCACCTGCACAGCGCCTAAGGCCGCGCCGCCAGACAACACAAACGCGGTATTCATCTGCTATTCATCTGCTCTCACGCCTCCACATGAAGGTTCCGACCGCTTTCGGAGGCGACTACCAACCGCCACGGTGCACTATTGGCACCGAAAGCTGAGGACGGCCTTTTAGTCATCAAGTTTCAGAGCGGCGACGAAGGCTTCCTGGGGGACTTCGACCCGGCCGATGGACTTCATGCGCTTCTTGCCCTTCTTCTGGCGGTCGAGCAGCTTGCGTTTGCGGGATATGTCGCCGCCGTAACACTTGGCCAACACGTCTTTGCGCTTCGCTCGAACCGTTTCGCGGGCGATGATGCGCCCACCGATAGCGGCCTGAATGGGCACATCGAACAGTTGGCGGGGAATGAGCTCCTGAAGTTTCTCCGCCATTCGCCTGCCATAGTCGTAGGCCTTGTCGTTGTGCACGATCATGCTGAACGCATCGACAGGCTGGGAGTTCAACAGCACGTCGACCTTCACCAGCTTCGAAACCTGATAACCAGACGCCTCGTAGTCGAGGCTGGCATATCCCTGCGTGCGGCTCTTGAGCTGATCGAAGAAGTCGGTGACGACCTCGGCCAGCGGGATGTCGTAGACCAAGTCGACACGTTCGGGTGATAGGTACTCCATCTTGTGCAGCGAACCTCGGCGCTGCTGACACAGCTCCATGATTGGGCCCGTGTAATCAGTTGGCGACAACACGCTTATGCGAAGCATGGGCTCGGCGATCTCCTCGACATCACTCATGTCTGGGAGTTCACTTGGGTTGTCGATGACCAGCTGGTCGCCACCCTTGGTGGTGATGCGATACTCGACCGATGGCGCGGTGGCGATGAGGTTGAGGTCGTACTCGCGCTCAAGGCGCTCGCGCACAATCTCCATGTGGAGGAGCCCCAGAAACCCGGTACGGAATCCGAAACCAAGGGCGCCAGATGTCTCAGGCTCGAAGGTGATCGATGAGTCGTTGAGCTTTAGCTTCTCTAGCGAATCACGCAGCGCAGGGTACTCATCGCCATCGACCGGATACAGACCGCAGAAGACCATCGGCTTTGGGTCGAGGTAGCCCGAGAGCGGATCGGTTGCACCATTGGACGCGGTGGTGACCGTCTCGCCAGACTTGGCTTGGCCGACATCTTTGATGCTGGCGATGAGATACCCAACCTCACCAGGCCCGAGCACATCGACCTTCTCGATGTCTGGGGTGCGAACCCCGATTTCTTCGGCTTCATGGTTGACACCCACCTGCATGAAACGCAGCTTGGCCCGCGACTTCAGCTGACCTTCCATAACTCGAAGAGACGACACCACACCGCGATACTGGTCGAAGTGAGAGTCGAAGATAAGGGCCTGAAGTGGTGCGTCAGGGTCGCCAACGGGAGCTGGAATGCCGTCGATGATGGCGTCGAGTAGCTCCAACACTCCTTCGCCGGTCTTGGCGCTGATGCGCAGAATCTCGTCGGCAGGGATCCCGAGGACCTGCTCGATCTCGCTGGCGTAGAGGTCGGGGTCGGCGGCCGGCAGGTCGATCTTGTTGAGGCAGGCCACGATCTCGAGATCGTTCTCGAGCGCCAGATAACAGTTGGCCAACGTCTGGGCTTCGATGCCCTGGGCGGCGTCGACCACCAAAACAACGCCTTCGCACGCGGCTAGCGAACGGCTTACTTCATAACCAAAGTCGACGTGACCGGGAGTATCGATCAGGTGAAGGGTGTGACCCTTCCACCCAACTCGTACATTCTGGGCCTTGATGGTTATGCCCCGCTCGCGTTCGATATCCATCGAATCGAGATACTGGGCGCGCATGTCCCGACTGCTAACGGCGCCGGTCAGCTCAAGGATGCGATCTGAGAGCGTCGACTTACCGTGATCGATGTGGGCGATGATTGAGAAGTTGCGGATTAACGAAAGTTCCATGGAAGAACATCCATGATACTGGCGCAACTGTGAACCTCCGTTGCTAGTCGCGTCGCTACTCGGTAACGTTGTCGAGTCCGTGCCCAAAGCCAGTGGTACCACTGGCAGCACATCCCTTACGACGTGAAGAGAATTTCGTGGCGAACATCAAGAGCCAAATCAAGCGCAACCGCCAGAACGAGGTTGCCCGCCTTCGTAACAAGGCAGTCAAGACCGAGCTAAAGACCCGCGAACGCAACCTGATGGCCGCCATCGAGAGCGGCGAGGGTGTTGACGAGGCGTTCCGTATTGTTCAAAAGCGCATCGATATGGCCGCGGCCAAAGGCATCATGCACAAGAACAACGCGGCCAACAAGAAGGCTCGCCTCGCCAAGTTGGCGAACGCCGCTAGCTGAGCCACCAAATAGGTCCGACAGCCGTTACTACGCGCTCGTTCTTCAGCGTCGGCGTCGACCCGCGGTCTGAGCTAGCCGCGCCACTACGATCTCGAGCACGGTGCGATTCGTTAGAGCGGTACGGCCCTTCATGTCGAGATCGGCGGATGCTAGGAGATGAACTGCGGCCCTGATGGGTTCGCTTCCAAGTTTGCGGCACTGGGTCAGTGCCTTTTTGGCCGGGTAGGTCGATCCCTTCATTCCGAGCAGGGCCGCAGCCGCCTTTTCGTCGCGTGCGCCCGAGCCATCGAGCATAAGCAGACGTTCGAAGTGGCGATTAAGGGTAGCCATGATCTGGAGGGGGTGCATCGCTCCGGCGTCGAGCATGCGGGCCAGTACCGTCAGAGCCGTAGAAATATCGCCCTTGTCGACGGCGTCGGTGAGGTCCCACGTTGGAACAGAACCAGCCTCTCCCAAGAAGGGCGCCACCTTGTCTGGGCCCAACCGCTGCTCGGGCCCAAAGGCCGATTCGAGGGTGTTCAGAAGACCGCCAAGGCGCCCCATGTCTTCGCCAAGGTGCTCGGCGATCAATCGCTTGGCCGCCGGTTCAAGTGCGACGGGGGAATCTGCGAGACGATCATCGAGCCAGTCTTTGCGAGCCCTGGCCTGACCGGGTGCCCTCGTCGACTTCGAAACACCCTTCGCCGACTTGATAGCGTCGGCCAACTTCTTGGGGACCCGGCCCGATTTCCACTCGACGACAATCGTCGACGATTCGAGGGGGGAACCCAGATAGTTCACTAGCGGATCGAGGTCGCGGGCGTTGAATCGGTCGAAGGACCGAGCCACAACGATCCGACGATCGGTCAGAAACGGGATCGTGTGAGCGCCACCGACGACCTGTTCGACGGTGTAGTCGTCGCCAATGAGTTCGTCGACCAGCAAACTACGGTCGCCATCGCCAACCAACTCGGTGACCAAGGTGGTGAGGCCTTCAGACAACAGTGCGGGGTCGTCACCACTCAGTAGGTAGATCGGTGCGCTAACCATTGCGGCGCACGATAGTGGCCCCAACCGCACTCCTCGCTACTTCGCGAGACGAGCCGTACCGTAACCCAATGCAGATTTACGGAGTGGTGAACGTTTCGCCTGATTCATTGGCTGATTTCACGATCGGAACAACTCCAGACGAGGCGGTTGAGGTTGCCAGGCGCCACATCGAAGACGGTGCCGACTTCATCGACATAGGCGGCCAGGCCAGCCACGGCGACGCGGCACTGGTGAGCCCCAACCAGGAGTGGTCGATTCTGGAAGCACCCCTGTGCGCCGTCGTCGAGCTCGGTATCGATGTTTCGGTCGATACTTGGCAAGTCGAAACCGCACGCCGCGCTTTCGACGCTGGAGCCGCCGTTCTGAACGCCGCCGACGCACTTCAAGCCCCTGGAATGATCGAGTTGGCGGCCGAACGGGAGTGCACCGTCGTGCTGCCATTCATGCTCGGGCCCGACCCACGTCACCTCAAACATGTTGAAGGCGATCCAGTTGGTGTGATGGTCGATTGGTTCGCAGAACAGCTCAAGAAGGCAACCAAGTACGGAATCCGCGATCGTTTGCTGTTGGATCCAGGCACCGGGTTTGCTCCCGCCCACTGGGATTGGAGCGAACGTCGCGAGTATCAGAAAGCGATCTATACGAACCTGAATCGACTTCGGGTTTTCGACCTCCCGCTGTACATACCTGTGCCTTGGAAACAAACTTCGGACCGGCTTGAACTACTGGACATCGTTTTGGCCCATAACCCCGAATACGTCAGAGCGCACATCCCGGCTCAAGTCATCGAGCGTCACCGGCAGGTGACCGGTCGGCCTCGCTAACGGAACCGTCACGATCGTCCCGCCGTTGAGCAGCGACCAGCAACAGACAGATTGACAAGCCGCCGACCCAGGCCAGCCATCCGGCCCTCGGTAGTGACCAACTCGATGCGGTGTGAGCGACCCATGCCACCCAGTTGGTCAACAGTTTGGTCGGGATATGCAAAACGGCAGCCAAACGCGGCGAAACAAAGCCACCAGCGACCCCCGCCGCGAGGCCCCAGACCATCAGCGGAGCCGTCGCCAGACCGGCGGCGAGGTTAGCCGGCAGTGAAGCAATCGGGAGCGGACCAAACGTTGTCAACTGCACCGGAGCAACACCCATCTGGGCCGCGATGGTGACCGCGGCGGCTCGTCGGAGCAATCGCGGGCCCCGCATCGCTCGCTCGATTGGTCTGGCAAACAGCACGATGCCGACTGTTGCTGCCACGGAGAGGCGGAAGCCGACCGACCAGACGAGCATCGGATCGACAAGTACAAGCATCGTTACAGCCACACCCAGCACCTGAAACTGGGGGCGGCTGTGTCTGTCTGGCGAAACTGTGAGCGCAGTTCCTGCGGTGGCAATGGCGCGCATCACCGACGGCTCCCAACGGGTCAGTGTTCCGAACCAGACCAGCACTGCGACCAAGACCAACCAGCGGCTCGTGCGCCCAAGTCGCGACACGACAGGAGCAATCAGGCCCAACACGAACACGACGTTTTGCCCCGAGACTGCGGTTAAGTGGGACAGCCCGGCGGCGCGAAACTCTTCGACCACCGGAAACGGCAGGTCGCGATCGTCGCCCACGATGAACCCCAGAAACAATGCTCGCTGTGTCTCGCTAAGAGAACCGGCACCGGCCATGAGGTGACGCCGAAACTGGTTTGCTGACTGCGTTAGACCTCCAGCCTCATCGCGACCCCACGCCCAGTCGACGGTGAGGCGACCGACGACGTGACGGGGCCGATGCCCGATCCACGGCCGCGCAAAGGGCTCGACGCGACCGCGCACGTGGATTGATTCGCCTGACAACATGCGCTCAACTGCTCCTCGAGACGGTCCGAAGAACCACGCCTCGTACCTCGCGCCGTTGAGGCGGACGTCGACTACCTGACCAGAACCTCGAGCCTCAGGGTCGGCCACAAGGTCGACTATGGCATCGACATTGAGGCTCTCTGGTGGACGGAGACCCGAGAGCGATGAACTGGCCAACGCGGTGGCTGCCATGAACAAGGCCACAATCAGGGTCGCGATCGCACCTCGCCTCATCCAGGCGCCCGAGCTGGCTGTTCGAGATGTCGGCGAGAACACAACGAAACACCCTGCCGTCGAACCAAGGCCGACCGCTACTAGTAGCGCCAAAGAGGAGATCGGCCATGACACGGCCGCGCCGGCGATGGCCGCACCAGCACACGCGACTGCCTGCCATGCGCTAAGCCCTCGCCCGGACTGGCTAACCAACGGCCCATTGGCTGACATCGGTTGCTAACGAGCTTCGGCATCGGCTCGGAGCCGAAGCACGGTAGCGGGGCCTATTCCGCTAACCCTCGTCAGGTCGTCGACCGACGCAAAGGCCCCCAGGCGATCTCGATCGTCGATGATGGCCGCGGCCAATGATGGCCCGATACCGGGTAACGCCTCCAGATCGGCAAGGTTGGCACGGTTGATATCGACCATCGCGGTCGCCTCGGTAGAACCAGCTATCGAGACAGCGTCAGGAAGGTCGTCCTCGCCGACAGCAGGCAGATGGATGCGGTCACCGTCGAGCACGACTGCCGCGAGATTCATGCGCTCGAGGTCGGCGGCGGGCAATGAACCGCCGGCTCGGTCGACGAGATCGATCACCCTCGCACCCGGCGCCAGTCGATACACACCTGGCGTGACAACCTGGCCAGAAAGGTGCACCACCACCTCTGGTGTGGTGAGACTAACTGGAGGGCTTGAGACGAACGGCAGACGGTCTTCGGCGGCTACCTCGGCCTCGAACAGCGACCACATAGCCAAAATCGTCACCGCTATTGCTATTGCGGCCACACCGACGAATGCAGGCAACCATGGCGGTCTAGCCAGAAAGACATCGCGAATTCGGTCGATGATTGGCACCGACTTCGACGATAGGAGCGGCAGCTCCGCAGCATCGGGGGCACCAATTGGGTTCGGGGCCGACATGTGTGGTCCTGACGTTGAAGTGTCGTCAGGGGAAGTGGAGTCGACCCTACCGGGACCGTGTGACGCTTACAAAGCTGGCGCCGGTTTAGAACAGTGTTGAGGTGAGTCGGCGACGCCAGTCGGCCGTAGCAGGGTTGGCCGCGCCCATCACCTCGAGTAAATCGACGAATTCTTGGCGAGCGTCGTCGTCGCCCTTCACGATCGGCAGCAATTCGTTGAGCCTGGCCTCGTGTACTGCCGCCGCGGCCTCTGCACCCTCGGCGCCCGTACGGGCCAGGGCCGAAAGGTGTCGCGTCTCTGGTGTCTCGGCTATGCGCGACATGATGTCGAGGGCCTCGCTGTGACGACCCTCATCGACGTAAAGCTGAGCTAGGGCCACCACAGCAACAACGTGGCCGGGATCGGCTGTGAGCACCTGAAGTAGCGAGCCTTCGTCGCCGGCATCGAGGAGAGCATCGACGGCCATCTCGGCTTCGGACGGTAAAAGCTTGTTGACAAACTCTTGTACCACTGGCTCGCCTTGGGCCCCGGTGAAGCTGTCGACGACTTGGCCATCCTTGATCGCCACGACCATAGGAATCGATTGCACCTGGAACGCTTGAGAAAGGCCAGGGTTCGCGTCGACGTCGACCTTGACTCCCACCACCTTGCCGCCCGTTGCGTCGATGACCTTGTCGAGAATCGGGCCGAGCGATTTGCATGGGCCACACCACTCGGCCCATAGGTCGACAACGACCGGGGTCTCGTGCGACTTCTCGATTACGTTGACTTCGAAGTCCTGATCGGTGACTTCAATCATCGGCATGGTTCACTCCGGACCAGTTGACGTCCACACCACCGTATCGTTGAGCATTGGAGGTCAGTCGCTGTGTACACCGTGTTAGCTGAGATAGATCTGAAATCGCCAGTGCTTTTGATGCAGATGCGAGGCTGGATCGACGCTGGGTCAGCTGCCGCGATGGCTATGGATGCCATGGTTGGCCAATTCGAGCTACAGCCAGTCGCATCCTTCGACGACGATGCAGTCATCGACTACCGAAGCCGTCGACCCACCATGCACCTCGACGACGGACTGCTCGCCAATCTCGACTGGCCAACGATCGACCTCACCGGAGGCAAGGCCGGCCACCGCGATGTACTGGTACTGCGTGGCGCTGAGCCCGATCGACACTGGCGTTCATTCTCAACTGCTGTTGTCGACCTCGCCGAAAGGTTCGACGTCAGGCGCATCATTGGTGTCGGCGCCTATCCCGCTCCTACGCCCCACACTCGCAAAACATCGGTGGTGTGCACGGCCTCAACCCGCGAGCTTGCCGACGCCATCGGTCACAACCAGACCCGCATGGAGGTGCCGGCCGGAGTGCAGGCTGCCATTGAGGTCGAGGCGGCCAGCCGCAACATCGAGGCCGCCACAATTTGGGCTCCTGTCCCCCACTACGTCGCCACCATGGACTATCCAGAAGCAGCGGCTGCGCTAGTCGAAGCTGTCGCCGAGCACGGCGGCCTCGAACTGGACTCGTCGACCCTTCGCGATGCCGCTGATAACACTCGCCAACGTATCGACCAGCTCATCGATGGCAATCCCGAACACATCGACATGCTCAAAGCCATGGAGACTCGGGCCGACGAAATGGCCGAAGTACGCGACTTCGCGGTGCCCAACGCCGACGAGTTAGCTCGCCAGATCGAGGAGTTCCTCCGCAGCGAGGACTAACCGGTCGCGATTGGTGCCAAAGCCGGGTAACACCGGAAGACAAGACGGCGGGAATCGCTGGGATCCACGTCGCAACCGGCAACACGCGGTGGTATCGTCGTCGGTCCTGCGGGTAACCGCAAGACACGGGGCTGTAGCTCAGCTGGCTAGAGCACCTGCATGGCATGCAGGGGGTCGTGGGTTCGAGTCCCATCAGCTCCACAACTTCGAAATTGATGAATCTGGCCACATGCTGTGTTGCTAGGTTCATCAATTTCGGTGGTTGATCGTGGGTGATCCAATGCGTGTGTTTGAAAGACTTCGAGCCCTTCCCTTGGCGCTCGCGGCGGTGTTGACGCTCGGTTCGTGCAGCGACTCCGAGCCCAGGTCAGCATTGGCCGACCGACCCAAGGATTGGGGCGACTTCCCGGTTGGTCAGGTGATTGACGAACTTGTCGGAACCGGGTCTGAGGTTCCAGACCTGATCGACGAATTGGTCACCGACTGCCTTGACGATCGTGGCCTAAGTCCGAGCATCATCGCCGAGTACGAAGCCCAGTCGTCAGCCCAGCCGTCCCCAACACAGATCTTGGGCGTTGCCAGTGGGTTTGGTTCGGTTGCTGACCCATTTGAGCCGCTGCCGTCGGTCCTACCCGGGTCCGCGCCTTCGCAACTGGACGTGGCCCTCGATGGCGACAACGGCCAAAAGGGCTGTACCCAACTCTTGCAAGAACGCGTCGACAACCCGGTAGCCAGAGTTCTCAACGTACTTGGGAGCGACCTCGCAACGCTCAAGCTGGGTTACGGGACAGACGAGCGTGTTCGTACATTCTGGCAGTCGTGGGCCGACTGCATGAACGACCAGGGCCACAATGCGGCCAACCTGAAGAGTCTTCGAGATCGGTTCACCACCGATGCCAACGCAATTCGCTCGGCAAGCGAGCTAGCACAGTTCAACCAGGGCGGTGTTCTCGGCATACTGCTACCCGAGGAGCAGAAGATCCTCGACGATGCCGCCGAAGAAACCGAATCCGCGCTGGACCAGCTTCGCTCCAGAGAAGAGTCGGCGGCCTCAGCGTCGTCGCGATGCGGGGCCGATCCTTCCAGCACCATTCCCCAAGTGCTCACTTCAGTGCGGATCGAATACGAACAAGCCATGCTCAGTGCTAGTCGGGGCAAAATCGAATCGCTGCGAGTGGAAATAGCAACCTTCGTTTCGAACAACAGCGATCGCGGGCGCTAGAGGGCCTGGAACACAGCGCTGCCAGCCGACCTGTTTGGCCGATTCCACTAGAGCCGTCGCCTGAATGAGTTGGATAACCACACCGTTGGCTACTAGTCGGGAATCGGAAACGGTTTCTGTAGCGGCCAACCCGCATCGGACGGACCGCTCGCCCGAAGCTGTTCGAGACGTAGAAGTGCTTCCGAGAGCGGTGGCCGTTCGCCCTCGCGAATCCACCAGCACACCGTACCCGGCCGAGTAGAGGAGTCGAACCATTCCTTGCGCCGACGCAGGTACGCCGAATGGCCGCTCGTGGTGACGTACTTCTTGAGCGAGTCGAGATCGATCCAGATCGAGTAGTTGACGATGACGTTCCGGTCGTCGATCTCGGGGACATCCACATAACTGGCCGACTGGCCATCATCGTCGGTAAGGCGCCAGACAAAACCCGGGGACAACTCGGCCAAAGCGTTGATGGGGTCGAGAGCCGCGACGAACTCTGCGCTCTCGGGTGCATCGAGCGGATGGGTGAGCCTGGCGACATTCAATTCGGCAAGATGCCACATGAGCCGAACCGTACCCAGTTTTCAGCCGAAGCCGTTGTCCTGGACCCGCTGTAGACTAGGCATACGACAGAAACGTCTACCACGATTCGCGTCAGTACGACACAGCGAAAATTACGGCGCGAACTCGCTCACAGCGCTGGAGCGACAATGGCTGACACCCTCGGCGAGGCTCTGTCGGCCCTGCGCCGTGAGCGCTTTTATCGCGACATGGCCGACGCGGAGGCGACACTGCGGAACGATCCCGAGGCTTGGGCCAACTACGTCGCCGAACGCGATGTTTGGCTCAACCCCGACCTTGCGGCCAAGTGAACTTCGGCGACGTGGTCGAGGTGGACTTCGGCGTTCCGATGGGATCTGAGGCCGGATATGTACGGCCATCGATAGTAGTCACGGCAGACAGTTTCCTTCGGTTCAGGCCGAGCACCATCTACGTCGTACCTTTGACTTCTGCGCCGCGTAACTTCCCAAGCCACGTGGAGATCCTTCCTGATGAGTTCGACGGGCTGTCGAAACCGTGTACGGCTCTAGTCGAGCAGCTTCGGGCTGTCGCGATCGCGCGCTGCAAACCGCTAGATGGAAACATCGGCCCTTCGGCGGGCCACCAGACCCTCGACCTGGTGGCGATGATCATGGGGATGCCTTGACGTCAGGCCAACCTGAGCCTGGTTGAGATCGTCCTTGCGGCTCTGACAGTGATCACGAGACCGATCACTGCCATCGGTGCGCCTATCCAGAAGCCACTGTTCGGCGCCTCGCTAAGAATCCACCAGGCCAGCAGCGCTGCACCAATCGGCTCCAGCAGCGTCACCACCGACACGAGTGTCGCGGAGGTTCGGTCGAGCACAAAGTTGAGCAAGGTGTGCCCTAACAACTGCGGGCCAACAACCATTGCCGCGATCAACATCCAAGTACGACCAGACAGACCGAACAGTGTGTCTCCAGACACAACCACCGCCACCAGCAATACGACCGCCGCCACCGCGTACACGCAGCTGGCGTAGATCGTCGTCGGCAGGCCAGCACTACGCAACCGTCGCCCAATCAGAATGTAAACGGCGACGGCGGCCCCGCCTCCGAAAGACATGATGTTGCCAAGAGTTGGGTTCGTCGCGGTTTCGGTGGTCTCGATGCCAACCCATCCCACGACAGCTCCACCCAATATCGCCAGCGCAATTCCAGGCCAGACGGATCGACGAAGCGGTTCCTTCAGCACGAACACGCTGCCAACGGCAACGAACACCGGCGACATCGTTACCAGCGTCACGCTGGCTGCAACCGTAGTGAGCTGAAGACCCTCAAGCCACAGCGCAAAGTGAACACCGAGCGCTATCCCGCTCAGACCGATTAGGCGCCAGTTCTCGCGCACCGCAGACTTCATCGTTGAATCTCGGCGAACCCGTCGCAGCGCAAACGGGCTCAATACCGCGGCACCGAACGTGTTTCGCCAGAACGCAATGACCAGGCCAGTAGCAACAGCCTCTCGTACCAGAATGGCCGACGAAGAGATCGAAATCACCACAACTGCGAGTGCGCCGAACACGACGAACTGTCCGCCAGCAGCTGGCTTGGTCATCGCGTTCGTAGGCGGATGAGCCCCTCTTGAACAACCGAGGCCACCAACAGGCCCTCCTGAAACACGTTCCCAGTGGCGACACCTCGGGAACCGACCAAACCCTGTGTGGTCATGTCGAAGAGGACCCACTCGTCGGCTCGAACCGGTCGATGGAACCAGATCGAATGGTCAAGCGACGCCGACACAAACGTGTCGTGCCATTGGTCTTGTTCTGGTTGTATCGGATGCAACGAAACAATCGCGTCCATCGGGTTTCCATCAGAGAGATAGGCCAGTCCACAGGCATGCGAAGCGGGTGAATCGTCGAGTTGTTCATCGAATCGGCACCACGCCACCGAGTGGCCGGAGCCGGGTTCGAGGGCCAGCTCGCGGTAGTCCATGAATGACCCCCAACCAGAACGTTCGACCGACTCTGGCCCTGGAACGTCTGGCATGACTGGCTCCTGGATGTCGACGCCATCTTCGCTTCTTTGAAACGATGCTGAGAGATTGAGGATGGCCCCGCCACTCTGGCGAGCAACCACTCGGCGCGTCGAGAACGACCGTCCATTACGAATTCGATCGACTTCGTATCGCACCGGCTCGGCCGGGTCGCCGCCGAGGATGAAGTAGGAGTGCAACGAATGAACGAAATGCTCTGAGTCGACCGTTTTGGCCGCTGCGGCCAGGGCTTGGGCGACAACGAGCCCGCCATAGATGCGACCCCATTCGTAGGGCGGGCTGACGCCAACCCAGACATCGGGACCGTGTGCGTCGAGGGCGAGCATGGGCCGTTCGAGCATCGGCAGACTCTACTGGCGATGCTGAGTTGGCGGTAGCGTCAGCGTCATGGATGTACCCCGCCTCGAACCCCTTGTCGTTCCTCCAGAAGGTCTCGCCGCCGAGGCCCACTGGGTGGTGGTGCGCAATGGTCACGTGGTTTTGGGTTTCGAAGGCGACGCGCTTCCCTTCGGCATCGATCCGCCCCTTGGAACCGCTCTCAACCGACACTTTCTTGGCACGATCGGCAGCCACGGTGTCTGGGCTGTCGACATTGAGGACCACCACGAACACCATGATGTTCCCGGCGTTGCCGACGGTTTCGAGCTAGTCCACCTCCGTGCCGTGTATGGCCGCGTACCGGAGGCGCACTGGTACAGCGCCGGCCGCGCCGAGCAGATTGTTCAGTGGTCGCGGACCCATCAGTTCTGCGGAAGGTGCGGAAGCCAGACGGAGGTTCACCCAACCGACAGAGCCCGCAGCTGTCCGGGCTGCGGGCTGTTGGCCTACCCCCGTTTATCGCCGGCTGTCATCGTGCTGGTTGAACGAGACGACGGCCGAGCCCTGCTGGCTCAGGGGCGGCAGTTTCCCGGACGTTTCTTCTCGACGCTGGCTGGCTTTGTCGAGCCAGGAGAAGGCCTCGAGGACGCAGTGCATCGAGAGATCCTCGAGGAAACCAACGTCGCTGTCACCGATGTCGAGTACTTCGGTAGCCAGCCGTGGCCCTTCCCGAACTCTCTCATGGTCGGGTTCAGAGCGAGGTACGAATCGGGCGACATCGTCATTCAAGAAGACGAGATTGTCGAAGCCAGCTGGTTCGCACCCGACGACCTCCCACCTTGCCCCCGCGGCGCCATGTCAATAGCCGGGTCGTTGATCGACGACTGGCTCAGCCGGTCCGGTCAGTAGCCATACTGGGTGTCTGCCCGGAACTACTTTCCACTCTTGATTCGCCGCTTTGGCCTTGGGGAGGTTCGTCAACCCAGTCGACCCTAGGCACATCGCTCCACAGCTGTTCGATGTTGTAGAACGCCCTGGTCTCGTGATGGAAGATGTGGGCCACGAACGGGCCGAAGTCGAGCAGTATCCACGACCCTTCGCGTACTCCTTCAGCGCGTCGGGAGCCTTCGCCGCCCACGGCCTTGACGGCAGCTTCGATTTCCTCGGCGATTCGCCGCACCTGACGGTTGTTCTGGCCAGAGGCGATGACGAAGTGATCGGTGATTCCCAATACATCACCAACGTCGAGGACGACAATCTCGTCGGCTTTGAGGTCAGCTGCTCCTTGAGCCGCGGCGGCTACAACGGACGGAAGTTCGGTTTGGGAAAGCGAGATCATTTGGTCTCACGCTAGCGGGCTGTTACTCGGTCACGACCGCCACGGCATCTTCGGTCAATATGCCCAAGGTGGCGACGAGGTCAGCGCCGACGACGATGGTCACATCAACCACGTCGATCGCATCAAGCTGCTTTACAACTTCGCCAACACCAAGGGCCCCACGGATACGGAGGGCAGCCTCGCGCTGCTCATCTCGGTAGAAGACAACTTGAGTTACTTCGTAGTCGAAGTTGGCCGCATTGTCGACCAGTTCGATCGATGCTGCTACCCCGTTTACCAACGATGCAATCGGCGCGCCTAGCCCAGGCACCCCCGCACCGTTAAGTAACTGAACTCGCGTTCTGACCAGACCGCCGAAGCCGCGGGCTGGGTCCAGACGAACAATGAGCTCGTCGAGCGAATCGCGGTTCACGCCAAACAACTCGTCCTCACCGGCAATCACATCGACATCAATGATTCGGTATTCGATCTGTTCGCTGCGCACAGATAACTCGTCGAGGAAATGCTCTGCGTCAGCATCGATGTCTCGCAACTCGACAACAACCTCGGATCGGGCCGCGAACAGTGCGGTCCAGAATTCTTGGTGCCGAACCAAGCGTTGTAGGCCTGTCTCGTTCAAAGCTTGGCGCTCCAGGAAGTCGGCCGAGTCCGAAGCAGCCACCAGAATCGCACCGGAGGGATAGACCACTCGGACACGGTCGCGTGCCGTGGCTTCGTCCAGTCGACGTGGGTTCTCGACAAGGAGCGGATCGAACGATCTGACTAGCTCGGTCATGTCGGCCGGCGTGAGCACAATGGTGTGGTCGAAATCGATAGTCAGCAGGTTCTCGACCGCGAGGACGGCTAGATCGACACCGCCGTACTCGCCCGCAGCGATGATCGTGTCCAGCCCGAATCCAGGGACTTCGACGAGCATCGACACGGGCATGAACACCATCGACGAGGCCCCATCGTCGGTTAACGATGCTGCGGCAAGACTGACCGGTTCCCCAGACCCGTCGACCTGCATGATTAGTGCTGTCGTCGATGCCGAGGGCAGAGCCGTGGGCGCTGTAGGGGTCGCGACCTCGCCACTCGATGCGGCCGGGATGAGTCGATCGTAACTAAACCACACGATTCCGAGCCCCGACAGAGCTAGAACTATGACCGGTAGCAGTAGACCTCGGCCCCTTGGCGCTCGTTCGGCTGGGGCCGTCTGCTTTGAAGCCGGCGTGGCGATTGTGTTCCCCAAGGGCCCCGACTGTGGGATTCGAGCGCGAGCTGTTCTGCTCAGTCGCGGAAGACGAACCTCGACATCGGCCAAAAAGCCGCCTTCGTCAGAGTTGTCTTGGTCGAAGACCGCAACGCTTTGATCGTCAGCGGGCCCCTCGGCCCAGTCCCGTCTATTCATGGCGACTCCCTCGTGTCGTCATACGTCTCGTCGACAGGGGTGAGAACTAATTAACACACGTTCTTAAGAAATCCCCTCGACGCGGGGGCCCAGGCATGAAAAGCTATCGAATGCCTGACCACGGGTAGCCACAAACCTGGGGTTAAGTCGCAGGCAAAGTGTGACGTGTATGTCTACTAGGGCCGATGCCTATTCGGGCCTTGGTTCCCTAGGCGTAGTACGCCAGACATACAAACTATAAGGACGTGTGACCAATTTCACAGTGGAATATGGAACATACAGCGCTAGCGCGCCGTTGCACATATTGACTCGCTGATCATCGGTCTCCCCCGCCGGTGACAGCCATAAGAAACAATACCGAGGCCACGGGCCTCACCCAGGAGACACCAGAAACACTATGAGCGATTCCGTCGGTCAGTACCTCAACGAAATTGGCGCAGTGGCATTGCTCACTGCCGCAGACGAGCGCATGCTCGCCCAACAAATAGAAGCCGGTAAAGCAGCCCAAGAACTACTTGCAGAAGGCAACGTAACTGTTGCCCAGAAACGACACATCAGGCGCGATATCAACACCGCGGCAGCAGCACGCGACCGGTTTATCCGGGCCAACCTGCGCCTGGTGGTCTCAATCGCCCGCCGGTACCCGTTGCCCCCAGCCATGGAACTGCTCGACCTCATCCAAGAAGGCAACCTTGGCCTTGAGCATGCAGTCGAAAAATTCGACTGGCGCAAAGGCTTCAAGTTCTCAACCTATGCAACCTTCTGGATTCGCCAGTCGATCGGTCGAGCCCTCGATCAAAAGGCCAGCCTCGTTCGTTTACCATCGGATCGATCGGCAAGCCTTCGAGCTGCCCTTCGGGCCAACTCAGGCGACCACGAAGCTCTCGATGATGAACACGCATGGTTGCAGCGCATCTCGACGCCAACCTCTCTCGATCGTTCCATCGGCGACGACGGCGACTCGACCCTGATCGACCTCGTGCCAGACATGAAGGACGGTCCCGAGACCCTGGTGATGGATCAGTCAGAGCTCGACTTCGTCGTCGGCCTTCTCGACAACCTCGATGCCAGAGCCCGACAAGCCGTCGAGCACCGGTTCGGCCTTCGTGATGGCGAGAAGCGCAGCTACCGCGAAGTAGGCGAAGAGCTCGGGGTCACCGCCGAGGCCGCTCGCCGCTTGGTGAAACGGGCCGTAAACGACCTCCGCGAAGACGCAGAACGCATCGTCGCCGCTTAGTCGGCCGAAATCACTGGCATTGGTCCGTGATGTGCGCCAATATCTGCAACCGTGACCATGACCTGGACGCCATCAAGCTGGACAGATCGCCCTGCTAAGCAGCAGCCAACGTGGCCTGATGTCCATGCGGCGCAGGCTGCCATCGACGAACTGGCCGAGCGTCCACCTCTGATCTTTGCTGGCGAAGCCCGCCAGCTAACAGAAGACCTCGGTCGCGTTGCCAACGGCGAGGCCTTCCTGCTTCAGGCCGGTGACTGCGCCGAGAGTTTTCACGTTGGCACCGCCGACGCCATCCGCGACAAGCTCAAGGTGATCCTTCAGATGGCGGCGGTGATGCAGTATTCCGGTGGCGTACCGGTGGTGAAGGTCGGCCGGATCGCGGGCCAGTTCGCCAAACCAAGATCCTCCGACACTGAGGTACGCGACGGTGTCGAATTACCGTCGTTCAGAGGACACATTGTCAACGACGTGGCTTTCGAAGCCTCGGCGAGGGTGCCAGATCCAGCGAGGCTTCTGCACGCATACAACCAGTCGGCCTCGACACTGAACCTGCTTAGAGCATTTACCCGAGGCGGGTATGCCGACATTCGACAGGTTCACGCCTGGAACCTCGAGTTCGTAGCAGACAGCCCCGCCGGCAAGCGTTACGACGAAATCGCCGATGGCATCAATCGAGCCATGCGGTTCATGGAATCGTGCGGCATCAACCTCGACGACACAAACATGCGCCAAGTCGACTTCTACACATCGCACGAGGCCTTGCTACTTAACTACGAGCAAGCCCTTACCCGCCGCGACTCCATCACCGGCGACTGGTACGACTGCTCGGCTCACATGTTGTGGGTTGGCGAACGCACTCGCGACTTAGACGGTGCCCACGTCCAGTTCCTCAGTGGCGTTCATAATCCAATCGGATGCAAGGTCGGCCCCACTGTCGACCCCGACGAGTTATTGGCTCTTTGCGAGGTTCTAAACCCAGAGCGAATACCAGGCCGACTCACCCTCATCACACGCATGGGCGCAGACCTACTCGGGACCAGGCTCCCCCCACTTCTCGCTGCCGTACGAGACGCCGGCCACCCGGTCGTGTGGGCCTGCGATCCAATGCACGGCAACACCTTTAGCACCGAAGACGGAACAAAGACCCGCCACTTCGACTCGATTGTTCGCGAGGTAATCGAGTTCTTCAAGGCTCACCGCGACGCTGGCACCTGGCCTGGGGGTCTCCACGTCGAACTGACCGGCGACGATGTCACCGAATGCCTCGGCGGAAGCCACGACCTCGGAACCACCGACCTTAGAACGCGTTACGAAACCATCTGCGACCCTCGCCTCAACGCGCGGCAGTCGCTCGACTTGGCGTTCCGTACGGCCGAGGCACTCAGCTCGCCAACAGTTTAGGTTCGCTCGAAGTTAAGCCCTAGCTGTCGGCGGCGACATAGAGCAGGCCGTCGCCAAACCCCGAACCGATGTTGGCCGAGAGTCGCAGCGGTGCGCCGGTCCTAACGTCGACAAACAGCGTGCCACCAATAAAGCCAGACCATTCGAGCCCGTCGGCCACTGCGGCGATGGGCGTGACCGCAAACGGCGTCGAACCTGGTGCTGCGTCTGTTAACCACTCAGCGATGCTGAAACCCGCTCGGCTAGGCGCTTGTTCGATCCCGAACGTACGCCAGGAGAGCCGCAGGACGAGCTCGCCGTTCTGTTCTGTCGCTACACCAACGATTGAGGCGTCGAGCGCAGCGGCCAGAGCACACCGCGACCGAGCCGTGATCGACAAACATGTTCCCGGAGAGGCGTTGACGCCAACCTGTCCCCTGATCAGGTAACTACGCTCAGCAGGGGCTTGGTCTGATCCAGCAACGGGCGGAATCAGTGTTCCGGTGAGGTGGATATCGACTGCGACCTCGACGGTGAAGTTGGACTTCGTGACGAGCTGGGACCACTTCATCGATCCGGTGAGGTCGGCAGCGCTCGTACCACCGTCGGCGGTCTCGGCTTCGGTCAGACCGCCCCCGACTGGCCGAGGAGCGATTTGTTCGGTCTCTTCGGCAAGCGACTCGTCGACATCGACAACAACCTCCGCGGGGTTGTTGTCATTGTTCTGGCGAAATCGTTCGGTTGCGTTGGCGCTTGGCGTACACGCCGAAGCCAAGATCAACAACGCAAGCACGAGCCGGTAGGACACCTCGATCCAGTCGACTCAGCGGCCTCTAGTTCAAGCAGGCTCGAGGCCAGCTACCGTTCTGGCCTGGTTCCTAACAAACTCGAGTTGGCCGCTACCGGGAAGGCCAACTGCGGTGAAAGGCTGCGGTCCACTGTCGACGTTGATGCCGAACTCCCAGTCGACGAACGCCGCTTCAACACTCTCACGAAGCGCATCGATGCGATGATCAGTCTTACGGCCACTCGCATCGGTTACCTCCACCACCAACTCCGGCCAGCCCAACTGACCACGTCCGAGCTCACGCCACGACAACACAACTCGAAGCCGATCACCTACGAGCTCGGCCAAACCCACCAAAGAACCATCGGTCGCGAGAGACACAGCACAGGCATCGACACTGGGTTGGGGGACACAAACGGTGGAATCGAGCGACCAGATCAGGTCGCCGTCGATTCTGTACCAACGGCTCGATCGCGGCACCTCGACGTCGGCCGAATCGATGAGATCGAGCCCCACGAGCTGTTGGTCGCTCAGCTCGAACAAATCGACATCGAGCATGGCGGTCATATCGACGCGAACATCACGAAGTTCGACCTCCGTGTGCCACTCGCCCGAGCCAACTAGATCCGACGTGCGCTCATCGACCTGATCGCGGTTCGGCCGAGCCAGACTCTGCAACGGATCAAACCGCTCTCTGAACACGACTTCGCCATCATCGGGTTCGCCATCATCGGGTTCGCCGTCGCCACCGTTATCGATGCTGCTGGCATCATCGTCGGGCTGGGCGAACCGGTCGGTCACCTCGGGACGGCGAAATCGCTCATCTACGTCGTCTTGGACCTCATCGGCGAAGGTGCAGCCAGCAGCGAACAGACCCCACAAGGCAAACATCAGCCCAAGTTGACGGGCGCGGCACCACTTGTGGCCAGGCTGGCGCTGATGGAACGTCGAATCAGTCATCAAAGTCGGAATCCGGAGCGCCCACCACAACAACCAAGTTTCGCTCATCGGACTCAGAAGTTATCGGCGGGCTCACCAATCGTCGCAGTACTGCAACGTTGCGTGGTCACGGTTTGGCGACGGCGCTCATCGGGCCGCTCGGCCCACGGCGCCATCTACCGTGTCGGCCTCTAAGCCAAATGATCGACGAAACGCTCAAGCTGGCGAAGGTTGCGGCACTCGAACACACCATCGCAGTGGGTCGCGTATTCAGTGATGACCGAATCGCCTGTGTCCCAGTATGAACGAGGCTCTGGGTTCAGCCAAAAGACGTGACGAGCCCTCTTTTGAGACTCCTTCACAACCCAAGCATTGGTCGCGTGATAGTTGTTCCGAGCATCGCCGAGAAAAATTACGGTCGACTTCGAATTGATCTCGTGGCCCCACTTATCCCAGAACACCTCAAAGGCGTGGCCATAGTCGGAGTGCCCGTCGACCCAGATGACGTCCGCTTCGGTGTTGACGCGATGAACAGCGCGGGTGATGTCTTCTTCGCCTTGGAACATGTGTGTCACCTCATCGATACCGTCAATGAACACAAAGGACCGCACCTTTGAGAACTGTGACGACAGTGCGTAGACGAGATGCAGAGTAAAGCGGGCGAAAGCAGCAACCGAGCCCGATATGTCGGCAACAACGATCAGTTCGGGTTTGTTTGGCCTCGGATACTTGAACTTCGGCTCGGCCGGTACGCCTCCGTAACTAAGTGACGCCCTAACGGTGGCTCTGAAGTCGAGCGGACCGCGCCGCTTGTGACGCCGCTTGCGGGCAAGACGAGCAGCTAGTTTGCGAGTGAGTGGCTGAATTGCCTTACGGATCGCCGCCATTTCGTCGCGGCTAGCGTGCATGAAGTCGACGTCTTCTGGTAACGGCTTTCGTAGCGTTTTGGCCATAGCCTCAGCACCTCGATCGGCCACTAGCCTGCGCCGAATCTCGGCTTCGATCTCCTTCTTGAGATCGTCGATGCGATGTTCGTATTCCTCGCGTTCGAGTTTGCGCTCGAGGTCGGTGAAACCGTCGGGAGCCGACTCTTCGCTCTCGGCGATGAGTCGTTCCATCATGGCTTCGAGGTCGAGGTTTCGGAGCGTCCGATAGAGGTAGTACGTACCGCCAACGGGTCGGCCAGGTTCCATCCCCGCGAACTTGGTGACCGCCGCGCGAGCCATGGCGCGCATCATGGCCTCGTCGCCGTTCATCATGGCCCGGTACAACATCTCAGCCAGCTGCTCGGGTGTCATGTCGCCGCCGCCACCAGAACCCTCGCCCTGCTGCATCTGGTCCATCTGTTCCTGTAGCCAGTCTTCGAGCTCCGATGTCTCCCCGGACTTTTCGCCCACGTTGTACTGGGGCCCTCGATGGCTGAAATAGACCTCAAACACAGTCTCGAAAGCCTTCCAGTGGCTCTCGTTCTTTACCAAAGTGGTGGCCAATGCGTACTTGAACGCAGCGCGATCCTCGATGGGGATGTGCTTTATTGCTTCCATCGAGTCGAGGCTCTCAGTGAGCGCAACCGGAAGACCGGCACGGCGAAGTTCGACGATGAAACCGGACAACAGATCGAGCATTAGTCGGACAGCTCCTTGGCGGTCTTCTCGATGTCGGTCTGGTACTTCAACAGAATGTGGAGCGTCTCTTTAGCTTGATCGGCGTCGATGCTGTCGATTCCCAGTATCACTAGGGTGCGAGCCCAGTCGAGAGTCTCAGAAACCGAAGGCGACTTCTTCAGCTCGAGTTGGCGGATCGAACGGACAATTCGTGCGATCTGGTCGGCGAGGTGCTCGGTAACACCCTCGACCTTGGTGATCACGATTTGTTTCTCGCGATCCATCTCTGGGTAGTCGATGTGCAGGAACAGGCAGCGGCGCTTGAGCGCTTCGGAGAGCTCCCTGGTGTTGTTCGAAGTGAGGAAGACCAGTGGAATCTGCTTGGCCTCAACGGTACCAAGCTCGGGAATCGACACCTGATAGTCGGACAGAATCTCGAGCAGCAACGCCTCGGTCTCGACCTCGACGCGATCGATCTCGTCGATGAGGAGTACAACCGGATCATCGGCGCGAATGGCTTCGAGCAGCGGCCTCGTCATCAGGAATTCGTCGCTGAAAAGATCGTCGTGGAGATCGTCCCACTCTTCGGCAGTGTCACTTGCCCGCTCGGCTTGGATACGCAGGAGCTGCTTCTTGTAGTTCCACTCATACAGCGCCTTAGCCTCGTCGAGACCTTCATAACATTGAAGCCGAATCAGTCGTGCTCCAATCATCTCGGCGACCGACTTGGCTAGCTGGGTCTTGCCAGTGCCTGCCGGGCCCTCGACCAGAATCGGTTTCTGCAACCGGTCGGCCAAGAACACGACGCTGGCGATTCCATCGTCGGCTAAGTACTCGACGCCGCGCAGTAGATCTCGAACCGACTCTACGTCGTCGAACCGAGGGTCGGGCGTGGTGATGCTCATTCAGGTAACTCCAGGGGTGCGATGATTGGCGCGGTCTAGCCGCGGATGTGGCCGTCGCCATAGATGACGTACTTCAAGGTTGTCAGCTGTTCGAGACCCATAGGGCCCCGAGCATGCAGCTTCTGGGTCGAGATGCCGATCTCGGCACCGAAGCCGAACTCTTCACCGTCGACGAAACGAGTAGATGCGTTCACCAACGTGGCCGCCGCGTCTACTTCGCGGGTGAATCGATCGGCGGCGCTGAGATCGTTGGTAATGATGGCCTCGCTGTGACCTGTCGAGGTCGCGTTGATGTGATCGATGGCGTCGTCGAGGTCGTCGACGATCTTGACCGACAGTTTAAGGTCGAGGAATTCGGTAGCGAAATCGGCTTCGGTGGCTGGAGCGATAGCCGACGACAGCCCACACGCGACTGCATCGCCGACAAGCTCAACACCGGCCAGAGCCTCGACAGCCATAGGCACGAATTCGTCGGCGACCGCAGAATGCACCACTAACGATTCGGCCGCATTACACACCGAAGGGCGTTGCGTTTTGGCATTGACGATGATGTCGAGAGCCATGTCGAGATTGGCAGAAGCATCGACATACACGTGACAGTTACCATCACCGTCGATGACATAGGGAACGGTGGCGTTTTTCAGAATCGACTCGATAAGGGAGCGTCCACCACGAGGGATAAGGCAGTCGATGTATTGCGGCATTTGCATGAACTCAGTGGCGGCCACATGGCTGACATCTTCGACCATTACCAGCGCGTCTTCGGGCAGTCCAGCCTTTACGAGACCCTCGCGTAAGACGGCTGCAATTGCCACATTCGACGAGATCGCCGCACCTGAGCCCCGCAAGAAAGCGGCATTGCCAGACTTGAGACAGAGTCCGTATGCATCGCTGGTTACGTTGGGTCGGCTCTCATAAATGATGGCAATAACGCCAAGCGGAACCTGCACTTGCTGGATTCGTAGGCCGTTGGGCCTGGTCCAGCCTTTCTTAACCGAACCAATCGGATCTTCGAGGCTCCCTACCTGACGAAGCCCGTCGGCCATGGCCGCCACACGACCCGCGTCGAGCCTTAGTCGGTCGATGAGGGTTGGGGCCATGCCTGATGCCTCGGCGTTGGCCACATCGACTGCGTTGGCAGCCAGCAGGTCGGCAGTGCGATCGACCAGAAGCTCGGCCCCGGCGACCAAAGCGTCGTTCTTGGTGGCGGTCGACGCCGACCCAAGAACGCGAGCAGCAGCTTTGGCGCGAGCGCCGAGCTGTTGCATGGGAGTTTGGTGCGAAGGCATTCAACCAGACTATCTAGCCTGACCGCTTGAGCCTAAGTCGATTACACATCCAGACCCGGCAATGCCGTCTGACGCGTCGCCATTTTGCTGCTCGACTCAACTGGGAACCGCGTGTCGCCGATGGGGCTAGGTGTCTTTAGTCACTGCTACTACCACCTTCACAACCGCCATTCAGACGTTCGTCGACGACCTCAGCCAGGTTGGATTTGATGTGGTCCCTGACGTATTCGAGTTGGCCCGCGCCGCAATCGATGTCGACGGTTTCCTCACCGACGAGGAACTGGCCGCGTTCATAATCGGGTTCGAACAGATCCATCCTCGCTTAAGCGAGTTCACGCCTGGTGACCTTCGCCGTCAAGAAGCCTTTCGTGGTGCGCGTCGCTTCTTGCAAGAACCCTCGCCCATATTCGAGAGCCTGGTCGAAGCCGATCTGGCTTCGGGGACCAGCAACTCATGGCGTTACGTCGATCACGCTGGCGAGCTGCTTCGGAGCCTTGCCGCCCTTGACGGGCACGTTTCGCACGTCGAACTCAACTCCATGGACGGGTTTAGGGCAACGCTCACCAAACGCCTGGGCGCGGCCGGACTCGTTCGCCAAAAGGCAGCGTCGGCGTCTGGCGCCGTGCCCACGTCTAACCCCGAAGACGTTCTCACCGAGCTCGACGCGCTCGTAGGGTTGGACGACGTTAAGCACAGGGTCCGTCAGCTCGCCGACCTACTAAGAATTCGGGCGCTGAGAAGTTCGCACGATCTTCCGAATCCAGAGCTCTCGCATCACTTGGCGTTTGTCGGGAATCCTGGAACTGGCAAGACGACAGTTGCGAGGCTCATCGGCCGTCTGTATTCGTCTCTTGGCCTACTAGACCGGGGCCATGTCGTCGAAGTCGATCGGGCCAGCCTTGTGGCCGGATATGTGGGCCAGACGGCTGCCAAGGTCGACGAGATTGTCGAATCGGCCAGGGGTGGGGTCCTCGTCGTCGATGAGGCGTACAGCCTTTCCCGAGGCACCGACGGCTATGGCGTTGAGGCCATCGATGCATTGGTCAAACGAATGGAAGACCTTCGCGGCGAACTAGTGGTTGTGCTGACCGGGTATCCCGACGAGATGCAAGAACTGCTCGACGTGAACCCGGGAATGCGCTCGCGCCTTGCTCGCACCATCGAGTTTGCCGACTACACAGATAGCGAGCTCCTGCGCATCCTTAGCGGAATGGTTAGATCAGCAAGATACGAACTCGACCCAGCAACCCGGCAAGAGTTAGTGGAGCGTATTGATTCTGTTCAGCGCGGCCGAAGCTTCGGCAACGGACGCTGGGTCAGGAACGTGTTCGAACAGATGCTGCTCGAGCATGCGTCACGGCTGGCCAGCACTGCCCATCCAACTCTCGAAGATCTGTCGATCCTCAAACCCACCGACGTGCCCGAACCCCACTGGGACTAGTCATCCACGGGGTATCGCTCGAACACCAGTAATCATGACATCTACGAGGCTGTACCGAGCGGTGGCATCGATGCGTCTGATAGTCGCGCTATCGACGTCGGCCCGCACCAGGCTCGATGAGCCCGTGTCGAGGTCGACCAGGTAGAGGTCGCCACCGGCATCGCAGTTGGCGTCGTAGGCCATGACCGCGAGAGTCGATTCGGTGGTGAATCCGACCGGGCGTATCGACAGATTGGGTAACACCGCGGTGGCGTATCCACGGGATTCGAGATCGAGCCATTCGATGGTGGAACCCGACTCGCATGTTCCCTCGGCGATAGCGGCGCGGGTTCCGTCGCTGTTGAGAACCAGCCCGTTCAACGGAACTACGGCTTCGTGAAGGGTCGTAGCGTCTTGTTCATCTGACGAGGACAGAAATAGTTCGTCCTCGCCGGCTTCGTTCGGGATGGCCTCAGTAGCTGCGGCCAGATCCACGAGATGCACGTGACCCGTGCCATCAGCATGGGTAGCAACAAATACGATCTTGGAGCCGTCGGTGGTGACGTTTAGATCGGTGAGCGTCGCGTCGTCGGAAACGACGAGCGGAACACCATCGAGGCCCTCGGCGTCCGAGACGTAGATCGACGATCCACCAAGGACGGGGCCGGCCGTCACGGTCAACAAGTGCACACCATCGGGGTGGTAGACAACCTCGCTGACTGGAACACCCAGTTCGAGAGTTCGTAATTGTTCGCCATCGATGCGCGACTTCTGAATCGAGCCATCAGCAACCCACACGTAGTTGAAGCCCGTCGGTCTTGAGAACGCAGCCGAACGCCTTGGCACGCTGTCGGATTCCTTGCCATCGTTGGCGACGGTCATAATCGAGCCGTCTACGAACAGCACTTTGTCGGCTTGGGCACCCCAGGTTACGATTTCGATTCCATCGTCGACGACGAGCAGGCACTCGAACTCGCCATCGAAACCAACACTAAATAATCCACTGTCGGCCGTAAATGTGAGCTCGGCCGACAAGACTGGAATCACGAGGTCGCGATTGCACAACTCGGGCAGCAGAGGCTGATCAGGTTCGGCCTCGCTGGTCGTTGACGTTGTCGTGTCCTGGGGTTGAGTCGAGCCCGCGGACGTTTCATCGCTTGATGAGGTTGTTGAGTCGGCAGTCTCGCCAGGTGCGGACTCCGCATCAGAGCCATTGGCACTCGATGAGTCGTCCGAGAGTTGGATCGTGGTTCCAGCAGGATCGGCGCCGTCATCGGATAGTCCACACGAGGCGGCTAGGAGGACTGATGCCGCCAGAACAATAACGAGACGGCGCATGTGTCCATCAACAACCTTCGACATGACCGGTATTTTGACAGAAACCACGGACCTAGAAGCGTCGGATCGAGCTAGTGGTCAACGAGCACAACCAGATCGTCGCGGTGCACGGTTTCGTGCACAAACCCGTCGGGCAAAGCGTCGGTGCGAAGCCCTATGACCGACCGAAGTAGGTCGGCCGACGCCCTAACAATTCCTTTGCCGAAAACCTCGCCAGTCTCATCGGCTATCTCGACTGCGGCGTCGCTGGCAAACTCGCCGATGACCTCTCTCACACCTGCCGGTAGTAGCGACCGCGCCCCTCCAGTTAGCGCCGTTCTGGCGCCGGCATCGACAACGATTCGACCCTCGGAATGAACCGCAAATGCGATCCACAGCTTGCGGGCTTGGAGCTTTCGGTCGCGAGGTTGAACTACAGTTCCGACACCAGGGCGACCCTCAATCGCATCGGCCACTACCCCCGGACGAGATGCACCGGCTATAACCGCGCGTACTCCGGACCATGTGGCCATCTTTGCCGCCGCCAACTTTGAAGACATACCACCGCTGCCCTTCTCGCTGGCGCCTCCAGCGACCGCCTCAAGGTCGCGGTCGATTTCGAACACCTCTTCTATGAGCGAGGCGTCTGGATTTCGGCGGGGATCGGCGGTAAGGAGGCCTGGAGCGTCGGTTAACAGCACCAACAAGTCGGCATCGATCAGGTTGGCCACGAGCGCCGCAAGTCGGTCGTTGTCGCCGAATCGAAACTCGTCGTCGGCGATCGCGTCGTTCTCGTTGATGATAGGAACCACCCCCATCTCGAGCAATCGTCCGATCGTGCTGCGCGCGTGCAGGTATTGCTTCCTCACCATGAAGTCGAGGGGAGCTAGCAGCGCTTGGCCCATGATTACGCCGTATCGATCGAGAAGCTCGCGAAATACCCGCATGAGCTCGACCTGGCCAACAGCCGAAACAGCTTGCAAGGTTCGGACATCGGACGGACGGGGAATTCCGAGCACCTGAATGCCAGCAGTCACCGCTCCAGAAGTAACAATTACCACTTGATGACCGCTGCGGCGAGCATTCACTACTTCGGTGCACAACTTATCGATGGCAAGGGTGTCGACTTCGCCGTCGGTGCCGGTAATCGACGAAGTGCCGATCTTCACGACGACCTTTAGCGGTCGGTCGGGCAATGACGTCATTGATCGGACTCGTATTCGAACTCGAAATCTCCGATGATGACCGTGTGACCATCCTTGGCTCCGGCCCTAGCCAACGCTCGGTTGACCCCGAGTTCGGCCAGCCGATGCTGAGCATAGGCCAATGCATCTGGGTCGTTTAGATCCGATAGCTGCACTGCCCTCCTGGCCTCGCGGCCCAGTACCTCAAAGGCGCCATTGTCGTGCCTGTCGATCTGCACACCTTCAGGTTCGGGGCGATGCACCACAAACCCGGTGCCGGGGAGCTGCTCAGACTCTCGGGCTTGAGACACCTGCTCAAGAAGCTGTTCGACCACGACATCAACTCCGGCGCCGGTGACCGAACTCATAGACAGACCATCCCAAGCCAGTTGTCCATAGTCGAGCTTGGTACCGACAGTCATTCGGGGTCGTTCAAGTAACTCCGGACGATAGGCGCCCAACTCGGCCAACAACGCATGCTCCTGATCGGCCGGCGACCGCTCGTCAATCGCAGCGAGGTCAACGAGGATGAGCAGCACCCTGGCCCGCTCGACATGGCGCAAGAATTGATGCCCGAGACCACGACCTTGCGCCGCTCCGTCGATGAGGCCAGGAATATCGGCAACGATCATCTCTCGCTCACCCCTCCTGACGACGCCAAGATTGGGCACCAACGTGGTGAAGGGGTAGTCGGCGATCTTAGGTTTGGCGGCCGAGATTCTAGAGATGAAAGTGCTCTTGCCTGCGTTTGGGAATCCGACCAGAGCTACGTCGGCGACCAGGCGAAGCTCGATACTGAACCAGAGTTCTTGGCCGACCTCGCCTTGTTCGGCGAACGCCGGAGCGCGCCGCCGATTCGATAAGAACTTGGCGTTTCCGCGCCCACCTCGGCCGCCCTCGGCGGCTAACCAGCGATCGCCGGCATTGACGAGGTCGGCAATCACTTCGCCGCTTCGGTCGCGAATGACGGTCCCTTCGGGAACCGATGCCATGAGATCTTGGCCGCCCCTGCCGTGCTTCTTTTTGCCGCCGCCGTGAGTGCCGTCGTCGGCCCGCCGGAACGGGAAATCTCGGAAAGCCAGCAGCGAAGAGACGTTGCGATCAGCAACCAGCCAGACATCGCCGCCGGACCCGCCGTCGCCGCCATCGGGACCGCCCTTAGGTGTGTGAGCTTCGCGTCTAAACGCGACGCAACCCGCACCGCCATCGCCGCCTTTGACGTGGATTTGACACTCGTCGACGAAGTCGCCCATGTCGCTATAGTACGCCCGCTCTCCCCCGCAAAACCCCAAACGGGCTGAAGATGCGCTCGGCGACTAGTTAGTTGAAGCCGCTATTACGTTGACGAGCTTCTTGCCGTGGCGCTTGCCGAACTTGACCACACCATTAGCGGTAGCAAACAAGGTGTCGTCGTTACCGCGCATGACGTTGTCGCCAGGATTGATGCGGGTTCCGCGTTGGCGGACGATAATGCCGCCAGAATTGATGGCTTGGCCGTCATATACCTTGACGCCAAGACGTTGGGAGTTCGAGTCGCGCCCGTTCCGCGTTGAGCCGCCGCCTTTGGTCTTAGACACTAAGTCAGCCCCTCGTAATCTCGGTGATTTCGACGCTGGTGTACCGCTGGCGATGACCCCAGCGACGTCGGTTGTTGGTTTTGTTCTTGTAGGTGAATCCGTCGATCTTCGGGCCCTTAATTTGGCCCAGTACCCGACCAGTGACCGAAGCTCCGGCTAACTGATCTGGTGTTGCCAAGACGGAATCGCCGTCTTTAACAAGCACCGGGGTGAAGGTAACGTCGTCGCCTTCGTCGGCGGAGAGCAGATCTACGTTTAGGGTCTGCCCGACCGTGACTTTTTCCTGGCGTCCGCCAGCGGTGATGACTGCATACATAAGCGTCCAATGTTAGCCGCGCCACGACAATAGTGGCACCGCTATTGTCGTGTTTATTCGGGAATTGCTTCTGGCAAGAACCTGATACCGCGACCATCGCAGTCGGCGCATCGACATGACACCGACTCGAGCAGCCCTTCGCCGATGCGCTTGCGTGTCATTTCGACAAGGCCAAGGTCGGTTATGTCGAAGGCCTGTGTGCGCGTCTTGTCGCGAGCGAGAGCGTCGCGGAACACCCGCATGACCTCTTCGCGGTTGGATTTGATCTCCATGTCGACGAAGTCGATCACGATAATGCCGCCGATGTCGCGCAGACGTAGCTGCTTGGCGATCTCGTCGGCCGCTTCGAGGTTGTTGGAGAACACGGTTGCTTCGAGGTTGGTCGAACCAACGTTCTTGCCGGTGTTGACGTCGATAACGGTCAGAGCTTCGGTGTGTTCGATGATGAGCGAACCACCCGACGGCAGCCACACCTTGCGATCGACCGCCTTGCGGAACTGCTCGCCCACATGGAATCGCTCAAATACCGACAACGACTCGTTCGACCGATCGTGGTACTCGATGCGGTCGGCCAGGGCAGGAGTGATGGTCTCCATGTAGCTCTTGACCTGTTCGTACAGGGCGCGATCGTCGATGATTACGCCGCGGTACTCCTTTGTGAACTCCTCACGGATAACGCGTACTGCCATATCGGGCTCGCGGAACAGGATCGAAGGTGTCTTAGCCGAGGTGGCCAGCTTTTCGATCTCCAACCACTGCTGATGCAATCGGGCGACGTCGCGCTCGATCTCTTCGGCAGTGACATCTTCGGCTGCTGTGCGAACAATGAGACCGTGGCCCTTTGGCTTCACCTTGTCGAGGATGCGGCGAAGGCGGCGGCGCTCTTTGTCTGACAGTCGCTTCGAAATGCCATAGGTGGAACT
Source organism: uncultured Acidimicrobiales bacterium (assembly GCA_964569385.1). GTDB lineage: Bacteria > Actinomycetota > Acidimicrobiia > Acidimicrobiales > Poriferisodalaceae > JAADHX01. Next base: position 74,858 of record CAZMUM010000018.1, read on the forward strand.
GTTGGGGACAAGCACCACGAAGCGACCGGGCAGCGACACCTCGGTGGTAAGCCTTGCGCCTTTGTGACTAATGGGGTTCTTGGTGACCTGACAAACAATGGTCTGCCGAGCCTTGAGAAGTTGCTCGATGCGGGGACCACCGTTGTTGCGGTGCCGACTCTTTCGTCCCTTTGGTTGCGACGGTTTGCCATCGCCTGAATCGACGTCGTCGCGATCGAACGACACATCACCTCGGTACAGGACAGCATTCTTCGGGGTGCCAATGTCGATGAACGCGGCCTCCATACCTGGCAGCACGTTTTGAACTCGGCCAAGGTAGATGTTGCCGTGAATCTGCGAAACGTCGTCGGCCGGGCGGCTCACGTAGTGCTCAATGAGCGTGCGGCCTTCTAGCACTGCTATGTGAGTTACTTCGCCCTCGACGTGGACCACCATCTGGTAACGCCCGACCGGGCGACCTTTGTGTTCTTGGCCCCGGCGCTTTTCAAGAGCAGCGTCGTCGAGTTGCACCGGACGTTCGTCGATGAGATTGGCTTCGACTGGGTTAACCGGCTGGCGTTGACCGCCACCCGAGTTGTTACGGCCTTTGCCTTTTCGTTGACTGTTTTGCTGGCCGCCTCTCTGGATTTGGTCGCGTTGCCCGTTCTTGGCGGACTGGCTCTGATGCTGACCCTCGTTGGCGGCCTTGCCGCGTCCTCGACCGCGACCACCGCGACGGCGCTTACGGTTTGCTCCCTCTGCGCCTGTTCCCTGATCGGACTCGTTGCCAGCCCCCTCGCTGGACCCGTCGCCGCTTGGCGAGTCGTTGTCCGATCCTGCGTCGGACTCACCAGCGCGACGACTATCGCCGATCCTCGGTTTGGCCAATGGCTTAGGTAGCGAGGCCGCAGCATCGGCAGCAGTCGACTGAGAAGCACTTGTCGATCCGGCACCGCCAGCCCCAACCCGTCTTGTCCGCTTTCGAGTCGGGGCCGACATCTTCTCTGGATTCTTAGGCGGTTTGTCTTTGGCGGCCTTGGCTCGAACCGTTGTCGGCGCTTGGGCCTTCGGCGAGTCTGCACCGGTAGCAATCCGTCGCGTTCGTTTCGTGGCCGACTTCGGTGGCCCGTTGGCGCTATCAGTGAATTTTGAAGCGTCGGATTTCGGAACTTCGGATTTGGTTGGTTCTGGGTTGGTGGCTAGCCGACGTTTACGCCGAACTGTTGGGCCTGAGCCGCTGTTCGTGGTGCTGTCGGTTTTGGTCGTGTTGTCGTCGGCAAGTTGCCGACTGTCGGGGCTGTCTGTCACCCGTGTGTTCCCTTCTCATGACGCACGTGCTTGCACGTACGGAGCGGGTGTCGCATTGCACATGAGTGGTTCGTGTGCCGCGCCTTCCTGCTCAATCAGTTGTTTGATGCGTACCGCCACACCCATTTCGTGGGCGGGGGCCAAGACCGCTACCAGCTCCGAAGGTCGGACGACCCTCGGTTTTGACGCTAGCTCGGTCTCGAACTTCACCCCGTATGCGCCGCTATCGATCACACTTAGATGATAGATGGCGGGGCGGATGTCGTCAGTGCGTTGTTTTCCCTTATGTTGTCTCGTCGTCGGAATCGACGTCGAGTCGAGCAGTTTCGTCACAGCTACGTGCGCAACGGCTTCGTCGAGATCTCGGATCTCGAAGGTCCATCGGCATCGTGTGACTAGCTCTTGGAGAGAGGCCGTTCGGCCTACTCGAAACTCTATTGCCTGCACTTCGATACCGACCGGTAGTGCGTCGGTAAGTAGTTCCGGCAGCTCAGCCGCCGTCAGCCGACGACCATTAGCGAGTCCGGCACCATCGAGTTCGTTCGGCGCAGCCGGTGCCGAAACAACGATGTCTAGATATTCGCCGACCGACTCATAGCCGGTTGGTAGGGCTAGCCCGAAGCTAACTCTCGGGCGCGGTGTGAAGCCCTCGGTTCTTTCGACCGGCAGGCCGGTCCGGCGAAAAGCTCGCTCCCACATTCTGGCCACATCGCGATGGCTCGTGAAACGAACCTTTCCGGCTTTCGAATAACGCACCCGCAAGATGTGGATTACCCGGTCATGTTTGTTGGCATCGGCGTGCGGGTTAGGCGCGGCTGTCATGACGGGCCAGATCCGAGAGTGACCGGAACCCAATTGGACCCATCCACAGCTTGAACAGCAGCGATGTCCTGACCTGTTCCTTGGCTTCCACCCGCTGGCGGCACCGGCGAGGCCACAACATGTTCGACGCCGTACTCGGTGCATGCCCCACAGTCGTAACAGGGAGTCCACCGACAATCGGGGATGCCATGCCCGGCGAGGCTATCTTGCCAGTCCTGCCACAAAAAATCGTGATGTAAGCCTGCGTGTATGTGCTGCCACGGAAGGATCTCGTCCTCACGGCGGTGTCTCGTGACATAGAACTCCATCGACAATCCGTTGGCAGCCATAGCGTCGTACCAGAGGTCGAGGTTGAAGTGTTCGCCCCATTCTTGGAACACACCGCCGTGGCGCCAAACGTGCTCGATCACTCGACCAAGTCGCCTGTCGCCTCGACTCACCAAACCCTCGACAACCGATGCTTTGGCGTCGTGCCATTTGAGGTTCACCCGCGGATTGCGACGAGTGGCCTCGCGCACCAGACCAATCTTGCGACTGAGCTCCTCGGCCGAGTTCTGACCAAACCATTGAAACGGCGTGTGAGCCTTTGGCACGAATCCGCCCAGGGAAACTGTTACCGAAGCCTTCTTGTTGTGCGACTTGCCAATCTCGACGCAGTTGGCTGCCAGATCGGCGATAGCGACGGTGTCTTCGTCCATTTCGGACGGCAGCCCAGTGAGGAAGTAGAGCTTCATACGCTGCCAGCCCTGGCTGTAGGCCGACTCGACTGCACCGTAGAGGTCTTCGTCGAGGATCAGTTTGTTGATGATCTGGCGCATTCTCCAAGTGCCGGCTTCCGGGGCGAACGTGAGCCCGCTGCGGCGCGCGTTCGACACCTTGTCGGCTAGGCCGACGGTGAAAGCGTCGACCCGCAGACTCGGCAAGGAGATGGTGGTATCGCCGCAGGTGAGAGGGTCGGCGATAGCGGCCGCAACGACACTTTCGATACCGGAGAAATCGGCGGTGCTTAGCGACGTGAGCGTCACTTCGTCGTACCCGGTGCGTCGCAGCCCACTCGAAATGAGTGAGCTGACCTGCTCGGCTGGGCGTTCGCGTACTGGCCGAGTAATCATGCCGGCTTGGCAGAACCGGCACCCTCTGGTGCAGCCACGAAACACCTCGACGTTGAGCCGGTCGTGAACGACCTCAGACAATGGAACGAGCTGGTTCTTGGGGTATGGCCAGTCGGCAAGGTCGGCCACGGTTCGTTTGTAGACGACCTCAGGAACGTCGGAGAACTTGGGCTCGATTGCCGCGATCTGGTCGCCGTCGTAGGTGACGTCGTAGAGCGACGGGATGTAGCACCCCTGAATCTGGGCAAGCTCGCGAAGAATTCTCTGACGCGAACCGTTCGGTTTCCCTGACTGTTTCCAACCTTGGAGCACTTGGGAAATATCGCCAACCAACTCCTCGCCATCACCAAGAGCAACGACATCGACGAAGTCGGCCATTGGTTCTGGGTTGAACGACGCGTGCCCGCCAACCACAACAATGGGGTCAGTGTCGGCGCGATCCTGTTGACGAAGCGGCACCCCAGCCAAGTCGAGAGATTCGAGAACGTTGGTATAAACAAGCTCGGCGGCCAGATTGAACCCGATGACATCGAAGTCGCCAACAGCACGATGGGTCTCAAGCGTGAACAGCGGAACGTTGCAAGACCGGAGCTGCGAAGCCATGTCTGGCCATGGCGTGTAGGCCCGCTCGGCAACGGCATCGTCGCGTTCGTTCAGTACCTCGCACAAGATCTGAATACCCTGGTTTGGAAGGCCAATTTCGTATGTATCTGGATACATGACAGCCCAAGAGACCTTGTGGGCACCATGATCGGGCACGACCATGCCATCCTCGAGCCCGATATAGCGCGCTGGCTTCTGAACACGCGGCAAAAGCGGTTCGATTCGAGGCCAAAGAGTTGTCACAGACCCGTAATGCTATCTTCATTTGCTCCTACGCGTCACCGGGAAACGGCTGCGGGCGACCAGATGCCGGTGACAGGAGCGGTTTTAAGTTGCGAAGCGGCGGGCTCTTACGTTGACGACCAGACCGATGCCTACGAACGCGGTGATGATCGACGATCCGCCATGGCTCATGAACGGCAACGGGATGCCAGCGATGGGCATGATGCCCATGGTCATACCCAGGTTCTGGAAGATCTGAAACAAGAGCATCGAGAGCACGCCGACGCACAGCAAGGTGCCAAACATGTCGGCCGCGAGTTGAGCGGCGCGCAAAATCCTCCAGATCAAGAAGAAGTAGGCGGCCAGAAGCGGCAACGATCCAAACAAGAAGCCAAGCTCTTCGCCAGCGGCGGTGAAGATGAAGTCGGTTTCTTGTTCTGGAACAAGGTTGAGGGTGGTCTGGCTACCAGCTAGGTAGCCACGACCCGTTAGTCCACCAGACCCCAGCGCGATCTGACTCTGTTCGAGTTGATAATTCGCTTCGGTGACGTTGGAGTCCTGATCGAGGAATGCGGTAAGGCGTTCGTCTTGGCGTTCCGGCAGCAACTCAATTCCGAAAACGTCGTCTGCCGTAAACGCAAAGGTTATGGCCGCAACCCCCATCAGGGTCAACAGGACTATGTGGCGAACTTTGGTTCCAGCGACCAATAACATGCCCATGGTTATAGCGATGTACACCAACATGGTGCCGAGGTCGCCTCCTTGTAACACCAGCACGGTTGGCACCAACATCAGCACGACTGAGTTGAGGAATCCGTTTAGTTGAAGGCCACCACCTCGACTGGCGGCAAAGGCCGCTAGGGCTGCAATCGACGCAAGCTTTCCGAACTCCGATGGTTGTAGCTGGAAGCCGGGAAGTTGGAACCAGGCCCTGGCCCCGCCGACTTCTTTGCCGATGAACAACACCCCTACCAGCATGGCCAGAGCAATTAGGTAGAGCTGGGGCGCGAGGTCGCGAACAATCCGATAGTCGACTAAAGCAGCAATAACCATCGCAACGATGCCGATGAGCACGAAAACGGTCTGTCGTTTTGCGAATTGATAGGGGTCGTTACCCTCGAATTCGAGCACTCGCCACGTTGCGCTGTAGTTCATGAACACGCCAAGTACAGAGACGCCGATGGCCACCAACGGAAGGAACCAGTCGACGTAACGAATGGGCGAACGAAGCTCGCGTCGGGTCGAGAGGGCGTTCACCATCGTTGTCGTTCCCATATCTTGGCCGTCGTCGACGGAGGCGGTCTTTGACGGTTCACGATGGTTGCGACCAGGCTCGACGATTCTGGTGCTAGAGCTCCCTCGTCGCTGGCGGTTCCTGGCTCGATCACCGGGATCGGTTCGCCGAAGGGGCAACCCTCTGGAACCACGAGGTCGATGGTTGCGTCACGTAGCACCGTGATCGGAAGTTCGGGACAATTTGCTCCGACGGGCTCGGCGGCGAGCAGTGGAAGGTCCTCTGGTTCTTCCCAGGTCTGTTCGAGGGTACGAAGGGCCTCGAAAATGTTCCGAGCCACCGGTGCAGCAGCGGTGCCGCCGAAACCTGACTCTTCCATCACCACAATGACGGCGTAACGGGGATCATCGCGAGGCGCATAGCCAACGAACACCGCGGTGTCTTCTTTCTTGCGGCCGAGGACCTTGTTGATCCCGTCGGACTCTGAGGTGCCGGTCTTGCCAACAATTCCCCAACCACGATGATCCCAGCCATCGAATGCCGTCGAAGCCGTACCACGTACCAGCCCAAAGGCGCCCGAAATCCGGTTTAGGGGCACTCCCTCCAGCCCTTCGCGGATTACGTCGACTGGCACGCCGGAGAAGTCGATGGTGTTGGAAATTCGAGGTCCGAACTCACGCTTCACCTCGCCGGCCGTATCGACCTCGCGCGAGATCGTCTGGCTAGCAATATTTGGTTGGAACAAGGTTCCGCCATTGGCAAACGCGGCATACGCGTTCACTATCTGGAGCGGCGTAGCCGTTACAAATCCCTGGCCGATACTCATGTTAATGGTGTCGCCAGGGACCCATAAGATTGTGTTTTCCTCGTTCTGGTATGCCGGTATTGCTTCGAAGATGGCCTTCTTTATTGCCGGGTCGGGAATCGTTCCGGGTCGCTCGAAAGGCAACTGGACGCCCGTCTCGCTCCCGAAACCGAAGTCTTTGGCCGCGTCTTGAATAGCCCATTGGGCCTGACCCTCTAATTTCGAGATCGAATAGGCTGCCGAATAGAAGTAGGCGTCACTTGAGCGGGACATAGCAGTGCTCAGGTCGACGGCGCCCATGACAACCTTGCCTGCGTTGAAGAAAGTTCCACCGCCGTCGGCCGGCACCGTGAAACTACCGCTGTCGATAAACTGACCACGCGAAGTGATGACCCCAGCGCGTGTGGCTGCAACCGATGTAATCAGCTTAAAGACTGAACCTGGTGCGTATAGACCTTGTACGGCCCGGTTGTTTAGCGGGCCTGGTCGTTGCGGGTCGTTGAACGTGGCGTCGTACTGTGCAGCGGTAATACCGTCGGTTAGCCACTCGGGTTTGTATGTCGGGAAACTGGCCATGGCCAGAACATCGCCGTTGCGAACATCGACCACGACCGCTACGCCCGCATAAGCGGGATACAAAAAGCGCGGGTCATCGACCGAGCTTCGACCTTGAGCTTCGCGCAAACCCTCGTCGAGGAAGAACTCGACCGCTCTCTGTAACTCAAGATCGATAGTCAGAACAACATCGTCACCGGGACGCGCCGAGGTCTCGCCGAGCTCGCGCACCACATTGTTTCGTCGGTCGACTTCGACGGTGGAGGTACCGGCTGTTCCGCGGAGGGTTGCTTCGAAGAGACCTTCGATACCGGCTCGGCCGATGCGGTCGTTCGGCAGATATGAGGCACCGGGGTTGTCGTCGATCCAGTGCGCGGGCTGAGCGCCGACGTAGCCCACGACGTGGGCCGCCAAGCTGCCCTCTGGATAGATGCGATGGGCCTCCCAAGCGGCCTCAACGCCTGGCAGCGATCGCTCGGTAATAAGCTCTAGTAGCGACTCTTCGATGCCGGTAGCCACAGTTCTGAACGAGAACGGCGCCGCGGCTGAGTCGTCAATGCGCTCGGCAATCAACTCTTGAGACTCGCCCGTCAGACGCTCGAGTTCACGTAACACTAGCTCGCGGTCGCCGACCCCAAACTGGCTGGGGTTGACCCTAACAACACCAGTAAACTCGCTGTCGGCCAACACAACGCCGTTGCGATCGAGAATCCGGCCCCTTTCGGGCGGTAACACGACCAAACGCACCTGGTTGGTGTCGGCCTGAGCGCGGAACTCTTCGGTGGCCAAAACCTGAAGGAACCAGATTCGGGCGAACAACGCGGAAAACAACGCAACCACAACCACGCCGAGGAAAGCCAACCTAAGCGCAGTGTTGGTCGAGTCGGGCGAAGCTGAGCTATTGCTCATCGGTTCTGCTGCCACGGAAGGCGGTCCATGCCAAGACCCCACGCCATTGATCGCAAGGCGATCGGCGACAGGACCATGCCACCGAGGCCAACCGTGAGAAGAACCGGTACCAGCGAGATGTCGGCCAGGAAATCCTGGCCTATCAAACGGCCCAACAGCACGAACGTGGCGGTTCCGACCACTTGGGCAGTGCCGATAGTCATCAACCTCAACAACCGACCGCCATCGGAGAAACTGCCGAACACGACTCCGACGCTATAGCCGACAACGGCTCCGACTAGCGCCCAAAGACCAAACGGTGTCTGCACCAACAGATCGGTACCAAGTCCGGCTCCGAACCCGATGACTACTCCCCTGTCCGCGCCACCAAGGAGGCCACCGACAACAGCAAGCAGCATCATAATGTCGACGACTCGACCGTCAACAGCCAAAACGGGTACCGCCGCGGCCTGAAGAACGAGGCCTCCAGCCAAGACCAGAAACAGTCTCACGCGTGTAGGTATCAATGCATCTCCGCCCGACTCGGATTTGCCACGACCCAAATAATGGTCGACCGCGAAGCAGATGTGTACGCGGGCAGTCGAGTTAGGCCTATCGGGGCGTTTGCTTCCTCGTCGGTTGTCTCGTCGTCATGCCCAGCCGGGCGGGGCACCTGGACGGGGGCATCGGGGTCGACGGGGGTGTCATCCTCGGACGGTCCATCTTCTGGCGGAGTCCGATTGTCGATGATTGTGGGCTTGAACAGCACCACCTGCACCAGACTCAGTCGCTCAAGGTCGGCCGATGGGGCGACATCGACTTCCTGGGTGCCGGTGACCGGGTTTGGCCTCGCAGCAACCACAGTTCCGATAACTATGCCCGAAGGGAACTGCGAACCGTCGAGCCCTGATGTCACAACGGTCTCGCCCGGAATCACCACCGTCTCAAGGTCGACGAACCTGACGGTGAGGTTTCGGCCAATGCCGTTGCCTTCGACGGCGCCAGTGTCGGCAGATCTGACCAAACGAACATGGGCCGCGAACGACGGATCGGTTACCAATTCGACCCTGGCCCGTGAGACTCCAACCTGTACAACTCGTCCCACCAAGCCCGAACCGGACTCCACCGGCATACCGACCTCGATGCCGTCGGAGCGGCCGCGGTCGATCTCAACGGTTCGTTCGAAGTTGGACAGTGGAGCGTCGACCACTCGCGCAATGAGCCGACTGGCCGAAGTCTCCGTACCGCGAACATCGAGCAGGTCTTCAAGCGCCAGTAGTCGCCGCTGAAGCTCCGCGACCTCGAGCGACTCGCCCCGCTCCTCGTCGAGTTGGGCACGCAGCCGATCATTCTGGGCCTCAAGCTCGTCGTAGTCGGTGATGCCTCGCCAAGCGTTCCCGACCGGCGACGTAACCCAATCGACAGCCGACCTAACTGGTCCGAGCGCATCGAGAACACCATCGCGCGGTGCGCCGGCACCATCGCCACGAAAGTCGATGGTGATAAGCGCCAGAGCGGTTATTACCAACAGGAGCAGACGAACTCGACCGCGGCTCGGCCCACGACGGCGAGGTTCGCGAGGTGCCGAGAGCACGAATCAGCGTCGGACGGATTACCGATCGTACGAGGACGAGAACAGCACGTCGCGAAGAGCATCGAACTCTTCGAGAGACTGTCCCGAACCACGAACGACGGCGTTGAGCGGATCGTCCGCGATACGAATTGGCATGCCCGTCTCGAGGTGCAGCCGAGTATCAAGGCCGCGTAAGAGGGCCCCACCACCGGCAATGACGATGCCTTGTTCCATAATGTCGGCCGCCAACTCGGGGGGCGTCTGGTCGAGAGTCACCTTCACCGCGTCGACGATCGAGGCCACCGGCTCGGCCAGGGCCTCAAGGATTTCGGTAGAACTAACCACCACAGTCTTGGGAAGACCCGAGACCAGGTCGCGCCCCCGAATCTCGGCATATATCTCTTCTTCAAGCGGATGTGCGGCGCCAATCTGGATCTTGATCTCCTCGGCGGTGCGTTCGCCCAACGCGAGGTTGTACTCCTTCTTCACATACTGGATTACAGCCTGATCCAGGCCGTCGCCACCGATGCGGGCCGACTGGCTCGCGACTATTCCACCAAGGGAGATGACCGCGACCTCGGTGGTGCCGCCGCCGATGTCGACGATCATGTTGCCGGTGGGTTCTTGAACCGGAAGCCCGACACCAATCGCGGCGGCCATTGGTTCTTCGATGATGTATGCCGGCCTCTTGGCTCCGGCAAACTCGGCGGCCTCCTGCACAGCGCGCTGCTCGACCCCGGTGATACCTGACGGAACGCAGATGACCATTCGCGGCTTGGCCCAGCGACGATTGTGAACTCGCTGGATGAAATAACGAAGCATCTTCTCGCAGATGTCGAAATCGGCGATCACACCGTCTTTGAGTGGACGGATGGCTTGAATATGACCGGGGGTTCTGCCGATCATCTTTTTGGCTTCTAGACCGACCGCCAAGGGTCGACCGTTGGTGATATCGACAGCCACCACCGACGGTTCGGCCAGCACGATCCCACGCCCGCGCACGTAGACGAGGGTGTTGGCAGTGCCTAGATCGACCGCCATGTCGCGGCTGCCGAATCCGTTGAACATCGAGTTTGCCATCCGACCCCTTCGCGGCGCGTTGGCTAAGCCGATCCTATTGGAGCCGTGAGCCTGGCTCAAGCCATGGTTGTTCAACCGAAGAAAATTCCGATTTCGCGGGCAGCCGACTCGACTGAGTCAGAGCCGTGCACAAGGTTCTCGGTAACCAATAGCCCAAAGTCACCTCGGATAGTTCCCGGAGCAGCCTTGGCCGGATTCGTAGAACCCATCATGAGGCGAACGAGAGCGAAGACGTCGTCGCCAGCATCGTCTGGACCTTCAAGGACCAACAGCATCGACGGGCCGCGTGTAATGAACTCAAGAAGACTTTCGAAGAACGGCTTGCCATCGTGCTCTGCGTAGTGTTTGGCGGCAGTGTCTCGGTCGATAGTGCGAAGCTCGGCGCGGGCAACCGTTAGCCCTTTGGCTTCGAAGCGACCAATAATTTCACCTACGAGGCCTCTCTCGACGGCGTCGGGTTTGCACATGACATAAGTCTGCTGGGGCACGGTTTTCTCCAAGAACTCAGGGCGCACGAACGATATCGTCATCGTCTCGTAATGACGCCGACTCGCGGTCACTTCTTGCACTGTGGGCGCGAGGAGACACGAGTTCGACTACTTAGAGTGACACGCTGACGCTAAGGAGCGCAAGCCCAATCTCGTGGCTGTTACTACCGAGATGTATCCGTTACTGGCTCACGGTTCGTTTCAGGTGTTCTCTGGCCGCGCCAGCAACATAGAGAGACCCGGCAACCAACACGACGCCATCGGGTCCGGCGATTTCGCGGGCAGTGTCGACGGCGCGAGCCACGTTAGGTTCCCACACAACGTGATTTACTCCAAGGGTGGTGGCGGCTTCAACGACCTGATCAGCCGGGATCCGCAGAGGCCAGTCCGGCTGCGTCGCGACCACAGCGGTTGCATCGACAGCACCCAAAGCGTCGAGCATCTCGGCTGGATCCCGTGGCGAGTTGAAGCCAGCGACGAGTACCCGATTGCCGTCGGTACGAAAGTCGTCGGCCATGGTGGCAGCCGCGACAACAGCGCCGTCGAGGTTGTGGGCTCCATCGACGATCGTCAGTGGCTGGCGCCCTAACACTTCGAATCGGCCCGGCACTGACACCGACCCCAAGGCCTCGGCAACCAGGTCGGCGTCGAGGGCTCGGTCGAAGAACTCTTCGACGGCAACAATGGCCACTGCCGCATTTAATGCCTGGTGGGCACCGTTGAGAGAAAGGAACACGTCGTCATAGTGGGCCCGAGCGGTATGAACCGAGATGGATCTACCCCCGACCGCCAACTGGTTGGCGACAATCTCGTAGTCGGAGTTCATCCGCAGCGTAGAAGCTGCTGGCATCTCGGCAATCACATCGAAGATCTCGTCATCGACGTCGCCGATGACAGCCGCGGAGACCGGCGTGATGATTCCGGCCTTCTCTCTAGCAATGTCGGTGAGCTCTGGGCCAAGCATATAGACGTGGTCTAGGCCGATATTGGTGACAACGGCAACCTCGGCATCGACCACATTGGTGGCATCCCACCGCCCGCCCATGCCGACCTCGATGACCCGAACGTCGACAGCCGACGTCGCCATCCACGACAAGGCCGTGGCCGCAATAACCTCGAAATAGGTGGCCGGACGGTCCCATTTGTCGGCCAGCAACGGTTCGATCGCAGCCACATCAGATACTGCTGCGGCAAACGTATCGTCGTCGATAGGCACACCATTGGACGAGATACGCTCGTTGACTCGTTGAAGATGGGGCGAGTTGTAGCTGCCTACATGTAGCCCGTGCGCGGCCACCAAACCGATGATGATGCGGCTGGTCGACCCTTTGCCGTTGGTGCCGGCAACGTGAATCGTCGGTATTCCTCTATCGACATCACCGAGGGCCTGAGCTAGATCGACCATCCGGCTGATGTTGGGCTCGGTTGCCCTGGTGGATGGACTCAGTTCGAGGCTGTAGTGCGCTTCGAGGTACTCAAGGGCCTCGGCGTAATTCATTGGAGCGAGCGTGTCGCGCTACGACGCAGCGCGTCGAGTGGGACCAGATTCGGGCTGACGGCGAGACACCAACGTGGGATTGACCTTGTCGAGCACAACGCTGCGGTCGATGATGCAACGCTCGACATCGTCGCGGCCCGGTACGTCGTACATGATGCCGAGAAGAACCTCTTCGAGGATGGCTCGAAGGCCACGGGCACCGGTCTTGCGAAGCAGGGCCTGATCGGCGATCGCATCGAGGGCATCAGCGGTGAATTCGAGCTCGACGTTTTCGAGCTCGAAGATCTTCTTGTATTGCCTGACCAGTGCGTTCTTAGGTTCGACCAAAATCTCGATCAAGGCATCTTTGTCGAGTTCGGTGACTATGCCGGTAACCGGAAGCCGACCAACAAACTCTGGGATCAGGCCAAACTTAAGAAGGTCTTCGGGTAGAGCTTGGGGCAACATCTCAGATACACGCTTATCGGAGGCCGCACGCACGTCGGCTCCAAAACCAACCCCGCGTTTGCCGACCCGGTCGCCAATTATCCGTTCGAGACCGTCGAACGCTCCGCCACAGATGAACAACACGTTGGTCGTGTCGATCTGGATAAATTCTTGGTGTGGGTGTTTGCGCCCGCCTTGGGGAGGAACCGACGCGGTGGTGCCCTCGAGGATTTTGAGCAGGGCCTGCTGAACGCCTTCGCCCGAAACATCGCGGGTGATCGACGGGTTTTCAGACTTACGCGCGACCTTGTCGATTTCGTCGATGTAGATGATGCCCATCTCGGCTCGCTTGACGTCGTAGTCGGCGGCCTGGATGAGCTTAAGTAGAATGTTCTCGACGTCTTCGCCCACATAGCCGGCCTCGGTTAGAGCGGTAGCGTCGGCAATGGCAAACGGAACGTTGAGCATGCGGGCCAAGGTCTGGGCCAGATAGGTTTTTCCGCAACCGGTCGGGCCAATCAACATGATGTTGGATTTGCCGAGCTCTACATCGTCGCCGATCTGGGAGTCGTAACGAACCCGTTTGTAGTGGTTGTAAACCGCAACCGACAAAACCTTCTTGGCTTGATCTTGTCCAACAACGAACTCGCTTAAGAATTCGTAGATCTCGCGAGGCTTGGGCAACTCGTCGAAGCTGACCTCGGATGTCTCGGCTAGTTCTTCTTCGATGATTTCGTTGCACAAATCGATGCATTCATCGCAGATGTACACACCAGGACCGGCAATTAGCTTCTTGACCTGCTTCTGCGATTTACCACAGAACGAGCACTTAAGAAGTTCTCCGCCTTCTCCAAACTTCGCCACGTTGTACGAGCCTCCGGTTGTAGTGAGCGCTCCAGCGCGATGGCCAGTATGGCGCGTTGACTGTTGGCTTGCTGAGGGTTAGCCGAAGAGTTCTAAGCAGCCCGAATAGGGCCGTCAGCAACATCGCCACGCGAGTTGATTACAACATCGAGGATGCCGTACTTCTTGGCGGCCTCGGCGTCCATTACGAAATCGCGGTCGGTGTCTTTGTGAAGAGTTTCGACTGATTGGCCGGTATGCTCGGCAAGAATCTCTTCGAGCAAGATCCGCATGCGATTGATCTCTTTGGCCGCTAGTTCGACGTCGGTAGCTTGGCCCATGGCCTGACCATAGGGTTGATGCAACAAGATTCGGGCGTGTGGCAGTGCTAGGCGCTTGCCTGGTGTGCCAGCAGCGAGCAGAACTGCGGCAGCTGATGCGGCCTGGCCAAGACACATGGTGGCGATGTCGTTTTTGATGTACTGCATGGTGTCGTAGATGGCGAACAGACCGGTTATGTCGCCACCTGGACTGTTGATGTAGATGTTTATGTCTCGGTCGGGGTTTTCGGACTCAAGGTGAAGTAACTGGGCACAAACAACATTGGCCACACCGTCGTCGATTGGAGTGCCTAAGAAGATGATGTTCTCCTTGAGCAGTTTCGAGTAGAGGTCATAGGTTCGCTCTCCTCGACTGGTCGTCTCGATGACGCTAGGGATGATGTAGCTCACTCGTCGACCTCCACGGTCTCGTCAGCGCCGGCGGCGGCTGGGACCTCGTCGTCAGCACCCGTCGACTCGTCGTCTGGATCTTCAAGCAGCGACTTGTCAATAACGTCGCCGCTGTCTGCATCGACGATAGCGACATGGCCAACCAACCACTCAAGAGCGGCTTTCTTAGCCAAGTCGGCCTTGAATGACAACAGGTTGTCGCTATCGGTGAAACGGGCCCGAACCGCAGCTGGTTTCTCCGAGAGTTGGACCGCCACCCGTCCGACTTCGTCGTCGATTTCGGTGTCGGATGGCCAGAGGCCCTCGGCCACGGCAATGGCCCGAAGCGCAAGGTCGACCTTAGCCGAATGGGCAGCGCCTTCTTTTAGATCATCGGTGAACTCTTCTTGAGTCTTGCCGTTGAACATGAGCCATTGCTCGAGCGAGATGCCCTGCATCTGGAGGCTGTAGCTGACGTTCTGAATCTGCTCGTGCATCTCGGAGTCGATCAAGGCTTCTGAGATCGTGGCGTCGACGAGATCGGCCGCCGCGGTGGCAGCACCTTCTCGGAGGGCCCGATTGGCCGCAACACGAGCAGCACCATTGAGCCTGTCGGCGGCGTCGGCTCGCATCTCGTCGACCGTGTCGAACTCGGTGTTGTCGTCGACCCATTCGTCGGTTAGCTCTGGCAGCACGCGTTCTTTGACGGCGTGCACCTCGACGTGGAAGTCAATAATGGTGTCTTCGTCGACCGGGTGCTCGGCGCTGAAGTCGAGTACGTCGCCGGCACTGGCACCGGTTATGTGCTGGTCGAGTTCTTCGCCGGCCGCACCAGACCCAACCTCATAGGAATAGTCGTCGGCGACTAACCCTGGCAGAGGGTCGCCGTCGGCAGTGCCAGCAATGTCGATCGTTACGTGGTCGCCGTCGGCGGCTTCGCGGTCGACCTCGATAAGTTCGGCCGATTGGCCGCGAATTGAGTCGATTTGGCTGTCTACTACGTCGCTTGGGGCGATTGGGCTAGGGATCTCAACCTCGAGGGCGTCGTAGCCAGACACCTCGACAACCGCTCGAATCTCGACTTCGGCAACAAAAACAATCGGGCCATCTTCTTCGCCTGATTCGATGTCGATCTCGGGTTGGGCGATGGCATCGACATCGTGGTTCTTAAGGGCAGCTGCGTAGTAGCTACCCAGGGAATCCTGAATGGCCTCGGCCCTGGCATACTCGACGCCGATTTTGGCTTCGAGGACCCGGCGAGGGACCTTGCCAGGCCGAAAACCGGGCATGTTAACTTCGCGGCCGATTTTCTTGAAGGCCGCACCGAGGGCGACCTCAAATGTGGTCTCATCGACCTCGACGTGCAGTTTGACCTTATTGTCGTCCAGCTCTTCGACTGTCGACGTAACATTTAGCGTGCTCACAGGCCGGCGAGTGTACCGGGGTGCCCGACTCAAAACCGATACAACCTCGCCATCGGCATGGAGACTTCAGGCAAGGTTGCATCTGGTGTGTGTGGCAATTGCATTTGGGTGCAATCGGTCCGCATGTACGCGGACAAAGATCAAGTCGGCATCCCCACTCGAATATTGAGCATCGATTCACTATTGCTCGACTATTCAATATCAGCGTCGAGCCTCGACACGTTGCGACCGCGACCTACGACTGCCACACGGTTGGGAAGTTTGGGTGATCCATCGGCGCGCCCGGTGTTAGCCGAACGTCGGCGAACGGAGGAGACGTGGCCCACGCGCGGACTCCGAACCGGGCATCGTCGCCTAACCAGCGTGTCGAGAATGCTCGTCGGGGTGTTGTGAGTTTGCTGGTGCCTGGTGCGCCGTGCAACGTGCGCATGTGGAACACAATGCAGTCGCCTAGGTTGAGATCCCAGGAGAGGAGGGTCGGTTCATCTCTGGCGCCAATGCCGGCGTCGATGTCTGGCACCGTGACGTAACCGTCGACGCCGGCCCCGTAGTTCTCGTGGCTGATGAACAGCCGTGGGTAGTACATCTCGCCGCTGCGGTGTGATCGGGCCACGAACTGCGGACACACACTTTGTTGCACTGGATCTAGCGGTAACCAAACCGAACACAACTGGTCGCCATCGAGGCCGTAGTAGGGAAGGTCGTGATGCCACGGTGTCACTTCTTGAGTGCCAGGCTCTTTGACAATTACATGCTCGTGGTAGATACGGCACGTCTTCGACGACATCATCTCGCCGGCAATCTGACCAACGGTCGAGTTGACTATGAAGTCCTCGTATTCTGATATTCGCTGCCAGTTGCAATAGTCGTCGTAGAAGCCACCGGGTTTGCCAGCAGGGGTGTACACGGTGCTATCGGGACCAGGGTCGGCGAAGTTCTTCTCTAGGCCGACCGCGAGACTGTCGAGCCAGTCGGTATCGATGACCTGTCGAAGACATATCGCCCCATCGCGGTCGAACGCTTCAATATCGTCGCTGCTAACAAGTTCAGGCGGCGTCACCGTCATCGGCTAGTCGGAACCATCTTCATCGGCTGCATCATAGATGGCCTGGCTCCGGCGATATTGGTTCGTCCGACTGTCCGGCTACGGTTTGGCGCCCTCTGGAACAGGCGAACTGGCGCGGATGACCTGTGAGGTGGCAAGGGTCGTTGTCGCACTTGAGCCCGAACCAGACATGATCGATGTCGGCAAGCGCTCGACAGCAGACCACGCGAACGTTGAGTGGCAACTCGGGCGAGATGCTGACGTGCCGCGGCTGTTCGGACGTGGCGAGGGTTTCGACTTGGTCACCGTCGGCAATGCGTTCCATCACATGGATCGCAGTCGACTTCTCGATGACCTTGATGCCGTGGTGACAGATTCCGGAGGCGTGGTCATTTGCACGTCGGGTGTCCCTGATCATGAGGCAGATCTTGTTGTCCTTTCGAACTCGGCGTTCTCTACAGTCGAGAGATGGTCCTTTGAGCGAATCGAACGAAGAAGCGTCGACGGCGTTGTTGGTGAACTGGTGACGAGCGCCTCGGGTTTGATCGATTCTGAACGTGCCGGGCGGCTACACGATGTGCTCGCACCGTTTGCGGCTAACGGGACCGTGCGTGAACAAGTGATTACGACCTCGCTCATCGCCACGCGGCCAACCCGTTGGTCCTCGCGGGGGCTCGACAGTGATGACGCCCGTGGACCTTGGCCAGCTATTGGCGGCGCGCGACGTTGTTGATGCCCATATCGTGGGCTGTGCAAAACCGAGCTGGCCGGCAAACCGTGGACTCCGAGGCTGGCGACCTGGGCGACTTGCTACGTCGAGGGCTAGTCGAGGTCGTACCGCCGAGTGCCGTCGAATTGTCGAGTGCTGGTTTATGTTCTTCGGTGGGTGCATTTGCAGGCGCAGGGGCAGCCGTGTCCGGTGGTGGTTCGTTTGGCTGTTTT
>CAZMUM010000019.1:0-41742 GCA_964569385.1 uncultured Acidimicrobiales bacterium
TGGTCGATCCGAAACGAACCATCCGATGTCATTGAGGCTCGCCAGCATGCATCGCGAAGTGTCCGCTGGCGTAACGAACCCGACGGCACAGTCACCGCAACAATGCGGTTCACACCGCTCGTGGCTGGCACCCTCCAAGCCGCGATCGACACCCAAATGATGCGCACCCGACTCAAACGCGAGCCCGACAGCACTTGGCCAACAGTCGCCAACCGCCGAGCCGACGCACTAAAGGCACTGTTAGCCGACGGAACGAGCTGCAAACCCGACTACGAAGTCATTGTTCACGTGCGCGGCGACGGCAACACCCTCGACGACGGCACCCCGATCCCAGACGGCCCGGTGGCCAGGCTGCTGCCCGATGCGTTCGTGCGTTTGTTGATCCACAATGCTGCGAGACATCCTGTCAACGTGTCATCAAGACGGCGACACCCGACAGATCGACAGAAACGGTTCGTGAAAGAACGCGACCGTGTCTGCGTCGATTGCGGCCGTACTGACATAGTCGAATACGACCATATTCCGGCCTACGACATCAGCGGCCACACCCAGACCGACGAACTCGAACTCCGCTGCGGCCCCTGCCACACCGCTCGACACAACAAGCTCTCGCAGGGGTCCACTTGACCCAACATGTCTCGAGCTCCGCCGAATGAATTCGATCTACATCTGATTTCTAAAGTTGCCCGATTGCTTGCCGTGGGGGAGCCGCGAGGCTCTTGGGCGTCCCACAGCGTCAGTGGAACCGGATTGCCGGTTCGATGTCTGAACCAGGTTTGACCGCTGACAGGTACTCGCGGGAGTAGCGGTCACGGAAGAAGGTCGAACGCCTCGCAGTGTCTGGGTCGGACGACGGTGAAGTGTCGACGGTCCACGGTCGCGATTGTTGTGATGTTCCGTCGTTCTGCCGCGGCGATAACCGAAGCGTCGACCGTGCCGAGCGGCAGATCGCGGTAGTGGTGCACTAGTTCGGCGATGCGGATCCAATCGGCGGCAGCGACGGGTTCGACAGTGAAGTCTCCGGCTGCGAGATCGCCGAGGAATCGGACCTCTGGTTCGGTGCCGAGCCTGCTTGAGATGAGGTAAGCGACCTCGGTGATAACAAGCGTCGGGACGACAAGGGGGCCTGGCGTGGTTCTAAGAAGGTCGAGAGACGCGCTGTGGTGACGGTCGTCGGCATCGACGTATGCGTACAGCGGGCCAGCATCGACGATGATGGCTATGACGGCACCTCGCTGGCGAGGATTTCCTCGATGCGCTCGGAGATATCGTCCCTGCCGCTGCGGCCCGCTGCTGCGGCTCCTAGTCGACGTGATCGACCAAGGTGGGTTTCGATTGCCTCGCGGCTTAGTTCGGAGATTGTCATGTCTCGGCGCTGTGCTTCGTGGCGGAGTCTGGCGTCGAGATCCTCGGGTAGCTTGATGGTCGTGCGATTCATGTATGCCAGCATATCCATAAGCTCCGCCCGCGCAACGAGCAGAGCGGGTTGGCTGATTCCAATTCTGGTATAGCAGCCTGTAGGTACCCGGCAAGCTAAGCGGTCGGGCCTTGGCAAGCTCGACAGTTGTTATTGGCCGCGAGCAGCGATTCCGACGGTTGCGGCGACACCCATGATGTCGGTGGACAACCCGCCCAGGCTTAGGCGGATGTGCTGATCGTCAGATGGACCGACACGGAAAGGGCGGCCGGGGGAGACGCCGATGCCCTGGGCCGCCAGGGCCACCGCGGCTTGTTGTTCGTCGACCACCGGGATCCATACGTTCAATCCGACGCCCGGGTGCGCCTCGACACCGTGCAAAATCAGCGCCGTGACCAGAGCGTTACGGCGATCCAGGTAACACGCCGCGGCGGCCTCCACCAAAAGCTCGGTGTCGGGGTCGGTCAGCATCGTGAGCAAGATCTGCTGGATGAGGCGACTCGTCCAAGCTGGGCCTAGCTGGCGGCGGCGGACGATCTTGTCGATCAGTTCGGCGGGGCCACCCAAGGCGGCAATGCGGAGGTCGGGGCCATGGGACTTGGAGAAACTGTGGATGTGCAAGACGTTGGTCGGCACGAACTCGCCGACGCTCCAGAGTCTTGCGCCAGAAGCACCGCCAGAATGGTCGTCTTCGACCACGATTGTCGAGGTCCCAGCCACAAGATCAGCGATGGCCTCAGTGCGGGCGCGCGACGTGTGGGTTCCGGTCGGGTTGTGGGCTCGAGGCTGGGTAAACAGGGCAACCGGACCAAGCTCCATAGCGGCCGCCAGCTCCGAAAGCACTGGCCCCTCATCGTCCAGCCCGACCCCAACAATTTGTGCGCCTGCCATCTCGAGCATGTCGATCAAGGGAGGAAAAGTAGGGTCCTCAACCACAACGGCGTCGCCGTAACGCACGATCTCGTTGACAATACGGTCGAGTGCGTCTTGAGCCCCGTCGACAACTGTCAAACCCTCAGGTTCAAAGGGCCAACGTCGTATTAGTTCAGCCTCAAGCTCAGGTAGAACTGGAGGGTCCACATAGGACGAAACGACCACGTCGCCGTGTAATTTGTGAAGCACTGGCCCCAGTGGCGGCAGCAGAGCGCGATCGGGGGTGCCTGTACTCAAATCGAGGGCCATCGTGCCTGGCGGGACTGGAACCTGCCATGACCGGGTGCCGGCGCGGCCCCTCCTGGGCTGGACCCGAGTGCCGCGTCGCCCATCGGTGGCGATCACCCGATGGTGTTGAAGGGTCTTCCACGCATCGGCCACTGTGTTGGCGCTAACGCCCAAGAGTTCAGCGAGCGCCCGAACCGTGGGCAGTCTCACACCAGGTTCTAGCTCGCCGTCGCTAACCAGGTTCGATATAGCGCGCGCAATTCCCGCAGCCGATGGATCGTCAACGCGACTACCGATGACTGCCGCAGACTCTTCGGCGAAATCAAGAAACGGATCGTCTTTCGGGTCGCAGTCAATAATCCCCATAGGAATCTTTGTATACAACAAAGAGGCCCTTGTTCGCCAATTGTCTATTCAATACTGTGACCAGTAACACAGCGCCAACTACCGCGCATGTGACACACAGGGGGTCAAACATGTCTGACAACGTCAAAGCTGCAATTGTTCAATGTGCCTGGACGGGCGACAAAGAATCAATGATCGAGCTTCACGAGAAATACGTGGCCGAAGCTGCTGCTCAGGGCACCCAGGTCATGTGTTTTCAGGAACTCTTTTATGGCCCCTACTTCTGCCAGGTTCAGGACGCACAGTTCTACAGCTACACCGAAGCCATTCCCGATGGCCCCACGACCAAACGGTTCCAGGAGATAGCGGCCAAACACGGCATGGTGCTCGTGCTGCCGATGTATGAAGAAGAACAGCCAGGCATCTTGTACAACACCGCGGCCATAATCGACGCCGACGGCACTTACCTCGGCAAATACCGCAAACACCACATCCCCCAGGTGAAGGGCTTCTGGGAGAAGTTCTACTTCCGCCCAGGCAATGGCGGTTACTCGGTGTTCGAAACCGCAGTCGGCAAAGTTGGCATCTACATCTGTTATGACCGCCACTTCCCAGAAGGCTGGCGAGCGCTCGGCCTCAACGGCGCCGAAATCGTGTTCAACCCATCGGCCACCAGCCGCGGCCTGTCGGCATACCTGTGGCAGCTCGAACAGACATCGGCTGCTGCGGCCAACATGTATTACGTGGGTGCCATCAACCGGGTCGGCATCGAAGACCTCGGCGACAACGACTTCTACGGCACCTCGTACTTCGCCAACCCTCGAGGCCAGTTCGTTGGCGGCACCGCATCTGACCAAGATGCCGAGCTGGTAGTGCGCGACCTCGACCTCAGCCTGGTCAAAGAAGTGCGCGAACAGTGGGCCTTCTACCGAGATCGCCGTCCCGACTCCTACGGCCCCCTCACCCAGGCCTGAACAGGAGCAGCCATGACCACCAACGCCGAACTTCAGGCTCGATACGACGCTGTTCTCCCAAACTTCGTGCACACGCTGCACCAAGACCCCGTTTCGATCGATAGGGGACAAGGCAGCTACATCTGGGACATCGAGGGCAACCGTTACCTCGACTTCTTCGGCGGTGTGCTCACCACCATGATCGGTCACAGCAACCCAGACGTTGTTGCTGCCGTGCAGGCCCAAGCGGCCAAGGTCATGCACACATCGACGCTGTATCTGTCCGAGCCGATGATCGAACTGGCAGAAGAGATCGCCGCGGTCTCTGGCATCGCTGACGCACGGGTGTTCTTCACCACATCGGGCAGCGAAGCCAACGACATGGCCATCTTGTTGTCGACCAGTTATCGCAAGTCGAACCAGGTTTTGGCTATGCGCAACAGCTATCACGGCCGGTCATTCACAGCCCAAGCCATCACGTCTCACTCGGCCTGGTCATCGACAAGCCTCAGCGGCCTATCGGTCAACTTCGTGCAAGGGGCCTACCGCCTACGCAGCCCGTTCCGCGGGTTCACCGACGACGAGTTCACCGAAGCCTGCGTGAACGACCTCCAACAAGTGATCGACATGATGACTTCTGGCGATGTGGCCTGCCTGATCGCCGAACCTATCCAAGGTGTCGGCGGCTTCACAGTGCCACCCGACGGCTTCTTCGGTGCTATGGCCAAGATCTTGTCGAATCACGGCATCTTGTTCATCGCCGACGAGGTACAAACCGGGTGGGGCCGCACCGGGCAACACTTCTGGGGTTACCAAGCCCACGACATTGTTCCAGACATGCTCACCTTCGCCAAAGGTGTAGGCAACGGCATTACCTTGGCCGGCATTGTGGCCAGGGCCGAGATCATGGACACCATCAAGGTCAACTCGTTCAGCACCTTCGGCGGCAACCCGCTGTCGTGCGCGGCCGGCCTGGCCACGCTGCGTTACGTCAAAGAACACAACCTTCAAGCCAATGCCGCCGCCATGGGCCAACGTATCGAAGACATGCTCGACCCTGTAGCCGCTGCCATGCCCTGGATTGCCGAACGGCGCGGCCGCGGCCTCATGCAAGCTATCGAGACCGTGCAACCAGGCACCATCGAACCAGACGCGGGCATGGCCGGTCGCCTGCTGGAAGCATGCAAGGATCGAGGCGTGCTGCTAGGCAAGGGTGGGCTCTACGGAAATGCGCTGCGCATCACACCGATGTTGACTGTGACGGCAGAAGAAATCGACGAAGGCATTGGTGCCCTAGTCGAGGTAATCGAAGAAGTCGACTCACAAACCTGAGCCAACTCGAATCGCAACCAGCGACCGAGCTACTGGCACACTTACTGGCACACCTACTGGCACAACGACACAACTACTGGCACACCTACTGGGGGAATCAAACATGACAATGCTCATCAAGAACGGAACGGTAATCACCTCGATCGGGGCATCCGCAGCCGACGTGCTCGTGCACGATGAAAAGATCGTCGCGGTCATGGAGCCAGGCTCGACCATCGCGACCACCGCCGAATCCGGAGCCGAACGAGTCATCGATGCCAAGGGTTTGTACGTCATCCCCGGCGGGGTCGACGGCCACACCCACATGGAGCTGCCGTTCGGCGGCACCGAAGCATCAGACGACTTCGAGAACGGCACCCGCGCCGCGGCATGGGGCGGAACCACCACCATCATCGACTTCGCGGTTCAGACATACGGCACCAGAGTCCGCGACGCCCTCGACACGTGGATGGAAAAGGCCGAAGGCAACTGCGCCATCGACTTCGGATTCCACCAGATCCTGGGCGATGTCAACGATCAGTCGCTCAAAGACATGGACGCCCTCGTCGACGAAGGCATTACCAGCTTCAAGCTGTTCATGGCCTACCCCGGCGTGTTCTACTCAGACGACGGCCAGATTTTGCGAGCCATGCAGCAAGCAGCTGGCAACGGTGCGCTCATCCAGATGCACGCCGAGAACGGCATCGCCATCGACGTGTTAGCCGCCCAAGCCGTAGAGCGGGGCGAAACCGGCCCCATCTATCACGGCAAAGTACGAAGGGCCGAACTCGAAAGCGAAGCTACACACCGGGCCATTCAGCTAGCCAAAGTTGGTGCCGCGCCGCTCTACATTGTTCACCTTTCGGCCTCAGAAGCCCTCGAACAGGTGGCCATCGCCCGCAACAACGGGGCCAACGTCTTCGCCGAAACGTGTCCTCAGTATCTGTACCTCAACCTCGAAGATCACCTCGGGGCCCCAGGTTTCCAAGGAGCCGGATACGTGTGCTCCACACCGCTTCGCACCAAACACGCCCACCACCACGAAGACTTGTGGAAGGGGCTGCGCACCAACGACCTAAGCGTTGTGGCCACCGACCACTGCCCATTCTGCATGAAGGACCAAAAAGAGCTCGGCCTCAACGACTTCAGAGACATCCCTAACGGCATCGGTGGCGTCGAGCACCGCATGGACCTTCTCTATCAAGGCGTCGTCAACGGCGAGATCTCCTTGGCCCGCTGGATCGAACTGTGCGCCACCACCCCAGCCCGCATGTTCGGCCTCTACCCAAAGAAGGGCACCATTCAGCCAGGTGCCGACGCCGACATCGTGCTGTATGACCCCAACGCCAAGTGGAGCATCAGCGTCGACAACCACCACATGAACATGGACTACTCGGCCTATGAAGGCTTCGAGCTCAACGGCAAGGTCCACACCGTAATGTCGCGTGGCAAGGTCATCCTCGAAGGTGACAGCTACATCGGCAAGAAGAGCGACGGCAAGTACCTACGCCGTGGCCTGTCCCAGTACCTGATTTAGCCAATACCTGATCTAACCAGGAAGTTCACTACATGTACGAGATCAACCACCTCATCGACGGCGTATCGGTGGCTGGCCAATCGGGCCACACCAAGCCGGTATTCAATCCTGCCACCGGCGAACAAACAGGGTCCGTTGCCTTGGCATCGGATGGCGAGGTCGATGCCGCGGTGGCATCGGCCCAAGCCGCGTACCAAAGCTGGAGCCAGACGAGCGTGGCTACCCGAACCAAGCTGATGTACAAGTTCCGCAACCTGGTCGTCGAAAACGCTGACGAAGTCGGCCGTCTGCTCACCGCCGAACACGGCAAAGTACTATCTGATGCAGCCGGCGAGGTCGCTCGGTGCATCGAGAACATCGAATATGCCTGCGGCCTGGCCGACCACCTCAAGGGCAGCTACAACGAACTGGCATCAACTGGCGTCGACGTTCACACTGTGCCTCGACCATTGGGCGTGGTGGCGGGCATCACCCCGTTCAACTTCCCGGTCATGGTGCCGCTGTGGATGGCCCCAAACGCAATCGCCTGTGGCAACACGTTCATCCTCAAACCATCAGAGCGCGACCCGTCGGCGCCCATGTTGTTGGCCGAACTGTTTCAAGAAGCTGGGTTTCCGCCCGGCGTGTTCAACGTGGTTAACGGCGACAAGGTTGCTGTCGACCGGCTCCTCGAACACCCAGACGTCAAGGCCGTCAGCTTCGTTGGTTCGACCCCAATCGCCCGCCATGTCTACGTCAACGGATCGGCTAGTGGCAAACGGGTGCAGGCCCTCGGCGGTGCCAAGAACCACATGGTCGTGCTGCCAGATGCCGACATCGGACTTGCTGCGGACTCCGCGGTATCGGCCGCGTACGGATCAGCCGGCGAACGCTGCATGGCGATATCGGTAGTGGCCACCGTTGGCGATGTAGCCGACGAACTGGTCGAAGCCATCAAGGTGCGAATGGACAAGCTGGTCATCGGTGACGGCACCGACCCGGCCTCAGAAATGGGGCCGCTCATCACCCGCGAGTCGCGCGACAAGGTGGCTGGCTACATCGCCAGCGCCGCCGAAGCCGGAGCCACTGTGGTGGTCGACGGGCGCGACGCAACGTTCGACAACGACGGGTTCTTCCTTGGCGTCAGCCTGCTCGACCATGTCACCACCGACATGGAGGCCTACAAGGACGAAATCTTCGGACCAGTCCTCTGTGTGGTTCGCTGCGAAACCTACGACGAGGCCGTTGGCCTCATCGCCGACTGCCCATGGGGAAATGGTGCCGCCATCTTCACCCGCGACGGCGGAGCGGCCCGCCAGTTCCAACAAGATGCCGACGCCGGCATGGTCGGCGTCAACGTACCTATCCCGGTACCCGTCGGTTATCACTCGTTCGGCGGCTGGAAAGACTCGCTGTTTGGCGACAACACGATGTATGGCCCAGAAGGCATCAACTTCTACACCCGCCCCAAAGTCATGACTACCCGCTGGCCAGACCCATCGACCAGCGAAATCGACCTCGGCTTCCCGGTGAACAAGTGATGGACTTTGGTGTTGTTCTTCAAACCGATCCGCCTGCCTGGCGTGTTGTCGACCTAGCCCGCAAGGCCGAAACGCTTGGGTTCAGCTATGGCTGGACATTCGACAGCCATGTCTTGTGGCAAGAGCCATACGTCATCTACAGCCAGATGCTGGCCGCTACCAAACGCATGATTGTTGGCCCGATGGTCACCAACCCTGGCACCCGCAACCCCACGGTTACCGCCAGCCACTTTGCCACCCTGAACGACATGTTCGGCAACCGCACCATTTGTGGCATCGGCCGGGGCGATTCGGCGATGCGGGTGCTCGGCCACAAACCCGAGAACTTGGCTTCGCTTAGCGACGCCATGAAGGTCATCAAGGATCTGGCCGAGGGCCGCGAAACCCAATACAACGGCACCACCCAGCACTTCCCGTGGGCCAAAGAGTCAGAACTCAAGGTGCTGATGGCCGCCTATGGCCCGAAAGCACTGCACCTGTGTGGCAGCGAAACCGACGGCTTCATTCTGCAACTTGCCGATCCAGACATCACCGAGTGGATGATCGCCGCCGTTCGCAAAGCAGCAGAAGAAGCCGGCCGCGACCCCGATGCGCTGTACATCTGCGTTGCCGCTCCTGCCTATGTTGGCGACGACATCGAGCATCAGCGCGATCAGTGCCGTTGGTTCGGTGGCATGGTTGGCAACCACATAGCCGACATTGTCGGCCGCTACGGCGACGGCGGGTCTGGCATTCCCACCGCCCTAAGCGACTACATCAAGGCCCGCGAGGGTTATGACTACAGCGGCCACGGCAAAGCCGGTCACGACCACACCGATTTCGTGCCAGACGACATTGTCGATCGTTTCTGTCTGCTCGGCGACGAAGCGGCTCACGTTGCGAAACTCAAAGAACTAGAGGCCCTCGGCGTCGACCAGTTCGCCATCTATCTGATGCACGATCAGAAAGACGAAACTCTGAACGCTTATGGTCAGCGCATCATCCCGGCGCTGGCCGAGTAGGGCTGGGTACTTGATGGGGGAGTTATTGAGGGGCCTCAGCTAGTGGACGCACCGGCAGCCGACATAGAACAGGGCAGCCCAGATCAGCTCGTTGTCGAACAGTTGATGCGTGAAACCGCAGCGGGCTCGGATCGCCGTGAGACCATCACCAACGCCGTCCGCCAGGTGTTGATCTTCTCGGCGTTTATAGGGTTGTTGGCGGTCGCCTACACCGTCTACAAGGTGTTTGGCCAGGCCGTCGACGATGCCCAAACCGACTGGTGGGCCATTGGTTCGGTACTTCCTCGCAGCGACGACCTCAACATGCCGCCAGTGGTCGACATCCTCAAGGCATTTACCGTCACCCCTGGGGGAACCAACAAAGTTCTTGGCCTTCAACTCTTCGACGAGGCCCTATTCACCCTGCGAGAAGCAGCCGTTGGTTTCGTCGCCGGCGCGATCATCGGCCTGGCCATCGCAGTACTGCTAGTGCGTTCCAAGAAACTTGAAAATGGGCTGTTGCCGTACGTGATTGCCAGCCAGACGGTTCCATTAATCGCCATCGCCCCAATAGTGGTCATCTGGGGTCGTAAGAACCTCGACTTCCTTCCATGGGAATGGCAAGACTGGATGTCGGTGTCGATTATCGCCAGCTTCCTCACCTTCTTCCCGGTAGCGGTCAACGGGTTGCGTGGTTTGCAATCACCCAAACCCGAGAACCTCGAGCTGATGGAGTCCTACGCTGCTAGTTGGCGACAAACGCTGTTTCAGCTTCGGTTTCCAGCATCGGTGCCCTACCTATTCGCGGCATTTAAGATTGCGGCCACGGCGAGCATCGTGGGCGCCATCGTCGGTGAAATCTCGGCTGGTGTACCTGGCGGGTTGGGTCGGAGAATTCTGAGCCAAGCACTGGTCTATACGACCGCGCCAGCTCGGTTGTATGCCGCTGTCGTCGCGTCGGCGTTGTTGGGGATTTTCGTGTTCCTGCTGATAGCGGGCACCGAGAAATTTGTCTTGGGTCGTCAGGGTCGGGAGGCCGTTACGTGAGCGATCATGCCGTCAATGTCCAGCGTGTCTCCAAGGTGTTCAACCTGGGTAAGACCAACAAAGTTCATGCCGTCGACAATGTCGACCTCACAATTGCCAAAGGCGAGTTCGTCACCCTGATTGGACCGTCGGGTTGTGGCAAGAGCACGTTGCTTCGCCTGATCGCATCGTTGGTCGAGCCCACCGGTGGATCAATACAAGTGAACGGCAAATCAGCCGAACAAGCCAGGCTCGACCGCGAATACGGCATGGCCTTCCAGAAGGCCGGGCTGTTCGATTGGCGCTCGGTATCAAAGAACATCGAACTACCGCTCGAACTGATGGGCTGGAGCAAACCAGATCGGGCCAAACGGGCCCAAGAGATGCTCGAGTTAGTCAAGCTGCCAGAGTTCGGGGGCCACCACCCCGCTGAGTTGTCTGGCGGGATGCAACAGCGCATCGCCATTGCCCGTTCGTTGGCGTTCAACCCGTCGTTGCTTCTAATGGACGAACCATTTGGTGCCCTCGACGAGATGACCCGCGAACATATGCAGGACGAACTCCTGCGCATCTGGGGCGAAACCGACACCACCGTGGTGTTCGTTACTCACTCCATCGCCGAGGCTGTCTATCTGTCGAGCCGCGTAGTGGTGATGTCGCCTCGGCCAGGCCAAATATCTGAGATCATCAAAGTTGGCCTTGGCGACCGCGACGCCAGCACCCGCGAAGACCCAGAGTTCTTCAAGATGGTCACGGTTGTGCGCGAAGCCCTGCGGTCGGTTGAATCGCAATGACGGCGGTGCTCAGTGCCTCGGCGACCAAGGCCCGGTTGGTGCGTTGGTCTGCCCCGATAATTGCCGGCGTCATCATCTTGGTTATTTGGGAGGCGTCGTTAGCGCTGCTGAACCCTGCTGGTTTCGTGCTGCCACCACCGAGCGACATCGTCGGCGCCATCTTCGAGAACTTCTCCGAAGTCTGGACCGCCACGAAAGTCACCGGCTTCATCATCGTCACTGGCCTCATAGCTGGTGCAATTGTCGGGGTGGGTACTGCCTTGCTCGTTACCCGTTACCGGCTGGCCCGCGAAATTCTCACTCCGCTTGCCGTTTCGTTGAGCGCGGTGCCGATCATTGCTCTAGCACCAATCTTCAATGCGTGGTTTGGTTTGTTGTCGCCCCGATCGAACCAGATGATCGTGCTCATCTTGGTGTTCTTCCCAATCTTCATCAACACCGCTAAGGGGCTAACCCAGGTCGAATCCAGCCAGATCGAGCTCATGGAGTCATACGCAGCCAGCGAGTGGCGAATAACTCGCGAGGTGCGGGTTCCGAACGCACTTCCGTTCTTCTTTACTGCTCTCAAGGTGTCGACTTCGCTGGCCGTGATAGCGGCTATTGTCGCCGAGTACTTCGGCGGCCGACAAGACGCGCTCGGTCCCCTCATAACCCAGTCAGCTGGACTAACTCGTTACGACGATGCTTGGGCCGCAGTGCTGGCGGGAACACTCATCGGCGCCGCGCTTTACATGATCACCGTAATTCTCGAACGAGTCGCAATGCCATGGCATGTGTCGATTCGAGGCAACAACCCGGCTGCTAGCTAGCGGGCAAACAATGGTTCAAACCAGGAGGAAACAAATGAAACAGAAATGGATATTCAAATCGCTGGCGTTGCTAGCGGTGTTCGGCATGATCGCCGCGGCATGCGGCGATAGCGACGATGCATCGGATCGCAACTTCGACGAAACCACGTCGATCAAATTGCAGCTTCAGTGGGTGCCACAGTCGCAGTTCGCGGGCTACTTTGCCGCAGCCGACCTTGGCTTCTACCAAGACCTAGGCCTCGACGTCGAGATCATCGAAGGCGGCGTCGACATCGTGCCGGCCACGGTGCTCGATTCGGGTGCCGCCGACTTTGCGATCTCGTGGGTTCCTCGCGGCCTTGTACCTCGTGAGGAGGGCCTTAACATCACCAACATTGCCCAGGTATTCCAGCGCAGCGGCACCTTGCAGGTGTCATTTGCCGACGCTGGAATCACGACGCCTGCCGACCTTGCGGGCAAGAACGTTGGCAACTGGGGCTTCGGCAACGAGTTCGAGCTGTTCGCCGGCCTTAATTCCGTTGGCCTCGACCCGCAGTCTGATGTCACGCTCGTTCAGCAGGACTTCAACATGACCGCGCTCATCAATGGCGACATCGATGCTGCCCAAGCCATGATCTACAACGAATACGCCCAGGTGCTCGAAACAATCAATCCAGACACTGGCGAGCTGTTCCAGCCAGAAGACCTCAACATCATCGACTGGAACGACGTCGGCACCGCCATGTTGCAGGACGCAATCTGGGCCGATGCCGATCGTCTCGAAGACGACGACGAGTACCGCGACATTGCGGTTCGGTTCGTCGAAGCTTCGCTTCGTGGTTGGGCCTACTGTCGTGACAACGCCCAAGAGTGCACCGACATTGTTGTTGGCGTTGGTTCACCATTTGGCGGTCCGGCTCACCAGGCTTGGATGATGAACGAGATCAACGCTCTCATCTGGCCATCACCAGGTGGCGTCGGCGTGATGGACTCTGACCTTTGGAATCAGACCATCGACATCGCCACTGCCCAGGGCATCCTTCAGTCGAACCCGACTGAAGGCGCCTTCCGCACCGACATTGCCGAAGAAGCAGCTAAGAACCTCGAAGATGCCGGCATCGACGTCAACGGTTCTGGCTTCGCGAAGAGCGAAGTTGCCATTACCGAAGGTGGCAACTAAGCCTGAGATAGTTCGCGTTTGGTAACTGAATCGGCCGGGACTTCTCCAACGGGAGGGGTCCCGGCCGATCTTCGACGGCCTGAGATCGGCGTGGGGCATGGGTGGGTTTGTTACCGTACTGAGACGACACAACGAAGGTGGGCCCATGAACAGGCGCAGTTGCAAACTGGCAGTCCTCGTAGCGATGGCACTCTTGGGTGGGCTGCTAGCGCCGAGCGCAGACGCTACGCCAGCGATAAACCCAGGTGGGGTGGCCGAGCTCGGTGGCCAGTTCCCTAACCCAGTCCCAACGCTCGGTAATCGCCAACCTGGTCGCGCCCCGATGTTGT
This sequence comes from uncultured Acidimicrobiales bacterium, assembly GCA_964569385.1. Classification (GTDB taxonomy): domain Bacteria; phylum Actinomycetota; class Acidimicrobiia; order Acidimicrobiales; family Poriferisodalaceae; genus JAADHX01. The sequence continues at coordinate 13,342 of CAZMUM010000019.1, forward strand.
CATCGGACGGCTCCCAGGTGCTGATCGACGGTGACCTCATCGTCGATACAGGCAGCGGAGTGGTATCTGAGCTCATCGACCACCTCGGGCTGGTGGTCGATGTATCTGGCGACTTTCGGTTCCTACTCAGTCACAAGGCCGCGCCTAGGAACTTTGGTGAAACTGACGAGCAGTTATACCGGTTCGATCGGGTCACCCAGACGAACCTTCTGGTGGCTGACAGCGCCGCGTTCGGGCCAACTAGGTCGTTGACATCGACCCATATCAGCGATGACGGCCGGTATGTGGCGTTCATCAACTTCGACCGCAACAGAGGTGTCGAACTTGTGCGTGTCGATGCCGCTGGCGGGGTCACGCAGCGGCTGGCGGTGAGTGATGAGTTTCCTGATTTCGCGGACATGGAGCTGGCTGGTAACGGCCGCTTCGCCGTGTATCTGGAGAAGGGCAACATAAACCAGACGGCGGTATGGAGAGCAGGTCGCTACGACTTTTCGACTGGTGAGAACCGAACTCTTCGAGAGTTTGTGTTTTCTTTTGCTGATAACCCGTTTGGGCTTGGAATTGATATCTCGGCTGACGGCCGCTTCATCGTCGTCGACGGTTTCTTGTTTGATGTCGCCACGTCTTCTGAGGTTCAGTTTGTCTCACGAGCCGGTCCGATTGTGTCGCCCCAAGGCGACTCATGGAGCACGCCGGTCGGCGTCAGCGACGACGGTTCGCTGGTGGCGTTCGCCACCGTTGATGCACTGGTCCAGAACGACACGAACGGTCTTCTCGATATCTATTCGTGGACGCGTTCAGATGGACAATACCGTCGCTTGAGCCGCACAGATCGCGGTACCGAACTCGATGGCGCCGCCTTCTTCGTCGAACTCTCAGACAACGGCACGACGGCGATTTTCTCGACCGGAGCGTTCAACGCTTCGCGAGACGATCCGACGCCGGTCGAGAGTATCTTCATCGTACATCCCGACACGAACCCGTCGCCCGATGTGGGGTTAGTCGACGTTGCGGCTCGACCGGGAGGCGGATTGTGGAGGTTGTACCGGTCCGGCGAGGTCAGATCGTCGAATGCGCCCACCTTCACCAACTGCCTCGCTTCTATATTTGGCGCCTCTCCTGGTCCGCGACCGCTTCTTCTAGCTGAGGAGTCGGTTACTTCAATGAGTCCCACTCCGTCGGGCGAGGGGTATTGGCTGTTTACCGATCTGGGCCGGGTGATTCCGTGCGGCGACGCGCAACACTTTGGTGATCTGTCGGCACTCGTGCTGAGCGGCAGAATCGTCGATTCGGTGGCCACACCCACCGGTCTTGGTTACTACATGGTCGGAGCCGACGGAGGTCTTTTCGCGTTTGGTGACGCAGTGTTTCGGGGTTCTGTACCTGAGGTGTTGCCTGGCGTGCCGTTGGCTGGGGCGATTGTGGCTATTACCGCTACGTCGACCAATGGCGGGTATCGCATGGTGGCCTCCGATGGCGGCATGTTCAACTTTGGTGATGCGGCGTTCTTTGGTTCGGTTCCACAGGTGTTACCCGGAGTGAGGTTGGCTGGTGATGTCGTTGGCATGATTGCGTCTGATCGTGGATATCTGGTGTTGGGTGAGGACGGCGGAATTTTCAACTTCGGCGAGTCGCAGTTTCATGGTTCGCTCGGCGGGCAAATCGTTCCCCGGCCAGTCGCTTCGGTGGCGGTGAACGACGATTTGTCTGGGTATGTGATGTTCGACTCCGACGGAACCGCGTACCCATTCGGCACAGACATCGACACATTGCAGTGATGCAGCGATGTTCTAGTCATGGGCACTACTATCGACCTGCCCGAGGAGATTCATGTACTAGCTCGCCAGCTCGCTCACGATTCCAATCGGTCGATGAGTGATGTGATAGCGGAGCTGATGAGGCGTGGTATGGGCCATGGCGGCGGATGTGTCGAAGTCGACAGTCGAGGACTGCCGGAGGTGTCTGTCGGACGACCTATAACAGTCGAAGATGTACGTTCGCTCGTCGACGACGACGACGACGACGAATGACTGTGGTTCTAGCCGACGGCAAAGTGCTGATTGCCCTAACCGTGGTCGAGAGCATTCGCGCCCAGCGCTGGCATCACTTTTGGTCAGACGCCGTGGCGACAGTCAGTTGATAACCCTCGACAAGGGGCTCGCAGTCCTTCATCAGCGCAACGTCCACCTTCTCACGGTCTAGCGCAGCGAGAGCCAGGTGCCCGAGCCGGCACGAGACTTGGGCACCTGGTCCTAGAGTGCCTCGAGTGAGAAACTCATCTCGGGTTAACCGCCATGAGCTGGGTTCGTTGGGCCGCTGGAACGGTTCAATTTCCAATAGCCGCGTACAACGGCGGCTGACCGGTCGACCAACTTGTCGTCGAAGAGGTACTTCCGAATGCGCTGTACCGCCGCGGCTTCGCCCGCGACCCAGTATTGAGTCGTCGGGTCGGGGTTTGTCTCGCGGATCGATCTAAGGAGTTGGTCGCCAGGCGCGTCCGCCCCTTGCTCGCGCCAGCCGATGGCGAGGTTCGGTCGCGTCGGCAGCTCGACAATGCCTTTGCCATCCCGCACCTCAATCGTCACATGGACGTCGGCAGCCTCGGGAAGAGCCGGAGTTATTGTCCGGATCGCGGGGATTGCGGATTCATCGCCAGCGATGAGGAAGCTGAGTGCGGTCTCGTCGATTTCGTAACCCCTTCCAGTGCCTGAAACGGCCAGTCGATCTCCGGGTTTGGCCGACGCGGCCCATTGCGACAGTGGCCCTGGTCCGTGGAGGACAATCTCGACGTCGAGGTCGAGTGTGTTGGCGTCGAATCGAACTGGCGTGACTGTTCGAATAGTTGGCCGTTGCCCGTCGGCGAGTAGAAATTCGTTGCCGCGCCACGTTGGAACTTCTAAGTGCTCATCGTCGAACGGAAGTAGGAGGCGCACACTTGATGCCGGTTGACCGATGTCGAAGCCATCGAGTTCGCGACCAGACAACGTCAAACGCCTCAGGTAAGGGCTTAGCGGCTCAGATCTGACCACTTCGACCAGTCGGAATGGCGGTGCTTCGCGGCGGAGTCGTTGAGAGTTATCCACTGATCCGTTCCAGTTCATCACAGACTGTGGTCACGCGACCACAGGTCACCCACAAGAATGTCACAGCGTTGCGGTACTCGTTACCCACAGAGGGACTTCCCTATTCTTAGTGCATGGAGGCACAAATGCGCACCGATCAACAACTCAACTACAGCAATGCCGAGTACAGCACTGACGAGTACAGCTACCGACCCGATCACGCCAGTGGTTACGAGGTCACGATGGTCGACACGACCGTCGAGAACATCGGCGGGGCCGACGCCTATGCCCAAGAGGGACCACTCACCACATTCTTCGACACTGGTGGCCGCGATGTGGTCGATTCGTGGGCGATGCGGCTCATGAGCCTTCGCACCGCCGACATCGCCAAGGTCAAACGGACTGGGCCCCGCCCATTTGCGCCGGTCTTGCCGATAACAATGGCGAGCTGACTAGCCAAGCCCCAGAACTGAGCGGAGTTGGGTGGCGGTGTCGACGATGGTGGTAGCACCGGCGGCCTCGAGTTCGGTTCGGTCGCCGAACCCCCAAGTCACGCCAATAACAGCCTCGACCCCCGCTTCACGGGCACCCTCAACGTCGTGGAAACGGTCGCCGATCATCACCGCATCGGTTGGCTCAACTCCGAGACGGCTCAGCGTATGGCGCACCACATCCACCTTCTGGGTACGGGTCGCATCGAGAGTTGCCGCGCCGACGTAAGCGAGGTGGGGAAGTAGGCCAAAGCGATCGACGATCTTTTGGGCGAAAACGTCTGGTTTCGACGTGGCGGTGGCAACGGTTCGACCGGCAGCAGCCAGATCGGCGATCAGCTCAGCCACTCCGTCGTAGAGCACGTTCGCCCTCCAACCAAGTTCCCGATAGTAGCCGCGAAAAACCTCGACAGCTTCTTCGAGCTGGGTCTCGTCTAGGCCCCAATTGGCGAACACGCCTCGCAGTGGCGGACCAATGACGGCTCTGGCATCGGCAGCCGTCACGTTGGTGATGTCGAAGTGATTCAGCGCCTTCAACATACCCGTGGAGATGCCCTCGGAGTTGTCGCTAATGGTGCCGTCTAGATCGAACAGGACTACGGGGTTGCTGTGCACCACATGTGGCGCCGCCGTCAAGACAGTTGTCCGGGTGTGAGTAGTTCTCGCCAGCGTTCATCGCGCTGACCCGACTGGCGGTCGAGTCGTTCGACGTGGCCTTGTTCGACTAGAGATCGTAAGACCTCCTCGACATCGCCGGTTGTGGGAAACTCGTAGCCGCGTGCAGTTCGGTCTCGTAGCTCCCTCGAGGTCTGGGGCCCCCGCAACATCAGGACACCAAGAAGGCCAAGTTGCGCGTCGACTTCGCCAAACCGTGATAGTTCAAGGAACTCGTCGAGGACCTGGCGATACTTGATCACTCCATGGCCGCTGCGCGGGTGAACAAACCGGCACAACTTGCGCTCCTTGCCCTCGGTTAACACGGCCATGACCTCTCGTTCGTCGAGATCGGTTACGGGTTCGCGGCTGCTCTTCTGGTTGCACGCCGAAACGAGGGCGTTCATCGTGAGCGGGTAGTTCTGGGGCGTTGTCAGCTGCTTCTCGATCAGGGCACCGATTATGCGGCCTTCAAGGAACGACAACACACCGCCAGGTTCTGGCGGCGATTCGTCGCGCCTCGCCCAGGAGCCGTTGCGGATTCGAGGTAGATCATGCAGTGTCAGCCCGTGCTGATAGCTCCAGGCGCGCACGCCAGTGTCGGTTTCGATGATGATGCGATGAAACTCGCCCTCAGGTTCACCTTCGACGACATCGAGTAGCTCCAGGCACTCTTCGACCGTGCTTGGTTCTAGCGACACCAACAATCCGACGATGCGGTCGGCGATCGTGTTGGTTCCGTCGAATCGAGCCGCTGGGTAACCAAACCCGCTGTCGAACAGGTGCCCAGCAGCGCTGCCGGGAGTGACCGGCTCGCCCTGGTTGCGGGCTAGGAACGGTTCAAGAAAGTGCCACCGTTCCTCTCCTGGGAACAGGGTGCCGTAGACGAACAACTTGTCGAGCGTGACTTGATCCACCTCCGCAGAATAGGTTGTTTGAATGGCCCTTGATGTACGACCCCTGACAGGCACCGTCGGCGCAGAGGTATTTGGCGTCGATCTCAACACCCTGAGTGATCCCGAGTTCGAAGAACTGGTGGCGGCGTGGCACCGCCATGAGGTGCTGGTCATCCGCAACCAAAACCTGTCGCTGGCTCAACAAGAGGCATTCACCCTGCGCGTCGGTCCCTTCGGCGACACCCCGTTTGTGGAGCCCGTGGACGGTCACCCCAACGTCATCATGGTGGTGAAGGAAACCCACGAAGCGGCCAACTTCGGTGGTGCATGGCACAGCGACTGGAGTTTTCAGCCCGAGCCACCATCGGCCACGATCCTCTATGCGATCGAGGTGCCAGACGCTGGTGGAGACACAGCGTTCGCGTCAATGGCGAAGGCGTACGAGACTTTGCCGGACAACCTTCGCGACGAGGTCGGCGGGTTGATTGCGCTGCATTCAGCCACCCTTCCCTACGGGGCTAACGGCCTCTACTCGAGTGTGAAACCCGCGGCGATGACCATCAACACCTCGGCGGTTGGCGACGAGGTTCATCGTCATCCATTGGTTCGGGAGCACGCAGCGACGGGGCGAAAGTCGCTGTTCTGCAACCCGACCTACACCATCGGTATTGAGGGCATGGACGATGCCGACTCGGCGAAGCTCCTGCGGCAGGTCTATGCCCACGCCACAAAGCTCGAGTTCATGTGCCGGGTCAGATGGCAGCCAGGGACGCTCACCATGTGGGACAACCGCTCGGTCATGCACTACGCGATCAACGACTATGAGGGAATCCGCCGAGAGATGCGTCGAACCACCGTCGCCGGCGAAGCCCCGATCCCAGCCGCCGCGACCTTCGGTCGCTAACCGGGGCTTCACTCTCACTACATTCGAGCAAAACCCCAAAAACCTCTCCTGTCACCGGGAAACGTACGCCCGCAGCCGTTTCCCGGTGACGCGTAGGTCTTGCGACCTCGACTGTCACCGGCATCTGGTCGCCCGCAGCCGTTTCCCGGTGACGCGTAGGTCGAGAAAGCGTGGCGGTTTTACGGGAGGTCGGTAACGGCCACTACAGCGAGGCGCCAGGCCACGAAGGCGCCGGTGGCTACCAGGGCCCAAGCCGAGCCAATGAGGGTCTGGGCTAGAACCGTGTAGTTCGCCTGCATGGCTATTAGGCCGCCGACGAACTGCACGACGACTCCGAATCCTATGTTCACCGGAGCTGCGGCCCGATGGCCGGTTTCCCAGTGACGCTCTGACTGGCTAACCGATGACACACAAATACCAACGACCCGGTTCATCGGCAGCTCGCCGCTGAGAGTCAAAACGCCGATCGTGGTCATCATGAGGCCAACAGAGGCCATGACCATTCCTGTGAGCAGAAGTCCCATTACGACGCCCATCGGCACTTGGCGCTGGCAGGTTGAGCGTTGAGCTGGAATCTAGAAGGTAGTGATACACAAATGGATCTAAACCACACGTAGCGTTCGGTCGACTACCCAACTAGGCTAACGTTGACGCATAGGGTGGCAGCGAACAGCGTGAATACACCCAGAGTGACACTCACCGCGAAGCGGTACTGCGCTAACAGCATCAGTGCTCACGGAACCAAAGGTAGACAGTTTTGCAAGAAGACGACAAATACCGAGTATCGAGGACGGGCATTGCCCACTTGGTTGCCCTTACGCTGATGTTTGTCGCAATTGCGGCCGTAGTACAAGGTGGCCGGGCGGTCGCCGCGACCTCCACTACGTTTGTTTCTGGGTTTGAGGGCGGGATTCCGTCGATTGTTGTGAGTCATGGGTCTAGGGCCACTTTTAGGCTGGGGTCTGACTCGGCGAGGGCTCATGGTGGAAACAACTTCTTGGAGATCGTTTCTACGAATAGTGCTTCGGCGCGTCGGGCCGGGTCGGAGCTGACTCGTTTTATGACTGGGCTTGACGCATTCCCGGTTGTTCCTGGTGATGAGGTTGAGGCTTCGGTGTTTCTGCGGGCTGAGAATGTTGTCGATGATGCTCGCATGGTGTTGGTGTTCTTTGCTGAGCCTGTCAACAACAATTGGAGTGCCGCGTATTTGAAGACGTTTACGGCGAGTCCGACCCTTCGGGGCGATACCGACTGGCGTGAGGTTAAGGTCAGCCAGGTGGCGCCGGCGAACGCTTCTTATGTTCGGGTTGAGTTCCGGTTGTATGACACTGGCACTTTGTTGATTGATGACTTTGCGTTACGTGTTGGGGATCTCGATCCGGTACCGACAACAACAACCACGACCACAACGGTGCCACCAACGACCACGACCACAACAACGACAACAACTCCGCCAGACCCTGGTACGACGACCACAATTCCCGCGACGACCACCAGCACGACGCCGGTTACAGGAAGCCCGACGTTTGTTTCTGGGTTTGAGGGCGGGATTCCGTCGATTGTTGTGAGTCATGGGTCTAGGGCCACTTTTAGGCTGGGGTCTGACTCGGCGAGGGCTCATGGTGGAAACAACTTCTTGGAGATCGTTTCTACGAATAGTGCTTCGGCGCGTCGGGCCGGGTCGGAGCTGACTCGTTTTATGACTGGGCTTGACGCATTCCCGGTTGTTCCTGGTGATGAGGTTGAGGCTTCGGTGTTTCTGCGGGCTGAGAATGTTGTCGATGATGCTCGCATGGTGTTGGTGTTCTTTGCTGAGCCTGTCAACAACAATTGGAGTGCCGCGTATTTGAAGACGTTTACGGCGAGTCCGACCCTTCGGGGCGATACCGACTGGCGTGAGGTTAAGGTCAGCCAGGTGGCGCCGGCGAACGCTTCTTATGTTCGGGTTGAGTTCCGGTTGTATGACACTGGCACTTTGTTGATTGATGACTTTGCGTTACGTGTTGGGGATCTCGATCCGGTACCGACAACAACAACCACGACCACAACGGTGCCACCAACGACCACGACCACAACAACGACGACAACAACAACAACAACAACGACAACAACTTCGACGCCGCCAACCACTACTACGGCTCCGCCCACGACCACATCCACAACACCTGCCGACCCAGCGCAAATCGAGCTTTACGTTCCTGGACAGTTCGACGAGACCTCGCTCACCGCATCAAGGAGCGACGAAATTAGCGTCATCTGGAACGGCTTCACCGAGAACCGGGGGCGGAATCTCTTCACACTTTTGTGCGACAGTTCCCAGTTTGGCGCCGATGATCCCATCATCGCTCCGGGTGTTCCCGGTGGTTCACATCTGCACGAGTTCATCGGGCTCCCCGGCGTTGACGCCTTCTCAACAACACAATCGATGATCGACACTCCTGGCACCAACTGCACGGTCGACGAGGACCGAAGTGCCTACTGGGCTCCGGCCGCATTCCAAGACGGTGTGCAGCTTCAGACCAGGTTCAACAAGTTCTATTACCGGGTCGGGAAGGTCGATCCGGCCACGATTGTTGATATGCCGATCGGGTTGAAGATTATTGCCGGCAACGCTGGTGCGACCGGGCCTCAGGCTCGGAGTGTCGCCTATGCGTTCACCAGTTCATCTGAAGGCGAAAGAACTGAACCCAAAACCCAGCAATCTGGAACGTCGTTGGATCTATTCGAAGTTGGTCCTGACGATCAGGGCATTCGACTTAACATCAACTTCCCGCAGTGCTGGGATGGTGTGCATCTATGGCTTGCTGACAGCGCTCACATGGCCTACCCGGTAAACGTTGGCAGGCAGTATCGCGAATGTCCGCCGACCCATCCTGTGCCGATCATCAACATCAACTACAACCTCGGGTACCCAGACGCGACCGGCGGCCCGGGGTTCACATTGGCATCTGGTGAATGGTTCACGATGCACGCCGATTTCGTGAATGGCTGGGACCCCGAGACTCTTCGCAAGCTGACCGACGCATGTCCGCAGGCGGGTAGATACTGCGACGTCCCACGGACCATTGAGACGTGTCCTGCATTCGAGGACATCGTCAATCACAACACGCCTTTTGTCGAGGAACAGCATTGCTTCATCATCGAGAGAGACAGCGACATTCTCAACTTCTTCTCATAGTTGGCGTTAGTCCAGGTGAAGTACCGAGTCTTGTGCGTTGGCGCGAGGTCTGGCTGAGCGTTGCACGACCGCGTTCCCCTCGACAACAGTCGAGGTGTTGGAGCACCCGCCATCGGCAACCGATTGATACGAAAGCTGCACCTGGGGCACTGGGTGTCTGACGCCGTCGACGTCGATCCACCGAGGTTCCGACCAGCGAACTTCGACTTCAGGTCCTTCGCACGGAGCGAAGATCTCCGACCACATGACGACCGATGTGAGTCGATCACCCTGGCTGATTAGCTCACGCACAATGGTTCGGTCGCCGGTCGAGAGGTCGGTGACGATGCCAGCCCAGCCTTCGATTCCACGCTCGATGGATAACCGATAGGTGATGCCTGCCGACCAGGCGAAGTCGCGGCTGTTCACGTTGTTGACCGCGCTCGGAAGTGTCGCATCGGTACCGGGCAACTCGCCAGTTTGGCCAGATCTCGCGGAGTAGTAACCGCCCCAGTTGACCGCGGTCATCCCTGGGTGCCAAGAGATCCACTGGAGGCCGAGGTGGCCGGCGCCGTAGCTGGTGGTGCGATCGGCAAACGATGCCTGGAGCGCAAAGAACCGAAGGTCGTCGCTCTCCGGTGTGGCTGCAATTGTGAGATCGACTTCGACGGCCACAACATGACGAGGGCCTCCCAACCAACGGGCATGGAACGAAGATGCCTTGTTGCTAGACGTTGGGTAGCCGCTCACGCGGACGCTTCGAAGCGAGCTAGAGCGCGTAGAAGAGCCGGCACCGAAGAGCCTGTTCAATATCTCACGGAGTCTTGTCAGCCAGTTCACCAAAGCCGCCTATCGAGTTAGAGCGCCCCACAACGATCGGTAGTTCGGGTACACCATCGCCTCGGGAATGTAGCCATCGGCCACGAGCGCATCGTGGAACTTAGGCAGGTTGCGGAACGGAACGCCACTGTCGACGTGGTGAGCAAGGTGCCAGCCGGTGTTGAACGGCACGAACAAGATTCGGGGCAAAAGGCTTTGCTGCACGTGGTGGCTGGCCCGGCGCCGATCGGTTGACCGTTCAAGCCCGGCGTGCTCGGCTACGGCTCGCAGCCGGTTGTACAGCCGCCACGTGGTCATGTATGGCAACAACCAAAGGAACAGCCATAACTCGGGTCGGCCGATGATGAGTAGCGGGGTGATCACTATGAGCTGGCCCGCGAGGGTCCGTAGTCCGTATTGGAGGGTCTTGCGATGGCGAAACGACCGAAAGAAGCTCTTGAAGTTCTTGGCCCCGCTTACGAACAGGATGTCGCGGCGAAGTTTGCGGCGCCACGAGGCGGCCGGAATCGGGTACAAGGCATACAACAAGAAGTCGGGCTCGTTGGGCCCGAACTCGTCGCGGTGGTGAGCGGCGTGAACACGTCGGTACGCATCGGAACCAGAACCGAACGCCAATAGTCCGAACATCCATTGGCCCACAAGGTCGTTTAGCTTGCGATTGGTGAACAGCAGTCTGTGGGCGGCCTCGTGGTTGATGATCGCATACCGAGCAAAAACCGAGCCCATACTCAGGAACGCCGCTATCCAGCCGAGCCAATGGTCAACAGCAATGGCCAACCAGACGATGGCCGCTGGGGTGAGCAGCGTGTGAGCGCATGTGAAGGCGTTGCGGAGGTTCTGGATCTTGCGAAGCTCGGCTCTGAATGCTGGTTTTGGGCGGCCATCGGGGCGGAGCCGGTCGCTGCCCTCGAAGTGAATCAGCACGTCGTCGGGCGGAGTCATGCCCCCGGTCATACCCTCGGTGGCTAGCAGGAACGCAGTTTCGTCGGATGCCACCCAATCATCATATAGAAGGTCGCTTCACCGATAGGTAGTCAAGGCCTGTCGGAACAGGCCCCATGAGTAGTTCTGGACCGCGGTGTAACTCACTAGCCGTGTCCTGTGAGAAGATGTCTGTCAGGGGAATCTAGGCAACTATCAACGGAGTCCGATGTGGTTAACAAGCTGGGGGTAGGTCCGCACAACGGCAGTGTTGCGCCGTCGCGGTTCGTTGCCTTAGCTGAACTCGCAGCCCCCATTGAGTACGCCGTTGCCCTGAGTACCCGACCTTTCCTTGGCGCGTTTCCCAAGGGCAAACGGACTGTTCTAGTCCTGCCTGGATTCATGGCCAACGACGCCTCTACGTTCATACTGCGCCAAGAACTCAAGCGCCTCGGTCATCATGTCAAGGGTTGGGGCCAAGGCGTAAACGTTGGGCCGAACCAGCGCATCATCGATGGGATGCTCGATCGACTCGACTCGATGGCTGCTGGCACCGGCCGCAAAGTCGACATCGTCGGTTGGAGCCTCGGGGGAGTGTTCGCTCGTTATCTCGCTACCGAACGCACCGATCTCGTCAGCTCGGTGATCACCCTCGGCAGCCCAATTCGCCCGATCGGTAAACGCGATGGTGTAGCGGGACGAGTCTTCGCTTCGCTTACCCACCGTCACGACGCCGACATGGGCGACTTCGACCCTGCGGCTCGGCTGCGGGTTCCCCTCACCTGTGTGTGGACCCGAACCGATGGCGTTGTCGCCTGGAAGGCTGCCGCAACGCGCCCAGGGCCACGAGTCGAAAACATCGAGGTCCCCGGCACCCACCTTGGTCTTGGCGTCAACCCGATGGCACTACACATCATCGCCGACCGGCTGGCGTTGCCAGACGGCGATTGGTTCCCGTACCGTCCGCATCCGGTGGCTATGTTGCCACCGATGCGCTGGTTCGCTGATGCCGATTCGGCTGCTGATGGCATCTGGGATGACCTCGACGAGGACGATCCCGACGGCTACGTCTCGCCGCTACTGCAGTTTCCACGATCGGCCACGGGTTAAGAAACTTAGCCAGCTCATGTTCGGCCTCACCTACCGGCTCGGCCTCTCGTAGTCTGGGGTGATGATGCGACCAGACGCCGGCGCCTTCGTTGAAGGACCACGACTACTCGAATCCGGGGCCGCCGACGGGGCGCTGTCGGGATTGACCTTCACAGCCAAGGAACTCTTCGATGTGAAAGGGTTGCCAACAGGCTGCGGTAACCCCCAGCTTCGCGCCGCGGTCGCGCCGGCGGAGGCCAACGCCGTTGCGGTCCAATCGCTGCTAGATGCCGGCGCAGACCTAATCGGAACCACCATCACTGTCGAGTTTGCCTGGTCTTTGTCTGGCATCAACCCCCATGACGGCACCCCAGACAATCCCGCCGATCCGCACGGGCTTCCCGGTGGGTCATCTGCGGGAGCTGCCGCAGCGACGGCTGCCGGCATCTGCGACCTCGCCCTTGGTACCGACACGGCAGGCTCGGTCAGAGTACCGGCGGCCTATTGCGGCCTGCTCGGCATACGCCCGACTCATGGCCGCACAAGCCTCGACGGGGTGGCACCGCTTTCACCAACTTTCGATACGACTGGCTGGTTCGCCAGAGACACGTCGGTGTTCGAGGCAGCCGCAAAGGTGCTGCTCGACGACTGGGCCGCACCCTCGGCGCCCGATGGGATCACGGTGCTCACTGATGCCTTTGCGCTGGCGTCGGTCGAGGTTCGCAACGGCATCGAACCGCTAGTGGCTGCCGCCATCGATCGAGTCGGCGGCGCTGTCATCGAGGTCGATGCTGGCCCCGCTGGAGTGTTCGAACAGTGGGCGTCGGCCTTCACGGCTCGAGGCCTCAGGGAAGGCTGGGAATCGAATCGAGCGTTCTTCGAAGAGTTCGGATCAGATGGAGTTGGCGAAGAAATCAGGCCCCGGTTCGATGTCGGTCCCAACATCACCGATGATCAGGTCAAAGCCGCTGATGAGGTAATTGCCGCCGCCAAGCAACGACTAGAGATCCTGACCGAAGGCGGACACTCGATCGTATTGTTGCCAGCCGCACCACAAATCGCGCCGCGACGTTTTGACGAGGTTGCCCAGGCTGCCCTTCAACGGGTGCCGCTTCTTCAGACGACAGCGTTGGCGACGTTGACCGGTGCCCCAGCGGTGACGGTTCCGATTCGCACGTTTACCGGAACCCAAGTTGGGCTGTCGCTGGTCGGCGCTCCCGGAACCGACGAAATGCTCATCGCGTTCGCGGCTCGACTGGTCGAACTCCTCAGCTTGTGAAGGGCGGCGATATTCCAGAACCACGAGACGACGAACCAATACACGTTCCCGCTAATGAGCGCGCCGCTGGGCTCGGCCACGGACGTACCGAGCGTCGTCGTCGGGCATCGCTTGCGCCACTCGTCTTTTTGGTTGTCGGGGCGCTTGTAGTTGGAGTGGTCGCCTACTTTCGAGGCCATGACGAGTTGTCGTCCACGATCAACCAGACCCTCAGCGAAGCCGACGGGGGAACCCAGGTCGATTCCGTCGTGTCGATCGCGAACAACGGCTCGGCCCAAGCCACCGTCCTGAGCGTCGGAGCCAATGCCGGCGGTGCCATCGACTCTTTCGAAGTCACGATGGGGCTGGATGGCGATGTCGCCACCTATGGGGCCTTTGACGAGCTCGTGATTCCAGTCGGCCAAACTGCGATCATCAACTATGGATTCGTGTTCGAATGCACCGCCGCCGACGAGTTCTTCATAGATGTCGTCGTGCGTGTGCAGGTTAGGCAGAGGGGCATATTTCGTGTGTTCGTCGAGCCCGACGACAATGCCGCCCGAAGGCGCTACGTGTGCGTCGACGGAGCTACCGTTGACGCAGCGACCAATCCGTAACCGACTGCGCTCTTAGTTGAGGCGTTTGATGAGGCTGCTGGTGTCCCACCGGTTTCCGCCCATGGCCTGAACCTCAGCGTAGTAGCCATCGACGAGTTCGGTCACAGGCAACTTGGTGCCGTTGCGTCTGGCCTCGTCGATGCAGTAGCCGAGGTCCTTCCGCATCCAATCGACGGCAAACCCGTGGTCGAAGTGATCTGCGGCCATTGTTTCGTGACGGTTGTCCATCTGCCACGAGCCCGCCGCGCCTGCCGAAATTGTGGCGAAGACCTTTTCGAGGTCGAGACCCGCGTTTTGGCCGAACTTGACGCCTTCGGCCAGCGCCTGAACCAAGCCCGCGATACAAATCTGGTTGATCATCTTGGTCATCTGTCCAGAACCGACCGGACCAATGAGGTTGCAACACTTCGAGTAGGCGTCGATGACTGGCGAGACGGAATCGAATGTGGCCTGACTGCCTCCGCACATGACGGTTAGCGTGCCGTTGTCGGCGCCGGCCTGACCTCCACTGATAGGAGCATCGATGAAGCCAACTCCGGTTCGGTCGCATGCGGTGCCGAGCTCGCGAGCCAATTCAGCCGACGTCGTTGTGTGATCGACAAGCGCCGAACCCTCGGACATGCCCGCAAGCGCTCCATCGTCTCCGTATACAACCGATCGCACGTCGTCGTCGTTGCCGACACACAGGAACACCACGTCAGCGCCTTGGGCTGCATCGCGAGCTGTGGGCGCGACCGATCCGGCCCCGTACTCCGAAAGCCATGAGTCGGCCTTGGCCGCGGTGCGGTTCCAGACCGTCACATCGTGTGAGGCATTCAGTAGGTGGCCGGCCATGGGGTAACCCATCACGCCGAGACCGAGAAATGCAGTCTTCATCGTAATCCTTTAGTAGATCTGTCCACGGGTTGTCGTCAGCTAAGGCCCAGCTCGGCGATTCTGTCGAAAACCCGTTCGCGCTCATCACCAATAGTGGTCGCGTCGCCGTGCCCGGTGTGCACGATGGTCGAGTCCGGCAAGGTCAGTAGTTCGTCGCGGATCGAGGCCAAAATTGTCGGCTCGTCGCTATAGCTTCGCCCCGTCGCGCCAGGTCCGCCACAGAACAACGTGTCGCCACTTATCATAAGGCTCGATGCGGCATCGTAGAAACAACAACACCCGGGTGAGTGGCCAGGCGTGTGGAGAACCCCGAGTTCGTGACCGCCAGCCTTGAGTGTCGAGCCCGGAACCACAGCTCCATCGGTTGTGGCGTCTGGATACACAACATCCCACAACATGGCGTCGTCGGTGTTGAGCAGGATCGGAGCATCGACCGCATCGCGCAGCGCGACCGCAGCATTGATGTGATCGTTGTGACCGTGGGTGAGCACAATGGCCGTCACCCGTCGGCCGTTGACCGCATCGACGATCGGGCCATGATCGTGGGCCGCGTCGAACACCGCCACCTCTCGATCGTTGCCGACAAGCCAAATGTTGTTGGTGACCTCCCACTCGCCACCATCAAGGGCGAAGACTCCATCAGTTGTAACTAGTTCAATCATTGCGTTCCCGGGCCACGCAGGCCCTGTTGTTGCGTTCCCGGGCCACGCAGGCCCTGTTGTTGCGTTCACGGGCCACGCAGGCCCTTTGCGTTTCGGTTTGTAGTGTCTTGGATCGGTTCATAACTCGACAACTGACCGTAGGACTTCGCCGCGCTCCATCTTGTGGAACGCCTCTTCAACATCGCCAAGACCAATCCGTTCGCTCACGAAAGCATCTAGGTCGAGACGACCCTGCATGTAAAGGTCGATGAGCATTGGGAAGTCGCGGCTAGGAAGGCAATCGCCATACCAGCTCGACTTGAGTGAACCGCCGCGGCCAAACACATCGATGAACTGAAGCTCAAGCTTCATCTCAGGGTTAGGGACCCCGACAAGCACGACGGTGCCAGCCAGATCTCGAGCCTCGAAGGCCTGCTTGTAGACAGACGGAAGCCCGATGGCATCGATAGCGACATCGACCCCGTTGCCGCCGGTGAGCTTACGAATCTCTTCGACGGCATCGACTTGGCTCGAGTTGATGGTGTGGGTGGCACCAAAACCTTTGGCCCATTCGAGTTTCGTGTCGTCGAGGTCGACTCCGATGATGGTTGATGCTCCGGCCAGCCTGGCACCAGCGATGGCTGCATCGCCAACCCCGCCACAGCCAAAGACTGCAACGCTGTCACCGGGGCCCACCTCGCCGGTATTCATCGCGGCACCGATGCCGGCCATTACGCCACAGCCCAAAAGGCCCGCCGCTGCTGGGTCGGCGGCCGGGTCGACCTTGGTGCATTGGCCCGAAGCCACCAGAGTTTTGTCGGCGAAGGCGCCTATGCCAAGGGCCGGCGACAACTCTGTGCCGTCGGCGAGGGTCATCTTCTGGGTTGCGTTGTGCGTACTGAAACAGAGGTGCGGCTTGCCTTTGAGACACGAGCGACACTGACCGCACACGGCGCGCCAGTTGAGAATCACAAAATCGCCTGGGGCTACATCGGTGACCCCGTCGCCAACTGCTTCGACTACGCCAGCAGCTTCGTGGCCAAGCAGAAATGGGAACTCATCGTTTATACCGCCCTCTCGATAATGGAGGTCTGTATGGCATACACCACATGCCTGAATGGCAACAACTGCCTCGCCTGGGCCCGGATCGGGCACGATGACATCGACGAGCTGAACCGGCTCGCCCTTAGCCATCGCGACGACGCCTTTAACGGTCTGGGGCATGACGTTCCTCCAGTTGGAACCAGTGACTGAATTCGGTCTGGACTCTACGCCCTCCAGACCTTCGCGGTGGTTTCCTAGAAGCCGCGGACTGAAGGGGGGCCGGGGATGCCGCGTGATGCAACTCGGATTGGGTGATCGGCTGCGGTAAATGGCGAGATCGCGAAGCGCCACGACGTTGGCGACGCCGGAACCTGGTATTTGTCCAGCACTCCGGGCCCGCACGAGGCGTTACCGAGCCCGCTGTGGCGCCCGTCGATGTGGATTACGACATCATCGATGGGGCTTAGTTCGTGGGCGTGAGCAGCGGCCTCGATGTTGGCCACGGTGTGATGCCCTACATTGAGACCGAACGCAGGATCGCCAACCAGCAATAACCCCGAGCCCTCGGAATCAGTCAGTGCCGCCCAGCGAACACCATGATGGTGGCCGCTCTCTTGGGGCACTGCATAGGGGTACATGTCGTCGGCGACTGACCGGGTGTGGCGCGTCACTCTGGCGGAACTCACCCGGTCCGGGTAAGTCTCGAATGGTCCAGGGCCATACCACTCGAGCTTGGTCAGCGCCTGGTTAAGCCGCCCGACCTGACCGAGGCGCGGCAACTGGGGCAGCCCCCATTGGCCGGAGCTGAATGTAGCGCTGACAACGAGCAGCCCTCCCGGAAACAGCTCGTATCTGAATTCGAACCTCAGCTCGGTCGACCCGCCGGCACCAACCAAGACATGGCTACTGGTAACGGTCGTACTACTTGATACCGCCAGGGTCGTGCTCGAAATGGTGAGGTCGTCGTAACCGGCTCGATGCCATCGTCTGGTGGCTTGTTCTGCTCCAAAACGACACCGATCGTTGTCGGTTGGTGCTCGCCAAACTGTCGGTAGCAGCGGTGCAGTTACGTAGTCGCAGCCGTCGAACTCAAAACCGGCAAGGCCGCCGGAGGCCCGATCGATAGTCGCCACCACATCGCCCGATGCAAGGGCCACAAGGTCGGCGCTCTCGGCGATCTCGACCTTCTGACCTGCTGGCGATACCGATGGGCGACGGCGAGTTGTTGGCGTCACCGCGAATTGACTGCTTGCTACCTCATGGCCTGCGGGGGCCCAACGCGTCCGAGCAGTTCGAACAACGCTGATCGTGACGAAGTGCTCGACTGAGGCGTTCAGCGTCGCTGTCTTGTACGGAACGACGATATCGGCCCCGTGACCAGGACGAATGTGGGGTAGTTCTACTGCTCCGGCCTGAACCTGGCGGCCCGCG
Organism: uncultured Acidimicrobiales bacterium; assembly: GCA_964569385.1. Classification (GTDB taxonomy): domain Bacteria; phylum Actinomycetota; class Acidimicrobiia; order Acidimicrobiales; family Poriferisodalaceae; genus JAADHX01. The sequence goes on from CAZMUM010000019.1 coordinate 31,223, forward strand.
CTCTCGAGCCTCCAGGTCACTGTGTACATGGCCAACCCGAGCCACTGTTGCCTGTTGGTAACCCTGATGAGCCCCACCTCGGCGTCAATGACCTCGAACCCCACCGGTTGATAACAGTGCTTGACTTGAGCCAGCGCGGGATGGGGGTGGCGGTCTGGTGACACCAGGCCGTTCATGCAGAACGCGCCGTCGTTTGGCTCGTCGCCGAAGTCGCCTCCGTAGCCAAACCACGGCACCGCATCTTCGTCAAGCTCGGCCACCGTTGTGCGGCGAAGGCCCTGATCGGCCCAGTCCCAGATAAAGCCGCCGTGAAGGCGGGGGAGAGACCTGATGAGCTCCCAATACTCGTCGAGGTTTCCGGTGCTGTTACCCATCGAGTGGGCGTACTCGCACGCAATAACGGGCCTGTCGTCGTTCGCGAGCGTGCCTAGAGCCTCGAGGTCGGCCAACGACGGGTACATCGGGGCGATGATGTCGACCAGGGGTCGGCGCCCCGATGGATGGTAGTGAATCGGCCTGGTCGGGTCGTTGTTCTTCAGCCAGGAAGCAGCTATCTCGTGGTTGACGCCGTGGCCTGATTCGTTTCCGAGCGACCAGACGATAACGCAGGCTCGGTTCTTGTCCCTGGCGACCATTCGCTGCACCCGGTTCATGAACTGGTGTTCCCAGGTGGGATCGGTTGCCAACTGATCCCACACGCCATGGCTTTCGAGGTTTGCCTCATCGAACACGTACATGCCATAGAGGTCACAGAGCTCGAGGAACTGGTGGTCGTTGGGGTAGTGCGCTGTTCGTATGGCGTTTATGTTGTGTTGTTTCATCATCTCGATGTCGCGAATCATCGATTCACGCGAGATGGCCTTGCCTGTGTCTGGGTCGTGGTCGTGGCGATTTACCCCTCGAATCTCGACTGGACGGCCATTGACGAGCAGGCGTCCGGCTTCGATCGCGACGGCGCGAACCCCGACCTTCTCGACGTGCTCATGAACAACCTCACCGTTGTTGTCGATTAGGGACACTGTGAGCGTGTGGAGGTACGGATCCTCGGCCCACCACAGCCGCACGGTGGTCAGTGTTTCGCGAAGCCTAACTACGCCGTCTTCGTCGGGCACACCTACCACGGTCACCAGCGCATCACCAGTTGCCGTCGCGAGTGAGATGCGGATCTTGTATTCAGCGAAGGGCGATACCTCACCGTCAACATCAGGTTGAGCTTTCGGAACCGAAGCGTTGCCCACGCCAAGAGTGGTTGTTACTTGTAAATCACACGTTGTGTGGTCTGACTGTAAATGTGACCGGAATAAAGTATCGATGATGCGAACATTAGGTACCGTCCACACAGTTACTGAGCGCTGAAGGCCACTCAGCCACCACATGTCTTGGCCTTCGAGATAAGAGCCGGCCGACCAGCGATACACCTGAACTGCGATGGTGTTTTGGCCTTCGACAATGTGGTCTGTGAGATCGAACGAGGCCGGCAGTCGGCTATCGGTGGTGAAGCCCACAACTTCGCCGTTTATGGCGACGTGACCGCAGGAGTCGATCGCGCCGAACGTCACCATTATTCGGCGCTCGTCTAGCCAGCTGGCGTCGATTTCGAATGTACGCCGGTAGACGGCCGTTGGGTTGTCTGCTGGCACCTTCGGCGGGTCGGCTGGCCATGGGTACTGGACGTTGGTGTAGATCGGAATGTCGGAACGCCCCGCATCAGTTAGCTGCCAGGAGCTCGGCACCTCGATTTCGGCCCATGCGTCGGATGCGTCGTTGGGCTGAGCTATTGCGGCCCAGTCGCCCGGCACATCTTCTGGCCGGTCATAGAGCCGGAAACACCAGCGGCCGTCAAGGCTCAGCTGCTCACCAGACGACTCCATCGCAATGGTGGCCGGCACACGTCCCCAACCGGTAACCGTGTGATCTAGATGGTCTGGAAGGCCCGGTGTTGTCACAACATCAGATGGTACGGCGACGCCTAGGTCTCTGTGGCCCGTCTTGTCATGTGATCGGCCGCCGCTTGGTCTCCAGGGCTATTTCGGTCGCGAAGGGTCTGCTCGATGAGTGTGCGGTGCTCTGGAGTCTTGTTGCCGCCGTACTTGAGCTTCCCAACCATCGACTCGATGTGCAGAACAACGGCCTTAATGGCCCGAAGTTGTTTTCCGTACGGGTCTGGGCCCGGTTGCACGACTGCGTGGCCCCCTTGGGGTTGGAAGTGTCGAAGCTGATGCATCAATACGTCGGCCACCTGCTCGGGTTCGGCCATGATCTCGGCTCGACACCTCGCCTGAACCGACGCGTAATAGCTCGTGGCGGTTCCGTAGTCTGGGTCGGTGCCAGGAACAGCGTTCGTTCGCGTATCGATGTAGGTCCAGTCGGCGATGATGGTGAACATCACCAGCGGATTCTCCTCGATGGCGGCCCAGGCCGGGTTGTTGACAGCTAGGTGCAATGCGAGGTCGGCTTGGCCGTCGAATATGAAATGGGTTGGGACGACTACCGGCAAATCACGACCTGTTCCAGGTGCGATTAGTTGACCGAAATCGTTACCTGCCAAGAGCATCCGACATTCAGCATCGGTGGCTGCATCGTGGGGTCTAATCAGCATCGTGGGGCTCCGTTGTTCGCGGCGTCGGTCGGCGACATTGGTCGAATCAGTATCTCGTTTCGGGTGACGGTACCGCCGCGCTGTACGGTGCCGTGTTTGGAAGCGGACTTCTGTCCACTAGCGCTGAGGGCATTCATGAGCATTGAGGTTGAGGCCACACCAGAAGAGATGGGTATGTCATCTACCCAAATGGAGCACTTAACCCGCCACATGCATGCCTACGTCGACGATGGTCGACTTCCTGGCGTCAACACCCTCGTGTCCAGGGGCGGCAAGATCGTCTACCTCGACATGTACGGCGAACGCGACATGGAGAAACACCTGCCCGTTGTGGCCGACACCGTCTACCGGTTCTACTCGATGTCGAAACCGATTACATCTATTGCTTTCATGCAGCTGTACGAACAGGGTCGGGTAATGCTGTCGGACCCCGTCGAGAAGTTCTTGCCCGCGTTCAAAGACATGCAGGTGTTCGACGGTGGAAGCAACCAGAGTCCGGTTACGAGGCCGGCGTCGACCAAGATGACCATGCATCATCTGCTGACTCACATGTCTGGGCTCACCTATGGCTTCATGCAAGCCAGCGTGGTCGACTCGATCTATCGAGCCAACGGTTTCGACTTTGGTTCCAAGCTTGGCAACACCACCGAGACGATCGACGCTCTCGCGGCGCTGCCACTGCTGTGCGACCCAGGCACCGCCTGGAACTACTCGCACTCGACCGACGTCGTTGGTCGAATCATCGAGGTCATTTCTGGCCAGCAGCTAGGCGACTACCTGTCTGAGCATGTTTTCGACCCGTTAGGGATGACCGACACCGGGTTCCATGTTCACGACGATGCCCACGATCGGTTCTCGTCGAACTACATTCCGCACCCCAAGACCGGTAAGGCGACCTTGCTCGACGCCTCCGACACCAGCCCGGCCCTGAAATCTGCTCAATTCGAGGGTGGCGGCGGTGGCTTGATGTCGACAATGTACGACTATCACCAGTTCTGTCGGATGCTGATGGCTGGGGGCACGCTCGACAAAACCAGGGTCATAGGCCGAAAGACCCTCGATTTCATGACGTCTAACCACCTACCGGGTGGTGGGGATTTGGTTAGTTGCGGAACGCCGCTGTTCAGCGAGACCCCTTACGACGGGGTTGGTTTTGGGCTTGGGTTCTCGGTGCAGCTCAATCCGGCGATCACGAAGGTTGTTTCGAGCCCCGGCGAGTTCGCTTGGGGTGGGGCCGCTTCGACTGCGTTCTGGTGTGACCCAGCCGAGGATTTGCACGTCATCTTCCTTACTCAACTGCTGCCGTCGAGCTACCACCCAATTCGCACCGAACTAAAACAGTTGGTGTACTCCTCACTCTTGTAGCGGGCGACTATGGGAGTAGCTGGGCGTTCCATGGTGTTCACTACTGGCATGAGTTCAAGTTCTCAGCAAGGCCATCAGATTCAAGACTTCGACATGATCATTGTCGGAACAGGGTCTGGTAACTCGATCCCTGGTCCTGAGTTCGACGAATGGAAGATCGCCATCATCGAGGAAGGCGTGTTTGGCGGCACTTGCCTCAACGTTGGGTGCATTCCGTCGAAGATGTTCATTTATGCTGCCGACGTTGCACTGCAAGCCCAGAACGCGTCGAAGTACGGCCTGGACATCACCTTGGACGGCGTGCGGTGGAGTGAAATTCGAGACCGGGTGTTTGGTCGAATCGACCCGATCGCGGCCGGTGGCGAGCAATACCGTGTGGGCGACGAATGCCCAAACATCACAGTTTTCGACGGTCATGGTGCTTTCACTGCCGACCGAGCCAACGGCGATCAACGAGTGATCGAGGTCAATGGCCAGCGGCTGACTGCGCCCACCATTGTTCTTGGCGCTGGTGCCAGGGTGCACGTTCCGCCTATCTCTGGCATCGACCCCAAGCATGACGCGCCCGTGGTCCCATACGAGACATCCGACACCGTCATGCGCCTCGACGAGTTACCGGAATCGATGATCATCCTCGGCGGTGGGTACATCGCCAGTGAGCTTGGCCATGTGTTCTCCGCCTTTGGCGTGAACGTCACCATGGTTAATCGCAGCCGGGCCCTGCTTCGCAACGAGGACACTTCCATCTCGGAACGTTTTACAGAGATCATGAGCGAGCGCATCGATGTGCGGCTAGGGAGCCGTCACCACAAAGTCCGACAGCTCGACGACGGGCGAATCGAGATGACGTATCGCGATCTCGACGACGACCACACCGAAGTTGTCACCGGCGACGTACTGCTGGTCGCGACCGGACGAGTGTCCAACGGCGACCGACTTAATGTCGAGGCCGCTGGGATCGAGCACCAGAGTCATCGCCTTGTCGTAGATGCGGCCGGACGAACCAACGTCGGCGGAATTTGGGCCTTTGGCGACGTGTCGAACGAGTTTCACCTCAAACACCTTGCCAATCTCGAAATGCGCAATGTTCGTCACAACATCTTGAACCCGGACGACATTCGCACCACCGACTACACCCTGACACCGCATGCGGTGTTCGGGAACCCTCAGATCGCAGCGGTCGGTCTCACCGAACGCGCGGCGCGCGACGCGGGTACCAACGTGATGGTGGCCAGCAAGGACTACGGCGCGATCGCCTACGGGTGGGCCATGGAAGACGATTCGGGGTTTGTGAAGCTGATAGCCGACGCCGATACCCGCAAACTTGTTGGTGCTCACATCATTGGGCCGCAGGCGTCGACGCTGATCCATCAGTTGATCCAGGGTATGACCTATGAGCGCACCGTCGACGAGATGGCGTCTGGGTTCATGTATATCCACCCGGCTCTCAGCGAAGTTGTCGAGAACGCCCTACTCGATTTCTGAAACTGCGTTGCTAGCTAATCCCTAAACCCGAGCACGGCTAGGCGAACGGCAGCGGAATTTGTCCAAGAGCCAAACGAACAGGCCACACCGCCAGAAGCAGCAGGCCGTTCGCGACGGCAATTCGCTCGCCACGAGCTCTGACCCAACGACCGAAGGTAAGTGGGGCCCACCAAACACCAACTGCAAGCACCACGATCTGAATCGCGATCAGTGCGGCCACAGGGTGCTGGACAAAGGCGCCAGCCGCGTCGCCCCTGACTATCATCGAAATGGCTCGAGTGCCACCGCAGGCGGGGCAGTAGCCGCCACCGGTAGCGCGACGGAAGGGACAGATGGTTACGCCGTCGTCGGTCCCGCCGAACAGTGCTGCGGTGGCACCCGCCGCGACTATGCCACCGACGAGCAGGCGGGTGCCAGTTGCTTCTCCGAACACCGAGACCATACGTGAGGTCGGCTTACGGTAAGACGCTGCGGCGTCGACGGCACCTGCGGGGGCGAGTGCAGGATTTGGCGTGGCGAGAAGCTCCGCGGACCCGGACTCGATAGCCATGTTCGTTAGCTATCGAGTTGGTTTAGAAATGCGCCAAGGGCGGGGTTGACGATCTCAGGGTGGGTCATGTTGGGGGCGTGAGCTGCACCGGGCACTCGCACGAGACCGCGCCCGTGGGGTACCGCCGCTTGCAATTCTTCGGCGTGGCTGATGTCGATCGACTGATCATCTTCGCCGTGAATCGACAGGACTGGGCACCCGATCTCGCCCATGCGGTCGCTGACGTCGTCTCGGGTGAGCAGCGCCTGGGCTGGATGGGCCATGGTGGAGCGATCTCTCGCCTCCCACTTTGCGATCCAGGTTTCGTTGAGGGTTGGTTCGCCCAGAATTAGACCAGCCACGAACTGCCCGACTTCACCGAGGGGTGCGTCGCTAAGCCAATGGTCGATCATGCCTTGATACCCGGCAAGTGTCTCGGCGTCGTCTTGGCCTGCTCGCGAGTCGATGAGAACAAGGGCCCGCACTCGTTCTGGAGTGGCGAGCGCGGCTCGCAACGACAAGAAACCGCCCTGACTCATGCCGATGAACACGGCTTCGTCGATGCCGAGGTGATCTAGTAGAGCGACCGCGTCGGCGGCTGAGTCCCAGTAGGTGAATGGTTCTGTTGCCTTGGTTTCACCAAAGCCGCGTTCGTCCCAAGCGATGCACCGATACGTCTCGCTAAGACTGGCGACCTGTTCGTCGAACATGGTGTGATCCATGAGGAACCCATGGCTGAACAACAGCGCGGGGCCATCGCCTCCGGAGTCCGCGTAGTTGATTGACTGACCGTTAACTTCTGCGACTGCCATGAATCCAACGATAGCCTGAAAGTTATGGCGCGTAAGAGCCGAACGGTCACTAGCCCTGCAAATTGAGGGGTCTAGCCGCCGGCATGTGGCCAAACAGATCAGATTCGGCGACAGGACGGTGCAGGAAGGCTCCGTCGGTATTAACTTCGAGGCCGATGACAGCAACGCCCGTACCGAGTCCCGACGCACCGACCGATGCCTTCGATGACCCATCGATTCTCGACCTGCTTACCCTTGAACGGCTCGAGCTCGACATATTTCGGGGATGGAGTCCAGCCAAGGCTCGTACACGCGTGTTTGGTGGTCAGGTTGCGGCCCAGGCCATCAGAGCCGCGCAGGAGACCATCGACGTCGACCGCGGGATGTTTCTGCACAGCCTTCATGCCTACTTCTTGAGAGCCGGCGACTGGCGCCAACCGATTCTGTTTAGGGTCGACCGGATACGTGAGGGTCGTAGTTTTGTCACCAGACGTGTTGTCGCGATCCAATACGGCGAGGCGATCTTTCATCTAGACGCGTCGTTTCAACACGACGAAGATGGCTATGAGTACCAAGTCGAAGCTTCGCTGGCGGCCGACATACCAAGCGTCAAGCCAGACGAGGTTGCTCGGGACGAGTTTGCTGGCATCGTCGACAGCCGTCAGGTGTTGGATATCGATATGCCAGACGAGATGAAGTCGTCGCGGTGGATCTGGTTCAGGGTGCCAGGAGTCGATTCGTCCGACCGCCGGCTAACCAACGCCGCCCTGGTTTACGCTTCGGATCATGGTCCGGTTGGAGCGGTGAAACGAGCCCATCTGGGGGCGCCCGGTATCGACAAGACCATGGCCGCCAGCCTCGATCATTTGGTGTGGCTACACCGCCCAACCGACTTGTCGGAGTGGCACTTCTTCGACTCTGGTTCGCCTACCAGCCACGGCGCTAGAGGTCTGGCCCATGGCACTATTCATCGCCACGATGGAGTGCTGGTGGCTACGGTGAGCCAAGAGGCATTGGTTCGTCCCTGGCGAGACTGACGCCCGCTGGCCGCTCGGCCTCTAGGTGTGGTTGCGCCGATACCGAGCCGGATCTGACCACGCGCCGGTGCCGAGGTCGAACTTGACGATCGCCGGATGCATCCAATCGTGCCTACCGTTGCGGACCGCAGTCGAAGAAACTGTGGCGAAACGGTCAGCCACATCGAGGCCGAGGTGGCCAGGGATCTCCAAAGGCGGGCGGGGGGCAAGAGCCACCTGAGGCAGAGCAGCCATAGCCGCGTCGCGCTGGTTTGGATCGTCGTTGTAGAAGCGGGCCTCGTGGATCTGATGCCACTTGTCGGCCCCCATGATGAGCAGGTCGTAACCAGCGGAGATGTCGACCAGTAGCTGTGCGCTGGTGACCACGACATCGAGCCAGTCGTGGTCCTCGGCAACCAGTTTCAGAGCCTCTACCCTGTGTTCGAACGTGGGTAGGACCAGACTGGTCTTGGCCAAGGGCACCCTGGAGACCGCGAGGTGAATACGGTCGAGGTTGCGTTGGTCGAGTGCGGCCTCGGCCACGGCCAGATGCCCGAGCGTGAAGGGGTTAAAGGTGCCTGGATATACACCGATTCGAGACGTTGCCACGGGTTCCAGTATCGCCTAGAGCAGCCGGAAACGGCGCGAACTGCCCAAAGACAAGAGCAAAGTTGACTAGTAGCCGGCTTCGACGTCGACCAGGCCAATCAGGCGGCTGAGATCATCGGCTGCTTCAACAAACAACTCAACGTTTTGCCGTACTCGAGCGGCGAGAAGAGGCAGGCCCATGTCCGGCGTATTAGCGATATGAGGGGTGATGATGCAGTTAGGAAGCTGCCAGAGACGGTGGCCGTCGGGAAGCGGTTCTGGCTCGGTCACATCGAGAGCGGCTCCGCCAAGCTTTCCAGCCTCAAGGGCCACGACCAGGTCGTTGGTGTCCACATGAGCGCCCCGGCCCACGTTGATCAACCAAGCATCGTCAGGCAGCAAATCGAATGCGCTCGCATTGATGCGCCCGGCTGTCTCGTCGGTGAGGGCCCAGGCCACGACCAACAAGTCGGTGCAGGGAAGCACCGAGTCGAGATCGGCGGTGGTAACGGTGCGGTCGGCCCCAGGTACAGGAGCAGCTCGACGCCTGACAATTGTCGTGTGGCAGCGGAATGGCTTGAGTAGCGCCAGCAGGCAGTCGGCGATGCCGCCCGCGCCTAGAATCGTGACCCGAGCGCCGATCAAGTTGCGGCCAACCGGGCCGGTCCAAGACGCCGCCGCCCCATATCGATGAATGTTGCGGAAGCCCGCTAGCGCCAGCGCTAAGACGTGTTCAGCTACAGGTGGGGCGTATACGCCCTTTCCGCAGGTCCAGGTGTGCTCGCCGTCGAGGTACTGAGCAAAAGCCTCGATTCCCGCATATGGCAACTGCACCCACCGCGCCTTGGGCGAACGCGCCAAGTGCGATGGAAACTCCGTCGCCGCAGCGGCGTCGGCCCAGACCATGGCGACCGCTTCGCCAACGTCGTGCCTGCCGGCCACAGTGGCGCCGCCTTCGACCACGGCCGCGGCCAAGGCAGCGTGCATCGTCGGGTTCGAGTCGGGGACGACTGCTATAAGTGGACCTTGCTCGCAATTTTCGTTCACAGTGGTGCATGCTGGCACATGTGAGGACACGCGACGTTCTGGCCGTCGTGGCCACAGTGCTGCTGCTGGCGACATCTTGCACATTCGGCGGCTCTGGCTCGGCCGACGACGTAGACGGCGGTGACAGCGTGTCGGGCCAGAACGACGCTGTGGCGGCTGCCCAGTTGACGGCGGCCATGGCCCCATTGTTTGGCGCTGAGGGACCTTTGCCGATCGATGACGAGACCGGAGTGTGTATTGCCGCAGGTTTGGTTGACACCATCGGCGTCGACCAGTTCGCCACGATTGGTGTGACCAGCGCCGATCCCGATGGCCCCGACGACGACCTATACGGCGGGTTAACCCGAGATCAGCTTGCCGATGCGGTAGCGGTGTGGACGCTCTGCGCCGATGTTCCAGAGCTAGTGAAATCGGCCCTGATCCAGACCGGGCCCGAACAACTAGACGCCGGAGTCGAAGTGTGTCTTCAGCTTGGCCTAGCGACCGGGCTTGCTTCGAGGTTTCTGTTCGACGCGCTGGCCAACGACACCGAACCTGGTGGTGCCGTTAGCGACGTGCTGCGTCTCGTCGACGGCTGCGCCCAAGGTGGAGAGAGGCTCGAACTGGCGGGGATACACCCGGGTCTGTGGCCTTGGTTGACGGTTGGACTCCCAGGATATGACACAGCGCTAATCGATGCCGACGATCCGGACGCATCAGCGCTTGCCGAGTTTCTGGTTGCTGGTGGGATACAAGCCGACGGTGTGGCTCTGGCCGCACTCGAGGTGACAACCCCAGACGGTGCGTTGGCCGCAGCCCTGATCGTGGTGGCGGTAGAGCCAGGAGCCGCGGGTGGCATCAGCGCCGCGTCGTACTCAGCGGGGATAGTCGCATCTGCGGGCGATGCCGAGGTGTTCCCGATCGCCCTTCCCAGCGGCGCCCAAGTTCTAGGCTGGCAAGAACCAGACGCCGAGATTGTTTCGTTGTTGTGGAGCGGAGCTCGCATCGTCGTCCTGGCGACCGGCCCCGAGGCGGCCGCCGACGTGTTAGCGCTCTACACCGATCTCGTACCGAGCCCGTAACGAGGGAAGCCGATTGCTTCGGCTGCCACCGCCTTCGCT
>CAZMUM010000019.1:41842-90447 GCA_964569385.1 uncultured Acidimicrobiales bacterium
CGTACCGAGCCCGTAACGAGGGAAGCCGATTGCTTCGGCTGCCACCGCCTTCGCTAGTTCGGTTGCTTCGGCTGCCACCGCCTTCGCTTGTTCGATTGCTTCGGCTGCCACCGCCTTCGCTTGTTCGATTGCTTCGGCTGCCACCGCCTTCGCTAGGGTCAAGAGATGACTCCAGAAGAGCTTGTCGAATCCGCCTGTCCAATCGTTGGTGCCATCGGCGCCGGTTATATGTTCGACCCCAAAACTGGCGAGGCTGGTGAAAAGATCGGGATGCCCAACATGTTCGTGTTCTACTTCGGCGGTCGCGGCGGAGTACTCGGCGATGTCGACGCCGACGTAGTCACTTCAGCAAAGGGTTTCTTCGCTCCTGGTCTAGTCCGCACGATGTGGGATCAAGCCATCGAAGCGGCACCTGCCAACGACTGTGCCGTGGCCTATGGCGAGGCCTGTGCATCTTTCGGGCGAGAGAAATTGGAAGCTGTTGAGGGCTTAGATGCGTTCTGCGAACTCGCCCAGAAGGTTGTCGATGCCGCCGACATCAGCGGGTATGCAATGTTCGCCGGCTGGAAGAATGCGGCCAGGGCCGACGACGCTCCGGCCAAGGCATACCAGTTGGTGAACCTGTTGCGTGAGTACCGTGGAAGCGCCCACATCTGCGCCACCATGGCTCACGGAGTAACCGCAGCCGAAGCAGTAGCCGTCACCGGTGGGTCCGAGCGACTCAAGATGTTCGGCTGGGACCCTGAGCTTAAGCCAGACGATGGCACCGCAGAAGCCTTGGCGTCCGCCGAAAATGCAACGGCAAAGATGGTTCGCAACGCCTACGCCGCTCTCGACGCCGACGAGGCCGATCGTTTCCAAGCCACCCTTGAGTCGATGGCCGCCGCCATCAACAGCTAACCCCAGACCTACCCGTCACCGGGAAATGGTTGCGGGCGACCACATGCCGGTGACAGCGGCGGTCTGTGGGGTGGGCGCGGGCAATAGGATTCGAGAATGACTCCCGAAGAGCTGGTCGAGCGGGCCTGTCCGATAATTGGCGAGTCTGGTGGGCACTGGATGTTCTCTCCAGACACGGGAGCCATCGGCGAGGCGCTCGGCTTTCGCGACTTCTTCGTGTTTTACGTCGCTGGCCGGGGCGGCGCGCTTGGCGATGTGAGCGCCGAGGTCGTTGCGGCCGCCAAGGGCTTCTTTGCACCGGAGCTCGTCGCCAAGATCTGGGCCGAGGGTCGCCAAGTTGTGATTCCGCAGCGGGCCGCTAACGCTTACGCTGAGGCTTGCGGCCAATACGGTCGACAACACCTGATTGCCGTCGAAAACCTTGGCGATTACTGCGATCTGGCGAACAAGATTCTCGGTCGAACCAATCTGGCTGGATACGCGATGTTTGCCGCGTGGATGAACCAACCGCGAGCCGATGACCCACCCGCCATGGCTATGCAGCTGACGAACCTGCTGCGGGAGTACCGGGGAGGAGCACATCTGTGTGCAACCTTGACCCACGGTGTATGTGCCAAACACGCAGTTGCGCTTCATGGTGGTCAGAGCCGTCTTGAGGTCTTTGGATGGCCAGAGGACATCGTCGTCGACGAGTCCACGGCACGAGCGTATGAAGCTGCCGAACGGGCGACCTCGCTAATGGTTCTCGGTGCATACTCTGCACTCAACGAAGCCGAGGCCGACCGATTCATGGCTGTGCTTGAGTCGATCGAAGCCACTATCGACACAATTCACTTGTAGCTCACCCTCGCTAGTAACGTACCGTGTCCCCATGACCGAGAATCCCGACGTGTTGGTGCGCGCCCGTTCTTTAGTGAAACGGTTTGGCGAATTCACTGCCGTCGATGGCATCGATATTGACGTTCACACCGGTGAGGCGTTCGGGATCCTTGGCCCTAACGGAGCCGGTAAAACGTCGGCCATGAAAATGATCGCGGCCACATCGCCTGTAACCGAGGGTTCGCTCACGATCTTTGGGCTCGACCCAGCGGCCGATGGCCCCGCGATCAGGGCCAGGCTCGGTGTCGTGTCGCAGATGGACAACCTTGACACCGAGGTAAGCGTCGCTGACAACCTGCGCATGTACGCCCGTTACTTCGGAATGAAACGCTCGGTCATCGAACCCAAGGTCAACGAGCTGCTCGAGTTCGCGCAGCTAGTCGAACGCCGTGACAGCAAGGTCGATCCTTTATCGGGCGGGATGCGGCGGCGACTTGTTATCGCCAGAGCTCTGCTCAATTCGCCCGATCTGTTGCTGCTCGACGAGCCCACTACGGGCCTCGACCCCCAAGCCAGACACCTTCTATGGGAGCGACTCTGGTCGCTGAAGCGGTCTGGTACCACCCTGCTAATCACCACCCACTACATGGACGAAGCCGAGCAGCTCTGCGACCGGCTGGTGGTCATGGACCATGGGAAGATCGTCGACGAGGGATCGCCCCGGTCGCTCATCGAGCGCCATTGCACCCGCGAGGTGGTTGAGGCCCGTTTCGACGACCACGGCCAGCTCGACCTTGCGGCTGCCCAACTTGGTACCAGCTCAGCCCGAATTGAACGGCTGGCCGACCGACTCCTGCTGTATGTCGACAATGCTGACGACGCCATGGAAGCACTACATCGCGAAGGCATGGCTACGCCGACCACCACGCTGATACGCCGCAGCACCCTCGAAGACGTCTTCTTGACCCTCACCGGTCGAGCCCTGACAGAGCTCTGACATGCCGATGCCAGTTACTTTGGCGCTTCGCGCTGCCGAGCGCGAAGCCAGAATGTGGAGCAAGCTCTGGCGATCGGCGGCGTTCACCAACTTCGGTGGGCCAGTGCTTATGTTGCTGACGCTTGGAATTGGCGTTGGCGGACTGATCGACTCCGCACCGCCTGAACTCTTGGGGCTCGACTATCTCGACTTTATTACCCCTGGTCTGATGGTTGGCGCCGTGGCCCAGACCGCGGCGATGGCCTCGCTTTGGCCTGTAATGTCTGGGCATAGGTGGATTGGTTTCTACTACGCCGAGGTTGCTACACCCTTGCGCCCGCAGGACGTGTATGCAGGGCAGGTCATCTGGGTCTCGACCAGGGCCACGCTTCAGGCATCGGTGTTCTTGTTGGCTGGAACTCTGATCGGTGGTGTCTCGTCTTGGCTGGCGATCTTGGCCGTTCCGGCCGCGGCATTAACCGCTATGGCCTTCACGGCGCCGCTCAGTGCATTTGCGGCCACACAAGACTCCGACGTCTCGTTCGACCTCATTGTCCGGGTGGCCATCATGCCGCTCTATCTGTTCTCCGGGACCCTGTTTCCAATCGAACAGCTGCCCGGAGCTCTACAGCTGGCGACAAAGTTCTTCCCAATGTGGCACGGCGTCGAACTGGCCAGAAACTCGACGACTGGGTCGCTCCCGGTTGTCGAGTCCTTGGTCCACGTGGCAGTTCTGTGCGGATACATCGCGGTCGGATGGATCTGGGGTGTTAGGACCTTCAAGGCGAGGTTGACGCCATGACGGCCGAGGCAAGCAGCTATGACGCTATTGGCGGGTCTGGGAAGCGGTTCTGGAAGCGGGCCCAAACCCGACTACGCACTCCTGCGTGGCGTGTCGTCGAACGCAATGCTGTTCTGGCTCGCCGGCAGTGGTACATCTTTGCGTCTGGTGGGTTCGAACCGTTCTTGTTTCTGATGTCGGTCGGTGTTGGTGTCGGCGCTCTGGTTTCGGAGGTTGCCGGGCCGGGCGGAACTGCGGTTCCTTACCGAGAGTTCGTTGCCCCCGGAATGCTGAGCGCGGCGGCCATGAACGGCATCATCTTCGGCACAACCGTGAACTTCTTCATCAGGGTCAAATACATCCACACCTACGACGCCATGCTGGCGACACCGATAACAACCCGCGACGTGGTCAGAGGCGAACTTGGCTGGGCAGTGCTTCGCGTGGGCATCTATAGCGCGGCTTTCATCTTGACGATGTGGGCCATGGGGCTCCTGCACTCGGCCTGGGCGGTGTTACTACTACCGGCGGCGGTGCTGATTTCGTTTGCCTTCGGCAGCGTTGGGTTGGCCGCGAGCACTTGGTTGCGGTCTTGGCTCGACTTCGACGCCATCTTCGTCGTGACGGTGCCGATGTTCATGTTGTCGGCCACGTTCTTCCCACTAGATCGTTACCCGCGAGCTATGCAGATTGTCGTGCAGTTCTCGCCGCTATATCACGGCGCCGACCTTTCGAGGCGCCTAGCGCTCGGTGGTGTGGGTTGGGGCCAGCTCGTGTCGGTGCTGTACCTAGTAGTGATCGGGATCGTCGGTCTCAGAGTTGCCGAGCGCCGGGTCGCCGCCCTCCTCCAACCGTAGGACTTTTGCTGGGCAAATTGAGGCCTGGGGCCACACCGGATGTGGCTCAGCTCCTCAATTGCGTGCGGGGGCGCTCAATTCGGGCGGGTTACCGGTGGGAGTAGAGGCGTTTTGCTAAGTGGGGGTTGGAACCGAGGGCGGTTGACACCTCGTGCGACACGCCGTGGGCGAGGTTGTCCCAGGTTCGGTCGACTAGCTCGGCTAGCACCTCTTGGGCTGCGGTCGGGCCTGCCTCGACAGCAGCGAGCAGAGTGACCGCGGCGAGGTCGCTAAGGCCTACCAACGCCGAGGCCAGGGCCAGGTCGAGTGGAGCGGTTCCAGCGGAACGGGCCGTTTTGATGCGGTCGGCGGTGTCGGCGACGTTGTGGGCCACGAGGGTGTCGATACGGGCCTGATACACCGCACGCGGTCGGCCGCCACGTTTCAACGAAAGGGCCCACGAGGCCGACATAGCGGCCTCCCTGGTCAGGCGGACGATCTGAACCCGTATTCCTGCGTACCACGCGTCTCGTCGGCTCCCAGGGGCCGGCGTGGCCGTGAACGTTGGACGAGGTGGACGAAGCGTTAGTCGACCGGTGAGGTCGATGAGCGTTAAGTCGTAGGCGGCCCGCTTAGAGGGGTCCGATAGCACTGTCCAGGCTTCGTTTACCTGGGCCATCTCGGCACCTGTTGCGCGACCCGCGTCGTCGTGGTCGTCCCATAGCCGATCAGGGTGCAGAACCATGGCCAGTCGGCGATAGGCCGAACGCAGTGTCACATCGTCGGCCGCGGGGGAGACCCCAAGGCGTTCGTAAAGCGTGGCCGTCGAAGACATCGCCAGCAGCCTAGATGAAGGCTTGATGAAGACCATCCTCATGTTGGATTCATGGGCGATTTGTCAAGGTGGCGGTATGGAACTTCGAACCATGCGTCAACAAGTGCCACAGGCCACCGAGGCCAACGTCGCCCACCTGTTGCGGCGGGCAGCCTGGGGTGGAACCCCAGAAGAGATCAATGCTGCGGCCAAACACAGCTTGCCCGCTCTCGTCGACTCGCTGTTCGATGTGCGCATTGCTCCGGCCGCGGGATCGCCGAACCGCCGCGAGCGAGGCGAGACAGTTTTCAGTGACGTTGAGCTCAGCCTGTGGTGGTGGCACCTCATAGCGACGTCGCCAACCCCAGCTATCGAGCGGCTGATGTGGTTCTGGCACGGCCACTTTGCAACATCGATCGACAAGGTCGAAAGCGCCGAGCTGATGCACCGCCAGTTCGTGACGCTTCGTCGACTTGGACAGGGCCGTATGGACGACTTGCTGATGGCTATGACCCTCGACCCGGCCATGAACATCTGGCTCGACCTTCATCTAAGCGAGATAGGCACCCCGAACGAGAACTACGCACGGGAGCTGATGGAGCTGTTCTCGATGGGAGTCGACAACGGCTACACACAAAGCGACGTTGTCGAAGCGGCTCGAGCCCTGACTGGTTATGGCTTGCGCTACGCCGAGCCAGGTGAATACGTAGTCGATACGAAACTCTCGCCCGAGTTCCACGATCACGGTGTTAAGACGGTGCTCGGCCGCACCGGCGACCTAGCCGCCGCCGACGTCATCGGCGCCATTGTGGCCACGCCCCAATGTTCGGAGTTCATCGCCGGGCGCTTATGGCTCCGATATGCCGGCAACGAACCCGACCCATCGGTCATCGCCGACATCGCGGCTGAGGTCGGCCCGACCGGAACGATCGGGGCCGCCCTGCGGCGGATGTTCACCCACCCTGCCTTCTACTCAGATGAGGCCAAAGCGCGACTCGTGACCCAACCGGTGGAGACCTTGGCCAGGGTGGCCCGGAACTTTGGGCTCCCCATCAAGAATGTGGACGTCTCAACCATCTACCCAACCAACGATGGCGACTTACCCGGCGAGGTGTACGACCTCAACGAGATGTCGTGGCTAGCCGAGCAGCTTGGCCAGAGCGTGGCCCGCCCTCCGAACGTGGCCGGATGGCCTCACAACGAACCTTGGCTCGACACGAACCGATCGGCGGCTCGTGTCGACGTCGGCCGCGACCTTGGCTGGCTCATCTTCGGAGACGACGACTTCGACCGTATACCGGCCGTCCAGCGACTTCTCGACCTGAGCAGCCCGCGCCAGTTCGCTGAGGGTCTGCTCAGGCAATTCGGCCTAGTCGAGTGGTCGGACACGACCCTCGATGCGGTAACAACAGCAGCCGATGCCGACGGCTGGCTCGCCCACGACTTCGCATTCGCAGCTGCGTTCGTATCCCCGGAGGTAATCCTGTCATGAACGACTCAACCACCAACACTGCCACTATCGAAGGAGCGATCGCCGGGCCAGAGGCAAACACGCCGGCGCCTGGCCGGGGGTCCAAGCCGCCGCCCACTTCGATCGTGCAGAAGCCCCTAAGCCGTCGCCGGTTCCTCGGCGCAGCTGGTGCTCTTTCGTTGGCCGGGGTCGGTGCTTCCTACGGTCTGGGTTCGAGAAGTTCGAGCCTGCCAATCAGCAACGTAACCCTGGCGTCGCGGTCGGTTCCGATTCAGACCAAACGTCAGGTGCCGCCTGATGAACGGATTCTCGTAAGCGTCCAGCTGGCCGGTGGCCTCGACTTCCTAAACACTGTTGTTCCGCTCGGCAACAACCGCTACCGCGACCTTCGTGGCGGCAACGCCATCGACGAAGCCAAGCTCGACCGCCTCGATGCCGACTTTGGCCTATTCGCGATGCCGCACCTGGCGTCGCGTTGGGGTGCTGGCGATCTGGCGATTGTCCACGGGGTCGGCTGGGAAAACTCGACCCTCAGTCACTTCGAAGCCAGCGATATCTGGGAGCGTGGCAGCTTCGATTCGGCCACTCGAACTGGCTGGCTGGGGCGCGCTCTTGACCATCTGGGTGGCAGCGCTGGAGATTCTCAGATTGGCATGAGCGTCGATGGGCTCTCGCCGTCGATGTACGCCGATGGCTGGTGGCCGGCGTCGATTCCCGCTGATGGTCGAGTGCCATGGACCGACGACAACGAGTGGGAACGCTCGCTTCGTAACGGCGTCCAGCAGCTAGCGACCCCTCAACGCAACGACAGCAGACTTGCAGGATTGGTTCGAAACGGTCAACAGGGGGTGTTTGACCTGGCCGACACGGTTGGCGGTGTCTTGAACCGTGAGGACGACTATGACTCATATGAGGGCAGCCCCGCGGTCGAGATCAGTACCGGAGACTCGCGATACTTCGACGGCGAGAATCTGGTGGGCCCCGGATACATCGGTAGCCAGCTCAGAACTGTGGCAGATCTGGTGAACGTTGGTCTAGGCACGCGGGTCTTCCACGTCGCTCAGGACGGTTATGACACTCATGCCAGCCAGGTACAAGACCTGCCGCGGCTACTTCTGGAACTCGATCATGCGATTGGTCAGTTCTTCGAGCGCCTTGGAGAAAACGCCGACAGGGTTGTACTGATGACGTGGTCGGAGTTCGGAAGGCGGCCGAAATGGAACGGTGGAGGAACCGATCACGGCACCGCGGGCGTGCAGTTTGTTGTCGGTGGAGACGTCCGCGGCGGGCACCACGGCGAAACTCCCGACCTCAACCGGTTGGACAACGACGACAACCTCGTGCCAACCACTGACTTGTTCGGGTACCTCGGCGGAGTCGTTGGCGGTGTGTTCGATATCGATCCGTTGGTCGTCGTGCCCGAAACGAATCGCACACTGGAGGTGGTGTCATGAAAACCCCGGCACGTTTCCTGATGGTCCTGTTCGCCACGGCCGCCGTCGTGGTCGCGGCATGGCAGGTCCGTCCTGGCGCTGGTTCCGAAGCGGCCGACGCCGCGCTGGTGACAACTCCGGCTGCCGCTGTATCGCCGCTTCCCGTCGCTGGCGTTTCGGGCGCTGCCGATCCGGGCACCACCATGGTCGTTGTTGATGAATCGCCCACCGATGCCTTTGGCCGCGACGTCTGGCCAGACGATAGTTCCGACGCCGACAGTGTCGAAAGCTCAGCCGAATCTGGCTCTGGCAACGACCAAAGCCCCGAGGAGGCGACGCCGGCCGACGGGTACGTTTCGGCGGCGCCGCTCAATATCGAGACCAGGGAGTTCGACGATGCCAACGACAACCCCCAATCGACCCAAGCGCTCGACTGTTGGTCCTACATCAGCGAAGAGATTCGCCGTGACGAGGCCGGCCTCATCGACTGGGACGCGCTCGACACCTACATCGAGTTGAGCGAAGACGACTACACCAACCTTGACGTCGAGTTCGTTTCCTTCGACGAAGCGATGCTCGCAGACGGCGACCGGCCTAACTTTGCCGGCATGAGCGGGCCTGTAGACGTCGGCTCGCTTGATGTCGTTCGTCTTCTGGCGGTAACCGACCGGTGCTGGGAACTTGGTGTGTACGAACAGATCGCAGAGTCGATCTACACCGAGCTCTACGCAGACGAGTGAGGGATGGCCTCGTGGCTGATCCACCGGTGAAGATTCTCGATGAAGGCGTCGAGGCTTCGCTGGTGGCGGCCACTACCGGCCGCGGACCCGTGAGGTGTAATCCAGACCAGCGAGTGATTCCACAGCGGATCGTCGGCCGGCAACGGTTCGGTGGCGGTGACGTCGAGAATGGCACCACCGAGTTGGCCAGCGTCGAGCGCGGTAAGCAACGCTGGTTCGTCGATGAGTGAACCTCGGCCAACGTTCACGATGAGGGTGTTAGGTCCCAGGCCAGCGAGGAACTCTGCGTCGACCAACCCGTCGGACCCGGACCCTCCAGGTACGCAGAAAACGATGACATCGGCTGCACCTCTGACACCGGCCAGATCGACTGCCGCGATTGTTGGGATCGTTTCGTCGCCTCGGATATGTTGCCGAACACCCGTGACCTCGGCTCCGAAGGCGTTGGCCAGGTTTGCTACCTTGGCCCCAATTGCTCCGAGGCCGACGACAAGCCATGTGCTGCCATGCAACTCCCTGAACTCCCCGGGTGTCCAGGCGTGATCCTGCCGAATCTTGTCCCAGCCAGCCGACGCTTGGAACCGCTGGAGCACCTGACTCATCACGTACTCCGAGATGGGCACACCAGAAAGGTGGCTAAGGCTCAGGACCGATCCGCGAGATCTGATCGAGTCCCAGTATGGGTTCTCGAGGCCGGCGTAGGACGTATGAACCCAGGCCGGAACCGCGCCCGTGGCCGCGAGTTTGAAGTGTCGAGCCTGTACGTCGCTGCGGAACACGTCGAGGTCCATCCACACGACGTCGGCAACGGCATCGTCCCACTCGACGGTGGTTATGGTTCCGTTGGGCGCAACTAGATCGAGGCGATCGGTGTGTACGACAAGCCAAGAGAACTCGGGGAACTCGGCCTGAAGCGTTGCGCCGTTGCGTTCCCATCCAGGGCGACCCAGCTGCACCGTGGAGGTGGCTCGGTTGGCCCCTGTCGCATGGGGTCCCGAGTGGTCAACGCCGCTCACGAGAACGCACCGACAGACTCGACGAAGATGTCAATGGTTGCGCCATGATCGATCTCGTAAAGCACCTCGACGTTGGCATTGGCGTCGTCGTAACCCCGTTCGTCGACAACGGTCATCCCGGCGGTGATATCGCTCACGGAAACGTCGACATGGCGTTTGACCGACCCAAAGTGTTGAGGGTGAGTAACGGCCAGAACAGCGCAAGGATCATGTAGCGGCGACGTGCTGGCGCCACGCATGCGTTCGCTGAACTCGACACAGGCTTCGATCACTTCACCGGCGAAGGTGCCCACGGCGGTGCCGATTCCGGTAAGTCTCGCGGCGAGATCGCGATCGACCGTGTATTGGTGGGTGAGGTTTAGTCCGGCCATGATGATGCGCTTAGCGCCAGAAGCGAACACGATCTGTGCCGCGTGGGGGTCGGCCCAGATATTGAACTCGGCTACAGGTTGCACGTTGCCACCTCCCGTCGAGCCGCCCATAAGAGAGATGCCTGCCACTTTGTCGACGATGTCGGGTGCTTGACGAAAGGCAAGTGCGATGTTGGTAAGCGGCCCGATTGGCACCAGCCAAACGTCGTCGTTGGCGCGGACTGTGTCGACAATGAACTGGGCTGCGTCGTTGCTGGTTGGGGTGCGGTTGAGGGGCGGAAGGGTGGGGCCGTTGAGGCCGCCCTCGCCATGGACATGGGCGGCGTGTTTGGGCTCAACGATCAGCGGGCGATCAGCGCCAGCGTGGACCTCGACGTCGATGCCAGCGATTTGGCTCACCAACAAGGCATTACGCGTTGTTGCCGACAACGGCACATTTCCAGATACCGATGTGATTCCCAGCAGGTCGGTGTGCTGGGCAGCTACGAGGATGGCCATGGCGTCGTCGAGCCCTGGATCGCAGTCGAGGATGATCTTGGGGCGGTCGGTGCTCATGTTGTGTCAGTGTGCCTAACTCGCGGCGATAAGTGTGCCCGAAGCTAGCTTGAGGCCATGAAGCGAATCTCATTCGTCGGCTCAAGCGCCGCAGGAAAGACAACCCTGGCCAAGGCTGTGGCGGCGCGAATCGACGTCGAGCACATCGAACTCGACGGCCTTTTCCATCAGGCCGATTGGACCCAACTGCCGGCCGCCGATTTCGTTGAACAGATCACCGCCAGAACCAACGACGCGGTCCAACGAACGGGTGGGTGGACAGCCGACGGCAACTACAACACCCAGACTGCTGGCCTCGTCCAAAGACTGGCTGACACGATCGTGTGGATCGACACCTCGAAACCACGCGTCATGTACCGGGTGACCAAGCGCACTCTTCGGCGGGCCATCTTTCGTGAGGAATTGTGGAACGGCAATCGAGAACCGTGGACAAACCTCTATGCGTGGGACCCGGAGAAGAACATCATCAGGTGGGCTTGGACAAGACACGCAGGCACCAAGGCGAGGTACGAGACGATGTCGTCCGATGGGTCTTGGGACCACGCCGAGGTGGTCAGGCTGAAAACCCCGACCGAAGTCGCGGCCTGGCTAGCCACTTTGGGTGGGGTTTGTGGACCGTGACGGTGGGTCACACCCACCGAAAGGCTCTGATTAGAAGTCGACGAGGCCCGGGAGTTGGGTGTTGGGGTAGGCGTCGCGGTGAAAACGAGGGTTCTTGGACGACATGTCGATTTGATACAGCTCGTCGGTGGGCGATCGGGGCAACCCGAGCACCTCACACACCGCGTGGGCTAGCCACTGTTCGATCTTGAGAACAACCATCTTCTTGCGCAACCGACCCTGAACGTCACGGTTTTGTACTGTCGGCATGGTGTTTAGGGTCAGGATCTCGTCGATGGCTGGATTGGCCATCTTCTCGCGGCCCTCGTCGCTGGCATAGAAGTGCGTGACCGCGAAAACCAGTTTCTTCGGCTCGACCCGACGCATGAACTCACACGACTTCACAACCGTCGAACCGGTTCGGACCATGTCGTCGAACAACACGACGTCGTGGCCGCGAATATCTTCGAACGTCGACTCGCTCTCGGCGTGCAGCTTGATCTCGACATCGCGTTCGCCCGTGCGCTGTTTGTCGAGAAGAACGAACTTCGCTTTTGGCAGATCGAGTCTGGCGAACATTTCCTTGACGAAGCCGCGGGCACCCTTATCGGGAGCGCACAACGCCAGACCCTCGCCATCTTTGCCGTAACTCACGATGTCGGAGTGCTTGAGATAGTCGGCGTAGATCTCATAAGGAACAAGGTTCTGGAAGCGGCCGTCGAACACCTTGTTGAAGACGTCTTCGACTGCAACCGAATGGTTGTGGACGGTCATTACTCGATCGACCCCGGCCAGCTTGAGCATCTCGGCATACAAACCAGCCGAAAACGGCTGACCGTCGAACTTCTTCAAGTCGTGTGCGTCTCGCTCGAACGAGGTGCTGCCGTGTTCGAGCCTTGGCCCACGGTCCTGGGCGCTGTAGTACAGGTCAGGTTCGACCAACATGACCGTTGCCGCGCCGTTGTCCTTGGCGGCCCTGGCGATGAACATGTTGCGCATGGCCAAGTTATTGCGACTCATGATGCGGCTTGAGGTACTGATAATGACCACGGTTTTGCCGTCGAGATGATGGCCAATAGCCGAGAAATCCTGTTCGTCGGAAATGAACCGCGGGCAGAATTCGGTGTTGGCGAACATCTTCATGCTGATGAGATCAGCGATGTCCTCGGCCTGGCCGACGGCGTAAGCAACGTCGATGGCGAAGGGATCGTCGGAGAAGTTGCCAACGATAATTACGTCGCTAGACGTCGCTGGACGATTCAAGTTGACCCGCTCATCTTGGTCTGGCCATAGTTGCGCTAATCATCGATCTGCCCTGTCCGATGCTGAATGTTCGCCCCGGCTCGGCGCGTTCTGCGGTGCGGACCCTAGCAACCCTGAGCCCCGTCGGGGGCGATCAGGCTATCGCTCCTCGAACGCTCGAGGGTCGGGACATGCACAGATGAGGTTGCGGTCGCCATGGCCGTTGTCGACCCGGCTGACCGGTACCCAGTATTTGTCGGCCCGTAGAGACTCGACCGGATACGCGGCTTCCGCTCTGCTGTATGGATGATTCCACTCGTCGGTGAGGAGATCCTCAGCTGGATGGGGCGAGTTGACGAGTGGGTTGTCGTCGGCGGGCCAAACCCCTGACTCAACCTTGTCGATCTCGGCCTTAATGGCAATCATAGCGTCGCAGAAGCGATCGATCTCGACCAGGCTCTCGCTTTCGGTCGGTTCGATCATGAGCGTGCCCGGTACTGGGAACGACATGGTTGGGGCGTGGAAGCCGTAGTCGATAAGTCGTTTGGCGACGTCTTCGTTGCTGATGAGTTCGTGCTGGCGAACATCGACGATGCACTCGTGAGCTACCAGACCGCCTGGCCCTGAGTACAACACGGGGAACGCTTCGCTGAGTCGGCTAGCGATGTAGTTGGCGCTAAGGACAGCGACCTTGGTGGCGTGAGCGAGACCCTCGCCACCCATCAAGGTGATGTACATCCACGGAATCGGCAAGATACCGGCCGACCCCCACGGGGCCGCCGAGATGGCTCCAGGCCCAGTCTCAGGACCGGCTTCGGCCACCACTGGGTGATTGGGCAGGAATGGGGCCAAGTGCCGCTTGACCGCCACTGGCCCAACGCCTGGTCCGCCGCCGCCGTGAGGTATGCAGAAGGTCTTGTGCAGGTTGAGGTGGCTAACATCGCCGCCCCATTCCCCTGGTGGCGCCACGCCGACCAACGCGTTCATGTTGGCACCGTCGACGTACACCTGACCGCCGGCATCGTGGGTCATCTGACAGATCTCGCGAACTGCAACCTCGAACACACCGTGCGTCGAGGGGTAGGTGATCATCAACGCGGCAACGGTGTCGCGATGGTCGTCGAGTTTGGCTTTGAGGTGGTCGACATCGACGTTGCCAAAGTCGTCGCAGTTCACGACCACCACCCGCAGGCCGGCCATGACAGCAGACGCGGCGTTGGTGCCGTGGGCCGATTCGGGGATGAGGCAAACGTCGCGTGCGCCGTCGCCGCGGCTCTCGTGGTAAAGACGAATGGCCAGCAGGCCGGCGTATTCGCCCTGGCTGCCAGCGTTTGGTTGCAGGCTCACTTCGTCGTAGCCGGTGATGTCGACCAACATCGATTCGAGCTCGCGAATCATGTGCAGATACCCACTGGCTTGGTCCATTGGGACGAATGGGTGCATGCGCCCGAACTCTGGCCAGGTGATGGGTTCCATCTCGGTGGTCCCGTTGAGTTTCATGGTGCAGCTGCCGAGCGGAATCATGGCTCGGTCGAGCGCGACATCTTTGTCGGCGAGCCGCCGCAGATAACGCAACATGTCGGTCTCTGAGCGGTAGCTGTGGAACACGGGATGGGTCAGGAACTTACTGGTGCGAGCCGAATCTGCGGGCAGTCCTGATGACGACTCGGCTTCGATGTCCGCCACTGCGGTGTCGATGTTGAACGCTTGCCAGACCTTGCCAACAATTTCGGCGTTGGTGGTTTCGTCGAGGCTGATGCCGACGGTATCGGCGTCGACTTTACGAAGATTCAGTCCGAGATCGTAGGCCGCGTAGGTAATGCTCTGGGCCCGGTGCGGCACCCTTACCGTCAGGGTGTCGAACCAGTTGTCGTTGACGATTTCGTAACCGGACTCGGTGAGCCCATGAGCCAAAACCGATGTCAGGCGATGCACCCGGCGAGCGATGGCACTTAGACCGTCGGGCCCGTGGTAGATGGCATACATCGACGAGATAACAGCCAACAACACCTGAGCAGTGCAGATGTTTGAAGTCGCCTTCTCGCGGCGAATGTGTTGTTCGCGAGTTTGCAGGGCCAAACGCATGGCCGGACGACCAGCATCGTCGATCGAAACACCTACTAACCGCCCTGGCATGGCCCGTTTGTGGCGATCGCGGACGGCCATGTAGCCAGCGTGCGGGCCACCGAACCCGAGCGGTACGCCGAAGCGTTGGCTGGTACCAACCACAATGTCGGCACCCCACTCGCCTGGGGGAGTGAGCAGCGTCAACGACAGCAAGTCAGCCGCGACCGCTACCTGGGCGCCTTCTGCGTGCATTGCTTCGGTGAGCGCTGTGAGCGCGGCAACCGAGGGAACTTCCCCAGACGAGCCTGGGAACTGGATCAGACATGCGTACACCTCGGCTGGATCGAGGTCGGTGAACGGGTTACCGGTCACGACCTTGATGCCAAGTGGCCTGGCGCGAGTTTCGATGACATCGATGGTTTGGGGATGGCAGTCGGAATCGACGAAAAAGGTGTTGCGTTTGGTCTTGTCGACTCGCCTGGCCAGTGTCATGGCTTCGGCGGCGGCAGTGCCCTCATCGAGCAGGGACGCATTGGCCATGTCCATAGCCGTGAGGTCAGACACCATGGTCTGGAAGTTCAGCAATGCCTCGAGACGACCTTGGCTGATCTCGGGTTGGTATGGCGTGTAGGCGGTGTACCAGGCCGGGCTTTCGAGCAGACGTCTGACGATGACGCTCGGCGTGAACGTGTCGTAGTACCCCATGCCGATTAGCGAGGTGGCCACAACATTGCGATCGGCCCGAGCTCGAAGTCGTTCGAGGGCCTCAAGTTCGGTTGTTGGCTCCGGGAGCTGCCTGACAGCATCGGAGCGGATACCGCCGGGAACTGCTGCGTCGATGAGGTCGTCGAGTGAGTCGTATCCGACCTCGGCAAGCATGTGCTCGACCTCGGATTCTGAAGGGCCCACATGTCGGAGTACGAAGCTTTCGTGTGGTTCCAGTTTGTGATTTCGGTGCGAGTTCATCGATGTCATCTCTTGTAGTTGTGAGGGGTGAACGGAAGGGCAGTTACGGCCACTGATTCGGGCTTTCCTCGCACATCGGCGTTGAGCAAGGTGCCGACAGCGGTGAGGTCGAGGCCGGACTCTGAAGTTGTAGACACCAGCCCCATGGCCACGGGTGAGTTGACGGTTGGGCCAAAGCCGCCGGAGGTAACAACACCAACAGGAGCGCCCAAATTCGGATCGGTAAGCATTGATCCGTCGCGTACTGGTCTCCGACCGACCGCTGCCAGGCCAACTCGTTTACGCGGCGGGCCATCGGCGATCTGTTGCTGAATGACCGCTGCGCCGGGGAAGCCGCCGCCCTCTCGCCTACGTTTGGGTATGGCCCAGACGAGGTCGGCCTCGACGGGCGAAATGGTCGTGCTCAGATCGTTGCCGTACAAGCACAGCCCGGCTTCGAGTCGAAGTGTGTCACGGGCACCTAGGCCTATTGATTTGGCCCGATCATCGGACAGCAAGGTTCTGGCCATGTGTTCGGCCACCTCGGAGTCGACGATGATCTCGACCCCGTCTTCGCCCGTGTAGCCAGATCGCGACACAATCATTCCTTCGTGAATGGGCACTTCGGCAACGTCCATGAACTTCATCGCGCCTATCGGCTCGTGGTACTGAGCGGCAACCTCGACCGCCGCGGGCCCTTGTAGCGCCAGGATGCTCAGATCGCGCCGGAGCTTGACCGCGATACGTCCAGCGGTGGTGTGGTCGGCTAGGCGCTCGGCCAGATGCGCCATGTCGGCGTCAATTCGCGACGCGTTTACGACCGCGACGAACGGCACCACCGAGCTGTCGCGTCGAGCGATCATTAGGTCGTCGATCACGCCCCCGTCGTCGTTGGTGAAAAACGTGTAGCGCTGTCGGCCCGGTTTCATGGTCGAAAGCAGCGTGGGCAGAATTGTTTCGAGGATCTCGGCAACCTCGCCGGCGTCGCCATGAAACTCCACCACACCCATATGTGACACGTCGAACAGCCCGGCCAATGAGCGCGTGTGCAAATGCTCGGCCTTAACACCCTCGAACTGGATCGGCATCTCGAAGCCGGCGAATGGCACCAGTCTGGCGCCGAGTTCTAAGTGAAGAGCGTGAAGGGCAGTGTGTTGCAAGGCCGCGGTGCCAGGCGAAGTGGCGTCGTCGTGTTTAGCAGCAGGCTCGGTCATTTGGGGTCCCCATGGTCGCGTGAGTTCGACCCCCCGCTGTCTTGGAACCTGAGAGATTGGCCAGTTCTTCGTTGTGGCTGATGAACTGACGGCCCCGTCGGTGGGCCCGGTAGCAAGCTGCCGAGCCGCTCTCCAGCGTCGCCCCTGAGAGGTAGTCCTTGAGGCCTGAGCGTTTCCGGGGGTGGTTGCGCCTTCGGCGGCCGGCACTAGTACCGACGCTCTCCCACTTCTCAGCAGTGGCATAGCCGAATATAGCGCAGCGTTGCCCCTTTGGCTGAAGCCTGGCTTGTTTGGGCTGGATCGGTCGTTTCTCAAGTCGAAGTCGATGTTGGCCGAAGATCAGTTCACACATGCGACCGACGGCAGGTCGCGCAATCAGAAAGAATCACCAGTGACGGTTCCCAAGTACTCGATAGTCGGCCGTTCGGCACTTGCTGCTGGCGCCACTTCAGCTCTGCTGCTACTTGGCGCCGCCGGTGCGTCGGCTGACCAATCGGCACCATCGCCCGACAGCGTCGTTGCTGCTCTCGTGGCTGGCGGCGCTGATGCCGACCGTTTGACCGAAGAGCTAACGGCCCGGGTGAACGAGCGCATCGACAGGGCCATCGAAGCTGGTGTACTTACCGAGGAAGAGGTGGCTCGGGTCGAGGAGCTACGTGACTCAGGCGAGTTGGCCGAGAGGGTCGCTGATCGCGTTGCCGCCAAAAAGCAGACCCGTGCCGAACACCGTCAAGCCGTTGTCGAACGCCTAGCCGAAGCCGGAATCGAGATTGAAGACAGCCAGTCGGTTCGAGAAGCACTGGATGAGGCCGGCTTCGACCGGGACGAGACTTCTGAACTGATGAAACGCATCCGGCCCGACCGCGACGGCGATGAGCGTGAAGTAGACGAAACCGATCGAACGATCGACGATCTCATCGATCGCGTGATTCGGGACAACCGCTCTGACCGAGCCGACGACAATGACCTGCGAGACCTCGATGGCGATGGCGACATCGACGAGGACGACAAGGCCATCGCAAAGAGGCGCCACGAAGAGCGTAAGGAAGAACGCGAGAAAGATCGCGATGAGCGTAAGGAAGAACGCGAGAAAGATCGCGATGAGCGCAAGGAAGAACGTGAGAAAGATCGCGATGAGCGCAAAGCCGAGCACAAGGAACACAAGGACGAGCGCAAGGAGTACAAGGATGACTCCAAGGACGAAGGTCATATCGACAAGCCAGAATCAGAAAACGAAACTGATGGGGACAAGGAGTCCGACGGCGACAAGTCAGAACAAGACGGCGGCGCTGAAGACGACAAGTACGACAAAGATGATGGAGCTGAAGACGACGCGTCAGAGCCAGACGGTGGAACTGAAGAAGACTAGTTAGTGGACGACTTCAGAACCCAGGTGCGACCTCAAAGGACCCCATGATTACCAACCGACGATCAACATCGATGCTTGTTGCTGCTGCTCTTGTGCTCGGCGCTTGCACCTCTGGCGCTTCTGGATCCATCACAGATCCAGCGGCTGACGCCAGTAGCTCTTCTACGGTGCTGCAAGCGCCAGCCCAAGACACAACCCAAACGAGCGCTGCTGTTCGACCGACCACAACTTCGGTGGCGGTACCCAACATCGAAACCGTTGAGTTGACAGCACTGCCGACAGCGGTGTCGGCAGCTCTCGCCGCCGGTGAGATTACAAACGACGGCGTGTTAGCCGCGGCTGTGATCATTGTGAGCGATGGCGATCTGGAAACCGCTATTGCCGATGGCATCGTGACCGAGGCCGAAGCCGATGCCGCAATCTCGGCCCTTGAAGCCGGAACGCTGCATCTCTTTCAGGGTTAGCTGGGTGGCTTCAAGGGGCGTGCTTTCACCGTTGAGGTTGTGAGATTGATGCCGTGAGCCACATTTGGTGTAGCTCACGGCATCAACTTGGTGTCGCGACCTCCACTACCAAGCGGCCGAACTGTAGCCGTCGCCAGGCAGCGTGATCAGGTTCGACTCGTCGAATGCATGGACGCGACCGGCGCCATCGACGATGAGCCACCAGGTACCAGAGGCGTCGACGTCGACGTCGACGATGCCAGGAACTGGAATCGTTGTGCTCTTCTCGACAGCCCCGGTGTCTGGATCGATCGTGCGTAGAATGTGGATGTCGACCGACTCGACAACTCTTAGCAGCCCATCGGAGCCAAAGGTTGGCGAGGCCCAACGTTTGCCACCGGGAGGTTGGAGGACTCGGTTGAGGGTGAGAGTCACAGCAGGGCCGCGACCGATCGCGAAAATGGCAACGCCAGGTACGTCACCAACCGAAACTTCGACGGCGAGGGTGGTGCCATCTTGGCTCCAACCTGAGCGGGTGCCAGTGGTGTCTTCGCCGAGTTGGCCCAGATCGAAGGTGGCAACCGCACCGCCGCCGGAGTTGAGCGCTAGCGTCGAGCCAGCGGTAGAAGCTACGAGCACTCCAAGCGGGTCGATCGCCGGATAGCCAGAGCTGAGC
This sequence comes from uncultured Acidimicrobiales bacterium, assembly GCA_964569385.1. Lineage (GTDB taxonomy): Bacteria > Actinomycetota > Acidimicrobiia > Acidimicrobiales > Poriferisodalaceae > JAADHX01. The sequence goes on from CAZMUM010000019.1 coordinate 61,111, forward strand.
GTGTTGGTAGAGGCATCGGTCTGGAGGTCAATGGCATGGCTCGTCCCAACTGGCGGACGGCAGCATTCGTCGTACCAAAGGTTCTGTCCGACCGGATCGATGTCGACCGATCTTGGCGCCTGAGGCCCTACTTGATCGGTTTCGTCGACGACCACGGGCAACTGCCTAACAGTGACCGAGTTGCCTGTTGAGGTATCCACCAACAGAATGGCCTCACCGCCGCGTATGGCAGCCATCGAGAGAGGCATCGGTGGGGCCTGAGTCGTGGTTGGGTTGTTATTGCTCTCGATAGTCGTCATGGTGGGATTGCCCTGAGGCCCGGCGGCCGACGTCGCTGGCCCGGTGGCCGTCGTCGCTGGCGGGACCGTAACAACCGTGGTGGCCTCTGGTGTCGTGGACTGAGTGGTGTCCGATGTCGAATCACCCGAGCCAGAAGTTGGCAGACTCGGCAGCGGAACCGGGCTGCCGGCTGGGTCATCGAGGATCAGGTCGACGGCGTCGGTTAGCCGTACTGGTATCGCAACCACGTTGATGCCGTTGTCGATGACGAGTTCGACCGGCCCGGTTGTTGTGGGGGCAATCTCCGCGGCCGGTGATTCGTCGCTCGATGTACACGAAGCTGCGAGCAACAGAGCGCTCAAAGTGACTAGGCGTGTGTTATGGAGTCGTGGCATCACAGTGTCGAATCGCAGAGAGTCCTCGGATCGTGTTCCATCGGCTGCCTTGGCTGATCTTGTAAGGAAGCGGCCTGCGGTGGAGGTGCATCACCTGGACCACGATGCAAGATCCTGAAGGAAACGAGTTCTGCGTCGCTCCGGACCACTAGTGCAACCACAATCATCGTCACCGGGCTAATCTCGGCGAATGGCCGATGAACCACTTGAATCCCTTGTCGATGCTGGTTGGTTGGAAGGCCAGTTGGGTGCCGCCGACCTATTGGTGTTCGACACAACGGTGTACATGTCGCGAACAGCTGGAGGCCAGGTCGACATTCAGTCAGGCGGCGATCGCTGGGCCGACAGCCACATCCCAACCAGTGGCCACCTAGACCTTGTCCACGAGTTGTCCGACACCGATTCTGAGCTGTGGTTCACTGCTCCAAAACCCCGCGACCTAGCGGCTTCGCTCGCAGCGAGGGGCGTCGGCAACGATACTCGGGTGGTGTTGTACGACTCCGAGCTCCACATGTGGGCAACCAGAGTTTGGTGGCTAATGCGATCGATTGGCTTTACCAACGTTGCGATTCTTGATGGGGGATTTGAAGGCTGGCGTGCTCAGGGTCGCCCGATTGACGATGAGCCCGAACTCGATCGCACCGCAGTTTCGCTGACGGTCGCGGTCGGCCGAGAACTCGGCGGGTTCGCGACGATGGATGTTGTGAAGACAGCCGTGTCAGGCGATTCGGTTTGTGTGCTAAACGCACTCTCGCAAGACAATCACAACGGACTCGATACGGCATCAAGGTTTGGTTATGGGCGGCCCGGGCACATCCCTGGCGCAACGAACGTTCCTGCTCAAGATCTCGTCGACCCAGAGACACACCAATATCGAACCCTCGAAGAGCTAAGAGAACAGTTCAAGGCTGCGGGAGCACTCGATGGCAGGGTGATCACCTACTGCGGTGCAGGGATTGCCGCCACGAGCGATGCATTCGTGCTCCATCTCCTTGGCCAAGACGATGTTGTCGTATACGACGGATCCTTGAGGGAGTGGATCAGCGCTGGTGAACCGCTTGAGACCTAGAACTTCGCCAACGGCTACCGCACCCGCCATGGCGAGCGTTGCCCACTGAGTTGGCGTCGCCAACCGTCGGCTGCGAGCAACCGCTTACGGAGCTGAGCTCGGCTGGCTTCTGCCACCTTGGAGACGCCGGAACGGCGATTCAGTTCGGCGTTGACCTCTCCGTGTTGTTGCCCGCTCAGGGCCACTAACTCGCGAACGACTGTCGCATTCTTGTCACGGAGGGACTCGCGTTCGCGTCGAGGAGTAGCGCCATTGGGATTGATGAAGCGCTCCTCGCGACCGGGCAGAGGCGAAAGGTCGAACAGCAAATCCGACTCGTCGACGGCTATGGTTCTTGGTTCTGGGATGTCTTCATAGGCAGCATCGAACACTGTCATTTCTGGAGCGCCAGACGACAGTGTCACAGCAGAGAGGGCATTGAACAGGCTCAACTGTTCGCCGTCGTCGTTGAGCCCCGCGGGGCTGTCAAACTCGGTTTCGCCGCCGAACTCTTCTGACTCTGACCGAGACCTGAGGCTGTGGCGACGCTGACGCTTGATCTGTTCGGCCCACCTTCGCAGCCGCGCATCATCAGGGATGAACATAAACGCTCGTTGTGACCCACCGCCTGGAGTTAGGCGTACTAATCGACCCACGGCCTGACGGAAGAACAATTCAGTGGTGGTAGTCGTCGCAAAAACGCCAACCCGAAGGCGCGGAATATCTACCCCCTCGCTGACCATCCTCACTGCGACGATCCATGGTTGAGTACCAACACCAAACGCGACGATTCGGTCCGATGCGTTTGGGTCGTCTGACAGCACCACAGTCGCCGCAGAGTTGTGGCGCACCTTCAGGATGTGAGCAATCGCTCTCGCGTGTTCGTGGTCGACGGCGATAATGAGCCCACCAGCATCGGCTTGGTCGTCGCTACGGATGCGCATCAACTGCTCGTGAGCCTGCGCGACAACAGCGGGCAACCAGTCGCCCTGGGCCGAAAGCGCAGTTCGCAAACGTTGGTTGGCTCTGGTGCGATCTAGCTCGTCGTCGAAGCTTGCGCCAAGCACAGACCCGTCGGGTGCCGACCACTCCATGTAACCATCGAATCGCGGGAAGTAGACCGGCCTAACAACACCACCATCGGCCAGAGCCGGGCCATAGCCATAGTCGAAGTCGGATACGGCCTGCTCATATTCGTACCTCACGAACGGAATCGCTGAGGTGTCTGACCGAAACGGTGTGCCCGATATCGACAGACGCCGCAGTGCCCCCGCGAAAGCGACCGTTATCGATTCGCCCCAGCTGCGGTCCTCACCAGCATGGTGCACCTCGTCGAACACCACGATCGCGTTTGTCGACAGCTTTGCTAACACCCGCGCCGATGTCGATACCTGCTGGTAGGTCGTGACTAGACCGTCGGCCTCGTTAGGAAGATTTTCATGCGATGCGCTCCACGACGGTTCGAGATCGAGCCCGAGCCCGGCTGCGGCATCGGCCCACTGCAGCTTCAGGTGTGACGTTGGGGCCACGACGATGACGCGAGTTGTCGGGTTGGTGGCCAGGAACTGCCGTACAGCAGCCAATGCAAACGTTGTTTTTCCCGCACCTGGAGTGGCGACCGCTAGAAAGTCGTCCTCACCGCTGGCGGCGAACTGGTCGAGTGCGGCCCGCTGCCACGGCCGCAAGCGCAGCACGGGCGCGGTAGGGCGCGTTCTAGTGGTCCGAGACAATGGATTTAGGACGAAAGCGCAGGCCGCTAGGCCAACAACTCTGCTATTCGGGCCTTGGGCCGGCCGATGATGGCTCGGTCGCCTCTAACCACGACCGGGCGTTGCATAAGTGCGGGCCGTCGAACAAGCAACTCGACAACTGCCGCGGGATTGTCGACGTAGTCGTCTGGATTGAGTTCGAGTCGCTTAAATACGCTGTCCTTGCGGACCAGGTCTTCGACTGGATCCTGAAGGATCGACACGATGTGACTGAGGGTGGCTTCGTCGGGTCGCTGTTTCATGTAGAGCACAACGTCTGGATTTACATTCATGGCCTCGGCGACCGCCAAGGCGTTCTTCGACGAGCCTCAATTGGGGTTGTGATAGATGGTGACCGCGGCCACGGGCGTCTCCTGAGTCTGGGTTAACCCTTGCTGATCGGTCCGTCGTTCGATGGTTCGTTCTCGATCGGCGATTTGGGCAGAGGCTTGCGATGTTGGTTAAAGGGATCTGGTGCGGGTTTCGGCTGCACCGTAGCGCGGGGTTTTGACCTTTGACGTCGTTCCCGCGCCTGATCAGCGGATTCTTTGGCGGCGTCGGGCTCGGAGTCCCCGGCCGAGCCTGCTTCGTGGCCGCCGCTGTCGATAGTTGGTGTGTCGGGCAACGACGAGGACGGGGGCGCCTCCGGAGGTGCAGCGGGCCATTGAGGCTGCGTCGGGGGCGGAGGCGGACCAACACGATGGGGGGCCTGGCCCGCCTGGTGATACTGGCTCGTCTGTACTTGTTGGGGTGCTTGGCCAGGTTTGTGGTATTGAACCACTGGCGGTTGGGCCGGCGGATATGGAGCAGAATCGGGACCCCTAGAGCCATCGAGCGGCGGAGCTTGGCCCGATGCTTGCGGGTCGAGGTATTGGCCGGTCCCGTATTGGTCGGTCCCGTATGGGCTTTGCTGAGGTTGGCGGTAGTCGGGTACTAGAGCCAACTTGGCCTTGCGACGCCGGATCATGGTCAGTAACCACACCACGAACGCGGCAATGGCCGCTACACCTGCAATTGTGCTCCAGATGCCGATCGGGGTGTACCGACCGGCCGGAGCGAGGGCGATTTCGACACCCGCAGGCGACGCTGATACGACGTATTGGCCTGGGCCGGGAAAATCTACCGACCCAATGTTGGACCACTCCTTTTCGTTGAGGGTGATCGCGGTGGAGCTGTTGTATTCCGAGACGATCGGCAGCGGGCCGTCGTCGAGGCGAATTGCGACGACGGTGACCCGTCGAGACGCCGAGGATGTCCAGATGTCGCGGCTGACAGCTCGATCGGTGGTGATCGTTAGAGTCTGCGGGTCGCGGAAATCCTCGATGTCATCGATGAATGCGACGACGCCGACAATGGCCACAATGGCGCTGATGATCGACACCAAGAACAGGCCGCCGGCCACGAAGTACCACCACTTAGACGGTGAAATGCCCGCCGAGCTGTCGATCGATGGATCGGTGGCGTTGGTGAGCGTTGGGTTGGACTCAGGGAAACTCGGATACATCAAGCTGAACACTACTCACTCGGGCCGAGTCAGACGGCCGCGCAGGCCGCGGTTGCGAACGTCAGCACCCCGCTGTTGGCAAACGCATCTGGTCTCGAAGCCTCGACCCTGTAGCTGTACAGCGTGCCACAGTCGAGCCCGGCCAGAACGAAACTCTGGGCTGGGAGTAGTTCGGCATTCTCAACCGCAGTGCTTAGGTCGCCGTTGCTCCCAAAGTCGACGCGTCCGGCTGCATCTTGGGTCGTAGTCCAGCTGATCGTGGCACTAAACATCGATGTCTCGACCTGCCGATTGGCAATGGCAAAGGGCTCAGCGGGGCAGGAATCGGTTGTGAACAATCTGTCGCCGGTGCCGACTAGGTCGCCGTTGGCCGGGCTCGCTGTGATCCTGAAGTGATAAGTGGTTGCGCATTCGAGCCCGGTTAGGTTGGCGAGGTGTTGTACGCGTAATGCCTGGTCGGCCTGTTCGAATCCGTAGGCCGTCGTCTTGCCGTACTTGAGGCTTGAACTGGCGGCTTGATCGGTCAGCCAGCTGATCAGCGCCGTCGAATTGGTGGTGTCGACTTCGATGTCTGTGAGAGCGACTGGCGGATCTACTACTGGTCCACCTACGTTGGGCCGGTCGTCGCCAGGCGGACCGCCGATAGGTGGACCAAGCGGCGGCTCGTCGATCGGGGGAAGGGCGATGTCTGGCGGTTCGACGAGCGGTGGCTCAACCACAGGGGGTTCCACAACTGGCGGGGGTTCCACTGGGGGAGGAGGATCAGGTTCGACATCGATGATCGGTGTCGGTGTGCACGGCATCGTCATGAAGTTACCGACGGCTCCGCTGACAACCATCATGCCATTGCGAGCAAGGGCCACGGGGCTGTACGAATAGGTCGTTCCACACCGAAGCCCGACGAGAACAATGCGCTGGGTTAGTCCGGCGACCGCGCTGCGAGCTTCCGAACCGAACTCAGCTGTTTCTCCAAACACAACGGAACCAGACGCTGGAGCAGTTGTCGACCAGAGAACGGCGGCTGTTCTCCTGGTTATGTCGCGAACGCTAACGTCCGACACCGATAGTTCAGCTGGAGGGTCGAGCGGTGGCTGAATTGGCGAAGGCGAGGCGAGGGCTACTTCAGTTCCTGACCCGCACGACAGCGTGTCGGCCGCGATCGGCTCCGAGATCGACGTCAAACCTGAGCCGTCGGTCGATCGAGCGGTGACCGTGTAGGAGCCGTCGCAGGTGAGACCGGTGATCACGATTTCGTGGGCAACACCGACGTTCGGCCCGCTTACGGTGATGACCTCCGGCTCGATCGGTGGGTTGACTTGGCCACCCTCGTCACGACTGAGGCGGTACGTGGCCGTTGCTGACGACACCTCGTTGGTGACCCACGAGATAAGAAGTGAGGTCTCGCCCGCAGCGGTCACCACATTGTCGATTTCGGGAGCTTGTGAGGTCTGTGACCCGCCGGCTGCATCGGCGGCGGTGCAAGCTCCCGTGCGCATGGTTGCGTCTGGGGTCCAGAATGCGTCGCCGAGGTCGTCGGCGGCGATGATGCGGTAGTGGTAGGTCGTTCCACAGTTGAGATCAGCTATGTCAACTCGATGAACGTCGGCTTGTTGGCCTGTGTTTAGTTCCTGGCCATAGCTGGTGGATTCACCAATGATCACGGTGCCCGTAGAGATGGCGTCGGTCGTCCAAGTGAGTGTTGCTGTTGTGGAGCCAGAATCGATGGCCACGTTGTCGACGAATGGGTCGCATGCATAGGTTCTGAAACTGAAAGACCCAGTCGATTCGATTGAGCCGGCGGTTCCTTCGGTCACGCCTTCGAATAAGTAGTTTGCGTCGCAGTCGAGACCGCTGAGCTCGACGTTATGGAATCGGCTCGAACCTGGGTCTTCGGTCGTGGTGTTTCCGTACTGGCGCGACGAGCCGTACCGAACGGCGCCTTGACCGGCAATCACCGACCCCCAGCTGATGACTGCGGAGCGTGCGTTGGCAACGACCTGTACTGGCGCGACCCCGGCGTTGTTGGTCGGGCACGTCCCGGTTCGGACTTCTATGTCACCGCTGCTCGTCACCTGATTCTCAGCGTCAATGGAGATTACGTTGAGATGGTAAGTGCTCTCACATGACAGACCAGCAAGGTCGACCCGGTGGCTGGTGTCGGGGTTGGTGTCGAACCAAAGCAGCCCGTATTCGGTTGTCGGTCCGTAGACGACAGCCGAAACGCTTGGGGTGGTGGTGGTCCACTCAACCACAACGTGGTCGTAGCCGACCAACGTCGTGTTGACAGCTACCGCTTCCTCGGCGTTTACCGGCGGTGCGCCAGCCGTGACGAGCACGCTCGCCAACAGAAAGGTCGCGACTAGAACGCCTACCCGTGATGTCCTGTTTGGATTCGCCATGGGTAGCGTCTTTCACCTCAAGCCCGCGAATGTCTCATGACACCTATCGGACGCTGCGGTGAGATAGTTCAGTGAAAGCTCTTAGTCTGTTCGGCCCGGGCCGATCGTACGGTTATCCGTCAAGATCTACCCGTCACCGGGAAACGGCTGCGGGCGGCCAGGTGCCGGTGACAGGAGTGGTTTCAACCGAAGGTTGCGGCGTTGATGCAGCGGAGGCGGGTGCAGCCGGAGCAGTTGACGGAGCGGAGGCGGGTGCAGCCGGAGCAGTTGACGGAGCGGAGGCGGGGGCAGCCGGAGCAGTTGACGGAGCGTCAGCCGACTCGGTCGAGGACATCGCGAAGGTCGGCAACTAGGTCGTCTGCCGATTCAAGACCGACCGATAGCCGGATTAGGTCGGGTGGTACTTCGAGGGCTGAGCCAGCCACCGATGCGTGGGTCATGACCCCTGGATGTTCGATTAGTGATTCGACTCCGCCGAGCGATTCGGCCAAGGTGAACAGGCGGGTTTCGGCTGCGACTTTCATGGCGACGTCGATTCCGCCTCTGAGCCTGAACGACACCATTCCGCCGAATCCGCTCATCTGGGTTTTGGCGATTTCGTGGCCGGGGTGACCTGGCAGCCCTGGATACAGCACCTGGGTCACGGCAAGGTGGCCGAGAAGCAATTCGACGATACGAGCCGCGTTTTCGTTATGCCGGTCCATTCGCACGCCGAGAGTTTTGACTCCACGCAGGGTGAGGAAGCAGTCGAAGGGGCCAGGAACGGCACCTACAGCGTTCTGTAGGTAAGCCAGATCGGCGGCCCAGTCTTCGTCGTTGATAGCGACGAACCCGCCAATGGTGTCGCTGTGGCCGCCTAGATACTTGGTCGATGAATGAACCACCGCATCGGCGCCTAGAGCGAGTGGAGTCTGAAGATATGGCGACGCGAACGTGTTGTCGACCACCAATTTGGCGCCGAAGCTGTGGGTGATCTCGGCAATGGCGGCAATGTCGACAACAGTTAGCAGCGGGTTGGTTGGGGTTTCGATCCAAACAAGTTTGGTGGCTGGATTCCAGTTCTCGGCCATGGTTTCTGGCCTAGTGAGGTCGACGGCACTGTGGGCTACGCCGTGTCCACCAAAGACGTTGGCGATAAGCCGGTAGGTGCCGCCGTAGGCATCGTCGCCAAGATAGATGTGGTCGCCTGGGCCAAGCCGACGAAGCAGAGCATCGATGGCGGCCATACCGCTCGCGAACGCAATGCCGTGACGAGCACCCTCGAGGGCCGCGACACAGACCTGAAGCGCCGTACGGGTTGGGTTTCCGGTTCGTGCATATTCGTAACCGAGATGTTCGCCGACTCGAGGCTGAGCGAATGTAGAGGTTTGGAAGATAGGCGGGATGACCGCGCCAGTAATGGGCTCTGGGTCCTGGCCTGCATGTAGGGCTCGGGTCTCGAAGCCATCTGTTGGCTGATCGATGCTCATCTCAGCATGCTCTCTCGTCGTGGGAAGCAGCACTGAGTGGTCCCGGTGATAGGTGGTTGAGAACGTCGGACCGGGTGAGAATGGTGCATGGCCGTCCGCCGCTAAGGACCAACAGCGCAGGTGCACTGTCGAGGTACTCGACTGCCAACTCGATTGGTTGGCCGGTGCCGATGGTGGGAAGGGCCGCGGTCATGAACTGCTCGATGGGGAGGTCGAGAACATCGGTCTTACCAAAGGCGACCTCCATAAGACGCAGTTCGTTGACCGAACCCATGACCTCGGCCGCGGCGAGAGGCCAATCGTTCTTGGCAACTGGAAGTTGGCTGATGTTGTGTTCGCGCATGAGTTCGACGGCATCGCGCACCGTTTCAGTGGGCCGCACGTACAACAACTTTGCACCCTCGCCGCGATTGTCCAGTACAGCGCCGACGGTGACTCCGTCGGTTGTGGTCAAGAACCCGAACTCGGCCATCCACGAGTCGTTGAACACCTTTGACAGGTACCCGCGCCCAGAGTCTGGCAACAAGACCACCACGAGGTCGTCGGGGCCAAGCTTTTCGCCAAGCTGCAAAGCGGCGGCCATAGCGGTACCGCATGATCCGCCGATGAGTAGACCCTCTTCGTGCGATACCTTGCGGGCCATGGCGAAACTGTCAGCATCGCTGATAGCAATTACTTGGTCGACTACATCGGGGTCATAGGTTGGCGGCCAGAAGTCTTCGCCGACACCCTCGACGAGGTACGGACGGCCAGATCCGCCCGAGTAGACCGACCCTTCAGGGTCGGCTGCGATTATCTGGATGTCTGGGTTTTTCGACTTGAGGTATCGACCAACGCCGCCGAGGGTGCCTCCAGTTCCGGCCCCGGCCACGAAGTGGGTGACCTTGCCGTCGGTTTGGTCCCAGATTTCGGGGCCGGTCGACTGTTCGTGTGACTGTGGATTGACCTGATTGAAGTACTGATTCGGACGGTATGCGCCCGGAATTTCGCGAACCAGCCGCTCGGCGGTCGAGTAGTACGAATCCGGATCTTCAGGAGCAACCGCAACGGGGCAGACCACAACCTCGGCACCATAGGCCCGCAGTAGATCGACCTTCTCGGTTGCGACCTTGTCGGTCATCACAAAAACGCATTTGTAACCCCGCTGGGCGGCCACGATAGCGAGCCCGACCCCGGTGTTGCCCGATGTCGGTTCGACGATTGTGCCGCCCGGTTGAAGCTCGCCGCTGGCCTCGGCCGCGTCGATCATGGCCAGCGCGGGACGATCCTTCGAAGACCCACCAGGGTTCGCGGCCTCGACCTTGGCGACGATCTGGCACTGGAGATGGCCGGCCACTCTGGGGAGTCGCACCATCGGGGTGTTCCCGATGAGATCAATTATCGAGTCGGCGATGTCCACAGAGGGCTCCGAGGTCTAATTGGGGTTCGTACTGCTCAACGCGTCAGCGCCGGCGGATGTTCCCGGCGCACTTGCGCTCCGATGTCGCTCACCGGCCGACACCGCCGAACTGTCAACCAAGGGCGACGGCGACGGCGACGATTGAGGAAATAACAACCGCCACAATTATGACGGTCACTGCCGCGAACCAAAGTAGGAAGTCGTCGTCTTCTTCGTCTGCCATTGGGAGTCTCGCTCTCGATGATCGTCTTGGCCGTGCCGGTGTTGGTTGCCAGCATCAAATCTAGGTTCAAGGGTAGTGGTTGCGGCGAGGCCTCACCTACTTCTAGAGGCCACCGATGACGGCATCTTGAAGCCGCTGGCTATGGCTGAAGGTTGTGTGAGCGCGGTCGACCTCAAGTGTTGTGACAAACAATGCCACAGGACGTAGGGGTGACTTGCGTCCGAATCGCCGAAGACCGCGTGCGGATCGCCAAGGAAGCCGTGCTGTAGCCGCCGTTTTGGTGTTGTTGGCTACCACTGTTGGCGTCGTTGGGCCTGGTCGCGACGTTGACTACGCCTCGGCGCTCTCTGTCGATGCGATGTCGCTCGGTATTGCAACCCAACAGCTTCAAGAAATCCTGATTGGCGAACAGCCGACCTACGTGCTGACGGCAGCCAATCCAACTCCTGCGGGTACAAGGAACCTGTTCAACGCAACGTTGAGACTAGTTCTGCCCGCTGGTTCGTCGTTGGTGAGCGCCAGCGAGACCGTGGCTGCGGAAATCGCCGACGAACCGAACCCCGGCGAAACGACTGTCATCTTCGACAACGTCGCCGATCTCCCGCTCGGTTCTTCATTCAACGTGTTCGTCACTGTTGATACCAACCCGGACTTCGGTGGGCCAGGCATCGGCGACGCCACGCTGCCTGTCGGAGCGGCGCTGACCATCAATGCGTCGGTCTATGCCAACGCTGACCCGCTAGTGCTCGTCGATTGGGATCCATCTACGGGGCTCGTGACCGAGGATCCGACCGGAGTCGACACCGACAACTCATACACGGGCACCGCGGCGACGGTCATAAGCAACGAACTGTTCGCGTTCCGCGTGAACGACACGCCGCTAAGGGAACTTCTCCGTGGCGTGCACGACAACGGATCGGGCGGTCGCAGCGGATCGAGTGGCCAGATTGTTACTCGTACGATTGAAAATAACCCTGACTACGCCTCGACCGTCACCACTTTCACTGATGTTCTGAGCCCTCATTGGGAGTTTCTCGGCTGCACGACGTATTACCCGAGTTCCAGCGACAACTCGACGGATGTACCGTTCAACGGTGCCGCGCCGCTTGGCGAAGAGTGGACTGGGTCAGGTCCGGTTGCCGACGGTCCAAGCTCAGGCCCGGGGTGCCAAACCCCTCTCTCGGTTGATTCGCCAGATGCTGGTAACGGCGATGGAACTGCCAATACCGTGGTTGTGTGGGATGCGGCCTCGTTGGGCAGTGCGGCCGCCATGAGCCCTGGCGACACCGTCGATGTCAGCTATCGAGCTGGAATACCGATGCGCCAGAACAGCATTACCTGGACCAACGAGCCTGGCGTTGGCGTCACTCTAAATCAGGGACGAAACCTCGACAACAACGCCGGTCCGCCAACGTTCGAAGATGGTTTCAGCGATAACGGACCCGACGATGTAGTTAGCGTCGGCGAATCAATAGCGATTGCAACGGTAACGCTGGTCGGTACCTACGCTGGTGTTGCTTCTGGCGGCCTCGACCCATACGTCGAGACCTATTCGACTGAGGTTGAAGACCTCATCATCACAAAGGCTGTGTCCGGGCCACTGCTCCATGGGAGCACAGTTACGTCGACACTGACGCTAAGCACCGGCGAGTACCGGAACTTTCAGAACCTTCAGGTTCGGGATCTGAACCCAGACGGTTTGTGCGCCCAGGGTACGTTTCTCACCGACCTAACAGCTGAGCCTAGCCCCGACTGGCAGGCCGGTTGTGTTGGCGGAACTGATAGCACCGTGGCCGCTGTGAGCACGCCATACACGAGCGTTCGTGAGTTGGCCGATGGTCGTACCGAGCTGATCTGGAACAGCGCAGACCACGTGGCGCTTCAGTCGGTGCCGAGTGATTCCGAAGTTGTGCTGGCCTACGTGTCGACTGTGCGTCCTGCATATCGTGAGGCCCTAGCCGATAGCACACCTGTTTTGGCCGGGGATGAGGCCACCAATTGGGTCGAGGTAATTGGCCCTGATTTCACCATTGCCGAGACTGATCCGGCGCTCGATACCGAGGCCGATGGCACAGACGATGCCGATACGGCTTCGGCTGCCATCGTAAACTCGCTGCCAAGTATCGACAAACGAATCGCCGAACGAAGTGGACCTCTTGGTGATGGCGCGAGCCTTAACGCCATGTCTTGTGCGACCAGCTACGACTCGATTTCGTGGGTCGACGGCGATGTCGACCCTGGTGTGGTTGGCTATGGCCCGGGCGACTATGTGTGTTTCGAGGTGAGCGCCGACTTCCCTGGTTCGCTCGACTACGACCAAACACTGGTTACCGACATCCTTCCACCAGGATTCGCCTACGTGACTGGATCGGCCACGCGGGTTGATTCGTTCGTGTCTCCGGCGCACCCTGATCCGGACACACTTGCTGGAACAGCAGTGACCGAAGCTGCACAAGTGGTGGAGTTTCGGCTGGGCGCGGCTGGAGTCGTTGGCGACCTTGGCCACCAGTTTCGTTGGGTACTTGCAGCAACCCTGCAAGACCCAGACGATGCCGCGGCCGCAGACATTAGCGTCAACCTCCAGAAGCTCTGGCACAGCAACACTTCTGGTTCGGTGCTCCAGTACCGCGACGAGGCCAAAGCCGAATGGACCGAGCCCCAACTGAACCTCACCAAAGGCGTAGCAACGATTGCTTCGGTTTCCCCCGCCATAACCAAGGCTGTCGACCAGGGGCCAGACGCCGACGGCTCGCACTCTGGTCCGATGGCCCCAACACCCGTCCAAGCCGACGCAGTGGTCGAGTTTCGTTTGGATCTCTGGAACGACGGCAACGCTGACGCCGTCGACGTCGAGGTGTGGGACATGCTGCCGGGGGGTTTCACGTGTTCTGATGTTTCTGGGATCTCGGCGGCTGGTGCATGCACCGGCGACGGCTCCCTGGCGAATCCTTATCGCGTTACCTGGCCGAGCACCGGCATCACGGTTAGTGCCGATCTTGGCAGGACGGCCCCGACGGGCGGTAACCCTGGCGACGTGATTTTGCGCTACTCGCTGACTGTATTTGGCGATGTGTCAGCAGATGAGTCCTTCACCAACACTGCCGGAATCCGCAAATACGAGGCCATCATCAACGGCTTCGATGACGGCGACGTCTTGACCGAAGACGCTCGCCGCGTCTACGTACCCGCGAACAACATCGACACCACTGATTCGGCACTCGTGGCCAACACCGGTGGAGCCGATGACCAAGCGCTACTCACAACCGCCGATGTAGTGGTGGCCAAGGACCAGCAGTCCGGCATCGCTGACGGCGGGAACAGTCGAAATGCCAGCCTTCTAGCTGCAAACGACGAGGTGAGCGTTGGCGAGGTTGTTCAGTACGAGCTGGTACTGACCATTCCTGAAGGAACCTCGGTCGAGGCGGGCATCTTGGCCGACGTGCTTCCCCCTGAACTCACCTACTACGAAGGTTCTGCTCTTGTTGACGGTTCGGTCGTGGTCGTAGGTGCCCAGAGCTCGTCGACGCCGGGTGGTGCGTTCACGGCGTGGACAGTTAGTACTCCTTCGGTGGGCTCGAACGGCACGGTTTCGGTGGTGCAGCCCGTAGGCACCTACTCAAACCCAGCAGGCTCAGGCGACGACGAACTTACCCTCACGTTCTGGGTTGTGGTGGAGGACCAACCAGCTGTCGTCGACGGTTCTTCGATATCCAACACAACGAGCTTCGGGTGGGACGATGGCCTTGGCGGAGCCCAGACGCCAGAGACCGCAGACGCAATCGTGCTCGATGTTGTCGAACCAGCCCCAACCGTTTCGAAATCACACACCGTTCCAGCCGGAAACAATGTTGTACCCGGCGACACGATTACCTGGAATATCGCCGTCAGCAATGCACCAGCCAACGCCACGGCCTACGACGTGGTGGTTACAGACACCCTTCCACTCGGGGTCACGGTCACCAATTTTGGCGGCGGGTTGTCCGACAGCGGGTCGCCAGAGACGCTTAGGTGGACATCGGCAGAAGTAGTGGGCCTTAGCGCAATAAGCCCAGGTGGCGTAGTAGATTTGACGGTCTCAGTAACAGTTGACGACCCTTCTGTGGTATCTGGTGAGCTCAGAAACGATGTGGCCATCCAGGCCGACGGCCTGCCAGACACAGACCCGCTTGGCCCTGGGCGCAGCTATGCCAACAGTGCCTTCGACAGCGTCGATCTGCCGAATCCGTCCCTGGTGAAAGATATCGAACCGTTCGGCGGAGGTGATCTGGCTTCGGCCAACGTCGGCGAGGTGATTCAATTTTCGCACACGGTGACAATCCCCGATGGAACCATCGCCTATGACCTCACGATCTTCGACGACCCAAGTTCGAGGCTCAGCTTCGATTCGTTCGGAAACGGGTTGCTTGGTGGCGACCCGATTATCGGTGCCGAGTGCCGCGAGCGGGCGTCGGGATCTACCAACCCACTGCTAATCTCAGAGATCGAGACCTTCCAGGGCGTCGGTGGCGTGCCCTCGCGTTTGGCGTGGTTTGTCGGCGATGTTCAAGCCGTTGGCGGCGATTGCGAGATCGAGGTGCCGTACACAATGCACGTCGACCTCGACGCAGTGGCCGGCGACGGTGTCGCAAACACGGCGATCATCCGCTGGAACGGCACCGACGAGGTTGCCCCTGCGGCGCCAGGGTCGCTCCCGGCCACTCACGACGACCCCACCGACCCAGCGTGGGACGAAGCCTCCGCCGAAGAATCCGAATCCTTGGTCGTGATCGAGCCCCAACTCACTATCGACAAAGATGTGGCCTTCGTGGGCGGATCACCGCTCGCCAACCCACTTTGCGATACCATCCCAGGCAATCTCGCCGACCCAGATGGCAACCCGACTGATGGCTGCGACAGCGACGTTGAAGCGTTGTTGCGGTACACGATCACCGTTGAGAACACCGGAACGGCTGCGGCAATCGACGTGACGTTTACCGATGTTCTCGACATCAATCTGACGCTCCTTGATGCTCCATCGGGTTCGCCGGTTGTGGCCGATGGCCCGGTGACTGGATCGACAGCGTCGGTTATGGCCTGGACCAACAGCACTCGGACTCTCGATGCATCCATTGCGCTTCTTAACCCCGGAGCGACCGCGACATTTGACTATGACGTTGTGCTTCTCGCCGGAGACGCAGTGACGGGCTTGGACGACTACACCAATACCGCGGCTATTGACCTCTACTACGGGCTTCCCAGCCCAGAGCGCAGCCTTAACGCTGACGTGCCCACATATGGCAATGGTGTAGGCGCGTTCAGAGGAGCAGTGGCCGACGATGTCGTGACCGTCGAGGTGCACACACCTGAGCTGACGGTGACCAAACAACCTGCTGCCGATGAAGACGGGTCCGACGTCCGGCTCGACCAAACCTTTACTTGGGAGCTAACGATCGAGAACAACGACGTAACCGCGCCCGCTTTCGACGTCGACATCGCCGACACTTTGCCACCAGGTTGGGTGTATGTGCCGCTCAGCACGACTATCACAACGCCATACGGAGCCGCGTCAGCAGTTGGGGCCGAACCCAACTGCACTGCTGACTTCGGAGCCTGCGGCGACGGGTCGGCTCTCAATGTAGAGACGCTCACATGGGACAACCTCGTCGACGGCGGCGCCGAACCGTTCGGCGATGCGATAGACCAGACACACGTCATAACCATCAGCTTTGACGCGGTTCCAAGCTCACAGGTCTTGGCTACTGTTGGAAGCACCGGCGCGACTGTGCATCAGAATCTTGTCGCGGTTACAGGTATCGATTCGTCCGGTTCGAGTGGAGACCTCGATGGTCCCTATCTGGCCTCGGACACCGCAGATGTGTTTGTGCGCCGGGCCGACTTGCGACTAGCGAAACAGATCGAGGAGCTCGGGCCGTACTACTTCGGTCAAGATGTCACCTACGTCATCACGGTGACCAACGATGGTCCCGACGCCGCAACCGGGATCACAGTTGACGACTCTCTGCCTGTGGAGGTTGATCTGAACAGTGTCTTGGCTGGTTCCGATGGCACCTACTCGGGTGGAACCTGGACAATCGGACCCCTGGCGAACGGGGCTTCAGCCACCTTGCGCCTCGACGTCGAAGTCCGAGCCATCGGCACTGTCACCAACGTTGCGTCACTCGACACCGCCGACCAGTGGGACCCAGACTCGACACCGGGCGACGCCAGTGTGCCGGGCGGCGACGACGACGTCGATGACGCTTCGCTCCTTGCCCTCGCTGGTCAGGTTGGTGATCGAGTCTGGTACGACGTCGACGGCGACGCGATACAGGATCCTGGCGAGCCTGGCATACCTGGGGTTGATGTAACAGTGGCGTTCGACCTTGGCGGCGGTGCCCAATCAGCAACAGCCACTACCGATGCCAACGGAGACTGGTTTGTTTCTGGAATGCCCGTCGACCATCCGATTACCATTTCGATAGTCGGCGCGACTTTGCCCGATGGTCTTGTCATCACCGCCGACCCTGATGCAACCAACGATGGTGTCAACGTGATCAGCCTCACTGACGACACTCCCGTGTTGGATCGCGACTTTGGCTACACCGGCATCAACTCTCTTGGCGACGAAGTGTGGTTCGATGTCGATGGCGACGGAGGTTCTAGCCCGGCTGCAGGCGATGTTGCGCTCGTAGGTGTCGACATCGTTGTCACCTGGGCCGGATTCGATGATGTGTTCGGCAACGGCGACGACATCGTGCTGCCCATCGTCACCACCGATGGCTCGGGGCTGTGGACTGTAACTCGGCTCATGGATGGCGACTATCGAGTCACCGTCCAGACAGGATCGCTTCGCCACGACATCGATGTGGCTACCTACGATGTCGATGGCACCGGTTCGGCAAATGTGGCCGACGTGATAGGACTCGGAACGTCATCAATTCCGGCGGTCAACGATACCGATATCGATTTCGCGTACACCGCGGTCGTTGGCTCGATTGGCGACCTTGTCTGGCTCGACAACGACGGCGACGGCACCTCTAGTGGCGAAGTTGGTCTCGGCGGTCTGACCATGAACCTGGCCTGGCAGAACCCCGACGGTCCAGTCGTTGTGTACCAAATGACTACCGGACCAGATGGCACGTATCTGTTCTCGAATCTCCCCACCGGCGACTACGTTGTTGCAGTCGACGACACCACCCTTCCTGGCTCAGTTGCTCCCACCGTCGATGGCGACGACCCTGTCGGCGGGGGAGGACCAAACACGTTCCATAGCTCAGACGTGACCTTGACCACGCCGTCGGCTGTTCGGCTCGACCAGGACTTCGGCTACCAGGGCGGTAACAGCATCGGCGATCGAGTCTGGATCGACATCGATGGCGACAACGACAGCCTGTTCGATGGTGTCGACATCGGGGTTGGCGGCGTGACCGTGACCGTTGATTGGGCACCTGCTATCGGCGATCCGGAGCAGCGGAGCACCACGACCGACGTCAACGGATTCTATTTCTTCAGTGCTCTTCCCGATGGAGACTTCACCATAACTGTCGACCCCATGACACTTCCCTCTGGCCTAACCGCCCAGTTCGATTCCGATGGAGTCGCGACACCCAACGTCAGCGCGCTCACGCTGGCCGGGGCGTCGAACCTCGACCAGGATTTCGCCTACGTTGGTGCTGGTTCGTTGGGCGATCTCGTTTGGTACGACTACAACTCAGACGGTGTGCTCGATGCCGGTGAACCTGGCTTGTCAGGCGTGCAGGTTGACATCACCTGGGCGGGTGTCGACGGTGCGATCGATGACGATCCGAGCACGGTCGGTATCGACGAAACACTCGACAACAAGGTCATTTCGATCGTCACCGACGCCAGCGGCAACTACACAGTCTCCAATCTGGCTTTGGCCTCTGGGCCCGACGCTAACTACCGCGTAGCTGTTAGCCCCGGCACGCTCCCGGCGGGGATGATCCAGACCCACGACGCCGACGATCAGGCTGGCATCGTGCCCGGAGCGAGCACCAATGATTCCTCCGATGTGCTGCTGGACACGGGCTCACCTAACCGTCTCGATCAGGACTTTGGATACACCGGCGCCGGTTCGGTCGGCGATCTGGTCTGGTTGGACCTCGACGCCTCAGGTACCGCTTCCCCAGACTTGGCTGCTGGAGCGTTGCCCAACGAACCTGGCATTGCCGGTGTGGGGTTGTCAGTTGTTTGGACGAACCCCCAGGGCGCCGACCTGGTCAGGGTCGTAACCACCGATGTAGATGGATTGTGGAGCGTTGGGCAACTGCCTCACGGAACCGTAACCGTCACCGTTAGCGGCCCGCCGTCGTCGCTCATTCAGACGTTCGGCAAGGACGGTGCGATTCTGGTTACCTCGGTTGCTCTCGACCAGGTTGCCGCGAGCACTACAGACATCGACTATTCGTTCGCCGGTGACGCGACGTTGGGCGACCGAGTCTGGTTCGATAGCGACGCATCGGCCGAGGCCGAACCAGCTGACGGAGTTCTCGTCGGCGACGATCAGCCTCTGTCTGGCGTGGACCTGGGTATCTCTTGGGCCGGTTTCGACGCGGTGGCTGGAGATGACCCGGGCACTCCAGGTATCGACGAAGGCGCAGACGATCTTGGCTTCGTGGTGACCACCGCAGCCGACGGTACTTGGTCGCTCGCGAACCTAGCTCCTGGCGAATACTCAATCGACATCGACGACGCCTCGTTGCCATCGGGAATCTCCAAGTTCACATGGGACAACGACGGCGCAGTGAGTCCCGATGGGCAGATGACCGCGACGCTCGCCGCCGCCCAGAACCTCAGCTCAATGGACGTGTCCATCACTGGTGCCGGCTCGATCGGCGATGTGGTCTGGCTCGATCTAGACCGTGACGGGGTTCAGGGCTCTGGCCCGGACAGCGACGACGAGGTCGGCCTCGCTGGCGTCGATATCGAGATCACGTTCGGCGGACCAACGGGACCAATCGCCGTGACAACAACGACAGACACCGACGGATTGTGGTCGGTAGAGAATCTGCCGTTCGATGTTGCGATAACCGTCACGGTCGACGATACGGATCTTCCAACCAACATTGCGCCCGCCCATGACCTCGACGACCTAGCGGGTGGTGGACCAGTCGCGACTGCACACTCGGCTGTGGTTACCCTGAGCTCTGTTGCTCCGAATCGAGACGACGTCGATTTCGGCTACGTCGGTCTCGGTGCCATTGGCGACACCGTGTGGCTTGACGTCGACGGAGACGGTTCGACGGCTCCGACGGTGGCCGATGTTGGTCTGCCTAGCGTCGACGTCACCGTGACGTGGCTCAACCCAACTGGGGGCGGGGCGAATCTCGTAGTAACGAGAACGACCAACGACTCGGGCACTTACCTCGCCGAAGGGCTTCCTGACGGCGACTATGTCGTGGTTGTCGTGCCGACGTCGTTACCAGGCGGGGTCGCGCCGAGCTACGACAACGACGGCGCTGCTGGCCCAGATGTAGCCGACGGCACATCGCTGGTAACCCTGCTCGACGAGGCCATAACCACAACAGTCAACGAGGCCATCGACCTCGACCAAGACTTCGCGTTCGTGGGATTGGCAACGGTCGGCGACTTTGTCTGGTTTGACAGTGACGGCGATGGTATGGCCGACACCGATCCGGCGTTGGCCGAACCCATCGAAACCGGCGCGCCGAACATCGAGCTCGAACTCGACTACACCGACCCAGTAACGGGCCTGACGATGGTCTTAACCCAAACTACCGATGTCGATGGCAGCTATCTCTTCGCCAACGTTCCTGCGGGAAACATCACGTTGGGGCTGAACCTCCCGAGCGACCCCGTTGGGCTGATAAACACCAATGATCGCGATGGAAACCCTGACGGAACAACAGACATCGCGCTGGGCGTCGGTGTCGGCGTCGACGATGCCGACTTCGGTATCCGTTTCGTTGCCGACGTCGGCATTTCCAAGACCTCGCCTGGCGAGTTCAGGGTCGGAGAGCAGAACGCTTGGACCATAACGGTCACAAACTCTGGTCCTGGTGTTGCCAATGACGTTGTTGTGACCGACACCTTGCCACCGGGCACGACCTACGTCGCCATCGCGGGCGCCGACAGCGTCGACTGGGTGTGCGTCCCGCGCAGCGCTCTCGATGCCAACACCATCGACTGCACCTTCGCTAGCGCGGAGATGGCCAACGGTGTGGTGTCAACGTTCGACCTGGTAGTCGACGTCGGCCTCGCCGCCGTGCCCCAGGTGATCAACACCGCCACCATCGAGACATCAACAGTCGACGCTGACCCCAGCAACGACACGGCCGTCGACGAGGTGGCAGTGCCACTCTCGATCATCGAGATGAGCAAGGAACTCACCGGCGATCTATTCGCTGGTTCCGAGGCCAACTACTTGCTCTCGGTGCGCAATGCTGGACCGTCCATCACTCGGGGCCAGCTCCGAGTGGTCGATGAGCTTCCAACTGGGCTCGAGTTCGTCAGCGCGAGCAGCGAAGGCTGGGTCTGCGCCGATGAGGGCTCCGACGTTGTCTGCACTACGGACAACCCGATTCCGGTGTCGGCTACAGCCCTAATCTCTGTGACTGTCAGGGTTGCCGGATCGCCCGGCGACAACGTGCAGAACAGTGTTGTGGTGACGGGCGGTAACAAGGTTGGCGGTGTCGAGCTCGACCCGACTGAACTTCCAGGGCTCATCGAGTCGATCGGAGCAGAGCTGGCAGCCCAGATCGGTGTCGACCTAAACGGCGGCACTGTGCCAACAAACACCGACGGCGCCAACGGCAACGTTTTGGCCAGGACGGGTATGTCGGTCGGGCAGCTGGTCTTGGCCGCACTACTGGCTTCGATGGCCGGTGCACTTCTGGCGGTCTTGTCTCGCCGAGACCTTTGGTGGATGCTCAAACATCGATTCTGAGTTGCCGATGGAGGTGCGATGAGCATCTTCTCGATTGGAATCGAAACGGCGCGAAACCAACGACGCTCAGCGGTCGCTGGTAGAGCCGCGTCCATATTGGGCGGATTCGCTGTTGCTGTGGTTGCGTCGCTCGGGGCTTCGGTCGCAACGTCCGATGCCGCTTCGGCCGAGGACAGCTTTTCGATCTTCACCACCGGTGTGCTTGGCGATTTTGTGTGGCTGGACCTCGACTTCGACGGAGTGTTCGATCCTGCTGAGATTGGTCTGTCCGGGATCGATGTGACGGTTTCTTGGAACAGCGGCTCGAGCTCCACGACCGTGACCACCGGGTTCGGCGGTTCGTGGACTGTTGGTTCATTGCCATTCAATATCCCGCTTACAGTCACGGTCGACGACACCGATCTGCCTGGCAACCTGACCGTGAGCCACGACTTCGACGACAGCCTGCTGACCGGGCCAATCGCAACTCCTTACTCAGCAGTTGTAACGCTTACTGCCGGGGCCCCAACCAACAACGATCTCGACTTTGGTTACCTCGGCCTTGGCCAGGTGGGCGACACCTTGTGGCTCGACATCGACGGCAACGGGGCCTCGGTACCGGCACCAGGCGATGTGTTGTTGTCCGGTATCGATGTGGTTACGGCCTGGACCGACCCAGGTCCAGGCGGCCAGACCGTCGAGCTAACGAGTACCAGCGATGGTTCGGGGTTCTGGCGGGCTCAGGGTCTCCCTGCCGGCAACGTGACCGTCACACCAGCCCCAGCGACGTTGCCAACAGGCATCACTAGCGTCTACGACGCCGACGGCGGATCCGACGGCACCGCAACAGTTGACCTAACCGATGATCCCGGAACGGCCGGAGTGGACGAGTCGATCCGATTCGATATTGATTTCGCGTGGACTGGGAGCGGCTCGATCGGTGATCTTGTTTGGCTTGATTCCGACGGCGACCAGACCTCGGCTGGCGAGAGCGGTATCGGGTCGACATCGGTTGATCTGGGCTGGACCGACCCTGTTTCGGGAACAACCAACACCTGGTCAACTGACACGAGCAGTACCGGCGCCTATGTGGTTGCCAACCTTCCGGCGGGCTTCTACCAGGTGACGGTTCCTGATGTCTCAGCCGCTGGGCTTGTTCCGACCTTCGACGGCGATGGTGTTCACGACGGTGTGGCAAACATCATTCTTGGTGCTGGCGCCGACATGACCAACATCGACTTCGGCTTCCGTAACTCGGCTGACATCAGGGTCGTTGCGACTGTGTCAGGCCAGTTCCGGTTCGGCGAGGACAATGAGTTCGCGGTGCAGGTCGACAACCTCGGTCCGGGCTCCGCAATCGCCCCGATTCAGGTAGTGCACACACTGCCAGGCGGTCTGACCTTCGTTGGTGTCGTCGGAGGTGGCGCCGCCGCCTGGTCGTGCGCCGCGGACCCCGCACCCAACCAAGACACAGTTCGTTGCGACTATCTCGTCGGCGATCTTGGCAACGGGGCTGGTTCGTCCTACGACCTCTCGGTAAATGCCGGCGCTGCAGCCGCCCCATCAGCGACTTTGGCATCAGCCGTCGCCTCGTTCTCGCTCGACAACTCGCTATCGAACAACGACCACACCGTCGATGCAGATGTGCCGCTCGCTGATCTGAGCTTGACGATCAACAGGCTCGACCCACTTAACGCGGGTTCGATTGTCACCTATGAGCTCGCCCTTCGCAACAACGGGCCATCGCCAACCTCGGGTGCGATCACGCTGATCGACGATCTCCCAGCTGGGCTTGCCTATGACGACTTCTCAGGAGCAGGTTGGACCTGTGCCCCCGCAAGCGGAGACGTGTTGTGTATCCACTTGGGCGTAATCCCCGTGGGCGCGACAGCGCTGCTTCAGTTGGAACTGTTGGTAACGGCCTCGGCGGGCCAGTCGGTAGCCAACACGGTGTCGGCCACCGGAGGTAACGAGGTCGGAGGCACTTCCCTCGACCAGGGTGACGTCGACGCCGCGTTTGGAGCCGCAGCAGATGGCCTCACCGAGACCGTTAGTGGGTCGGGTGGCACGACGACAACTACAACTTCTGGCAGCGGAGCGGGCACTACCACGACGGCACCCGGAGGTGGCGGCGCGACCACTTCCATCCCTGGTGGATCAGCTACCACCACCACGGCGCCAGGCGGTGGCTCAGGCAATGGCGGTGGAACGACAACAACCACCTCTGCTGATGGTTCGGTTTCGGGCGGAGGATCCCAAGGCGGTGGCCAGACCGACACCGACGGTGATGGTCTGCCCGATGAACTCGCTCAAACCGGGCTCGGTGAGGTGATCCTATGGTTCGTCGTGATCGCTTTGCTTGCTGGCGTGATCATGACCTGGGCTACGCGTCCGTTGCGGCGCCCGCGTGCCGGCGAGCAGTGGGGTGTCTAGCTTGCCGACAGTTTGTCGACCGCGGTGCGAAGTCGGCTTGCAGCCTCGATAAGTTCGGTTGGTGATGGCGTGGCAAACGACAGCCGCAAATGACTTGGTAGCGGCCGGTCGACAGCAAAGGCCGATCCGGGCACGAAGGCCACGCCCTCATCGAGGGCAACGTCGAGCAGCGCCGAGGTATCGATGGTCGCATCGGCCAGTTCAGCCCATAGGAACATGCCGCGGCTCGGTTGGTTGAAGGTGAGCTCATCACCGAAGGCCGCGGTCAAGCCCTCTGAGAGGGCATCGCGCCGGTCTCGATACCAGGGTCCAAGCGTCGCCTGATGGTCGGTGTACCAGGTCGGGTCTTTCAGCAGGCGAAGCGCCGTGTGTTGGGTGAACGTCGAGGTGTGTAGGTCGACGGCCTGTTTGGCTATCACCAGCGAGTCGATCAACTTCTGAGGCCCAAAGACCCAGGCGACCCGTAAACCAGGAGCCAACGTCTTGGACACCGTGCGAATTCGAACCACTCGGTCTGAGAACGCCGCAAGTGATGGGTCGGGCTCGCCATCGAAACGCAGAGCGCCATAGGGGTCGTCTTCGATGATCAGGAACCCGTAGGCGTCGGCTAGCGCAGCGAGGGCCTTGCGTCTTGGCAACGTCATGGTGTTGCCGGTGGGGTTCTGAAAGTTCGGATTGGTGTAAACAAGAACCGGTCGCAGCCCGTTGGTCAACAGTTCGGCCAAGTGATCGGTATCGAGACCTTCGTCGTCCACGCGGACGCCGACGAGTTTGGGGTTGTAGCCGCGTAACGCCTGAAGGGCGCCAAGATAGGCCGGGTCGTCGGTAACGATCGTGTCGCCTTCGTCGATTAGAACCCGACCGATGAGATCGATCGCCTGTTGGCTTCCGGTGGTAACCACCACTCGCGATGGTGTGACGGGGGCTTCGACTGAAGCTTCTGCGGCTAGTAGCTCCCGGAGCTCGGTCACCCCTTCGGTCAGCCCGTATTGGGCGGCCTCGGCGCCAAGCTCGCTGATTGCTGACGTGGCCGCGTTGGCCAACCGCTCCAATGGGAATAGCTCTGGGGCCGGAATGCCACCAGCCAACGAGATTACGCCTGGCCGGTTGGCGTGTTGAAGGAGGTCGCGGATCACCGAAGACGTCGCCGTTCTGGCGCTGCTTGAAAGGAGTCGTGCGACAAGCTCGGCCGTTGATTCTGGCGTTGATTGTGGTTGGCCCTCATGGCTGCTCATGGCTACATCATGGCCGATGTCGAGGGGCCACTGTCGTGGCGCGTGGATCACTTCGCAACCGTGCTGAGGTGCTGATGTGCTGAGGTCCTAGGCTGGAGGACATGTCTGCAACTCATACGTACACAGTTTCGGGAATGACCTGCGATCATTGCGTGGCCGCCGTCAAGGGCGAAGTCGGCGGCGTCGACGGCGTCTCTGGCGTCGAGATCGACTTGGCCGCGGGACGCGTCGATGTGTCTGGCGGCGACGATGCGGCCATCCGCGAGGCCATCGACGAGGCCGGATACGACATCGTCGCCGCCTAGGTCATCAACTTGGCGTCGGGTAATCCAGGGACAACCGGTCTAGCCCCAATCGAATGTCATCGTGCCCACGAGTGGGGTTCCGGGCTCAACGGTCACGGGCGCCGAGTTCAGCTGGTTCGGTGGGCCACTTTGGGGCTCAACACAGATTGCGTGTTCTGGCTCGGTGAAGATCACCCAGTGATCAAAGCTTGAGCTGATCGAAAGTGTCAGTGCGTTCGGCCAATCGAGTACCGGCGGTAGCACCATGTCGACGAAGCAGTCGTTCCATGGCTGCGGAGGCACTGGGCCGAGCTCGCCGGTTGGCACCATGTGGGCATCGAGTTTGTAGGCCGATTCGGCCAGAACCGACAACGTCGCGGTTCCGCCTCGCTCGAGGCGCCGTTTGAACCACGGATGCCAGCCGATCATGGCTGGCATTGGTTGATTCACAGCATGAACCTCGGCCGTAATCGTGAGCGCGGTGGCGCTGAGGTCGAAGTGCTGAGTGGCGAAACCGCCGAACGGCCACGGGTCGCTGAGTTCGGCGCGAATTGTCTGATCGTCGACCTCGAACCAGTCCGACGTGTGCAGTAGGCCGTGGTTGGCATGCGGAGCGCTTGTGATCGGGAACTTGTAGGTTGTTTCGTTCCAGCGAAGGCGCCCTCGGGGGAGTCGGCCGCACCACGGAATCATCGGAAACGAACCCCAGCGGGTGGCGCGATCGTGGGGACCGACTAGCAGCGACAATCCATCGATCACGAGCGACGCCAGCCGTCCGCCATCAAGGTCGATTTCGGCAGCGACGCCACCCGTTTTGCGTTCAGCAGTGAGTTTCACGGCGCCAACTCTAGGTAGATGGACGCTGGTTTGTTTGGTCGTCAGTGGCTTCGCCACGGACTCTTTGGCGGGCTGACGATTCGTAGGTCCTTTCGGGTGGCATTGATCGCTTCGATGTCTTCTGTTTGCAATACCAACTCGCCGGCGGCAAGATTCTCAACCAGACGGTCCTGATTCGAGGTCTGGGGGATCGCGGCGACGTGGTCTTGGGCCAGCAACCATCCGAGTGCTACTTGGGCCGGCGTCACACCAATTCGTTTCGCCACTTGAACACAGGCCGGGTCCTGAGCAACCTCGTTGCGGGCGATCGGACAGTATGCGGTGATCAAGAGCCCCCGGTTACGGGCCTGGTCCACAAGCGCATCTTGGCCAAGCAATGGGTGATACTCGATCTGATTTACTTCTATGGGTGCTCGATCCAGCGCAAAGTCGACCTGATCGGGCTCAAAGTTGCTAACTCCGACGTGACGAGCTCGGCCGTCAGCCTTAGCCGCAGCAAGACTTCCGAGAGTCTCGGCCATGATGGCCCACTCAACTGGCCAGTGAATCAGCAGCAGATCGACGTAATCGGTACCCAGCCGAGTGAGGCTTTCGTCTAAAGAACGGTCGAAGTCGGTCGGGTGATGCTGATGATCGTCGATCTTGGTGGTCAGAAAGATCCCGTGCCTAACAACGCTGCTGCTTGCCATCCCCGCACCAACAGCAGCCTCGTTGTCGTACATCTGGGCGGTGTCGAGATGGCGATAGCCAAGGCCAAGAGCGTCGCTAACGATGCGGGCCCCAGAGTCGCCGGCCAAACGCCATGTGCCAAGCCCAATGGCTGGCATCGGGTCATCACCAAGGAAACGTTGTGGAATCGGCACTGTTGTTGGTTCTCCGAGGCAGCAATTTCTGTGTCGTGAGTATCGCGCAAACCCGACCGGCTGCAAGTTACCCTCGATCATGACGGGTTCGTCGCGAGCGGGTCGCCAGTGTTGACAGTCGTAACGGCGATGATCGCGGGTGCCACCCGTATTTGTCATTGCAACGTCGTGTGGACCGGGCCACACGGTGGGTCTGTGAGGTACCGACCCGCCTTGTTCGCCATTGCCACCAGTCAATCGCATGCGGGCCCCTTGGACGCCCGTCTCGAGGGCTTGGGGGTGGAGTTGTACCGTGTTTGTTCGATCTTGTTGGCCTTTGTGAGTATGTTTTAGCCATCGTCGTGAGTTCTACATAGATTGTCTCAATAGTTCTGGGGTTATGGTGGAACTAGAACGTTTGTTTGATAGTGTGCTGTTTATGCGAACGGCGAGTGTGCGATTTCACACATCTGACGAACTTGAGGAAATGGACCTTCTCTACGTTGAGGGTCTGTTGTATGAGGTTCAGTCGATGCGTTCGCGTCTTGATGGCCAAGAAGCAACACTGCATTCAGCTATTGGTGTGTTGCGCGGCGGTAACGGTCCGCAACCGCCAAGACCACGACCCCACCCAGGCCCCGACGCTGGAGCCGACAGCGCAGATTCCGATGGTTCAGACTCAGACTCAGGCTCAGGCTCTGGTTCGGATGACGGTGGTGCCGGTTCTGGTCCCAACAACAACACGGGTGGTGGGCCTTCTGGTCGGGCTGAGCGTGAACGTTTGGCTCGTGTGAAACGGTTGGAAGCACATCCCGATGTTGCTGAAGCGTTAAACGCGGGCTTGATTAGTACTGAGCAAGCTGACGCGATTATGAAAGCCAGCCTCCCAGCCGACGCGAAACGCCAACTGTTAGCCGGTGCGATGTGCGAGACGACTGATGAGACGTTGGCAGCCATCAAAACAGCCATCCTGGCTGCTGATGAAGGCGACGCTGAACGGAAGTTTCGTCGTCAGCGGAACCGTCGCAAAGGGCTCTGCGGTGTAGACGAACACGGTATGACCTGGATCAACATCAACTTCGACCCCATCATCGGTGCCGCGTTCAAAGAAATGTTCGACCGAGAAGTAAGACGGCAGTTCCAGATAGACAAACTTGAACCCAACCCGCTGAAACTTCGCAGCCCGCGCAAGATCGGTGCAGACGCCTGCGCCGTCCTATTCGGAGTCTCGCCAGAAGACCTCACCATCCAGAACATCACCAACACCACCACCGCCGGCACCAACGCCACTCCCGAGACCGCCGCTTCCGAGGATGCAGGTTCCGACCCTGCCGGTGGTTCTGTCGCCCGACCCCACAGTCAAAACGGCTGGAACGGTGGTGGGGAAAGCCGGTCGGGTGGGTATCGGGTGAACCTCACCATGGACCTATCGATGTTCGGTGACCCTAAAGCCTCGGCCTACACCCAAGATGGCGAACCGGTACCAGCCTCGATCCTGAACAACATCCTGTGCAAGTCCGAAATCTTGTTATGGATAACAGATTCGACCAGCCAACATCCGGGGAAGTATCAGCTGGCAACCGCCGAGCCGTACGCCACCGAAATACAGAAACAAGGTTTAACCATCCGCGATGGATGCTGTGTTTGGAAAGGCTGCAACATGCGAGCCACACGCTGCGACGCCCACCACCTCACCTTCCGACGACACGGCGGCAAAACCGACATCTGCAACCTCGCACTCGCCTGCCCCACCCACCACACCAGACTCCACCAAATGAAAGCCCACCTCCGACCCGGAAATCGACCCCACCAATGGGTACTAGAACAAGACCTCACACGACAACAAATCGACAAATGGACCAACCCACCCCCACAACCACCACCCAAACCAGGTTCATACGAGCGCAGAACAGGCGAAACCGAGCACCATCGTCCGGACGGTACCGACCTGGCACGAACGAACGACCTGACACCGATGAACGGCTGTGCACCAAACGCGACCGTCGGCCCGCCCAACGCCGAACCGGCACGAGCCAACGGGAAAACCTCCACCAGACGATTCACCCAGACCGAGCGGATCGAGCCCGAACCAATCGACCTACCACCCCGCTGGTAAACAGAAAAACGGGCGAATCCCGCAAGGCCTTGCCCACCGTCAAGAGCCACATCCCCACAAACCCATCCGGGTTGTAGACGCGTTAGCCGACTGGGTCCGGGCTGCCGCGGCTCCTTCCAACCAGACTGCCCAAGGGCTCAACCCTCCAAACTCGCGGCTCGAACCGGCCCACCGGACACCATCGGCCTGAGCTTCCCCCCGTAGGCCGGTCACTTGGTTTACGCGGCCTTGTTGGCCTGAC